>CAVVYJ010000003.1:0-361225 GCA_963752495.1 uncultured beta proteobacterium
TTGTGGGAGTTGGCGATTGAACGAGTCTTTTTGAACCGCGTGAGCGGTTCGATCTCCAAGCCGGGGGTTGGTATTCCAACCCCCGGTTCGAAGGCGCGAAATCGGAACCGCGTAGCGGTTCGATCATTCATTATCAACCGTAAGAGCGCCGAGTAACACGCGGGGGCTGGCAATGATCAAACCGCTGACGCGGTTCTGGGTTTGTTGCCCGTAACCGTGGATATCCTCACGCGACATACGGGTCCGCTACCCACGGCTTGGAGATCGAACCGCTACGCGGTTGTTTCTTTCAATTCGCGATTCTGGATTCTGAATTCTCAATTCTGAATTCCTCTCCCTCTCATATTTTGTTGGCGTCAGTAATTTTTTTCGTAATATTTCTGGTATTCGCCCGACATCACGCGGCGCCACCACGGCTCGTGCTCCAGATACCACTGCGACCGTCTGCGCGCAGCCCTGCGCCGAACTCCATCGCCGGCGCCCAGCCCAGTTCGCGCTGGGTCTTGGCTCGAATCGATCGCGTAGCGGCGGTCGTGGCCGGGGCGGTCCTTGACGTAGCGGATCAGGCTCTCGGGCTTGCCCAGCGAGCTTCAGGATCGTCTTGACGATCTCGATGTTGGGCCACTCGTTGCTCGCGCCGATGTTGTAGACCTCGCCGGGCGCGCCGCGCTCGGCGGCCGCCAGGACCGCCGCGCAGTGGTCCTCGACGTGGATCCAGTCGCGCACGTTCAGCCCGTCGCCGTAGACCGGCAGCTCCTCGCCCGCCAGCGCCTTGATGATCATCAGCGGGATCAGCTTTTCGGGAAACTGGTACGGGCCGTAATTGTTCGAGCAGCGCGTGATGACCACCGGCAGGCCGAAGGTGTGGTGATAGGCGCGGCACAGCAGGTCGGCCGCCGGCCTTGGAGGCCGAGTAGGGGCTGTTGGGCGCCAGCGGCGTCTCCTCGGTGAACAGCCCGTCCGCGCCCAGCGAGCCGTAGACCTCGTCGGTCGAGACCTGGACGAAGCGCGCGACGCCGGCGCTGCAGCGCCGCCTCCAGCAGGGCCTGCGTGCCCATGACGTTGGTGCGCACGAACTCGGCCCCGGACAGGATCGAGCGGTCCACGTGGCACTCGGCGGCGAAGTGGATGATCGTGTCGACGGCGTGCTCGCGCAGCAACGTCCAGCACGCGTCGCGCCGTCGCAGATGTCGCCCTTGACGAACGTGTAGCGGCCGCCGGCTTCCAGGCCGGCGAGGTTCTCCAGGTTGCCGGCGTAGGTCAGCGCGTCGTAGTTGACGACGCGCACGCCGGGCGCTCGCGCAGCAGGTAATGGACGAAATTGGAGCCGATGAAGCCGGCGCCGCCGGTCACCAGAACGATTGCGGATCATGATAGGTTCAATCATGTTTGCGACTCGCTTGTTCTTCGCGGAACTTCCGACAGGATTTCCTTCAGATAGTCGTTATATTCGCAGTTGGGCATGCTGCGCGTCAGAGCCTTTCGAACTGCTCCAGGTCGATGAAACCCCTGCGCAGGGCCACTTCCTCGGGGCAGCCGACCTTGGTGCCCTGGCGCTTCTCGATGATGTGCGATGAAATTGCTGGCCTCCTGCAGGCTGGTGCTGGTGCCGGTGTCGAGCCAGGCGGTGCCGCGGCCCATGATGCGAGACGCGCAGGTCGCCGCGGCGCAGGTAGTCCAGGTTGACGTCGGTGATTTCCAGCTCGCCGCGCGCCGAGGGCTTGAGGTTCTTGCAGATCTCGACCACCTCTTCGTCGTAGAGATAAAGGCCCGGCACGGCGTAATGGCACTTGGGCTGGCGCGGTTTTTCCTCGATCTGAGACGCCTGCGCCCGCGGCGTCGAACTCCACCACGCCGTAGCGCTCGGGGTCCTTGACCCGGTAGGCGAAGATGTGCGCGCCGCGCTTGAAATTCGCGGAAAGATGTCGCAGAATTCATAGCGGCCGTAAAAGATGTTGTCGCCCAGGATCAGCGCGACCGGCTCGCCGGCGATGAAATCCTCGGCGATCAGGAACGCCTGGGCGATCCCCTTGGGCTCGGGCTGCTCGCGGTAGGTGAAGCGCAATGCCCCACTGGCTGCCGTCGCCCAGCAGGGCTCGAAGCGCGGCAGGTCGTGCGGCGTGGAGATGATGCAGATCTCGCGGATGCCGGCCAGCATCAGCGTGGTCAGCGGATAATAGATCATCGGCTTGTCGTAGACCGGCTGAAGCTGCTTGCTGGCGACCAGCGTCAGCGGATAGAGCCGCGACCCCGCGCCGCCGGCCAGAATGATTCCTTTTTTCATGATAATTCATCGATTTCCTTTCGGCATCCTCGCGTATCGACCCGCATGCACTCGGTCGAAACTCGGCGACGTCGAAGTCGCGTTTCGGAGAGGATCGGCTCTGACCGGCCACCGACCCATCTCCGGATCGTTCCACTGGAAACCGAATTCCAGCTCGGCAACATAGAGGTTCGTGCATTTGTAGAGGCACTCGGCCTCGTCGCTCAGCACGGCGTAGCCATGCGCGAAGCCGACCGGGATCATCAGCATCAGTTTATTCTCCTCGGTCAGCTCCAGGCCGAACCACTGGCGATAGGTCGGCGAGCCCGGCCGGATGTCCACCACGACGTCCCAGATCCGCCCGCGCACGCAGCGCACCAGTTTGGCCTGGCCCTCGGCCGCGCTGAAAATGCAGGCCGCGCACCGTGCCGTGCGTCGAGCGGGCGTGATTGTCCTGCACCCAGTTCAGGTCGAACCCATGCGCCTGAAACTCCTCGGCGTTATAGCTCTCGAAGAAGAAACCGCGCGGATCCTCGAAGACTTTCGGTTTGACGATCCAAAGCCCGGCGAGCGGCGTCGTTTCGAATTGCATGGTTATCCACCCTTGCGCGAATTGTGCTTGCGGCGGCGGGACGGTCGCCCGTTCGTCCGCTCGCCCGGATTATGCACAATCCGCCGGGGTCTTTCAAACAGAACGCCGGAATTACTGCACGAGGTCCGAATCGACGCGACGGATGCCGGCGAAGAAGCTGATCCTGCGGCGCGCGGCGCACGAGCTTGAGCAGGAGCGTCTGACGGCCGGGCTCCAGGCGGACGCGCGCCGTGTCGGGCGGATCGGTCGGCCCGCGCGGGCCCTCGCGCGTGACGATCCTGCGGCCGTTGAGCCAGGCAACAAGCCCCGGGCTGGCGGTCGCGCGGAAGGCGAATTCCGCCTCACACGCTTCCCGCACCTGAAAGTCGGTGGCGGCGTAGACGATCGCGCCGGTATCCTCCGCGCCGTCTTGCGCGCCCGCGTCGCCTTCGCCGGCATCGGCCTCAGTGCCGTCCTGTCGCGTCGAATCGTCCGCGTCGGCGGCCGGTTCCGGCGCGCCGGCCAGCGGAATCGTCCCCTCGGGCGTCATCCTCACGCGTTGCCACGTCAGCGGCCCGCCGGGACTCTCATAGCCGGCGGCCCAGTCCAGCGTCCCCACTTCCGGCGCAAAGACCTGTCCCTCCAACGGCCGCGCCGCATCGTGCGGGAACGGCCCGACGGCGCTCCATGGCCCGAAGCCCGCCGTGCGCCTCCCCAGGTCGTGACGCACCGTGAATAGGTCGGCCCCCACGCGGAAGGAAAGAACCCACGCCAGTTCCAGCGGTTCGAACACGTCTCGCGCGTCGATTTCCGGCCGCGGAGGCAGCGCGGCGACGGTCTGATCGTCGGCGAGCTGCGCGGCCGCGATCGACTCGGGTTGCGCGTCGCCTCCCTGCCGCACTTCATAATCCACGCGCACGTCGCCGACCGTCAGCGCCTCGCGCGGCCCGGGCGCCACGACTGCCGCCGCACGCCCTGCTCCCAACGGTCCGCCGGGGTTGTCGATCACCGCCAGGCCCAGCAGCGCCCGCGAAGGCTTCGGTCGTGCCGGCGGTAAGGTCTGCCTCGGTCAGGGCCGGCCAGCTCTGATACGCGAGTGTGGAATCGACCATCGCCGCCAAACATGTTATCCACCATTAAGAAGGCAAGCGATGGCTCAAGCACCATCAAGGCCGTGCCGCGCAATGGTTTCATGTGGATTAAATTTAAATTAGTAGGGACTACAAGGTTGCGCACAAAATCACTATATTTTGAGATGCGTACAGGCCCTACTGATACTTCCACTGCACGTCTTAAAAAATTGAATAAGCCAATGCGTAGCAAACGTGCGAAGCGCTCATTGATAATTTCCAGCGTTGGCATCCGTCCGCGGACGATACGCTCTTGTGTTGCCAAGTTGTATGGGCGAACTTCAGAAGGATCTGCAGCAGCAGGCTTAACTTCGTCCTGCTCGCCATTGACGCCCTTTAACAGGGCATCAACTTCGTCTTGAGATAAAAAACTATCTGACATAACTTACTTTTTTTAGCTATTGAATAACAAAAGAAGTAAAAAACACGCCAGAAATTTTCTTAGGTTTTCCACCTGCAGTGTATGGCTGATTAAGCTGATCTGCGAGCTCCTGACTGAGCATTTTTTTTCCTTCTGTGGTAGATATCTCACTTGGTTTTTTGCTCGTAAGTACCAGCAAGATGCGATTCCGTACCTGTGGCATATGCACTCCCAAAAAGTCAGCTTCTTCTTTGTCGGATGCATTTAAGGTCATGTCTACCTGTAAATACTTCTCGCCTTCTTCTGGATTAAGATTAAGTGTAAAGGTTTCAAGCTTTACAAAAGCTGGTTCTGCTGGAGGCTCTTCTTCTTTTGCTTCCTCTTTTTCAGCCTTTTCTTCTTTTCCATCTTTAGCTGCTTTATGTTCGCTAGATTTGTGTCCCATAAAATACCAAGCCGCACCACCGCCAATGCCAGAAAGCACAAGCACTGCGGAGGCAATAATGATGATTAGTTTTTTCTTGGATTTTTTGGGCGCTTCTTCAGCGACCGCTTCTTCGACGACTGGATCTTGTGCCATAGTGTTCCCCTTCATTAGTTATTCGTGTTGCGAATAACTCAATTATCAAGAAACTTTAGGCTAATAGATGCTTGGAATAGAGAGGGAAAATGTGCCTTATTGTGGCTATACAGGCTAGTGTTAACTTGTATTGAATTAACTGAGACGCCGTTTTAATTTACTTGTAGACATTCACTTGGGACATTCTTTCAATAATATCTTTTAACGGTTTAGAGGGCGCCTGATTAATATCCATTAAATGTAGCATCATGTCTCTGGAAATATCACGCAACCTCCATGCAATCTCACGCGCAACAACATCCATCTCAAAACGCGTTTCTGAATCTTGCTGTAATGTTGCCCACATCTCGGGATGAAAACAGTATTCCATTCCCATTGAAATAATCGCGCGCTTAATCTTCTTCGCCACTAGCAGCGCATGTTCAACGGCTTCTATCTCAAGCAATGTGCATGCACCATTTAAGTGGTTATTTAATTCTTCTACGACTGCATCTAATTGGCCAATCACTGCCTGCACTTTTTGCGCATCTGCAAATGGCGCATCGTCATCCTTAAGCTTTACTTTGCTATTACTTAATAACGCATGAACCACACCTAGAGGCTCTGCCGGATACTGTCCTGCTACAAGTTTCATAACAAGTAAACCACGGCTAATTGGAAAGTCTGGCTTAGCCAACATACCTGCTAGCAACTCGCTCACAATCAGGATTTTGCCAAGTTTACTAATTTGATCTGCCCGTAATCTTTTGGGATACCCTGTTCCATCTGCTCTTTCATGGTGTTCTGCAATAGCCATAGCCACTTCCGGCGCATAATTTGTACATTGGTTAATAAACGCCTCGCCCATTTTGCTATGCGCCATGATGCACTTCCACTCTTCAGGCGTCAGACTACCTTTCTTTTGCATTATGCTGGCATCTACATATTGTTCGCCTATATCGTGCAGTAAAGCAGCTTGACACAAAAGTGCCATATCGTAGTAATCTAGCTTCATTTTTGTGCCGATAATTCTTGCAATCAATGTCACAAGCACAGCATGCCTAAAGGCTTTGCCGTTGTTGTGTTTTAGCACCGATAGAAATACTGCGGGTACTGGACCAAGATAAATCGTACTAAGTGCTTTAGCATCAACTTCATAGCAAGAAAATACTTCGGAAAATATTGGCAACTCTTTTAAAACAGCCATTGCCTCAGCAGTGATATCAGAAGGACTGATTAATTTTTTTGCACTGATTGAGGTTTCGAGTGGTTTTTTTAGTTTTTTATCTAGCAGCTTTGCTTTAATCTCAGATGAAAACGATTCTCCAGCCTTTACTAGACTGACCCCAGATGCATCAAAAACATCTTCTTTCAGGTACAAGCCAATGCCATCTGCGGCCGATAGCAAACTATCCATGCAATGTGAGTTTACATTGGTTAAATCAAACTCTTTCATAGCTATTCCTTGATTCTTGTTATTTTTAATGAACCAAACTATAAAAACTAAAAAAATATATCCCAGCGCTCACCTAGCATTCTATTCAGGTAAGCACTGGGAACTAATATTTGCGACTATAAATCCCTTAAAATCCTAAACTATCCAACAAGTCATCCACTTGTTCTTGATTAGATACTACATTCACTGAATTTTCCGGTGCTATTTGTGGGCCATTCATCAAACTATTGTCTGCCTCTTTTTTATTTGTCGATGGTGAAAAATCTATCAACATCTGACAAAGCTGTTGCTCCAGACTTTGTGCTAATTCCGTAATTTTTTTAATCACTTGTCCGGTTAAATCTTGGAAGTCTTGCGCCATCATAATTTCCATCAACTGTGCTTTGGTCGCAGTGGTGTTCTCTACTGTTCGCTGAATAAAGGCTATTGTTTCCTTAGCGGCTTCATTATATTCAGATTTAACTGATGGCACTTCCAGCACTGTATTCCAGCGCGTCTTGAGAGCTTCAGCCTGCTTGGCAATTTCATCTTGCAGCGGATTGGCAATGTCGGTAGCATTAAGTACACGCTCTGCTGCTTGCTCTGTCATTTTCGCCACATAATTTAGGCGATCTCTCGCATCAGGAATTTCATGCGCAGCTTGCTCAATCATCTTATCTAAGCCTAAACCACGTAAACTTTCATGCAGTCCTCTGGTCATCTGACCAATGCGATGTAACATATCTTCGTCACCCGGCACAGGTACCGGGAAATTGGCAGCATTAGCCCCAACTTCTCTCGAAATATTATTTTCCATGTTGACCCTTACTGACCTAGCTTCTCAAATATTTTTGTTAAGTTTTTCATCTAAAGTAGCCGCAGTAAAAGGTTTTACCACATAGCCATTTGCGCCCGCTTGTGCGGCAGCAATAATATTTTCTTTCTTAGCTTCGGCTGTTACCATTAATACCGGAAGCGATTTCAACGCATCATCGGCGCGTATGTTTTGCAGCATGGTAAGGCCATCCATATTGGGCATATTCCAATCGGATACAACAAATTCATACCCACCTTGCTTAAGTTTGTTCAGTCCGTCTGCACCGTCCTCAGCTTCTTCTACATTGCTATAGCCTAGCTCTTTTAGAAGGTTTCTTACGATTCTGCGCATGGTTGAAAAATCATCAACCACTAAAAATTTTGTATTGGGGTTAGCCATGCATTGCTCCGTTAAAATTAAACATCCTGCCCATTTAAATTTGGACAAAATGCATCATACAAATCACACTGCTTCAACATATTATCGGCTTGCTTTCTATAAACCTTAATGATGAGTAGCCCTAGAAAACTGTACTTTTATTCAAAAAACTTAAACACGTAACGCGCGTGAACCACTCGCCATTAGTTGACTCAGCACAGCCTTAGGCAAATCACCTAGTGGCAACACTTCATCTACTCCGCCATGTGCAATGGCTTCCTTCGGCATGCCAAAAACCACGCAACTTGCTTCATCCTGCGCATAGTTATAGGCACCAGCCTCTTTCATTTGCGCCATGCCTGCTGCACCATCTTTACCCATGCCGGTCATAATCACACCTATCGCATTCTTACCAGCCGCTTGCGCTGCCGATTCAAACAATACATCTACAGAAGGCTTATGGCGACTTACTGGCGCAGCATCGCTTAACTGTGTCACATAATTTGCACCGCTTCGTGTGAGCTGTAAATGTTGATCGCCGGGGGCAATGTAGGCATGGCCGGGCAAAATGCGTTCGCCGCCTTCTGCCTCTTTCACCGATATCTGGCATAAACTATCTAGTCGGTTAGCAAATGATTTAGTAAATCCTGCAGGCATATGCTGTGTAATAAGAATACCCGGGCAATCCGATGGCATGCCCAACAGAAAGGATTTAATCGCTTCCGTTCCACCAGTCGATGCGCCCACAATAATGAGTTTCTCGCTACTAATCAGCGGGTTTCTTAGCGCTGCAGGCGCAGCGCTTTGGATAGCATTTCTTGATGCCGAGCTTGGTAATGATGCGATTCGGGCATGTGATGCGGCACGAATTTTATCTGCGATGGTATCTGTATATTCACGCATTCCATCTGCGATGGACATTTTTGGTTTGGTCACAAAATCCGTTGCGCCTAACTCTAGCGCACGTAGCGTAATTTCTGAACCGCGCTCGGTCAACGTAGATACCATGACAACCGGCATCGGGCGCAATCGCATCAGACGTTCCAGAAAATCCAACCCATCCATTTTCGGCATCTCAACATCCAGCGTCAGCACATCTGGGTTTAATTGCTTAATCATGTCGCGCGCAATAATTGGATCTGGCGCTGCACCTACCACTTGCATATCGGATTGGCTGTTGATAATTTCAGTCAGCAATGTGCGAATAAGTGCAGAGTCATCAATCACTAAAACTTTAGTTTTCATTCTTATTTTCCTTATCTCGTTAAAACAAATCAACATCACCACCCACATCATTCGTTTTAAGCTTGCTTGCATAGCTTTCTTCACGTTTCATGATGGTGTAGTTATTCAATTGTTTCAGTTTTTTAACAAGCACTTTGCCCGTTTTGGGAAAGAAATAAACTTTGCGTGGATAAGATATCATTCAAGTCTTCTCCCGTTACACGGATACCTTCCTCTTTTAAATAATTACGCACAAATGCTGCGTTACGGTCGCCAACGTTCATGGTGGTAAAGCTTCTCAGCACATTGCCGCCACCAAAAATTTTAGCTTCTAGATTTTCGCGTCGTGCGCCATTTTTAATGAGCTGGTTAATCAATACTTCCATCGCATAAGTGCCATAGCGCATCGATTCAGACACAGGGCTATCTTTATCTGCCTTAGCACTATCGGGTAACATAAAATGATTCATGCCACCAATGCCTGATACAACATCTCGAACGCATGCTGAAACGCATGAACCCAAGACAGTCACAATCATCATATCTTTATCGGTATAGTAGTATTCACCAGGTGAAATCTTGGCTGCATCCACATCAAAAGTACGGTCGTAATAAAGGGTAGTTAGAGATTTCCTCTTGCGCTAAACTAGGCATGTGTCACTCCCTGTAGATTTAATAGCAGATGTTTTTACATGTGCTGGTTGCAATAAGCTCATACACGGTTTTTCCACGTAAGTGCAAGGCATTGGAAACATACATAAAGTTTTCAGAATGCCCTGCAAACAATAGTGCATGCGGCTTCATCAGCGGTACAAATTTTTCTAAAATTTTAGATTGTGTTGGTTTATCAAAATAAATCATCACATTGCGACAAAAAATCGCATCAAATGGCTCATTTAACCCATAGTTTTCATCGAGCAAATTCAGCTGCTGAAAACTAATAAGTTGCTGTAATTCTTTTCGTACTTTAACGGTGCCTTCTCCGGCGCCTGTGCCTTTTAAAAAAAACTGTTTTTTACGCTCCAAAGATAATTTGCTTACTCGATCAATTGGGTAAACTCCCGCGGCAGCAGTTGCAACACATTGGTATCAATGTCGGTCGCGATAATCTCAACCGGTGGCTTAAGCGTGTTAAAGGCTTCACAGGCCGTCATCGCAATGGTGTATGGCTCTTCGCCTGTTGATGCTGCAGAACACCATATCCTGATTGGCTTTTTAAGTTTTAAGAGATGCTCTGCCAAAATCGGAAAGTGATGCTCTTCGCGGAAAAAAGAGGTCAAATTTGTGGTCAGCGAATTGGTAAAGGCTTCCCACTCATCAGGATTTTTATCCTGCTCAAGAAAATCCAGATAATCTTTAAAAGAGTCCATGCCAATCGTACGCAAACGACGTCCGATACGGCTATACACCATATCTGTTTTCGCTTCCGAAAGTGATATTCCCGCACGTTGATAAATCAGTTTACGCACTCTTGCAAAATCATGCGGCGTGAAATTAAACTCACGTTCCTCTATTTGTTTTTCTCTTAACATCTAAAACTTTCGTCTAAAATCGCGCAAGGACATCACTGTCGCTAAAAAAATTATGTCGTGTAATACTCAGTTTTGACCAAGAAGATAGACACGACAAAAAGAACGGTAGCCTTGAGTTTTACAAGGTGTTTTGATGTAAAAAAGTTAAATCAAGGCTACGTTTGCACTCTTTAATTAAATGTCTAAATAAACTGCCATTTAGCTTGTTACGTGCGATTTGCGATCTTTCAGTTCTTTCACTGCTTTGGTTGATTCATCTTCAATCGGCAGTCTTGGGAATGTCGGGTTACGCATTCTCATTTCGCTAATTGCAATGTCTGCTTTACGGCGGTTACGCTCTTCTTTGCTGCGTGCAGCAAATGGGTGCGCTGTTTCTTTGTAAGCTTTAAGTACGTCAGCTGCTTTTGGATTGCCTGCAACTGCACTCTTAATCGCCAATTTAGTCGCTTCGTAGTTCCAGTCTTGAATACGATCATCCATATCAGCACGGTGATCGATAAACACACCAACGCAAATAAACAAATCATCTGCTTCTTCAACAGGAATCGTACCGTCTGCTACGCAATCCATCACCGCCATTGAAACACCGCGTTGTGCTGGGCCAAACATTTGTACTGCTTGACGGCCGTTTTTAATTGTTACTTTGTTAAACATCACGGTATTTGGTTTAACCATCATGTTAGGTGCAACAATCGCCAACAAACCATTCACACCTTCTTTTTGGTCTGTCAAAGTACGGCAGAAAGCATCTTCAGCAGCACTACCACGTGGCCCCATAATCAAATCGATATGTGCTACGTTCAACAAATCCAAACCTGATTCATCAGGGCGATTTTCAACCACTAAACCTTCACCAACCAATACTTTATTAATCTTTGCCATTTCTTTCTCCTAAAAATCTAAAAATACACACGTTAAGTACTGCAATTTCACCTTGCTGAAGTGCTTGAAACATTACTCTCGCAAAATGTAGCTCTTAAAACTCTTCCCAATCTCCATCATCCGTACCGGATTTTAGCCAACACTTTTTTTGCTTGCGGCTTTGGCGCAGAGGCTCTCGCTACAAGTTGCGGTTATATGTGCTTTTGTGTGGCCAGTAGAACCGCCTAAGCCTTCAATATCAAACACACTCACAGCATTCGTTAACTCATCTGCTTGCTCCATCATGGATTCAGCAGCTGCAGCAGCCTCTTCTACCAGCGCGGTGTTTTGCTGTGTCATATCATCCATCTTCATCACAGCTTCATTCACTTGCTCGATACCTGCACTTTGTTCTTGTGATGCGGCGGCAATTTCGGCAATAATGTCAGTCACACGTTTAACCGAAGTCACAATCTCTTCCATGGTTTGTCCAGCGTTCTCAACTTGCCTTGTGCCTTCAGCTGTTTTATTCACAGAATCCGCAATCAGCTCTTTAATCTCTTTTGCAGCAGTGGCTGAGCGTTGTGCCAAGTTACGCACTTCACCCGCTACCACTGCAAAACCACGGCCTTGTTCACCTGCACGGGCAGCTTCAACCGCCGCATTCAATGCCAAGATATTAGTTTGGAAAGCAATGCCATCAATCACAGAAATAATGTCTTCAATCTTGCGTGCGCTCTCGTTGATAGAGCCCATGGTGGTAACCACTTCAGACACCACTTCGCCACCCTTGATTGCCACACCAGATGCAGCAGCGGCCAATTGGTTAGCTTGTTTAGCGTTATCCGCATTTTGTTTTACGGTTGAAGCGAGCTCTTCCATGCTGGCAGCTGTTTTTTCCAGCGCAGCCGCTTGCTCTTCTGTACGGCGTGATAAATCAGCATTACCTTGTGCAATTTCTTTAGAGGCCGTGCCAATTGTTTCAACAGCCACTTTCACTGCACCGATTGGGCTCGAAATCATTTCGAGCGTTTCATTCATACCATCGACAATCTTGCGGTAATCACCTTGGTGGCGATCAGCATCGGCACGAACCGAAACCTTGCCTGCACGTGCAGCATTTGCCAGCATTTGTGCATCGTCATTCAATGCTTTCAGGTTTTTACGCACTTGCTCGATAGTTGCATTGATTTCGGCTTTTTTGCCTGGGAATGCTTCAAGCGGTGCATCAAAATCACCTTCACCAAAGGCTTTTACGACTGCCATAGATTTCTGATTCATATCTAGCAAGCCTGCAATCATCTTATTGACCGATTTGGCTAATGTACTGAAGTCGCCTTTAAACATGTCATCGCGCAAGTTCATATCAATATCGCCTTTTTCATGCGCACCGCTGACCCAATTCACAGAATCAATCAGGCCTTTTAAGTTGCCGCCAATTCTTTTTACCGCTTTGTTAATAAAGGCTTTTTCACCTGGGTATTCTTTAATGGTGGCAGTAAAATCGCCATTACCAAATTGGCCGATACACTCTACGATGGTTTTGTTTTCTTCAATATATTCACCCACCATTTCATTAATGCCTTCGGCTACTTTTTTGTAGTCGCCATCAAACTTGTTCTCATCCATTTTCACACTGATCTCGCCAGCCTTATGTTGCTCTGACATATGATGTAAATCATCGATGAGTGTTTTGATGTTGTAGCGCAAGCCATCTACACCTTTGTTCACAAGAGCTAACTTACCTGGGAAGGCTTCAAGCTGGGTATCCAGCTTGCCTTCGGCAAAACTATTCAGGCAGGCTGTGGTTTTTGTCATCACCGCAATGTGGTTAGCCACCATGCGGTTAATGCCAACCGCCATTTCACGGTATGCGCCTTTAAATTTGTTTACATCAATATTGGCGTCAATGTTGCCTGCTTGATGTTCGGCTTCCATGCGTGCCATTTCATGCTCAATTTCAACCAATGAATCGGCAGCCAGTTTTAATGCACCAATCACATTAACTGTACTTGGCTTGTTGTCCCCTGCATCTACATTAAACTCACCATCGGCAATGTTTTTAGCAACTCTCAAAGCATCGCGTGCCTCACCACCTAACTGGCGGCGCACATTGGCTGACCACTGTATAAATCCCAAAAAACACCAAGCCAAGTGCGGCAATGATTAAAGCCAGTCGTTGAATAGCGTGCGCTAGCAATGTGTTCTGGCAAATCTTTTTCTACCAAGTCGTTATAAAGATTGGTATTGACTACAACCGTTTCATCCACTGCTTTACGGTGCGCTGCATAAACTTCAGCAAGATGATTCATCGCTGGCTTGATACGTTTCATATCGCCACTGCGGATTGCTGGGATATATTCTGTATCACGCACACGGATAAACTCTTCACCGCTGGGCAGCAGTACTTTTAAAAATTGGTCGGTCATTTCAGGGTGTATCGTCGGCCAGTATTTTGCGCGGGTAACAAAATCTTTACCTAGCGCATCACCTTTATCGATTAAAGGTTGCAAAGGTAATTCAGGGCGTGCATACATTTCCAGAGTTATTTGCCAAGCCTCAAGCAAATACGCGGGTGGTGGCAGTATATCTGCCGCCACATCCTTATGTGCATTCACATCTTCGAAATCTGCGCCGCCTACCATCACCTTACTTAGCTGATAGTTACCCATCAGCACAGCGATTAAAAATGCCACCGACATGATGCTGAGCACTATGGCTGACTGCGTTGTAAGTTTCATGGCAAGTAGTTTTGCCTTGATTGAACTTGGTTTATCGTTTACATTTGTTGACATATCAAATTCCCTTTTTACCAATTTAATTATTTACTGTTGCTGTTAATACATCTATAGTTGTTATCGGCAATTGTGTGTTTTTATGAAGCTTTTTCAGCCTTTGAATAACAGCATAAAAGTACCGCTATTCTCAAAGCTTTAACGCAGCATTGCCATAACCTTAAAATTTACTGACAAGCCTGCGCCAAACGTGTGATCTGGCGTGTAGCGGTTAAGTCCTGCGTTATAGACCGCATCCAGCTGTACATAATCAGTCAGCAAATATGCCACACCTGCATCTAATGTGATTTGTGAGCCACCATCTTTTTTACGCATGATTTCTTGTCCGCCAAATTCCAAAAATCCACGAAATTTATCAGTAAATGCTTTGCCCAACACTACGCCCAAAATGCCACCCACAAAGCGATCATTGTTCTCGTTTACGTCGTAGATAAACACCTGGCATTACGCCCAAAGAAAAGTCATTTGCAAGCTCCCACTCTGCTACCATGCGCAGTGAAGGACGTACTTTTTTGCTAACAAAGCTATCCGTTCCACCAGGCATATCAAAGTGCAACAACCATCCTATGGATGGTGAGGTTTTGCCATCACCATCGGTTTGATGCCACTTGAGACCTAATGAATATCGGCCCAGCCGCTATCGCTTTCATCGTCGCCTGTGGCTCTATCGTGCACACGCTGATGTAACCAAGCATCACTCTCCACACGCGCTACCCAGTTATCGGCAAAGCCCAGTCTAAGTAATGTTGGGGTGCTAAATGTGCGCGTACGCTCCTCAGAATTTTTATCGCGCTCATAACTCACACTGGTCTCAATCTGAAAACGACCATTACCTACCGTATTACTGGATTCGACAAAATCAGGGCGATCGGTTTGTATACCATCATCCGGGCCTTCTTAAGCCAACCCAACATCGGCAACAGTATCGTTCCAATTAACATCAGCTTTTTCATTTACATCTCTCTTTCTATCTTGTTGACGTAGTGCGTACGTTTTGCATATTGGCAGCGATAGGCAGCTGAGTTCAACCGCATACTCGCCAATGGCACAAACGCTAGTTAATTAAAACTCTTCCCAATCACCATCATCCGTACCGGTTTTTGCCAATACTTGTGACGTAACTTGTTTTGCCGGCGCTGGTTTTGCAGCTGGTCGGCTTGCTGAACGCATCGCACTACCTGCTGCACGGCGTTCATTTGATGCACTGCCGCTTAGTTTGAATTCATTCACGGTATCCATCAGCGTTGCTGCTTGTTCTACCAAGCTTTCGGCTGCGGCTGCGGCCTCTTCCACCAAGGCGGCATTTTGTTGTGTTACTTCATCCATGCTGGTAATCGCCGTGTTCACCTGATCGATGCCAGAACTTTGCTCATTAGATGCAGCAGAGATCTCGCCCATAATGTCAGTCACACGTTGTACGGATGACACGATTTCTTCCATCGTTTTACCGGCGTCTTCTACCAGTTTGGTGCCGTCTTGTACTTTGCTGACAGAATCTGAAATCAGCTGTTTAATCTCTTTTGCTGCAGCTGCTGAGCGTTGTGCCAAGTTACGCACTTCACCCGCCACCACTGCAAAGCCACGGCCTTGTTCACCTGCACGGGCAGCTTCTACCGCCGCATTGAGC
Source organism: uncultured beta proteobacterium (assembly GCA_963752495.1). Classification (GTDB taxonomy): domain Bacteria; phylum Pseudomonadota; class Gammaproteobacteria; order Burkholderiales; family Methylophilaceae; genus CAVVYJ01. The sequence continues at coordinate 15,554 of CAVVYJ010000003.1, forward strand.
GCCAAGATATTGGTTTGGAAAGCAATGCCATCGATGACTGAAATAATGTCTTCAATCTTGCGTGAGCTATCGTTGATGTCTGACATCGTCGTGACCACTTGGCCAACCACATCACCACCTTTAACTGCCACACCAGAGGCCGCTGCTGCAAGTTGGTTCGCTTGTTTGGCGTTCTCGGCATTTTGTTTAACGGTTGAAGCAAGCTCTTCCATGCTTGAAGCTGTTTCTTCCAGGCTAGAAGCTTGTTGCTCGGTACGTTGTGAGAGGTCGTTATTGCCAGTCGCAATCTCGCCCGCTGCGGTATTAATGGTTTCGCCTGCTTCTTTCACCTGCACCACCACTTCGGTCATTTTGTCCATCAAGGCATTAATGCCATCGCAAAGTGATGCAATTGCGCCAGTTTTGCCTTCTAATGAAACACGGTTGGTTAAATCACCTGATTTTGCACCTTCAATCACACCTTGTGATTCTTCTACTGCAACTTCCAAAGCGCGCGCTGCGGAATATTGCGCAGTAATATCTGTTGCAAATTTAACGACCTTATAAGGCTTACCGTTCAAATCTAAAATCGGGTTATAGCTCGCTTGCAACCAGATTTCATTTCCGGCTCTTACCAACACGTTTAAATTGTCCTGTTTCAGCTTCGCCACGGTTTAATTTTTCCCAAAACCCTTTATATTCTGGGCTTACTCGATAGGCATTATCTACAAACATGCTGTGGTGTTTGCCCACAATCTCATCTTTGCTATAGCCTGTTACCGCTGCAAAGTTGTCGTTAACTGCAGTGATTTTTCCAGTCAAATCAAACTCAATCACACCTTGTATCTTGTTGATTGCCTCTAACTGGCTTGCACTATCAGTTGCCTGAAGTTTCTCTTCAGTAATGTCGATGGTGTAATTAACAATCTTAGTAATTTTGCCGTCAGCATTTTTAATGGGGTTGTAACTGGCTTGAATCCAAACCTCTTTACCGCCCTTGCCAATACGTTTATATTGACCAGCATCTGTACCACCGGCCACCAATTTTGCCCATAGCTCTTTATAAGTTGAGCTGTTACAAAAGTTAGGCTCTAACACCTTGCTCACGTGCTCATCAAGCAATTCTTCCTCTTTATAGCCCAGCATATCCAGGTAGGTTTTGTTCACTTTAAGCACATAACCTTCTAAATCAAGCTCAATCACACCTTGTGATCTGCCAATGGCGTTGAGTTGACCCTCAAAGTCGATATCTTTAATTTTTTGCTCGGTAATATCGCGATAGTAATTCACCACCTTAAGCACTTTTTGTGAGCCATCAGCCGCGGTGATTGGGTTGTAAGTCACATCCAGCCAAATTTCTTTGCCTTCTTTGTTGAAGCGTTTGATTTGTGCTGTGGTCAGATTGACCACGTTTTAATTTTTCCCAAATATCGGCGTTTTGTTTCAGATCTACGCCTTCGTGTTGAACGAAGATTTCGTGGTTTTTACCGATAAGTTCCTCTTTTGCGTACCCAAAGCTATTTAGGAATAGTTCGTTCGTATTCAACACATTTCCGTCCGCATCCATCTCCAGCATGCCGGTAGATTTGCTAATCGCATTAAGTTGCGCTTGGAAAGCACTCGCTTGTTCTTGCACTTGTTTTGCAAGTGTTTGCTGTTCGGTTAAGTTTTGCTTCAATTTACCTTGCATACCCTTGAGGGATTGCATCAATAGGCTTAACTCATCATCACCTTCTGCATTAATTGGGGTATCAAAATCACCTTGCTCTAAGATGACAAATACTTGCCCCGCTTTATTTAAAGGGCTTGCGATTGAACGTGTCACCAAACGGCCTACCCATGCCATCAGTGCAAATGCGATAGCCCATGCCAACAACACCAGCAATTAGCATTGCCATTATAGCGGGTTTCTGCTGTTTCATACTCTTGCAAGGCAACATCCCCCTGCAATTTTATAAGCGCCTCTGCACCATCATCTGCAGTCTTGTATAACGGAGGGATTGCATCTGCCACATCCATTGTCTTTGCAGCATTCAATTGCTGAATAGCAGGGATACCTGTCTTAATATGTTGCACGTATGCGTCTTTAGCGGTATTAAACTTTTCTGCCAGCACTTTTTCCTCAGGCGTTAAGTAAGTCGCCATATAGGCTTTCCACTGTTTATCGATATTTTTGATATCGTTTTGAATAATCGGCACGACTTCATTGGCAACCGTTCTATTTAATACCGTAGTTTTTTGCTTTCCTGTCGCCAACTCTTCCGTTTCTCCGGCAACGTTCCAATACTTGCGCTTGAATGTTAAGCATTGATTCTGCAATTGAAGACAATTGTGCTGTCGGCACCATGCGGTCCTCATACACGGTCTTTAGGCTCGCGTTAGACTGCGACAACTGGTAAAAACAAGTGCCAATCAGACGTCGCAGCAGACACGACAGAAATGCCGACCAACACCAGCAAGCGTTTATTGATATTCAATTTATCAAGTTTAAAGTTCATTTTATTCATCCTTTTTCTATGTATTCAATTACTTAATGAACGGCAGCGCTATCTATAAGCGCCATCTCTTGGCTATTCATCAACTGTTCGATATCCACCAAGATGAACATCTTGTCTTCTACAGTCGCAAGCCCGGTGATGTATTTGGTATCAATGCTGGAAACGATATCCGGCACATCTCGCACCTGATTGCCTTTAAGGTTCATCACATCCGATACGCCATCTACCACAATGCCCACCACGCGGCCATTCAGGTTAAGAATGATCACCACGGTAAAGTCGTCATACACCACATTGCCTAAGCCAAACTTGATGCGTAAATCGACAATCGGCACAATAAGGCCGCGCAGATTGACGACACCTTTAATAAATTCCGGCGTGTTGGCGATTTTGGTCACAGCATCGTAGCCGCGAATCTCCTGCACCTTAAGGATATCGATGCCGTAAGATTCATCTGCCAAAACAAAGGTGAGGTACTCCTGTGAAGGCACTGAGCCTTCTGCGCCATTGTTATCTACGTTGGTTTCTGTATTGGTACTCATGCGTAAGCTCCTTGTTTGATATTGCCTTGCCCCATTTTGATTACAGTGGGCACATCTAAAATTAATGCGACTGAGCCATCACCCATGATGGTGGCTCCTGAAACGCCTTGGATTTTTCTATAATTGGTTTCTAAGCTCTTAATCACCACTTGTTGCTGGCCTACCAATGCATCCACAAATAGTGCGGCTTTTTTGCCTTCCGCCTCGATAATCAGCAGCACGCCTTCGGTCGGGTGCATGATTTCAGTGTCATGTTTAAACAAGGCATAAAGCGGGATAATCGGCAGGTATTCACCACGTACATGAATCATCAAACCTTCGTTGGTGACTGTTTTAATGTCTTCCATCTTCGGCTGCATGGTTTCTACAATGAGGTTGAGCGGAATCACATAAATGTTTTCGCCCAGCGAGACTGACATACCATCCAAAATGGCCAGTGTGAGCGGCAATGCAATCGAAATTGTCGTACCAAAACCAAGTGCAGAACGGATTTCCACCGAGCCACCCATCGCGGTAATGTTACGTTTCACCACATCCATTCCCACGCCGCGACCAGAAACATCTGTGACCACTTCTGCGGTTGAAAAACCCGGTGCGAAAATCAGATTAAACACTTCTGAATCTGACATGGTTTCGCTAACTTCCAAACCATTAGATTTGGCTTTGGCTAATAATTTATCGCGATTCAAACCAGCGCCATCATCGGTGACCTCAATCACGATACTGCCGCCTTTGTGTGCAGCAGATAAAGTAAGACGTCCTATTTCTGGCTTGCCAGAAGCTTTGCGTTTTTCAGGCATTTCTACACCATGATCCACGCTGTTTCTTACTAAATGGGTAAGCGGGTCAACAATACGCTCAATCAAGCCTTTATCTAGTTCAGTGGTAGCACCAACTGTAACAAATTCCACCTTTTTACCAAGTTTTGCTGCCAAATCACGCACCATGCGTGGAAAGCGAGAAAACACAAAATCCATCGGCATCATACGAATCGACATCACGGATTCTTGTAAATCGCGTGTATTACGTGTGAGCTGGCTCACACTATTAATCAACGCTTCGTTATTAATCGGATCAAGTTTGCTCACGCGCTGCTCAATCATGGCTTGCGTAATCACAAGCTCGCCGACTAAGGTTGATAAGTTGGTCTACTTTTTCCACGCCAACACGAATCGAGCTGGTTTCTGCGCTTGCTGCAGGTGCTTTATCTGATTCGCGTCTTGCTGGTGTTTTATTCTCTGTGCTTGCTACCGGCACTGTCGCTGCTGGCTTAGCTGCTTCTATAGGCGCAGCAGCTTTAGTTTCAGGCTTATCTGCAGCCTTAGCTTCGGCTGATACAGGCGTATCGTCACCAATGAGCTCAGCCTTTACAGCATCTTTATGCGGGGCAAATGGCGCAAAGAAACCGTAACCTTCTTCAACAGTTTCTTCACCAGGTTTTGCAAATATGCCATAACCCACTTCTTCGTGAATTTTGACTTTTCCGTCTTGCTTGTCATCTTCCGTTGCTGTCGTAACAGCAACGGCTGCTACCGGTGCCGCGGGAACATCATCTGTGAAGAAACCATATCCTTGATCTTCAGTAGTCGTCGCTGCGGGAGCGGGAGTTGCAATTGTTGCTGTTGCTGGTGTTGTAGCTTTTGCTGCATTCTGTGTAATCACCAAATCGTTTGGATCAAGAATGAATGAGCAAATGGAAATAATGTCAGACTGTGTTGAATCTGTTGTTAGTGTAAAAACATAACGACCATTGTCTTGTTTGCTTGAGGTCACTTCGCCCAGCAAACCAATTTCTTCTTTTAGATTGTTTAAATCTTTTTCTGTGACTTCTGGTAGAGCAATGCTGAAAACTTTGATGCCGTCATCTGCTTGAGTAGCTGTGGCTACTGGTTCAGCAGCAGCTTCTGCAACTGGGGCTACCTCAACGACTGGAGCTGGAGCTGGGGACTCTAAGCTAGCGACACTTGGCGCCGCTTTTATCTCAAACCCGCCAGCATCTGCTAATGATTTAAGCATCATCTTCACATTGGCAACTTGCTCTTGATCGACTGCTGTTGCCAAACGATGACCATCCAACTCCATCTTAAGTACGTCTTTTGCAGATAGGAAAGCATCTACATGCTCGGCAGTGAGCGCCATTTCATTTTTGCGAATTTTATCCAAGAGATTTTCCAAGACATGGGTAATTTCTGTCATGTCCATAAAACCAAAAGTCGCCGCACCGCCTTTAATGGAGTGTGCTGCGCGGAAAATTGCGTTTAAATCTTCAGCATCTGGACTTGCAATATCGATGCCCAAAAGTAAGCGTTCGGCTTCGGCTAGGAGCTCTTCCGACTCATCGAAGAAGACCTCGTAAAACTGACTCATATCAATTGACATTGTTGTGCTCCGTACCCAATCATCTGTTTTAAGTTAGTAAAAGTAAGTGCTTAAAGTTAACCAATTACTTTTTGTACAACTTCAATTAATCTTTTTGGATCAAAAGGTTTAACCAGCCAGCCATTTGCGCCTGCCGCTTTACCCTTTGCTTTCATCTCATCGCTCGATTCTGTAGTCAGCATTAAAATAGGCACGGCTTTATAACTGCCTAATTCACGCAGATTTTTAATCAGCGTAAGGCCATCCATAATCGGCATGTTTTGGTCTGTTAATACCAAATCTACTGTCTTCTCTTTGGCTTTATTCAAGCCATCCTGTCCATCAACAGCAGACACAACGTCATAACCAGCGGCTTTAAGACTGAAAGCCACCATCTGTCTCAGCGAACCTGAGTCATCAACTGCCAATATTGTTTTTGCCATCTTTTACTCTCACTTTTTTGGTTAAATTAGGTATTGCCTGTTTTACTAAACCAACTCAATGCCACTTACAATTTCAATAAAAATCAAGTTGCTAAAACAACTCAATCTCACCAGAATCCATATCTTGCTGTGCAACGGATTTTCGCAAGCCACCCATCAAAGCGTGGTCACGCGTACTTAAACTTGCGCTCATCTCATCCAACAAATTCGCGATTTCTTCATGCTCATGTTCCTGATTCATGCCATTACCATGCAAAGCCAGTGCGTCTAGAGACTCTCTCAAGCCATTCACACGCTTAATGGCGCGCATAATGAGCTGGCTTGTCATATCTTGAAACTGCAATCCGGTAACCGCGGCGTTTACTTCTGTGCCAATTTTTTCTCGGTATTCAGTGATACTCTGTCTGGCACTTGGTGGCATATCAGCTGCGTTTAGAAGTGCATTGATTTCCATTTGCTGCGTAGTGACCGCTTCATGTATCGCCATAAAACTGGCGCCAAGCTTTTCTATCGCACCACCTAACAAAAATGTGGTTTGCATGAGGTCAGCCTCTACCTCTAACAGGTGCTGCTTACCATGCTCTGAAACCGCAGTTAACAATCCTCTCAGCTCTGCTACTGGTACTCTAGTGGACGCCAATTTAATACCTTTCCAAACTCACCAATTAACAATTAACAAACATTATTCAATAAACCTCATCAAGATGATGGGCAAAACAGAAGGGGGAAATCACGCCAATTAATCACTAGCAAAACTTACCCGCATTTGTTACTTAGCTGGTTACTGCAAAAAATTCTGCGCGCTCACTTGCATCTTCTAATACTTGGCTTTTTCTTTGGCACTCTTGCCAAAGTTGGCGTTGGATTTTGACCTGGCGTCTCGCACTTTCTACAATTTCCTGCTGCTCCATAATCACCACATCCAAGCGTGAGAAGAAACTACGAAAACCTTGGTGTGTTTCCTCGCCCATGTATTGTTTAATTTCATTGTTGAAGCGATCAACATAGTCCTGACGGAATTGACGTAATTTATCGCATTTGAACTGTGCATCTTTAAATGCACTTTCAGCTTCTGAATAATTCTCGGTTGCAATTCTTAACTCTTTTGCAGCCATCTCATTCACAATAATTTCATCTACTTTTGAGTTTGCAATCATGATTTTCTCCACTCATTCAATTCACAAAAAAACATCCGAGTTGCCCCCGGATTAAACCGAGTGGCGCTACGTACTAATTTACTAGAATATTTTTTTTAGAATGGGTGGAACAGAAGGGGGAAATATGGCTAATTCCCGCTTTCAGCTACATGCAAGGAGAAAGCGAAAATGGATGCGAAAAGTAAAAAGCAATCTATGCGAAAGTATCTACCAAGCCATTGCTAGTGCGGCTGACAGTACGCGTAATTTTTTGCATTTCTGCGGATTGTGGTGCACTGTTTGTAGATGATTGCGAGACTGAACGCTCTCTAGCAGCTTGCTGAAATTCTTGCTGTTGCTTGCCTGTACCCACATTTGTTTGACCAAGCTCGATACCCGCCTGGCCCATCAAATGGCGCAACGTCGGAATGCCGTTTTCCAATGCTTTCCTAACTTCAGGATTTTCAGAAATAAAAGTAGTATCTGCCTTATCGTTATTCACACTCACAACCACTTGTAACGGGCCCAAATCTGGCGGATTAAGCGTCAGTGTGGCCGTCTTTTCCGCAGCGCCTACCATCCATACAACCTTTTGGCTAATCGCTTGATCCCAACCTGCTTTTCCTGGGTAAGCTTTAATGGAATCGGCGCTACCCGCCTGCGCTGTTAGCTCTTTTGTAATTGCTGATGAAGCACCTGCGGAAATAACACCTGTCTGTGTTAGTGCCGTGGCGTCTTGCGATAACTTAGCTAAAGGCTCTTGAATCGATTTAAAAGGTTGCTCTGCAGGTAATTTTGCTGCAAACACTGAACCAAAATCCTTAGTATTGTCGCCTAGCTTTGCAGCTTTTGGTTGCGCTTCCAACAAGCTTTGATTGTTTGTGCCTGCCTCGACCTGTCTTTGGTTTATAGTCGGCAGATTTTTATCAAAATCATGCGTTTGTTTTTCAGTAGTCAATAAGTTTGGGGAGCCCCGTAATTGTTCTGCCTTTGTAGCATCAACATTACTAGACGAAATATTTTGGGAAATCTGGCTGTTTAATGCTGGCAGCTGTAGTGATGCTACTAGGGTAGCATTAACTTCTGCTGGCGTGACTTGCACGGCATCGCCATCATTAATAGCTATTAGTGACTCTTGCTCGACAGTATCTTTTGATATTTTCTGAGCTACTAACTGCATTCTGTCAGTAGTTACTAAGGCAGGCACATCAACCCCAGCATCTTTAGACTCAGCTTCTGCTATCAAATCTTTGTTTGTTTTAGCCGGTGCTTGATTGGTCGGCGCCTTTGCCATCGTACGATCAACTTTTTGTGATTTGGCTGGTTTAATTATTGGTGATTTTTCTAGCGCCCCTTCTGTTGGCGTCTCATTCCGCTTGCTTAGATAACACATCCCTAAACGAAACATTAGTGTCAGTCGGTTTTGTAGCCTTATTCGCCACTCCAGAATTTTGTGAAGTTGGGTTTTGTGTGACAATAAATGGTAAGTTTTGCATAATTAATTTATTCCAATAGTTCAATCATATTTAAGAAAAATCAAGCGAGTCGCGCGCGTTTAGGTCGCGAGGCAAACTCATCCATTATTTTTTGATCTTTCTTTAAAGCCAAATTGTGTTCTTTCGTTTTTGCGCGCTTTAATAAAACTTCATAAGACATTTTTTTTCGCTGTGCTTCCTGCCAAATCAATCTTTGGTTCTTATATTCATATTGCGCAGTGACAATCAACTCTTCCTGGCCAGAAATTGCCTGATCCAGCTTTTTTAAAAAATTCTGGTAATTGATGTGCGCTTCAATACCCAATCCTTTTTCCAACAATTTCGTCTGATTATTGAGATAATCCTGCCGATATTCGCGTAACATCTTGCCTTTATCTTCTGCTTCGGTGAGTAGTTTTTTCGACTTCACCATATTTTCAGCAGCGGCATCTTGTGCCTCACTCGCTAGCTTCAAAAGTGTGTTTAGGGCACTATTTGAGATATTCGTCATTACACTTCCGTCTTATTAAAATTAATTTGCAATCACTTGTGTAAGCGCCTCTATACTTTGCACTAAATTAGCCCGTTCCATAATGTCCTGCTGCAGAAATTCAACCATGGTTTCATGCTTTGCAATTGCTTCATCAAGCACGGAATCCGTGCCTATTTCATACGCACCAACATTAATCAAATCCACACTACGCGCATAACGTGCGTTAAGTTGCTTAAGTTTTCGCGCAAACTTTTGATGTTCTACACTCGTAATGTTTTGCATTGCACGGCTAATCGACTGCTCAACATCAATCGCAGGGTAATGCCCACTTTCGGCAAGGCTGCGGCTCAATACAATATGTCCATCCAATATCGCCCGCGCAGCATCTGCGATTGGGTCTTGCTGGTCGTCACCCTCAGTTAACACAGTATAAAAAGCAGTAATCGAGCCCTCACCACGTTTGCCATTGCCCGTGCGCTCAACGAGTGCTGGCAATTTTGCAAACACCGAAGGCGGGTAACCTTTGGTTGCTGGCGGCTCGCCAATCGCTAGTGCAATTTCTCGCTGTGCTTGCGCAAACCGCGTGAGTGAATCCATAATCAGTAATACATTTTTACCTTGGCTACGAAAATTTTCCGCGATAGTAGTAGCATAATTTGCACCTTGTAAACGCATCAAAGCTGGCGCATCTGCGGGCGCTGCAACCACCACTGAGCGAGCCAAGCCTTCTGCGCCCAAAATCTGTTCAATAAACTCCTGTACTTCGCGTCCCCGCTCGCCAATCAAGCCAACCACAATTACATCGGCTGTGGTGTAGCGAGCCATCATGCCCAATAGCACGCTCTTACCCACGCCAGAACCTGCAAACAAACCCATACGCTGTCCGCGGCCTATGGTTAACATGCTGTTTATTGCACGTACACCTACATCTAATATCTCCTCAATCGGTGCGCGCATTAAAGGATTGAGCGGGCGTGAGCTTAATGGTGCACTCTGCGTTGTTTCAATTTTTCCCAAACTATCTAGTGGGTTCCCAGCACCATCTAACACGCGTCCAAGTAAACTGTTACCCACTGGTAAATGACGCGTACGGTCCGAAACTCTTCTGCGTGGCGGGTTGTCATGGTGCGGTTTTGGTAATGCATCTGCAACATCTAACGCAAATACTTTAGCACCCGGCACAACACCATCTACACTACTTTGCGGCATAAGCAGCAGTCTATCGCCATCAAAACCGACAACTTCAGCTTCGACCCGGCGTCCACCTTCAAGCGGCACATAACAGGCACAACCTATCGGCAGTTTGATACCCGCAGCCTCCATCACAAGGCCGGTTAATTTCGTAATACGCCCTGCGATTTCAAGTGGCTCTACAATCCGCAACACCTCTTGGCAATCACGTATATAGCTCTGCCAGCGTGTTTGGTGCAAACTTTCTGGTGTCATGTCGCAAGCCAATCATTTTGTTGCGCAAGTGCGTCACTAATTCGCTTCCAGCGCGTCGCGTTGGTCGCATCAATCTGATTCGCACCTGTTTCTACCAAACATCCGCCGCGCTCGATATTGTTGTCTTCCTGAATTTGCCAAACTTGCTCTGAAAGCTCATCACCAAGCTGTTCGCGCAGTATTTTTGCATCATCATGATGCACAAAAATTCTTGCCGGTTTCTGCACGTAAGGTAAATAGTGAATTGCATCGCGCACAATAGGCAAAATAACTTCTGGGTTAGCATTTAACTGGGTTTTTACCATCGCCTTGGCAATATCTAGCGCGAGCTCAAGTATATTTTGTTCGATTTTTTCATCTGCAGCTGTGAGCGCAGCACCAAAAGCTGCTGCCATGGCTGAAAATTTCTGCTTATCTCGCTGTGTAACTTCTTTCGCCTTTGCCATGCCTACGGCAAAGCCTTCTTGCATACCTTTCGTATAGGCTTCTTGGCGAACACTTTCAAAAATTTCGGCAACTTTGGAAGGCGCATTTGCAGGTTCTCTGCGTTTATGATTAAAACTACCTGCATCTTTAGGGTTTTGTGCGAATGAGGACATTTCCCAACGCTGATAAGCGGTCTGCTGTTCCTTAGGTGTCGCCATATCAGACATACTGCTCATCTCCGCCCTTACCACTTAGCATAATCTGACCTTCATCAGCTAACCTGCGCACAATTTGCAGCATTTGTTTTTGTTGCGCTTCCACTTCAGAAAGTTTGACAGGGCCTTTAGCTTTCTAAATCTTCGCGCATCATTTCAGCCGCACGAGAAGACATATTTTTAAATATTTTCTCGCGCATTTCGGCAGTGGTGCCCTTCAGCGCAATAATGAGTGTTTCAGACTGCACCTCGCGCAACATAACCTGAATGCCTTTATCATCAATATTGATGATGTCATCGAACACAAACATGGTATCCATGATTTTTTGTGCCAGTTCCTCATCGTAGCTTTTGAGGCCTTCCATGACGGCTGCTTCAGTTTCGCCATTCAAATAGTTCATGATTTCAGCTGCTACTTTAACGCCGCCCATAGATTGTTTTTTGAGGCTCTCATTACCTGATAACAATCTGGCGAGTACATCATTAAGTTCTTTTAAGGCAGTAGGTTGCACACCGTCTAACGTTGCAATTCTCAGCATCACATCCTGGCGTAAACGCTCATTAAAATACCCTAAAATTTCCGAGGCATGATCTGCATCTAAATGCACAAGAATCGTTGCAATAATCTGTGGGTGCTCATTCATAATAAGCTCTGCAACAGTTGGCCCATCCATCCACTTCAAGCTCTCGATACCACTTGAGTCGCGGTTGTGCAGAATGCGATCTAAAATGCCCGAGGCTTTATCGTCACCTAGCGCCTTAACCAGAACAGAACGAATATACTCATCTGAGTCCATGCCCAAATCACTGCTTTTATCTGCGATAGTTAAAAAGTCAGTCACCGCTGTTTCTACCTGCTCACGCCCAACGGATTTTAATGTAGCCATTGCAGCACCGAGCTTCTGAACCTCTTTAGGGCCCAAAAACTTCATCACTTCAGCCGCTTCATTTTCGCCCAGCGCCAGCATCAGCACTGCACTTTTCATTACGCCATCTTCACTCATTTGTCGTTCCCATTCGTCCACTCGGCCACTACATTTGCAACCATCCTAGGATTACTCATTGCGATTTGTTTAGCTACGCCCAAGTTTTGCTCATATCCCGGGTTGCCGGAATTTCTTGCTTCAATCACATCCTGCCCACCACCTGCGATAGCACCTTGCTGAAAAGATGGAAGCGCAAGCGGCTCAGATAATTTAGTAAACATTGGTTTTAGTATTTTTTTGTAGAGCATCATTAATCCAACCACACCAACAATTAAGCGCAATAGATCTTTTACATACTCAACTGCCACTGGGTTTTTCCACATAGGAATCTCAGGCAATTTTTCCGCCGCCTCACCTGCAAATGAGCTATTCACAACTGTCAAAGAATCACCACGCTCTTTATTAAACCCCATGGCCTGCATTGCTAAGTCATTTATTTGTTTTTTCTCAGCTGCTGTCAGTGGGCGAAAAGTCACCTTGCCAGCTTTATCTGTGACTGGCATGTTATTCACAACTACTGCAACATTTAAGCGCTTGATTCCACCCATTGCCTGCTGGGTATAGCGAACCGTTTTGTCCACTTCAAAATTTGTGGTTGTATTTTTTTGCGCAGTGTATGGGCTAATTGCTGCACTTGAACCTTCGGCAGATGCGGCTGCAGCATCAGCTGTAATTGGCGCTGTAGCTGGGGCAGGTGGCTGATTAGACAATGCACCCGGCACGCCTGTTGCTGTGCCATCCCCATTTGCGGTCTTAGATTCGTTGCTTTGCATACTGCGAATCGTAATATCCTCTGGCTTTTGGTTTGGCTTGTAGATTTCCGCAGCTTGTTCCAAGCTCGAAAAATCAACCTCAGCACTTGCTTCAGCGCGAACATTCTTAGCCCCTACAATTGGCGTGATAATCGACTCAACACGTTTAGCAATACTTTGTTGTATATCTTCAATATATTTAAGCTGCGTTGGGTCCAGATTATTTACACCTGCTTTTTTAGAAGTGTCCGATAACAAACTGCCATTCTGATCAACAACTGTTACATTAGATGCAGGCAAATCTGGCACGCTACTCGCTACTAGATGCACCACTGCACTTACCTGTTGTGCGTCTAAGGTACGGCCTGCACGCAAGTTTAGTAATACGGATGCCGTAGGTTTTTGCGCATCGCGCACAAATACTGAGGGTTTTGGAATTGCCAGATGAATTCTTGCCACTTCCACCGCATCAATTGCTTGAATGCTGCGCTCCAACTCACCCTCTAGAGCACGTTGAAAATTCACTTGTTCTACAAATTGTGAAACACCGAATTTTTGATTTTCTAATAACTCAAAACCAATATTGCCCCCTTTTGGCAAACCTTCGGAGGCCAGTCTTAGGCGCGCTTGATGTACATTTGCCGCCGGCACCAAAATGGCTGACCCGCTATCTGAGAATTTATAAGGGACATTCATCTTTTCCAGCGACGCGACAATGGCACCACCATCTTTATCTGAATAATTTGAAAATAGCACGCGATAATCAGGCTGCTGACTCCACATCCAAAATACCGCCATGACTGCAATGACCGCAGCGATACCTGCCAGCAAGAATAATTTGCTGCCCATTTGTGGAATTAAACCTGCGTTACCGCCACTAAACGTTACATCTGTTGCTGCCATAAATTTTCTCCAATTTGATGTGCTTGCGGACTAAGGCTGAGTGTCCTATAACCTCAAGCAAAATCTCATGTATGACTTATTGGATACCATTATGCGGAAAACTTTAATTTTTTAACTTGAGAATAGAGCAGTTTTCATCGCCTTATTTCCAGTCTCAATACACACGCAAAGTGATAAATTAGCCCATATATATTTTCATTGTTGTTATTTTCATTTCAATGGAGGCACTCATGAAGGCAGGTGGAATAGATTCAAGCAGAATAGAATCCATGCTCGCACAGCTAAAAGCTGCTGCGCAGCGCCCTCATGCCGATTCTATCAATGGCTTGGCAGCGAACGCAGGAATGCAAAAAACGCAGTCCACCAACAAAGTAGATTTCTCCGATGCGCTCAAAGCCTCGCTAAATCAGGTCAACCAAATGCAGCAAAATGCAGATACGCTTGGCAAGAATTTCGCCCTGGGTGACGACAGCGTTAGCCTTTCAGATGTGATGATTGCAGGCCAAAAAGCCAGCATTTCATTTCAGGCGACTGTGCAAGTGCGCAACAAACTTGTTTCTGCCTATCACGACATTATGAATATGCAGGTCTAATACTAGGTCAGAAGATATTGTGGGGACGACAAAGCACCACCACTCAACTGAGATTTACTCTCTTCCAAGCGATAAAGCCATGCCAAAATTTCTGCAATTGCCAGATATAAGGCAGGCGGAATATGGTCATCCAAATCCACTTGCATCAGCATAGCGGTTAAATCTTTAGACTCATGCACAAATACCCCGTGTTCTTGAGCCCTTGCAATAATCTGTTCCGCAATAGCACCGCGACCTTTTGCAACGACCCTTGGCGCAAAGTCACCAGTTTCATAAGCAATCGCTATAGCTTGCTGCTGAGCATGCTGATTATTCATGTGCTGCCACCGTCAATCCTTCTAAAATCTGCCCATTCTTTTCAATAGCATTGGCGAGGTTATTGCTCTGCGCCTTTAAAGCAGCTAAAGTCGGCGCTTCTTCGGCAAGCATTGCAATGCGCATACGACCATCTTTTAAACTTATCTTTGCGGTTACTTTTCCTAATTTTGGCAGGTGTAATGTTAAATCACTAGCGATTGGTTTTTCTTCATCCAATGTCTCACGCTTATTAGCACTTGCAGATTCATGATCATCCTGAATATAAATATCCCAATCCATCTTCTGATTTGGCCAAACGTCACCGTGCCAAGAAAGACGCTGATTCTCAAGTATTGCCAGCTGTTGGGGTAGCAAATTATTGGCAACCAAATTGGTTTGATTTTGTGGCTCCTGTTTGATCTCTACCAGCGTACGGCGGCCATCTACATAGTCAGCCAAATGCGACTCATAAAATAAGCCGCTATTTGAAATGGCTGTTTTAAGATCTTGCGCGAGCATGGCAGGAATTTTAGGCGAATGTGTAATCACTGTTTTTGCTTCAAATCGTGTTGCGACACCTGTAAGTTGTGCCTGCTTTAATAAATCATCTATGAGATGCGCGGCTGGGCTAAAGTTTGCAGTAGTAACATTATTTTTTAGAGAGTCTGCAATAGCCCCCTGCATTAGGGTTAAATTGGATGGCGGGGGATGCTGTCCCTTGGCAAATTGCGTGCTTCGAGTATCAATGGCTTGGAAAGGATCACCCACCGCAAGTACAGACAATACTGGAGTGACCCTGCTTAGCGGATTTAGTCCGACATGATCACTCGATTTAAGCATGGTATTTATGTGGCTTAAAGACTGCTAGAATGTAAGTACTTACTCTTCTTACTGCTACTGTTTAGCATGGTATTAAGCTTTACCATCCAAGGCGCCATTAAGTTTCTTATCTCGCGATCGTTCGCCAGTATCTGCTTGATACTTGCTAACTTACGTGAGTATGCCTC
Source organism: uncultured beta proteobacterium (assembly GCA_963752495.1). Lineage (GTDB taxonomy): Bacteria > Pseudomonadota > Gammaproteobacteria > Burkholderiales > Methylophilaceae > CAVVYJ01. The sequence continues at coordinate 31,103 of CAVVYJ010000003.1, forward strand.
ACCAGTTAATGGTTCAAGCTCATCATAGTCTTTAATCTGCTCAACATAATTGGCGCAGAATGCTTCCAGCTCGGATAATTTATCCCAGTCCTGCTTTCTTGCCGCCAGTAACATTTGATTTGTTATCTCGGTAACAGATTCATATAGTGACAGTACACTTTGGTGGCTCATCATTACACCTTTTCTAAATAAGCAATATCGTTCGCGCTACTAGAGCTATTAGCTGCTGTACGTACATTTGCAGCATCAGTTTTACTAATAATCTCCCATGCTTCGCGCAATTCTGTTAATAGCCGAATCACTTCTTCGATCGGCTCGGTTGTATTTTCAATGTTGGCTTTAATCAACAGATTCGTCATGTAAATATATAAGGCGTCCAAATTCATGGTCATCTCTCCGCCTACTTCTCTATTCAAACTCATGCGCAAGCCCGCCTGCAGAATCCTGATAGCTTTGAAAATAAACTCACTTTTGTTTGAATAATCGTTTTTTTTCACATAAGGAATAGCCGAGTAGCAAGCCACAATAGCGCCGTCATAAAGCATTACTATAAGTTCTACCGGATTCGCAGCGGCCACGCCGGTTTCAATACTGACTTTTTTATATTGATTAATACTTTGATTATTTGCGCCAAACATTTTTGTTCCATTCAATTTGTTAAATTTATATAGTTATGAAATATTGTTAATCGCTTTTTGCTGCTGAGTTAAGCTTTGCAACAAGCTATTCAAGTTACTAAATTGTATTGTGTAGCGTTTTTTAATGCCCACCATACGTGTTTCTTCTGCATCTACTCGCTTGGTGATATCGCTAATCGTTTGACTAATATTGCTAGTACGCGTTGTGATGGTTACATTCAACGAAGATTTTGCCCAAGTATCCAGTTGCGTCGCAAAACCAGTAGTAGATGTAAATAAATTGGATAAGGCCGTTAAATTATTAGTAACCGCAGTATCAAACAGGGTACTATCCAACGCCAAACCAACCCCAGGCTGGGTTTTAATGCCGACATCAGCAAGCGTGGTATAACTACCACCAGCCACGGTACTGCTTATTATTGTTTTCAGTTCATTGATCATTTGCCGAATGGTAGAGTCCCCTGCGAGACTGCCGCCCGATGATGTCGCCGTTTTAAAAGCAGATACACTCGTTAGATTTTTAATTAAATCGTTATAAGCCGTTACAAATGAGTTTGCAGCTGCAGTGATTGCAGCCGTATCTTTGGCAATCGTCAAAATATTTGGTGCAGTTGTTACCTTATTCAAGTTTAGCGTCACCCCTTGAATGGCATCAGTCACGGTATTCGAGGTTTTAGTTACGGAAACGCCGTTGACTTTAAAATTTGCATTTTGCGCTTCTAATGTTTGTGAGAGGTTTTGTGTCCCTGTTGGGTCGTTACTTAACAAACTACTTAGCGCAGCATCTCCCGACACGGAAATACTCATGCTGTTACTCACACCTGAAGCTGTTGAGCTAAACGCCAAACGGTAAGGCGATGTCCCGCCATCATTAATAATGGTGGCGCTCACACCAATATTCGCTGCATTTACTGCGTCGCGGATGCCTTCTAACGTGTTATTGGTGTTATCAATTGTGACTGTCTTAATCCCGCCGCCATTCGAAGCAAAGCTTGCCCCAGTATATAGGCCGGTAGTCGCGTTGTAGGAACCACCATTTAAAGGATCATAACTAATGGTCCCAAAATCAAAATTAATTGTTGTTGAAGCGCCTGTGCCAATCTGTGCTGAACTACTTGTTTGTCCGGCAGCAATTAACTGCTGTGATTGCGCTAGGCTCGAAATCTCAACAGAGTAATTCCCTGTCACAGCAGTGCTTCCGGCGCTAGCCGTTAAAACTGTACTATCAGCAGTATTAACTTTATAAGCCTGAAAACTACCAGTACCTTTTAGCTTTTGTACAGCAGCTTGAAAGGTAGAAAGGTTGCTTTTAATGCCGCCATAAACAGAAAGCTGTGTTTGAAATGCGGTCGATTTTTTGTTGAGCTTATCAATCGGTATGCGCTCTGCCACCATCAGTTGACTCACAACTGAATTAACATCAACTTGACCAGAGCTTAATCCTGTAATGACTGCCATAATATTCTCTCTTTAAGATTTTTGCTTTACAAATATGCCAAGCAAATCCGCGGCACTGGTTTTGTAAGACACACGTCGCTCTGTAGCTTGTAATTGTGATTCTCTTATCGCGTTACTAATCGCGACGACTTGCTCGCTTGGATATTGATTAATCACTTCGCCGGAACTCGGCTCGATTAACCTAATCACCACTTTGTTTGACTCAGAGTCAATCACAAATTGAACATCCGAATGTATTTGCTTAAATACCTTATTTGCATCATCAACTGCATCTTGCAAAAATGCAGATGATATATTTTGTACTGGCTTCACTTCAATTTTTGGTAAGTCGATTGCCGCAGGAGTTACCTGACGAGGTGAATTCAATAGGCCTGCAGCAAAACTGCTAGCCTGGCCAACTGCGCCAGCTACTAATTTTGTGCTTTGTACAGACATTTTTACCTCCAGTTATTAACTCAAAAACCAGCCAGATTACTCCGGCCGGTTTGTGTTTTACTAATACAACTTATACAGCCAAAACTTCATCTTAACGCAACAAACTTGTGATGTTTTGTGGTGCTTGGTTAGCTTGCGCAAGCGCTGCTGTACCAGCTTGTTGAAGAATGTTGTACTTAGTCATATGCGCTGTTTCTGATGCATAGTCTGTGTCTAATACAGAGCTTAATTGAGCAGCAAAACCAACAGCAGAGTTACCTAAGTTATTTGCAGCTGATTGGAATGTCGCCATATCAGCACCAAACTGAGCACGTGCCGTAGCAACTGCAGTCAAGCTTGTGTCGATACCAGAAGCTGTTACCGCTGTACCTGCAGTGAATGCAACACCAACGCCTGTTACTGTGCCGCCATCAGCGTTTACTACAGCTGCGCCAGTTGCAGTTACCAATGCAGAGATACGTGCATTTTCTGCCAATAGTGCAGTTGTTTCTGTACCAGAAGCAGTGCCACCCAATTGAACGGCGATTTCACGCATACGTTGCAAGTTTTCTGTAATTTGAGACAAGTAACTGTCATTAGTTTGTGCTTTAGCGATACCGTCATTTGCATTACGTTGCGCTTGCAATGAACCACGAAGTTTTGAATCAAAACCAATTGCTAAACCAAGACCAGTTGCGTCATCTTTAGCAGAGTTAATGCGAACACCAGAACCAAGACGTGCCAAAGCAGTGTCAAGACCCACTTTTGATTTGCTTAACGCATTTACGTTAAACATTGATGCTACGTTAGTGTTTAATACTGCAGCCATGTTAATACTCCTTGAATTTAAGTTACATCGTTAAAAGTTAGCGTTGCCCTAACAGCCTCTAGTTGCATCGCTGTTAAAAATAGTATCGGTAGACTTTTAATAAAATTTAGGTTTTGGCTAAAATTTTATTTTTTCAACTACACAATAAGGCAGCCTGTGCAATGATGTCGGCACTAATTTTTAATTCTTTAATGTTTCTTAAATTCTCCTTCGTTTTTTCTTAAATAAATTAAGATGTTAGCTTGAAAAATTAGCCTGCAAGCCGCTTCTAACCTTGTCTACCACGCCCTGCCAATCTTTGAATGCTGGTTGTCTGAATAATGTAACCGATGGATACCAGGGGCTATCATTTCGCTCCAGCATCCAGCGAAAATCCGGTGAGTAAGGCAATAAAATCCAACATTCCTTACCCATCGCAGCTGCTAAATGCGCTACTGAAGTGTCTACAGAGATTACTAAATCCATATGCGCTATAAGCGCAGCAGTGTCTGAAAAATCATTCAGTGCCGCTTGGTGCGTTTTGATTTCACGATAGCCTTTCAATGTTTCTGTATCGATTTCTCTGATATCTTTCTGCAGTACATGAAACTCAATTGGTAAATCAAATAATGATTTAAGCTGATCTAGGGCAATGCTTCGGTGAGCGTCATTCTTATGTGCGGTGGAACCCGACCAGACCAACCCCACTCTCGGCTTGGTTTTTTTACCTAGACTCTTTTGCCAACTTTGCACTTTAGACTCGTTAGCAAACAAATAAGGCAAATCTGCTGGGATATTAGCCAGCGTTGTCTTAAGCGCTAATGGCAGGCTCATGATAGGACAGCGATAATCAAACTCGGGTAATTTGGTGCCTAGTTCAGCCAAAGTAAAATTACCTTTAAGTGTCGACATTAAAGTAAAGAGCGCTTGAGGTGCCTCAAGAATCACATTTGCTCCCATCGCCTCAAGCATGGGTACATAGCGACAGAACTGGATGAAATCACCCAATCCTTGCTCTGGATAAATTAAAAGCGTTTTTCCAACGATTGATTGCCTACCCAGCCATAATGGCTGTGCAAAGGACCGCCTATAATCCTTTAGAGTTGTTTCCCAGCGCTTCTCATAAAGTGGCCAACCTTGCTCAAAATCTCCCTTGAGCAGATTCAGTATGGACTTATTCCAGTAGGCCTCACTTGACTCTGGGGTTGTCGCTATCGCTGTATCATAATCAATCAAGGCTTCATCAAAACGCCGCATATCCACGAGCAACAGTCCACGGTTGTTGTAGGCACGCGTAAATTTTGTATTTAGTTGTATAGCGACATTATTTGCTTTGAGTGCATCCTCAAACCGACCTAACTTGTGCAACGTCACGCCTAGATTAAGGTATGCGGAAGGATTGTTTGGGTTCAGTTTTATCGCATGCTTGAAGTCTGAGGATGAATTTTCCAAGCACCCAAGCTCTAAATTGACCAACCCACGCCCGTAATAACTCTCTGCATTATTTTTGTTAAGTCTAATCGCGCAGGTATAGGCGTGAAGTGATTCGTCATATTTTTTAAGTTCATTCAGTATCACTGCATAATTTTCATACGCTTCAGCATCTTTGGGATTTAACGCTATTGCACGTTGAAAACTTTCCGCAGCATCTTGATAGTTTTTTAAGGCTTTTTGCGCATTGCCCAAATTAAAATAGCTGTCTGCGCTGTTTGGATTGAGTTGCACGGCTTTTTTATAGCAGGTAATAGCCTCTAAGTAGCGCTTAAGGTTTGTAAAACATACCCCAAGATTTGCCAATGCCATTTCCTGATTGGGCGCTACCTGTAGTGATTGCTGATAAAACTCTACCGCCTCCTGAAGCTTACCCTGTTGCAGTGCAATGTTGCCTAGTCCGGTTAATATTTGCGCATGATTTGGAAACTGGTTTAATAGTCTCGTAAATTTTTCTTTGGCGCCCGCTAAATTGCCCGCACGCATTAATGCCATTGCCTGCTGTATTTGTGGATTTGTCCCTGCTGGGGTCTGCGTTTTGTGAATTGATGACTGATTTTTTTGCGGCGAACATAGTTGATTGACCAATGCGTTTACCTCAGCACCATGGAGGCCACGCTCGAGCCCTGTTATCAACACCTCTCTGGCTTGATCCCGCTCACCAGCCTTAATCAAGGCATCCACGTAACTCACCCAAAATTGCGGGTCATCAGGATTATTCAGTAAAGCAGTTTTAAAATAACCTAAACTAAGCTTTGGCTGATCGGCACCTAAAGCAAGCACACCCAAGTTGTGATTTGCATTGGGCTGTGTTGGGTCAATCTGCAAAATTTTGTGATATAAGTTTTCTGCCTCAACAAATTGTCCAGCTTGGTGGTAGCTGGCCGCTTCCATAAGAAGTTCAGTAAGATTGTCTATAGCAATAACTGGCTGGGTATCTTTGTGTAGATGCCCAGCTAATGATTGTTCGTTACTATTTACCGGTGTTGCTATCATTTTCGCCCCAAGTTTTGTGACATCGATTAGTTATAAAGTCACACTCTGTTTCAGAATGCCTCTATTATCGAAAAAATTTAGGGGAATTGATGCTAGAAATAAAGCTAGAAAAGCCGCTTAATTAAGGAGTTACGTTAATCTACAAGATTGTTTTTAATTGCGTAATGTGTGAGTTCTGCATTGTGCTTTAGCTGCATTTTTTCGAGCAGCCTAGTACGGTACATGCTTACCGTTTTGACGGAAAGTGATAATTTCTTAGCAATCTCGCCAACGGATAACCCCGATGCGATAAGTGTAAGCGTCTGAAATTCCCTGTCAGAAAGTGTTTCGTGCGGTGCTTTTTCGCTGTTATCGCCAATCTGATTTGCTAAAATTTCAGCGACAGAAGAAGTGATGTATTTCTTGCCCCTTGCAATCGTATGTATCGCATTTACAAGCTCTGCAGATGCGCTTTGCTTGCACAAATAGCCTGAAGCACCCGCCTTCAAAGCCCGCACTGCATATTGATCTTCGCGATGCATTGAGAGCATCAATACTGCAATTTTCGGATTTTCTTTTTTAATATATTTTAGCGCCTCAATTCCACTGCGGTCTGGCAGCGAGATATCGAGCAAGAGCACATTTGCCTCAGAATCTCTGCAAAATTTAATTGCCTCATTAGCTGTTTGTGCTTCTGCAATCACTTCAATGTCATCAGTTTCAGCCAAAACTTGTTTGAGCCCAGCCCTTAAAATGGCATGGTCATCGGCAATAATCACTTTAATTTTTTTATCCAATTAAATTCCTGTACCAGCTTGGTTAGGCAGTATAACCACAATATTAGTCCCTTTGTCTGCGGCTTTTTCAATTAAAAAACTTCCACCCAGCGCGGCAGCACGCTCTGCCATGCCGCGCAAACCAAAAGAATTTGGTTTTAACATATCACTCGCGTTAATACCGATGCCATCATCTGTGATATACATTTTAATGTCATCTTTATTAAAAAATAAAGCCACATCTACGCGCCCCGCCTTTGCATACTTCGCAATATTAGACATTGCCTCCTGACAAATTCTAAATAAGGTGATTGCCTGATCTTTTGTCTCAATCGCATCCGCATGATTGGTAGTAAAGTGACACGGGATATCCATTTGCTTCTCGAACTGTTTAGCCTGCCACTCTAGGGCTGCCACAATACCCAGCTCGAGGATGTTCGGCCGCAAATCACCAGAAATCCGATGTGCTGCCTCAAAGGTATTGTCCACTATCTCCACCAGCTCTTTTGCTTTATCTGCGAGCGCCTGCTGGTCTTCTGGTATTCGCTTGAGTATAGAACCCAAGCCAATTTTAATTACCGTTAAATTTCCACCCAAGTCATCATGAATCTCTCGCGCAATGCGGCTACGTTCTTCTTCTTTAATATGGTCCATATGTGCGGACAACTCGGCAAGCCGCTGGCGAGATTGCTCAAGCTCAAATTTCTCGCGTTTACTTTGGGTGATATTGGTCATAATACCTTCCCACTGAATTGCACCATTCACAAGCTTTCTGGGGATTGCCCTTAAATTCACCCACTTTGTATCTTGCCATTCATCTATCCAAACGCGGCCTTCCCAATTGAGCATAGTATGCTGTGTGGCAGAAGTCTGGATACTTTCCTTTAACAAAGCCCAATCACCTTTATCCGTTTGTCTAATAAATTTTTTGGACGATTTTTTAAGTTCATTCGCTTCAATACCTAGTAGTGCTTTGCAGCCTTCGCTTAAATAACCAAAAACAATTTCGTCTTTATCGTTAAGCTGAAACTCAAACACTAGACCTGGCGTGTTGGTAACCAACGCTTTAAAGCGCGATTCTGTTTCATCATTAGCATATAAGCCATTTTTGACGGCCAAAAGATACTGGCAATTGGCAATATTGATTAAAGCCAGATTTAAGTGGTTAAGCTGAAAAAAATTAGGTTTGGCGGATGATTTATTTTCGGGATTTGCAAGCTTAGATAGATACGCTTGCGATGCCATGAATGCGCTTAGCGTATCTTCATTGACACCCAAAAGCTTATGCAAATCAATTTTTTGCATGCCCTGCAAGCCAATATCCGCGCCGCTTATGGCGCTATCACTTGCAGCAAGTAAGCGCATGGACTTAGCATCGATTAAAAATGCTTCTTCCGAAATGCCCAGCATCAGCGCATCAAAAAGTGGGTTAATATCTAAAGGCAAATAAGCCTACCATTTCATTCAATCGAAGATTTGAAAAACTAAAATCACCGATTGAATGATACCAAACAAAATTGGATGACTGGTGAAAATTGCGTTGCCGCAAAGTTGAATTAATCCCCTTTGGCTATTGCTAGGGCTTCGCGCTCCAAATTAAACACGTAACGTTGAATAACACGCTCATCAACTTTGGATAGGTCTGTAAACTGCAGGCCAATACGGTGGCGATGCGCACCGCTTTTTAAGGTGATTTCTTTAACGTTTCGCACGCATAAACTAATATTAACCTCGCCAAATTCTGGAAGTTTTAGTTTGCAATCTTCAAAAACCGTGCCTACCTCTATCACTGGCGGAAGCGGGCTGGATAACACTGTGCCAATGCCGCCCAAGCTCACATCCAACAGCATCAATTCCATTTCATCCACCACATTGGGGGTGAGCGGATGCCGATAAGGAATATAGCAAAGCAAAGGATTTGCGACCGGTGTAGGGCAGCGAAAAAACTCTCTGCGTTGCAAGCGGATAAGACTTTTTGGCAGCGCAATTTTTAGCGCTTCGCCATCTTTTAATTTTACCAGAGCGATTTTGGCGCTTGTCCAGCGCACCCTGATGCCATCATCTTTGGTGAAAATCATGTGGTTGCTATCTAACAACCTATTGTTAAAACCAGCGTCCAAGCCAACATCCAAATAGACCACGCGCCTTTCAGCGTCTACGCCAATAATATTCGTCAGGCATTGATCATGGCCATGATTAAACGACACATTGAGTATGGCTTTGCTTTTGCGTAGCTCATTTAAAATCTGACAAATTTCTTTTGGATGATGCACCGCAAACTGTTCATCCTCTGGTAATTTTGTTTGGTCATTCATTTACTTCTAACGTCCTTCTACACCTAAAATAATTTAATGTTTAGTATACAAAAAATTAAAACTTGTATGCTTTAAAAAAAACACTGCCCACAAAAAATAGCCCCTGAGCTTGATATTACGCCATTTTTCTGCAGAACTTGAGGCTAACGTGCAGCCCTATTTATCAAAATAAGGGGTGATAAGCAATCTTATTATTCAATCAATTAATGCATAAAAATAGTTTAATTCATCTATTAGATAGTTCAGTAGGAGTATCAATTGAAGGCAGTGATTTTGGCGGGTGGTTTTGGAACACGTATCAGCGAAGAATCGCATCTTAAGCCAAAACCAATGATAGAGATTGGCGGAAAACCCATTCTTTGGCACATCATGAAACAGTATTCACACTACGGTGTGAATGACTTCATTATATGCCTTGGTCACAAAGGCTATGTAATCAAAGAGTACTTTGCTAATTATTTCATGCATATGTCTGACGTAACATTTGATATTCAAAACAATCAAATGGAAGTGCACCAGAACAAGGCAGAGCCTTGGCGCGTCACGCTTTTGGGCACTGGTGAGATACCATGACGGGTGGCAGATTAAAACGCGTCAAAGACTATATCGGTGATGAAGACTTTTGCTTTACCTATGGCGATGGAGTTAGTGACGTGAATATTAGCGCACTCATTGAGTTTCACCAGCAAAGTGGCAAGTTAGCAACGATTACTGCCGCACAACCGCCAGGCAGATTTGGCGCGATATCTTTTGAGAAAAATACAGTCACGCAGTTTCAAGAAAAGCCAAATGGCGACTGTGCCTGGATTAATGGTGGATTCTTTGTGCTTTCACCAAAAGTAATTGATTTTATCGAAGGCGATCAAACCATTTGGGAGAGAGAACCTTTAGAGCAACTAACAGCAAAAGGCGAACTGCAGGCTTGGTTTCACAGAGGTTTTTGGCAGCCTATGGATACGATGCGTGATAAAACCTATCTGGAACAACTCTGCGCAGATGGTAAGGCGCCATGGAAAGTTTGGGAGTAAGAAAGAATGAATGTAGAGTTTTGGAAAGACAAGCGTGTATTTATTACAGGGCACACAGGATTTAAAGGTGCATGGCTGTCACTTTGGCTACAGTCTTTAGGTGCTAAAGTCATTGGATTCGCCCTTAATCCGCCAAGCAAAACCAATTTATATGAGGTGGCAAAAGTAGGATCTGGCATGCAATCAATTTATGGAGATTTGCGAGATGCCGCTTTATTGCAAAAAACATTACTAGAATCTAAACCAGATATTGTTTTTCATTTAGCCGCACAGGCATTAGTTCTGCACTCATACCAAGATCCGGTAGAAACCTTTTTAACGAATGTGATGGGGACCGTAAATCTGTTGGAAGCTTTGCAAAAAGTACAACCGTGAAAGCTGCTGTGATTGTTACTAGCGATAAGTGCTATGACAATAAAGAATGGCATTGGGGCTATCGTGAGAATGATCTAATGGGAGGGTTTGACCCCTATAGCAGCAGCAAGGGTTGTGCTGAGCTGGTGAGAGTCTTATCGTAACTCATTTTTTAACCCACAAAAATATCATGAGCATGGCGTGGCAATTGCCAGCGCCAGAGCTGGTAACGTTATTGGTGGTGGCGATTGGGCAGAAGACAGACTTATTCCTGATTTGGTTAAAGCCTTTTCCAATGGAGAACCTGTCAAGCTGAGAAATCCAGCATCCGTACGCCCATGGCAGCACGTGCTAGAGCCTTTAAATGCATATATGTTATTGGCAGAAAGATTATATGATGAAGGAAATTCTTATGCTGAAGCATGGAATTTTGGCCCAAATGAAGTTGATACAAAAAGCACTGGCTGGCTGGTTGAACGCCTCGCTTCTAACTGGGGGGGAAATACATCTTACTTGATCCAGCATGATGAAAATGCTGTGCATGAAGCGCTTTATCTCAGGTTAGACTGCTCTAAAGCGCGCAGCAAACTTAGCTGGTTATTGTATGGTCAATCGATGATGCCGTTGTGAACGTGACTGATTGGTATCAAGCCTATATTCGCAACGAAGACATGCAAATGTTTTCTCTGAAGCAATCCAACAATATCAAGAACATCGGAGTGAAGAATGGACGACAGCGTCAGTCAGCATAGAAATGCTATCGATCACTTCTACCAAGGTGGAGGTACCCGCTGATAAGGATATGGGAAAAAGCGCTGTTATCAGAAAAAAAAGCGGCATTGGTAGAAGAGTTTGCTGCACTGCAGTTTACTGAAATTGATTTTGATGCAGATAAAACTATCATTCCTCCCTCTGGCAAGGTGTTAGACAGTGCTGAATTAAAAAATATGGTGGAAGCTTCGCTGGATGGATGGCTAACCACTGGGCGGTTCAATGCGGCTTTCGAAAAGCGCTTAGCGCAATATCTTGGTGTGCAATATGTGATGACCACCAATTCAGGATCATCAGCCAATCTATTGGCATTTATAGCACTTACTTCACCTAAATTTGGTGAGCGGGCTATTCAACCAAATGACGAAGTAATTAGTGTTGCTGCGGGGTTTCCCACGACGGTAAACCCTATTTTGCAATATGGTGCTGTACCAGTATTTGTCGACATTGACTTTGCCACGCACAACATTGACACCAGCAAGCTAGAGGCTGCGATTAGTACTAAAACCAAAGCTATTATGCTTGCACATTCATTAGGCAATCCTTTTGATATAGCTGTTGTAAAGGCAATCTGCAGAAAATATAATTTATGGTTGATTGAAGATTGCTGTGACGCATTAGGCCGATTATGAAGGCAAGTTGACAGGCACTTGCGGCGATATAGCCACTTTAAGTTTTTACCCTGCTCATCACATAACGATGGGCGAAGGCGGTGCTGTATTTACAAACAATCATGAACTCAAGCTCATAGCTGAATCATTCCGTGATTGGGGTCGAGACTGCTACTGTGCTCCAGGCAAAGACAATACTTGCGGTAAACGTTTCTGCTGGAAACTAGGCGATCTACCAGAAGGTTATGATCACAAATATACTTATTCGCATTTAGGCTATAACTTAAAAATCACTGATATGCAAGCAGCTTGTGCGCTCGCACAGATGGATAAACTGGATAGCTTTATGCAAGCTAGAAAACACAACTTCGATTATCTAAAAACGAGACTGCAGTCTTGTGCGGATTTCATCCAATTGCCTGAAGCCACACCTAATAGCGATCCTTCATGGTTTGGTTTTCTCATGACATTAAGACCTGAAGCAGACTACAACGTGTAGATTTTATTAACTATCTAGAGCAGCACAAAATTGGCACACGTTTATTATTCGCTGGCAACTTAACTAGACAGCCTTACATGATTGGACGCCAATTCAGAATCAGCGGTTATCTCACTAACACTGACGAAGTTATGCATAACAGCTTTTGGATAGGCGTTTATCCAGGTATCACTGAAGAAATGCTATATTTTATGGCAGATAAAATTGAAGCGTTTTTTGGTTTAAATTTTGATTAACCCCTACAGGATCAAGCTATCATGATAACTAAAATCCCGCTCCTCTATTTGTGCTAGAAATGGCCAATAATCATATGGGAGATATTAAACATGGAATTATTGAATTCGTGCATTTGGCGAGGTGTGTCGAAAATATCCTTTCCAATTTGCTTTTAAACTGCAATATCGCGATCTGGATACTTTTATTCATCCTGAGATGCAAAACAGAGACGATGTGAAGTACATCAAGCGTTTTCAAGAAACACGCTTGTCTCGTGCAGATTTTGATGTGCTGGTGGGTGAGATGAGGTAACAGGGTTTTCTTACCATGGCTACACCTTTTGATGAAACCTCGGTAGATCTAATTGAATCACAAAGTTTAGAAATGATTAAAGTTGCCAGCTGCTCATTTGGTGACTGGCCTTTGATAAAGCGCATAGTAAAAAAACGGCACCACATTGCTCAGTAGGTGCTTTTAGAAGCGATAGATAGCGTAGTCAGCTTTTTAGCTCACCGTAAAAAGGAATTCGCGCTATTACTTTGCGTTAGTGAATATCTCACTCCAGACGATCACTGAATCTATCGCTAATTGATTTTTTAAATATGCGTTATCTTGATGTGCGTTTTGGTTTTTCGACACTGAGCTACTAGATAACGTCGATATTATTAAATTAGCTATTGCTAAAGGCGTTACTATTTTTGAGAAGCTTGTTGGACTTGAAACGGTTGAGTACACTTTAAATGCTTACTCTGCTTCTCCACAGCAATTAGATGCTTGGCTGGCTGCAGCGCAGTTTGCGTTTACTGTTTGCGGTGATGGTAGCGCTAGACAAATTGAAAATCTTGTAGAAGCAGCTAGCTTACGTGCTTTGCAGCGCGGTGTTTTTGCTAAAAAACCAATTAAAAAAGGTGAAACGCTGACTATAGAGATTACTTACTTTGCTTTCTCACCTGAAACTGGGCAATACACAGCGATTGATTGGTCAAAATACAGTCAATTTAAAGCTATACAAGATATTGCGTTCAATCTAGCGGTGTCGCTTGAAAATACACAACGTACTGAAACTCGTCAATAGATTTTAGATATTGTACAGCGCGTTAATCAATTCCTTAAAGATAGCTATGTTGTAATGCTAGGTAGCGCAGATTTGGATATTTCGCTCACTATGTGTTAGATCGGTTTAATGAAACTGGACTCACGCTAATTACTGTAGTCAATCGCGATTATTGTAAAAAACTGTTAGTGACATTACTTGGTCAGCAACCTCAGAGCTACTTCATAAGCTTAAAGAAGAAACTTTTCACGTGCTATATGGCGAAGTTAAGTTGAGCTTGGATGGCTTAATCAGCTCTTGTCGTTTTGGCGATGTTGTGACGATTGAACTGGGAACTCGCTATGCTTGGGTGAGCGAGACTGGTGCAGTTATTGAAGATATCTCGACTACGCTTATTTTAAATGACTCTTACTATACTGATGAAACTATTATGGAAAACTGCGAGCGTTAAACTTCATTAACTTATTGGTTGCGCGCTTGAGTCATCAAGAAAACTATCGCGTCGCTGACTATATTGCAAATTTCATTGCAGATATTGGTGTGCAAAATGTTTTCTGTTGCTAGGTTGCGGTGCGATGCATCTCAATGATGGATTGGCAAAATGTGGACGCTTGCAAATAGTTGCTTGTTTACACGAGCTAGCGGCTGCAATTTCGGCAGAAGCTTATGCTAGATTTAACGATAATATCGGTGTTGCAATGGTAACTACAGGCTCGTGCGCGACTATTTTTTTTTTTTTTTTTTTTTTTTTTTTTTTTTTTTTTTTTTTTTTTTTTTTTTTTTTTTTTTTTTTTTTTTTTTTTTTTTTTTTTTTTTTTTTTTTTTTTTTTTTTTTTTTTTTTTTTTTTTTTTTTTTTTTTTTTTTTTTTTTTTTTTTTTTTTTTTTTTTTTTTTTTTTTTTTTTTTTTTTTTTTTTTTTTTTTTTTTTTTTTTTTTTTTTTTTTTTTTTTTTTTTTTTTTTTTTTTTTTTTTTTTTTTTTTTTTTTTTTTTTTTTTTTTTTTTTTTTTTTTTTTTTTTTTTTTTTTTTTTTTTTTTTTTTTTTTTTTTTTTTTTTTTTTTTTTTTTTTTTTTTTTTTTTTTTTTTTTTTTTTTTTTTTTTTTTTTTTTTTTTTTTTTTTTTTTTTTTTTTTTTTTTTTTTTTTTTTTTTTTTTTTTTTTTTTTTTTTTTTTTTTTTTTTTTTTTTTTTTTTTTTTTTTTTTTTTTTTTTTTTTTTTTTTTTTTTTTTTTTTTTTTTTTTTTTTTTTTTTTTTTTTTTTTTTTTTTTTTTTTTTTTTTTTTTTTTTTTTTTTTTTTTTTTTTTTTTTTTTTTTTTTTTTTTTTTTTTTTTTTTTTTTTTTTTTTTTTTTTTTTTTTTTTTTTTTTTTTTTTTTTTTTTTTTTTTTTTTTTTTTTTTTTTTTTTTTTTTTTTTTTTTTTTTTTTTTTTTTTTTTTTTTTTTTTTTTTTTTTTTTTTTTTTTTTTTTTTTTTTTTTTTTTTTTTTTTTTTTTTTTTTTTTTTTTTTTTTTTTTTTTTTTTTTTTTTTTTTTTTTTTTTTTTTTTTTTTTTTTTTTTTTTTTTTTTTTTTTTTTTTTTTTATGTTTTTGAATAAAACAGATTATTACCATTTTTTTTAATGCGAGCATCGCTTTAATTTTTTGCTGATTTGAAAATGGCGGTTATTGCTCTATTCGCAGCCCAACGCAACTACTTTAACGGTTGTTATGTAAGCCAGGCTCTGAAGCTGGACTACTGCTACTGATTTAAAAGTGGCAGCTACTTACAATCTGCTGTTCTTTAGAATAAAATGCAGCTACGCTAGAGGTGTTACTGCACAGGCGATGGAAATGCTAAGATTATGTCTCATCGATGTACAGCTTGTCGAAAACGAAGGATTAAGCTCAAAGCTAGCGCTATGCTACTACTTGATGGCAGTATGGTTTCGATGCTGCTGGAAGATATGACTTTTTGCTACTACTTGATATACTTAAACAGGAAATGCTAATACTTTTACTACTCGCTCTGCTAATGCGCGTTTAACTCACTGAAACAAAAACATGATGAGAACTAGCCATATTTCAACCACTATATCTTTATGTAAACGGGTAGCGCGTTGAATTTATTCATTACAGGGTGCACAGGTTTTTTCGGGAGAGCTTTGCTTAGAGCTAAACTCAATCATGCTTTAGCTTGGAATGATTTTTCTGAAGTAACTGTACTTTACGCGATTCTTTTCGTTTTCAAACAAATTACTCTGAGTTTTCAGGATTGCTCTGGTTAAAGTTTCATCAGGGAGATATTCTTAAACTAGAATCTTTACTTTTATCTGCGCGATTCACTCACATCTACATGCTGCTATGGACTAGATCTCAGGTTAGAAGCTCACTCTATGCAACGCTATGATCAGATTGTTTTAGGAACTCGCAATATTCTGAATTTCGCAGTTAAGTTTAATGTAGACAGATTTCTGCTTACTAGCTCAGGCGGAGTATATGGAAAGCTACTGAAAGGCATGTACTGGTTAATGAAAACTACTATGGCTGCTCGATCTACTGGACGCAGCAATGTATATGGTGTTGCTAAAAGAGAAGCAGAACTTTTGTGTGCTTTATATAAAGAAACTTATGGGTTAGATTACGTAGTGGCGCGTTGTTTTGCTTTGTTGAGCAGGATTTGCTATTAAATGTGCATTTTGCGATTGGAAATTTTATACACGATGCGCTATACACAGATTGTATAAAAGTGAAAGGTGATGGTACGGCTATGCGTTATATATGGCACAGCAGATTTGGCTACTGGTTACTCAAGCTCCTGCAAAGGGGCAACTACAACGCTTATAATGTTGGGTTAGACGAAGCGGTTTATATACGTGATTTAGCTTATTTAGTGAGAGATTTCTCTCTCAGGGAAAGAGGTACATATCTTAAAGGGTGCTGCTAATAGTGTAAGTAATATTTATATTCTCGATATTTCCAAAGCTAGAAGTGAACTTGATTTGCAGTATCTGTGCTTTTGAAAAAGGCTATTCTTGAAACTGCAAGGTATTGGAAAACTAAGATGAAACACTATCATTTTTGATTTAGATGGTACTTTGATCGATTCGGCGCTGTGCTTTACTAAGCTTTGCGCTGCTTTTTCTGCAGTTGGGATCTACTGTGAGATTATTGACAGTGAAGTAATTGGGCTTCTTTTAATGCAACGCTGGCTTACTTTCGGGGGGAACTGATTTAGTATTACTGCACTATTATCGGAAAAATAAAACAGTATTACTACAGAAGGGTATAAAAAAACAGTTGTATATTCTGGCATTAAGTACTTCTTAAAGAACTTAAAGATGCTGACACAGCCTTTATATTGCACTAATAAACGCTACTACAACTAAACAAATCATGGCATATCTAAATTGGGAAAGCTTTTTTAAAGGTGTATTTGCCTAGATTCATTTGAGCTTCCATTACATCTAAGTTATTGATGCTGGAGAAAATTTTAGCTAACTCTAAAATAGATCTGGCAAATGCTCTCTATATTGGAGATCGCTATGAAGATGGAATTGCTGCGGATAAAAATCATATTGCTTCGCGATGTTCGCTTGGGGCTATGGCGATAAGTTAATCGCTGGTGCAGAATCACATTGGATGCTATGTTACAAGTGAGTGATTTACAGCCATATTAATTCAATGATGTGATTTATTAGGAATATTTATCTCATGTCTACAGCTAGCGTTTTGGTCTACTAATTTAAAGAGAACGCTATTGCAAACATGTGTATGCTGCGGAAGTGAACAACTTAATAAGTCTCTCGCTATACTAATGCTATTGGTTGGCATGCGCCTAAGCTGGCAGCTAGTTGAGATTGATGATAGTTGGGGCTTAAACCCATTAATAATGGTTATGCTTATTCATATGCATTCGCTGAGCTGTGCGGAATGTGGCTTTCTATTTTTAGATATTCGGTTTTCTGAGGAAGAATTAAGTGCTTTATATAATGGCTATAGAGAAGAGGCTTATACAATTTAAGAAATTTTTACGAGCTAGGCTATCAAAGCGAAATGAAGCCTCAATGAAGGTGAAAATTATATTTCTAAAGTAGAGTTATTTTTAAGGCATATCTGACCTTGCTGATTAGCTGCTCGACTGGGGCGGAGATACTGGTAAAAATAGTCCATTTAAAAATAATCACTCGCAGTTTCACATCTACGATATTAGTAACAAGCCCGTGATCGAGGGAGCAAAACACGTCAATAAAGAAACGGCATATCAAACTGAATATGATCTTATTGTGTGTAGCAATGTGTTGGAACATGTGCCTTATCCTTCAGATGTCATCATGGAGATGACGGCAGCGATGAGACAAAACACTATTCTATACATCGAAGTGCCACATGAGGAAATTGTGAGAACCGCAAGTATGAACGAAGATTTACATTTGAAGAAAAAGCATTGGCATGAGCACATTAATTTCTTTAATGATCAATCGTTACAAAAACTAGTAGAACTATGCGGATTAACTATAATCTCCAAACAACAGCTCTACGAGTATAGTCACGGGCATCCGGTTTCGCATATTCAAATTGCTTGCCAGCTTGCCCAAACAAGCTAGAATTAACCAGCCTATGCGATTCGAGGCATCACCAAGTCGGCTTGCAAGCAGTACAAAACAACCCCATACGTGTTATGCTCGTGAGCCCTTAAGTAGAATTGGTAGCCAATATTCCAAGAATTTATTAATAAGGCAATTTCGTAAATATGTGAGGGTTTGTGATAAACCGATACGGCCAGATTGGGCTTGTAGTTTTTAATTGTTTTTTTCAAGCCTTTAATAGCTTCTACTTCAGCTCCTTCGACATCAAGTTTAATCAGGTTAGGTTCATAACTATTCAAAACATCGTCAACACTTACACACTGGATTACTGAATCACCACTACCATCAATACAACTGCCCATTGAGGCATTATTGTTAAAGTGTAACTGTACATTGGATGACCATACGCCAAGAGGAAGGCAAATAGAATATCTTACATTAAATTTCTTTCTTGATAATTTTTCAAAATTGTTTATATCCGGCTCAAACGCCACAAAAGAATCTATTTCATAGCCTGCATTTAGAAACTTCTCGAGTGCTATGCCAGTGTACGCACCGCAATCGATTATCTTGAGCGGGCCTTTGTACTTAGGCAAATCTTTTGGTGTGTATTCGTCAAATAGACTAGGTTCAGGATAATCCTCGATATTTCCATATTCTCTGTACCTGATAATTTGACTAGCCAGCTCAACACTTTTTTTGTCAGCAAGAAGCTCTTTAAACGCTTCGATTTCCTTTTTGTGTTCAGCATAATTGAAGGAGAGGTCGAGCCAATAGCCATTGAAAATTTGAATTTTTTTTGAAATTCTTGGAATCTGAGCAAGCAACCATATTTTTGCAAAATTATACTTTATCAATTCTTTGTATACATCGCGTATATCGATATAGTGGTTATGCAAAGCGATAAGGCAATCTCGATTGCTATTGTTCTCATGTTCTAATTCTTGCAAATCAATTATTGGGATATTTTTGTAACTTGTGCCAAATTTATTCTTGTCTATTATCAAATCAATACAAAAATTTTCCTTCAGCAGCGAGTCAGTAATTGATTGACCGGCCGAGCCAAATCCATAAATGGCCAGACTTTTGCTCTGGTCGTAATTTTTGTTTACTTCCATTTTCGTTTCTAAATATTATTTAAATTGGCCACAGATAAAGGATGAATTACCAAATATAAAAATCTTGCATAGGTGGTTTTTGCAACTGCCTCATAAATTTCACCTTTTCAGCGGCATTTATCAGTTGTATTGCAAAATCGTGATTGTTTATTCGCTCGTTGGCTAACGTGCCCAAGAGTTTTCCTCGCTCAACCACAAATTCTTTATTGTTTAACAAAAATTCCACTTTG
This sequence comes from uncultured beta proteobacterium, assembly GCA_963752495.1. Taxonomy (GTDB): domain Bacteria; phylum Pseudomonadota; class Gammaproteobacteria; order Burkholderiales; family Methylophilaceae; genus CAVVYJ01. Next base: position 50,419 of record CAVVYJ010000003.1, read on the forward strand.
CTTTCAAACTGTTCTTTGTCAAAAATATAGGTATAGTCGTTAAACTCGGGGAAAGTTTCCTGCATCCATGTGGTTTTATTGGTGAGAATGAATGCATAATTACCTGCCGCTCTGCAAAAACGATCGTGTACGTTCAAATCAAGGTTTGGCGTCATATCTATTAAGCCCAACTCGTTAGAAAATATTTCCTGACTATGCTGCGCAAAATTCATGTCATTGGAAAATTTCGCGACCGATTTGCCATCATTTACGTGTTCCCAATGACTACCAATGATTTTGACGGGGAATTTTTTAAGCGACTCTGCCACCATTGTCGATTTAATTCTTCTAAAAAAGTCATCCAGTTGCGCCGAATACAGGCGCACTATATTCCTGCAAGCCAAAGTATTGCCCATTTTTGTATCTGCAAAATCAACAATGGATTCAAAGACATTGATAGGTTCGCAGCGTAACATGGCGGGTAGCAAATTTTGAGCTAAATCAAATAAATCTTGAGCCATGCTTGGTGGCAAGTTTCTTTCCCACATATCCAATAATTGGTTGGGATCGTTGCCATTTTTAAGAAAAACCAGCGTGCCGTTTTTACGTTTACTAAAATCAATTTTTTCAATGGGTTGTTTATCAAACACGATTGGCCTATTGATGACATAAGGCGTTTTTTGCTCTTGATAATACCAAGCCTGTACCTGAGCTAGCTCGAGTGAGGCATAGATGTTAACAGAGGTTGCAGGCACTGGCCCGTGCCTTTGAATAAAATAAGAGGGCAAATCACCCTGAAGTTTTAAAAATGGAATGTTATGAAATTCCCATAGATTCACTGGCTGTTCGCTATCTGGGAGTTTCCAACAAAGATCAGCGCCAATGCCTAGATAGGAAAATGCAAATTCAATCTCGTAATTGACCAATGCATCTTGCAGTTTTTGCGTAAAATCTGACTGCGATGCATCAATATAATAGGTTTTTCTTCCTGCGCCATGAAAAATGACTTCAATTTGCTTGCAAACGGCGTTAATCGCATCATTGGCGCCGCTTCCAGCCAATATTAGAATTACTTTTTCTTTTTTCATTCACACCTTACGATTATTGCCAATTAATACGTTATTGTATGAAGTGGCTGGTGAATTTATCTTGTTAAAAAGAGCGTAAAATCAAGGCCTATTCAGGACATGCAAGCTAACCAATTAAATACAAAAAAGCCTAGTCAGCAATGACTAGGCTTTTGTTTAACCCGCGAAAAAAGCTACGGACTATCTGGTGATTCTATCAATCTCGTGGCCAATCACGCCGCCAATAGCCGCGCCGCCCACGGTGCCAATTACGCTACCATGTGTGAGCAACGCACCTGCAACGCCGCCAATGGCCGCGCCTGTGGCTGTTTGTTGCTGGCGTTTTGTCATGCCGGAGCAGCCGCCCAGCGCAAATGATGAAATTATTAATGTGATAACCAAGATTCTGCTTTTACGCATATTTGTTCCCTTTGCATATTAATTAACCCTGAGTTACTACAAGTTTTTGAATATTAAGTAAAATTTATAGTTATTGTTGTGTGGCTATTTACTTAACTTTTGATTCCAAAATGTTATTCAATTTGGATACAGGTTTGATTATACACCCAAAATTTAGTTCAAATCGCCAAAAACTGCGCATTCGCAACCTTAAACCGGCATTTGTAGCGAAAACGCAACGATTAATAGGGTCTTTTGCCCACCCAATTACCCGCAGGCTGATACCGGCATACCCAAACTTGCTCTAAGGTATCGTCGCACACCGCTACGCCGCAGCCAACTTTTGTTGTGTTGCGCCAGACTATCTGCGTGTAGTGGCCGCACATTTTGCCAAATTTGCACTGGTTGGCAGCGTAATCGTAATCTGCCTTTTCGCTGCCCCATTCTTCTACCACTCGCTTAGATGAAACCTTTTGCTGCTCTTTGCGGCCATCTGTCCAATCCACCGCGCTGCCCCAAAACAGGTTTTCGCCATATTTTCCATCTGGCTCGCTATGGCGCATTTGGCAAGCGTTGTTGCGCTTTAAGTTGTTTGCCCAAGCTTGTGCATTTGCTGCCAAGGCTTTGGAGTAACTTAGCTTTTTAGTTACGCCCACTTCTGCACGCAGCCTGTTATGCGCGGCGATAATCGCCGCAGGCTCTACTTTTGCAGCATATGCGGGTAAAGCTAAAAATAAAGCGAGCGCGAAAACGCCAAGAATATTAAGTTTTGTCATAAACGTTAATATTAGCCTTATTGGGCTATTTCATTACAAATAGATATGGATAATAATGGAATCAATTAGTTTTACACCATGCGGGAATAGCTCAAAGGCAGAGCGCAACCTTTCCAAGGTTGATGTGTTAGGTCGAAACTTTCTTCCCGCTCCAAATTAGAAAAAAAGCCCAGTGAGAAATCACTGGGCTTTTTTTACTTAGTAAGGTTAGCCATTAGCGGCACTTCTCCGCATAATCGAAACGTTCTTTAATTTTTTTGGACTTGATTGATATTCTGATATAACTTGTTCTATAGGTTTCGGTTTAGAGAATAAATAACCTTGGCCGTAGTCACAACCAATAGATAGCAGCAAATCGCGTTGTTCAGCCGTTTCTATACCTTCAGCAACGACTTTTAAGCCTAGCTTATGCGCCATGACGATAATGGCCTCGCACAGCACCATATCTTCAGAATATAACGACAGATTCTGCACAAAAGATTTATCGATTTTAATAAAATCCACATCAAGCTTTTTAAGATAAGAAAGTGACGAATAGCCAGTACCAAAGTCATCTATCAAAAACTGTGCACCTGCTTCGCGAAGCTCGCTAAATATTTCGGCAGTAGTTTTATTATGGTCTAGCAAAGCGCCTTCGGTAATTTCTATACCGATACTGTTGAAAGGAATATTGTGTTTTTGCAATAATTCAGGCCATTTGGTTAAAAGGCTATTAGCGCCCAACTGCATGGGCGATACATTCAGGCTGATTGCAAAGTCAGGGTCTATTGCCTGCTTTAAGGTTACAACATCTTCTAGCGCTTGTTTAAATACCCAATCACCAATTGGGGATATCGCATTCGTTTCTTCCGCAATCTCGATAAATTCAAAAGGGCCAACAAGACCTTTGCGCGGGTGCTGCCAACGGATTAATGCTTCTGCCTTAACAATTTTGCTCGATTCCAAATCCACAATCGGCTGATAGTACAAAACAAACTCTTTACCATTAATCGCCTTTTTCAAATCGTTAGAAATCGTAAGCCTGCTCGTAGCAAGATCTTCCATTGATTGGGTGAACTCTTGATAATGATTTTTCCCTAATTTTTTTGCAGCATACATCGCCATGTCAGCATTTTTTATCATTGCCTCGATATTGCTGGTATCACTTGGGTATATGGTTGAACCAATACTTGATGTAATGTTGATTGAGAGATGATTGATGTGAAACGGCTCGCTTAGCACTTTAAGTATTCTGCTTGCTCTTCTCTCAACAACGCTTGGGCCTTCAAGGTTGGTGAGTAGAATCGTGAACTCGTCGCCGCCTAATCGGTAAATCTTATCTGACTCTCTTACACAGTTTTTAAGTCTGGCTGCAACCTGCATTAGTAATAAATCACCAATCGAATGGCCATGATGATCATTAACCTCTTTAAATGAATCTAGGTCTATGTACAGCAAGCCAATGAGCGTATTGTTTTTTCGTGCGATTTCACTCTGCTCTTCTAACTGTTTATTAAACATCATGCGGTTTGGCAGATCTGTTTGCAGATCATAATGCGCCTGATGCCAAATCAGCTGCTGTGCTTCTAGCGCCTGTGTTTTTAATTTTTTCTTAAGTTTGTACGCTCTTAAAAGCGTTACCCCAATCAATAATACAAATAGCGAAGCCGTTATTAATGCAAACGCACTTGTCTTTTTGAATAGCGACATATCCCAATTGCTCAAGATATAACTTTTTTGTGGCTCCAGCGCGTCAATGGATTTGTTTAATATCGATTGCATCATTGGCCAGTCACTTCTCACGGCCATGGTGAGTTCTGTTTCAATCGGGGCATAGCCCACTTTTTTCAAGAAACTAATCCCTTGCAGGTTGGCTTCGTAATCTACCACCATCTCGTTACCGATATAGGCATCGGAGTTATTGTTGTCGATATCGTTAAAGGCTTCTTCAATAATATCGATTTTACGTAACTTGATGTGTGAGTAATCTTCGTTTAAGAGTTTTATAAGCTGACCACGACCGTATACGGCAACTTTCTTGCCGGCTAAATCATTCATCTGCTTAATTTTGTCATTATCTTTATGCACGTAAATGGCATAAGAGAATTTTAAAATAGGCTTTGTGAGTAAATATTTATCTAAATCGATTATCTTTGGATTAGACACCGACGACAAAATATCGGCCTGCTGTGTCGAATTTTCGTCAATATTGAACATCTTGAACCGAACACCTAAGCGCAGGCTCAAGTGCGTGTAAATAATCCATGGTGATGCCGCGAAACTTCTTCTGATCGGACACAAACTCTAGCGGTTTCCAGCTGTGTTTTACCCCAACAGTAATCACCGGATGCGCAACGAGCCAAGCCTTTTCTTCTGCCGTTAACTCATGATACACGCTGGTTTTGATGACTTTTTGAGGATTTAAATTTGGCTGGATTAAGAGTGCATAAATTGGCAAACTAATCGCAATTAAAAATATGATGAATTTACTGAGTTTGGAGTATATGTTTTGCATTTTGTGCGGTAAATTATTCTGCTTTAAGCATTAATTTCAACATTCGTACTCACAAACATTGCACATTCCATGCCAAGATATAGGCAATATTCCTTTTGTTAACTACGTAAAATCATTAGGCGATTTTACGCCAAGCGCATAGGGTGGTTTTTTAAAGTGCGCGCATAATGCAACACATGGAGCGACTCATTGTGAATCGCCAAACTTAAAAGGAAACCGAATCATGTGGACAACACCAGCAGCTACAGAAATGCGTTTTGGCTTTGAAGTAACAATGTACGTAATGAACAAGTAATTAATTAGTTAATTTGCATATATCAAGCCCAGTGAGAAATCGCTGGGCTTTTTTTGTTTTTGCAGTTTATTTGCTATTAAAACAGCATGCGCCAAGAGCCGCATGGATATTGGCTTGCAGGCCGATTATTTTAAGGTAATTTTGCCAATAAAAAAGCCACATCGTTTGATGTGGCTTTTATTTGCAGCGTTTACAATTATTTGTGGTCTGTGCCGTGCTCGCCGCTATGGCGCTCATGGTGGCGCTCTTTCCATTTGGCTTTCATCGCATCGCGCTCGGCTTGTTCTACCTTGCCATCGTTATTTGCGTCCAATTTTGCAAACATTTTATCTGCACGTGCTTGGTGGCCGCTCATAAACTCATCTTTGGTAATCACGCCGTCTTTGTTCGTGTCGTTATCCATCATGCTATGTTTTTTGCGATCGCAGCTTTTGCCATCGTCCGCACCATGGTTGGCAAATGCCACTTGCGCTAAACCTAATGCCAAAGCAGATACTGCGACTATATGTGTAATCTTCATAAAAACTCCTCTAAAAAAATTGTACTCCCACACCAAATAACGAATATACAATCATTTAGTTGACGCTCCGTTTAAATACGCTAAAACCACTGCCTTGCTAACCCCGCGTGGTTATTGCCTTGCAGGGCAGATAAAAACAGGCTAAAAATGCTTAAAAATACAAAAAAACGGGGTGTTTCACCTATTATTCATTAACATTGTGCTGATTTGTGCCATACTTAAGCACTTACAAAGTTTTATCAACACTCTAAACAGCAAAATAAGGATAGTAAAATGGCAGAAGCAAAAGGTTTAAGCACCCCGGTTAAAATGAAAAGCGAGCTGGCAGCTTTGGTAGGCGCAGCCGCGCTACCGCGTACTGAAATCACCAAAAAAATATGGGATTACATTAAAGCCAACAAATTACAAACTAAATCGGTTAACGGCAAACCAGAAAACGCAGGCAAATACATTGTATGCGACGCTAAATTGCACCCGATTTTTAAAAACACAAAATCTACCAGCAAAACAGGTAAAGTGACTGACCTGACCAACATTAAAGTTGGCGAAACTGTAGACATGATGCAAATGGCCGCCATTGTTGGCGCAAACCTCGCCTAATTTAGTTTAGGCAATAAATTTAAAAGCCCAGTGAGAAATCACTGGGCTTTTTTATCATTTATTGCTTTCACTTGCCAAAACCACCGCTATGCAGACCCCGCGTGGGTATTGGCTTACAGGGCGAGTAGAAAATATTGAATACACTCCAAAATTCAGAAAACGTGGATTATCTCCAATTATTCACTATTAGATGTCATCAATAAAAGTTGTTCTAGTATAAAATCACAATCTGATCAAATAACATTTCAAATCTACTAATAATTTATGCAATATATAAATGAGATAAACGAATTACTCAAACCTTCGGTTTCTGGTTCACCTGTTGTATTAGACTTGTTTGCAGGTTGCGGTGGTTTAGCACTTGGATTTGAAGCTCAAGGCTTTGAAACAATAGGTTATGAAATGAATGCAGATTGCTGTTTATCTTACCGCCACAACCTAAAAGGTGATTGTATAAATGTCCAGCTAACCCCAGACTATACTTTTCCAAAGGCTCAGGTAGTTATTGGTGGGCCACCATGTCAGCCGTTTAGTGTCTTAGGCAGCCAAAAAGGTGTTATGGATTCACGAGATGGATTCCCAGTTTTTATATCAGCTGTAAAACAGGCAAATCCAGATATATGGATGTTCGAAAATGTAAGAGGTTTAATGTATAGAAACAAATGGTACTTAGATGAAATAATAAAAAAACTCAGTGAATTAGACTATGTAGTTGAATGCCATCTACTCAATGCAGTTAATTATGGCGTTCCGCAAAATAGAGAGCGAGTGATTGTAATTGGTCATAGAGGAAGATTTGAACTCCCTACGAAGCGTCATAAAAGAGTTACAGTAGGTGATTCGATTGGTGACTTAATGCATCTAACTCCAAGCAATGCAAAATTTCTGACTCCAAGTATGGATGCATATATAAAGAAATATGAAATTGCTTCACAATGCATTAACCCAAGAGATTTATATGCAGATAAGCCATCTAGAACTCTTACTTGTAGAAATCTTGCTGGGGACACCAGTGACATGATCAGAATTCGTCTACCAGACGGTAGGCGTAGAAAGCTTATAGTTAGAGAAGCGGCACGCTTGCAAAGCTTTCCAGATTGGTTTGAATTTCAAGGTGATGATAAAAGTGTATTCAAGCAAATAGGTAATGCGGTTGCACCTATGTTTTCTTATCATTTAGCCCAAAGTGCTAGAAATTATTTAAACTCCACACAAAGACTAAATTCAGAAGAAATCAAATACCATATGCAGCCTATTCAACTGCCAATCCTACTGGAAGCGTATGCAACATAAAATTAACCCAGAAAGCCTGCAAAAGTTAGTTGATGAAGCCATTGATATACTCTCTCAACTAGGCGTTCCTCTAAAAGACCTTACCAAGCGCAGGCAAGAAAAAATGGCAAAGTGCTTTATTGCTTTAGCTGGAATTACTACCGAAACAAGCTGGAAGAATACTTTATCAATTAAAGATAATCACAAATTACTATCAAGAGAAATAATCAATTATTTGAATAACCACCTAGGTGAAAACATATCATCAGGTTCCTACGATGACATTAGGAGAAAAGATTTATTGCTGCCAGTTGAAGCAGGGATCGTCACCAAAAGTGCATTAAATCCAAATGCCAATACTAATGACGGAACTCGTCCATATGCACTTAGTGAAGAAGTTGCTGCTCAACTTAGACTATATGGAACTACAAATTGGCAAGCTAGCCTTGAAACATTTAATAAAGGGCAATTACTACTTTCTCAGAAATTGGCTAAGGCTAGGGATCTGTCTAAAATAACTGTTAGCATTGAAGGAAATAAAGTACTTAAATTTAGCCCTGGTGCGCACAATTTACTTCAAAAAGCCATCATTGAACAATTTTTACCAATTTATGGCTTTGGCGCTGAAGTTTTGTATGTTGGAGATACTTCAGATAAATTTTTATTCCTCAATGAAAAGGTTCTGAAAAGCCTTAATTTTGATGAGATTGCCCACGACAAACTACCTGATGTAGTGGCATACTCTAAAACCAAAGACTGGTTATTTCTGATTGAGGCAGTAACTACTGCAAACCCAATAACTGAAATTAGAAAAATCAAACTAGAAGAAATGGCAATTAAATGTGGGAAACCAATTGTTTTCTTAACAGCATTTCCAGACAGAGCAACCTTTCGAAAACATGTAAAAGATGTGGCTTGGGAAACGGAAGTCTGGATTGCAGATACGCCTGAACATCTAATCCACTTTAATGGTGATAAGTTCATGGGCCCGTATAATCTCTAAACATTTAATATTAATTCGATTGACCAATTACAGATTTATTAAGGTTTGGTGAAATAATTTGGCGCCGAACTTTTATAGTCATCAGTTACAAAATGAAAAAAGCCACACCCGAAGGCGTGGCTTTTAATTGGTGGTGAAAGAGGGACTTGAACCCTCGACCCCAGGATTATGAATCCTGTGCTCTAACCAGCTGAGCTACATCACCAGGTAAATCTTCACTACTCTTAACACTTAAATTAAAAAGGGCCACGCGTTCACGTAACCCCTTTTATTTTTATTGGTAGGGTGTGCGGGGATCGAACCCACGACAAACGGATTAAAAGTCCGCTGCTCTACCAGCTGAGCTAACACCCCAAAAAATGCAATCCGCGATTATGCTAGAAAGCGCTCAGTTGGTCAATGCTTGTTTGAGATTTAGTGTGCGTTTTTTGCGCTAATTTATTGATTTAGCGCATGCCGGGGAACTTGCCGCCCATCAGCCCGCCCATGCCACGCATCATTTTAGCCATGCCGCCTTTGCTAAACATTTTCATCATTTTTTGCGTTTCTTCAAACTGGTTAAGCAAACGGTTAACCTCTTGCACCTGCACGCCACTGCCCGCGGCAATGCGTTTTTTGCGGGTGGCTTTTATTAATTCAGGTTTTCTGCGCTCTAGCGGCGTCATGCTATTGATAATGCCCTCAATACGGCGTAGCGATTTATCGGCATCTTCATTGTTCACTTTGGCGGCCATGTTGGCCATTTGTGCAGGCATTTTATCCATTAGCGCGCCCATGCCGCCCATTTTGCGCATTTGGCTCATCTGGTTTTTAAAATCTTCTAAATCAAACTTGGCGCCCGATTTAATTTTATCGGCAACCTTCTGCGCCTCTGCCATATCCACATTTTTGTGCGCTTGCTCAATCAGGCCCAGCACATCGCCCATGCCGAGAATACGCCCCGCCATACGGTCCGGGTAAAATGGCTCAAGGCCATCCACCTTCTCGCTCACGCCAATAAATTTAATCGGCTGGCCTGTTACATGGCGCACACTTAATGCCGCGCCACCGCGTGCATCGCCATCTAGCTTGGTGAGCACAATACCGGTGAGCGGCAACGTCTCGCCAAACGCTTTGGCGGTGTTTACGGCATCTTGGCCTTGCATGGCATCCACCACAAACAGCGTTTCAACTGGCTTTAAGAAAGCGTGCAGCGCCTTGATTTCCGCCATCATGGCTTCATCAATGCCCAAACGGCCGGCGGTATCAAATATCAACACATCGTAATAACCGCGTTTTGCAAAATCGAGCGCCTGCGAGGCAATATCGGCGGGCTTCTGCGAGGCATTGCTATCAAAGCAATCAATCTCTAGCTGTTTGCCCAAAGTTTGCAATTGCGCAATCGCCGCAGGGCGGTACACGTCTGCACTTGCCAGCAGCACTTTCTTTTTTTGTTCTTTTAACAATTTGCCAAGTTTGGCAGATGTGGTTGTTTTGCCAGAACCCTGCAAACCTGCCATCAAAATAATCGCAGGCGGCACGGCAGCAAGGTTTAACGCCACGTTCGCCTTGCCCATCAGCTCTGTCAGCTCATCGTTCACCACCTCAATCACCGCTTGGCCGGGTGTTAGGCTTTGTAGCACTTCTTTACCCTGCGCGCGCTCTTTAACGCGGGCGATAAAATCTTTTACCACAGGTAGCGCTACATCGGCCTCTAGCAGCGCCATGCGCACTTCGCGCATCGCATCGCTAATATTTTCTTCTGTAAGCCGCGCTTGCCCGCGCAGATTTTTTATAACGCCTTGTAGCCTGCCCGTTAAGTTTTCTAACATGCTTTATTGCCTTTTTAAAATTACTTTTTCTAATTGCGCTAATTTTACATGAAGCTATGCGATTAAGACGACTTTTGCCATAATGAGCGCATGCAACATTTAATTTTATATTTCGTCGTCGCCTTTATTTACCTCGCTGTGGCGTTCGATTTTTGGCGTGGCGCAAAATCAGACTCGCCAACGCTTAAATTGCATTCTGCCATGATAGCGCTCGCGCTTTTATTGCACGGCTGGTTGCTGCACAAAGATATATTTGCACAAGGCTTTAACTTTGGCTTGGCAAATGCGCTTTCATGTATTTTTTGGCTAACTGTGCTTATTTACTGGCTTGCCGATTTAGGACTTTTTAGTGCAGAACGCCAATTGCAAAGCCTGCAAGCTTTTGTGTTGCCGCCCGCCGCCATTTTTGCAGTTTTGCCTGCGTTTTCCAGCAGCAGCCATTTAATGCCAGAAGCAAACGCAAGCCTGTTTATTGTGCATATTGGCATTGCGCTATTGGCCTATAGTTTATTTACGTTTGCTGCGCTGCATGCGCTTTTAATGGCCATTGCCGAGCGGAGTTTGCACAACAAACCCACACTAATAAAATTACCCAGCTTCCCGCCACTTATGGTGATGGAAAGCTTGCTGTTCAGGGTGATTGCGCTTGGCTTTGTGTTGCTTACCTTAACGCTATTAAGCGGCATGCTGTTCTCTGAAGAGATTTTTGGCAAACCTTTGCAGTTTAACCACAAAGTAGTTTTTTCTGTTGCAAGCTGGCTGATTTATGGCTGGCTGCTTTATGGCCGCTACCAATATGGCTGGCGCGGCAAAAAAGCGATTCGCTTAACGCTGATTGGCTTTGCCATATTACTGCTGGCCTATGTAGGCACGCGCTTTGTGCTGCAAATTGTTTTAGGCAGATAACTTAATCAAGTAAGCCAGTTGCTGGGCATGTATTTTTTGGCAAGTTCGCCAATGTTATGAATTACAGCCAATGCGTTTTTGCGTATCTGCACCGAGCTGTGCGCCTCAATGCCGCTATCCGGCTTAAATTTTCTTAACCCCAGCCCGCCTGTCACCGTTGTTAGCTTAGCCCACGGTTTGTGCGCAGGCGCAAGCGGATCTGGCTTGATATTGGCAATGGTATCGGCAAATAACACGCCCGCTAGTTTCAGCTCATCCACCATCCATTGCAATGCACAATCTGATAGCCCCGTTTCTTTATAGCCACCACCCACATCAGAATGCGCCCCTGCAAACACAAGCTGTTTCACATTAAGTGCTTTGTTCCATAAGGTTGGGGTAAACAAAAGGCGCTGCTCATCTATCGCCACGGCATGCACACCTTTAGTCACTTTGCTGCTAAGTACTTCATCCGCAAAGCGGAAAGCATCGCTAATGGTGTTGTTTTGTGCGTCATATTCCGGAATGCCCAACGAACCCACGGTATCCCACACTGCAACCGCAGCAATCGGTACGTTGCGCACAAAATCTTGTTCTTTTGGGCTACCGCTTTTAATAAAGCTGGGTAAATCCTGCATCGCCTCTGCCAGCGTGGCAAAAACATTGCGCTTTTCTGCGCCAATTTTTCTGTACTGATACCAAGCCTGCGCACCAAGTTTGTACGATTCTTCTGCGCCTCTTTCAAACTTATTGGCAAGCAACCCTTGTGAGGCAATCAAGCCGCCCAAAGCCCGCGCCGTATAAGCGCCACGGCTAAACCCGATAATGTAGATTCTGTCACCCGCTTGATAATTGCGCGAAATAAACGTGTAGCCACGCACAATACGTTTAATGAGGCCAGCACCAAAGCCGCCACCTATCATCTCTTGGATTTTATTTTCAGAGTTGCCGACACCGTTAATGTATTTTGCAACTTGCAACATCGGCTCGCCTTGGGTGCGCTTTTCACGTTCCAGAATTTGGCCGGTGATATCGGTCACCTTGGTGTTAGAGGTCATGCGACCTTCTAAATGATTGAAAATTTTAAAAACGTTGGAAGGTGGGTCGGCGATTTTACCCAGAAGCACTTCGTCATCAGGGTTGTTCCAGGTACCATCTGCGCAGAAAATGATATTTTTAGCCATGGCAAACTCCTAATTATTCGAATTTTTATTAGGAGTTAGTATAGCTAAAAAGCTTACTTGGGTAAATTTAACGCAGGCAATCTTGTAACTATCGTCTGCTTAACGCAGACTTAATTGCGGCCAAGCCTGTTCTACTGCATACGCTTTTAGTATCTCATCAGCATCGACTGCCACCGGGTTGGTTACCAACCGCATTAGCGACAAATCATTATGCGAATCACTATAAAAGTAGCTTTTCTCAAAATCGCTTAATTTCTTCCCGCGTTCTGCCAGCCATTGGTTGATGCGGGTCACTTTGCCTTCCTGAAAACTTGGCACGCCCGAAACACCACCCGTATATTCGCCATTGACCATTTCCGGGTCTGAGCCAATTAAATGTTCAATACCATAGGCTGTGGCAATTGGCTTAGTTACAAAACTGTTGGTTGCCGTAATCACCACACAAATATCCCCTGCCGCTTTGTGTTTATCCACAAGCGCTTGCGCCTTTTCTGTCATCATTGGGCGAATCACTTCATCCATATACTTCAGGTGTAATTCATCCAGAAACTTTTTTGGGTGCTGACTTAGTGGCACCAGCTGAAATTTCAAAAATTCAACAATATCTAAAGTGCCATTTTTGTAATCTGCATAAAACTGCTCGTTGCGCTCAAAATGCGTTTTCTCATCCAGCAAACCCTGACGAATCAAAAACAAGCTCCAGTTGTAATCACTATCACCCGCTAATAAGGTGTTGTCTAAATCAAACAATGCTAAATTCAAAAGTTACTCCATTAATTTATTAGTTTTTTCTGTGTTGCTCAAAATTAAATAAACGCCCACCAAAATCACCGCCAGCGCAATGTATTCCGAGCGTGTCACGGTTTCACCCGCCAACCAAATACCCAGTGCGAAAGCCACAATCGGGTTCACAAATGTATTGCTACTTGCCACCAGTGGCCGCACGGTTTTAAGTAGATATTGAAACGCACTGTAAGCAACAATGGAGCCTAAAAAAATCATAAATCCAATTGCCCACCAAGATTTAGCACTAATCTCTTCTGGCCATGTTTCGCCAAATAACACACTTAAAACTAATGCAATAATACCCCCACAGAGCATTTGGCATGCTGCACCCATTAAACCTGCCGGCATCCTTAAATGCTTGCTCCACACCGAGCCAAACGACCAGCTTGCTGCAGCAAACATTAATAACAGCGCGCTTGTGGGGTCACCCTTAAAACTACCGCCTAAGTTCAGCAACACAATGCCTACAAAACCAATCGCAATACCCAGCCACTCTCGTGCAGCAATTTTATGTCCAAAAAAACTGGAAAAAATCGCCATCCAAATCGGCGCCGTAGCAATAGAAAGCGCTGCCACGCTGGATGAAACCGTCAATTGCACATGCGTTACTGTGCCATTACCACACACGGGCAGTAGCAAGCCCACAATCGCCGCTCCTCCCCACTCTTTAAGTGTGGGGCTTGGGCTGCCTAAATAGCGCATTGCCACAAACAAAATTGCACCCGCTAGTGCAAAGCGTAACCCCACCATTAAAAATGGCGGAAAGCTCTCAATTGCAAAGCGAATGGCGAGGTAAGTTGAACCCCAGATAAAATAGGTGCAAAACAGCGCTGCTAAAATTAGCAGCGTTTGTTTTTTATCTGCAGTCATGTTTTAAAGTTGCGGATTTAATTTTTCGGACTTCGCATGCAATTTATTAAGTCCGTTCAAATAAGCCTTTGCAGAGGCAATCACAATATCGGTGTCGGCACCCTGTCCGTTAACAATACGCCCGCCTTTTGCAAAGCGCACCGTGACTTCACCCTGCGCATCGGTGCCACTGGTGATATTGTTCACCGAATACAATTGCAATTCCACGCCACTATTCACAATACTTTCAATCGCCTTAAACGTGGCGTCCACTGGGCCACCACCATCTGATTCGGCTTTTTTCTCTGTGCCATTTTCAGAAATGGTCACATAGGCATGTGGAATTTCGCCGGTTTGGCTGGTCACTTGCAAATAGACCAATTTAAAAGTTTCTGAGGCATCTGCCACAAACTCGTCGCTCACCAAGGCATGTAAATCTTCATCAAAGATTTCAGATTTTTTATCAGCTAAATCTTTAAAACGCGCAAAAGCAGCGTTCACCGCATCATCGCTTTCTAACTGAATGCCCAACTCGGTCAAGCGTGTTCTGAATGCGTTTCTGCCAGATAATTTACCCAAGGTTAATTTGTTGGTGTTCCAGCCCACATCTTCCGCCCGCATGATTTCGTAAGTCTCGCGATGCTTCAAAACACCATCTTGGTGAATGCCGCTCTCATGTGCAAACGCATTGGCGCCAACAATCGCTTTGTTAGGCTGTACAGGGTATCCTGTGATAGTAGACACTAACTTACTTGTGGGTACGATTTGTGTCGTATCAATGCGCGTATCCAAGTTGAAAATGTCGTGGCGTGTTTTAATGGCCATTACAATTTCTTCCAAACTCGCATTTCCAGCGCGCTCGCCCAAGCCGTTAATGGTACATTCCACTTGTCGCGCACCATTTGCAACAGCAGATAAAGAGTTCGCTACTGCCATGCCCAAATCATTATGGCAATGCGTACTCCATACAACCTTGTCGCTATTTTTTACGCGTTTAATCAAAGTAGCCATGCGCTCACCCCATGGCGCAGGAATGCTGTAACCCACAGTATCTGGCACATTAATTGTCGTTGCGCCGGCTGCAATTACCGCGTCAAATACACGCACTAAGAAATCAATATCTGAGCGCACGGCATCTTCGGCAGAAAATTCGACATCATGCGTATATTCCAAGGCCCATTTCACCGCTTGCACGGCACGCTCCACCACTTGGTCCTCCGTCATACGGAGTTTATTTTCCATGTGGATTTTGCTGGTGGCGATAAACGTATGAATGCGGCCATTTTTTTCTGCATGCTGCATGGCTGGCGTAATCGCCTCTCCAGCTCGGCGCACATCGTTTTCAGATGCACGCGCGAGCGAGCACACACGCGATTTGGTGATCAATCCGGCAATCGTATGGATTGCATCAAAATCTCCGGGACTGGCTGCGGCAAAACCCGCTTCAATAACATCGACACCTAATTTCTCTAACTGGCGCGCAATGCGGATTTTTTCTTCTTTGGTCATGGCTGCGCCCGGGCTCTGTTCGCCGTCGCGCAAGGTGGTATCAAAAATAATAATTTGCTTGTTCATGTTTGTTCCAATGCTGAATACAATAATTTTAACCGCTGAAGGCAAATTCAGCGAGCGTAATAATACAAATGTGGGGTGTGATTAGTGTGCGCTGGCGCGCAGCAGGCGTAACAGTGCGAGACTTGTCAAAGACAAAGCCGCAATAGCGATTAAAACTTGAATTGTGAAAATATTCAACATGAGTAGAGTATAGGGTTTATGTCGCGGTTTTTCAAGATTTAGGCGTTAGTTCTGAATGCTTTCTTTTTTGATTTGTGATTTTAGCCACAAATAATAACCGGACAGCGCGTAAACAAACACCACCGTAAATAACACCTCTGGCGGACTGTATGAGATAAGTACAAACACCAGCATAATCGCCAAAATGGCCACAAATGGGACACTTTCACGCAGATTGATATCTTTGCCGCTGTAAAATTTGAGGTCGGAAACCATGGAGAGTGCGGCAAATATGGTTAAGCCCCAAGCCAGCCATTTCATTTGGATTGCACCAAAAAAGATCTCACGGCCACTCACCCCGTATTCATAGGCTACCCACACAAAACCCGCCAATAAAGCCGCTGCTGCCGGGCTGGGCAAACCTTGAAAATAGCGTTTATCTTGGAAAGGGTCATCCAGCTTTGTGTTAAAACGCGCTAAACGTAAGGCCGCGCAAGCACAATAGACAAAGGCGGCTATCCAGCCCAATTTACCTAATGGTTTTAAAGCCCACACATACATAATGAGGGCTGGCGCCACACCGAACGAGACCATGTCTGAGAGGCTGTCATACTCCGCTCCAAATGCGCTAGTGGTATTGGTCATGCGTGCCACACGGCCATCCAGACCGTCCATTACCATTGCAATAAATATTGCAACCGCCGCGTTCTCAAACTTAAAGTTCATAGCGCTTACTATTGCGTAAAACCCAAAAAATAAAGATGCTGAAGTAAACAAATTGGGCAAAAGATAGATACCTCTTGCACTCAAGCTATTGTCTGTTTCCCTGCGTAATGCGCGTTGTTTTGATTCTGCCATGACTTAAATAATGAATGATTTCGTTAAGTATAGCAAATTTAGAATTGAGGCCATACAACCGCATTAATCCATGCATTGAAATCATCACTTATTTTGTATGCTAGCCAGAACATCAAAACTCGATTAAACATTTAAGTGATGCAACACTATGAATCAAAACAATTCGCCTATTGATATTGCGCGCCAGACGCTGTTGCAGCTATCTAAACGCAATCAGCTGCCAACACCTGAGAACTATCTGAGTGTTTACAACGAGATTGCAGGCATTAAGACCATTGACAGCACTAGGGGACTGGGAAGTACCTTGCAAAAAGTGTTGCTTGACGCAGGTAAGCAGCAACCTAAATTTATTGCCATCGAGCGGTCTGTCACTTCTTTCGTTGAGAAGCAAGACTGGATCAAACTAGAAGAACAGCTTCGTAAATTATTCCCTTCTGGCGGCGAAGGTGGAACAGAAGTCAATTGGTCAGTACTGATTCGCACCTTATTAAAGCAACTTGAGATGGGACATAAAGGCATTACGCTAAGTCGCAAGCGAGAAGGCTTGAGTCGCGTTTTAACAAATTTTGCCAGTGATCCAACGATACTGGGAGAAAAAATTCAGGCATTGATTAGGTCGTGGGGTAATGAGGCTACTTATACGCTAGACGCAAAAGACTCGCCCCCAGAGGTAATGGCAAACGCGGCTGTAAGCCAACTACAGCAAACCTCGGTGGTAAGCTACCCCTCCACAGAATCTAACACCAAACAACACTGAAGCAATTACAGCACAGTGGCGTGAAATGATGTTAAAAACAGTCGAACTTGTTTTGATTCCTCACCTTGAGAGCTCTCCAGAAGCGCAGAAAAAAGCACAAACTCTGCTTAATCAGATGCGAAAAGCAAGTTCGGAAGAAGTTCTTATTCAAACGACCAAGGACTTGAAAAATGTCTTGCTGGCACTGGAAATGCAACGAGACTCTCAACAAACAATTAATAACTCACTGTTCAGCCTGCTACGTTTACTGACTAAGAGCATGGGTGAGTTAGTAATTGAAGATCAATGGCTGAAAGGTCAAATTGCTATCGTTAACGATATCGTGAATAAACCTGTTAGCGTCAACACGCTATACGATGCGGAAAGTAGCCTGAAAGAACTGATTCATAAGCAAACAAATCTTAAACCAGCTCTTGAAGATGCGAAAAACTTGCTTAAACAAATGGCTGCAACCTTTATTAATAGACTAGTAGAGATCACCGAAAGCACGACTGAGTACCATGAAAAAATTGAAACACATCAAAAGAAACTAAGCTCTATTGACGAAATTGGCGAGCTGAACGATGTACTAAAAAACATTTTGGATGACACGCGCACGATTGGACTGAGCGTACAGCGCACACGTGAAGAGTTTCATGAAAGTCAAAAGAAAGTAACTGAGGCTGAACAAAAAATTCAAACGCTTACTGCTGTTTTGGATCATATCAGCGAAGTCGCGCATGAAGATTATCTCACCGGAACACTCAATCGGCGTGGCATGGATGAAGCTTTAGTACGGGAATTTAACCGTGCTGACCGCTATAACACGTCGCTCAGCATTGCCATGATGGATATCGACCATTTCAAAAAACTAAACGATAAACTCGGCCACACTACGGGCGACGAGGCGCTGACGCATTTTGCCAAAATTGTTAAAAACGTGAAGCGCTCTACCGACGTGCTTGCACGCTATGGCGGCGAAGAGTTTATTATTATCTTGCCAGCCACCGCGCAAGACGACGCTATTAAAGTGATACAGCGCGTGCAACGCGAGCTCACCAAAAATTTCTTTATGCATCAAGATGACCGCGTACTCATCACATTCAGCGCTGGTGTGGCGGAGCGCTTGCCAGGCGAAGCCGCTGAAAGCGTCGTACCACGTGCTGATGCTGCGCTTTATGAAGCTAAAAATACGGGGCGAAACCGTGTGGTGGGCGCATCGCATCCACTGCAAGCTAAACTAGCATAGCTTCAACAAACCTGCTCTAGTGAGTTTATGATAGTATCGCGACTTCCAAATAGTGTCGCGATACTGTGTAATTTCACCTCATGCAATATACCCTTCACAAACAAGATGGTCTTGCCCGCCGCGGCACACTAACGCTCGCACACGGCAAGGTAGAAACGCCCGCCTTTATGCCGGTTGGTACCTATGGCACCGTTAAGGCCATGAGTCCGCTTGAGCTTAAAGAAATTGACGCGCATATAGTGCTTGGTAACACTTTTCATCTTTGGCTCCGCCCAGGGTTAGAAGTGATTGCGGCGCATGGTGGTCTGCATAAATTTATGGGTTGGGATGGACCAATACTCACTGATTCTGGAGGCTTTCAAGTATGGAGTTTGGGTGCCATGCGCAAAATCTCAGAAGAAGGTGTGAAGTTTCAAAGTCCAATCAATGGTGATACCTGTTTCCTCACCCCCGAAGAGTCGATGCGCATTCAAAAAGTGTTAAACAGCGACATTGTGATGATATTTGACGAATGCACGCCTTACCCTGCCACACATAAAGAGGCGAATGATTCCATGCAACTCAGTTTGCGCTGGGCAAAGCGCAGTAAAGATGCACACCAAGGTAATGCGAATGCCTTATTTGGCATTGTTCAGGGCGGCATGTTTGAGGATTTGCGTGACATTTCGTTGAATGGGTTGGTAGAGATTGATTTCGACGGCTTTGCCATTGGCGGTCTTTCTGTCGGTGAACCAAAAGAAGATATGCTACGCATTCTCGCGCACACCGCACCGAAAATGCCGCAAAATAAACCGCGCTATCTCATGGGCGTTGGCACGCCAGAAGATTTAGTAGACGCCGTAAGTCAGGGTATCGACATGTTTGATTGTGTGATGCCTACACGCAATGCCCGCAATGGTTGGCTGTTCACACAGTATGGCGACGTAAAAATCAAGAACGCGGGTTACAAAAACGATATTGCACCGCTCGACGCCGATTGCACTTGTTACACCTGCCAAAACTTTACCCGTGCTTATCTGCACCATTTGCACAAAGTAGGCGAAATTTTAGGAGCAGCGCCTCAATACCATTCACAATTTACACTATTACCAAACACTGATGCAGGGTATGCGCGATGCGATTGAGGCAGGAAAATTTGCCGAGTTTAAGCTTGAGTTTGCTACGAAACGCGCGCAAATTAAATAGCTTTTGCGGCGAAGGGCACGCAAATAAACAACTCAAAGTTGTGCTAAAATTCCGCGTTAATTTAATTGTTATTTATCTGAAAGAAAATTTGCATGTTTATTTCTAACGCATATGCCGCATCAACCCCACCAGGCGGCGAGTTCCTGAGCTTTGCCCCAATGATTATTATTTTTGTGTTGTTTTACTTCATGCTGATTCGCCCGCAAATGAAGCAGGCCAAACAGCAAAAAGCCATGATTGACGCGCTTAAAGCAGGTGATGAGGTGGCTACTACAGGTGGCGTTCTAGGCAAAGTCACCAAAGTAGGCGATAACTTTGTCAGTATTGAAATTGCAACAAACACCGTTGTGAACGTACAAAAACACGCTGTACAAACATTGTTGCCCCCTGGCACATTAAAAGCAATCTAACCTAATAACTATAGCCTCAAGCTAGCCATTGTGAACTGTTATCGTCATGAATAGATATCCAAAGTGGAAATACATATTAATTGCACTAGCCGTTTTTATTGGCTTGCTGTATACCATTCCCAATTTTTATGGCGAATCACCGGCTGTTCAAATTAGCCCAATTAAATCTACTTTAAAAGCTGACCAAGCACTTCTGGGCAAGGTCGAAGCTACATTGAAATTGGCAGATGTTAAGTTTAACGGTATCTTTTTAGATGCGAGCGGCGTAAAAGTGCGTTTTGCCAACCCAGAAGAGCAATTGAAAGCCAAAGATAAACTTATCGCAAATTTGGGCAAAGATTACACCGTAGCACTTAATTTACTTTCACAAACGCCCAATTGGCTATTGAACATTGGCGCAAGGCCTATGTACTTAGGATTGGACTTACGTGGCGGCGTACACTTTCTGTTGCAAGTCGACATGAAAGCCGCACTGGATAAAGCCGCAGAAAGTAGCGTAGGCGATTTCCGCACCACGTTACGTCGTGAAAAGGTCAACTACTTTGGTATTTCGCGCGAAGGACAAAAAGTTGAAGTGAAGTTTGAGAGTGAAGCTGAGCTTGAAAAAGCCCGTAAGGAGCTTAGCAAAGATTATCCAGATCTAACTTACAGCAATTCCGGCAGCGGCAACGAGTTTACACTTACCGCAGTCTCTGGCCCCGCCGCACAAAAGCGGATTCAAGAGTTTGCGTTGAAACAAAATCTTCAAACCTTACACAACCGCATTAACGAACTTGGTGTAGCAGAGCCTATCGTCCAGCAGCAAGGCATAGACCGCATCGTAGTGCAGCTACCCGGTGTGCAGGATACAGCTAAGGCCAAAGAAATTTTGGGCCGAACTGCGACCTTGGAAATCCGCATGGTAGACGAAGAAAAAACAGATATTGCAACGCTTGAAAAAGCTGCAACAGGGCAAGTGCCGTTTGGCGACGAACTCTATAAAGACCGTGAAGGCCGCCCAATTTTAGTGAAGAAAAGCGTTGTATTAACAGGTGACCGTATTACTGATGCCGGCCCCGGCGTCAATCAACAAACTGGCGGATCAATAGTAAACGTAACATTAGATGGCCGTGGTGCTGGCATTTTCAAAAATGTAACGCGCGACAATGTAGGTAAGCGTATGGCGATTTTACTTATTGAAAAAGGTAGCACAGAAGTGATTACTGCGCCTGTGATTAATGAAGAAATCGGCGGTGGCCGTGTACAGATTTCGGGGATGGATTCTCCGCAAGAGGCGACTGATATCTCACTGCTTTTGCGAGCCGGTGCTTTGGCTGCGCCAATGGAAATCATCGAAGAACGTACCGTTGGCCCCAGCATGGGTGAAGAGAACATCAAACGCGGCGTGCATTCAACCTTGTGGGGTTTCGCCGCAATCGCCGCGATGATGATGATTTACTACATGATGTTTGGTGGCGTCTCTGTGCTAGCACTGGGCGTAAATCTACTATTGCTCGTAGCCATACTTTCCATGTTGCAAGCCACACTCACGCTGCCTGGCTTGGCGGCGATTGCTTTGGCACTGGGTATGGCGATTGACGCAAACGTATTGATTAACGAGCGAATTCGTGAAGAAATGCGCAATGGCAATACGCCACAAGCTAGTATCCATGCGGGTTACGACCGTGCTTTTGATACGATTTTAGATTCAAACGTTACCACGCTAATTGCCGGTATGGCGCTATTTATGTTTGGTACCGGTCCAATCAAAGGTTTTGCTGTTGTGCATGTGCTAGGTATTCTAACCTCTATGTTCAGCGCTATTTTGGTCTCGCGCGCTATCGTAAATTTGATTTACGGTTACCGCCGCAAACTTACAACGCTGTCCATTGGCCAAATTTACAAGCCAACCGAATAATTTACGAGTAAAAAATATGGAATTTTTTAGAATCAAAAAAGACATCCCGTTTATGAGTTACAGCCGTTTAACCACGGCCATTTCTCTCGTAACATTTATATTGGCTGTGTTCTTTTTAGCGACGCGTGGCTTAAATTATGGCGTAGATTTTACTGGTGGCACGGTGATGGAAGTTAACTATCCACAAGCCGCCAATATTGAGGGTATTCGTAAGGCTGTAGATAGCATCGGGCTTAAAGATGTCACCGTACAAAACTTTGGCACAAGCCATGATGTGCTGATCCGGCTCCCTGTCAAAAAAGAACTTTCCATCGCACAACTTTCAGAGCAAGTGAGCGCGGCACTAAAAGCCGCCGACCCACAAGCTGAAGTGCGTCGCGTCGAGTCTGTAGGGTCGCAAGTGGGCGAAGAGCTTTATGCCAGTGGCGGATTAGCGCTTTTGCTGGTTTGCGTGGGCATTATGGCGTATTTGGCATTGCGCTTTGAGTGGCGCTTTGCAGTCGCTGCGATTATCGCCAATATGCACGATGTGGTCATCATTCTGGGTTTCTTCGCATTTTTTCAATGGGAATTCAATCTCACTGTACTTGCAGCGATTTTGGCGGTGTTAGGCTATTCGGTTAACGAGTCTGTTGTGGTGTTCGACCGCGTGCGCGAAAATTTCCGAAAAATGCGTAAAGCCGGCGTGGTACAAGTCATTGATAACGCCATTACCCGTACCATGTCGCGCACGGTAATTACCCACTTGATGACACAAACCATGGTCGGTTCAATGCTATTGTTCGGCGGCGAAGTACTGCACAACTTTGCATTGGCGCTTACCATTGGCATTTTGTTCGGCATTTACTCTTCTGTATTGGTTGCTTGCCCAATCGCTATGTGGCTGGGTGTTAGCCGTGCCAACTTAATTGGCGATATCGAGAAAAAAGACAAAAGCCAAGAAGAAGCCGTTGTCTAAGCGCTTTTTTTAAGCGCTTGATTGTTTAACGATAGCCATTTAACCTGAATTAGCGTTAAACTTATCTCAACATAACAAAGATTTAATACGCATTGGATAATATCCCTATCTCTTGGCAGCTTGGCCTATTGGCTTTGTTGCTGCTTATTTCTGGTTTCTTCTCGGTTGCCGAAACAAGCCTCATGTCGCTCAATCGTTATCGGCTGCGTCATTTGGTGAAAGAAGGTCATCGTGGTGCCCGCCTTACCAGTGCGCTGCTAGCCAAGACAGACAAGCTACTTGGCGTGATTCTGCTGTGCAATAACTTTGCCAATGCTGCATCGGCGACACTAGTCACACTGATTACAGTTGAACTCTTTGGTGAAGGCGAATGGATACTTATGATTGGCACCTTAGTTGTCACATTTGCCATTTTAGTATTTAGCGAAATTACGCCAAAAGTCATTGCTGCTGCATATCCTGAAAAATTGGGTATTTTATGCAGCTATGTTCTTTATCCACTTTTAAAAGTGTTATACCCAGTCGTTTGGTTTATCAATTTATTTGTGGAAGGGCTGCTTAAACTATTTCGCGTCAATGTTAATTTTAGTGAAAGCACGCAATCGCTCACGATGGATGAGTTACGCAGCATCGTCACTGATGCTGGGCATTTTTTGCCAAAAAAGCACCGGTCTATTTTGCTCAATTTGTTTGAGTTAGAAAAAATTACGGTGGACGATGTGATGACGGCGCATACTCTTGCCGAGGTGATTGATTTTGATGCGTCTCTGGATGATATTTTGTTACGTATTTCCAATAGTCATCACACGCGGTTGCCAGTGCGCGAAGGCGATAACGAAGAAATTATCGGCATAATTCACATTCGCAAGATCATGAACCAATTGCGTTTGCATCAGCAAGATCAGGACTTGGATAAAGAAGTCCTGCGCGAAGCCATGTCTGAGCCCTACTTTGTACCTTCCGGCACACCGCTTTATACGCAAATTCAGCAGTTCCAAGAAAACAAAGAGCGTATTGGCTTGGTGGTTGATGAATATGGCGAATTTAAGGGTTTGGTCACGCTTGAAGATATTTTGGAAGAAGTCATCGGCGACTTTACTACGCAATCTCCAAGCCGTATCGGCAGTTACCGCCAAGAGACAGATGGTAGTTGGCTCGTGGATGGGTCGAGCACCTTACGTGACCTAAATAAAAAGCTTAATCTCAACTTGCCGCTAGATGGCCCGCGCACCCTTAACGGTTTGGTGCTGGAACATTTTGAAGACATTCCTGAGCCAGGTACCAGTTTTAGAATTGGCGATCACACGCTTGAAATTATGCAAACGCAAGACAGAATTGTAAAAAGCGTTAAAATCTTCCCTTAATTCCGTATAAATCATCAGATAATTTAGCAACATGCAGGGCTATTAGCCAATATAGACTATTATCCCTATTCATATTGTGCTTGAATTTTTTAGCAATCGGCTCAAAATAGCATTAAAGGTTTAGCAAAGACAGAAATGGCAAATACGCATCCCACTGGTGATATCGCTATAAAACCTAGCGAAATAAAACCAAAATTGCCGGCTATGTATAAAGTTTTGCTAATTAATGACGATTACACTCCTATGGAATTTGTCGTTGTTACGATTCAGCGCTTTTTTAATAAAAGCCTTGAACAAGCAACACAAATTATGCTCCAAGTACATACAAAGGGCATGGGAGTCTGCGGTGTGTATCCAAGGGATATTGCAGAAACAAAAATGAACCAGGTGCTCAATCATGCAAGGGAATCTCAGCACCCCTTACAGTGTCTGATTGAGCCAGACTAGAATTAGTTGAACCTGATAAGCAGCAAATGAAAAGAGGATATACATGATTGCGCAAGAATTAGAAGTTAGTCTCCACATGGCGTTTATGGATGCGCGGCAAAAGCGCCATGAACTCATTACCGTAGAACATTTATTGCTTGCGATGATTGATAACCCAACCGCAGCGGATGTGCTGCGTGCCTGTGGTGCTAAATTCGAAGTGTTGCGTGCTGAACTCAATCAATATATCGAAGAACATACACCCACTGTTGCTGGTGAAGAAGAAGTCGACACGCAGCCAACGCTGGGCTTTCAACGCGTGATTCAACGTGCCATGCTGCACGTGCAATCTTCTGGCAAGAAAGAAGTGACAGGTGCAAATGTGCTGGTCGCTATCTACGGGGAAAAAGATTCCCATGCCGTATTTTTCTTGCATCAACAAGGCATCACACGACTTGACGTGGTTAATTATATTTCTCATGGCGTTGCAAAAATGCCTGGGATTGGCGCAAGAACTGAAGGTGCAGATGCAGATGCCGAGTCTGAAGCAACGCCTAGCGGCGCATTAGAGAGCTATACGCTAAATCTTAATCTACAAGTGGCCGCCGGTAAAATCGACCCGCTCATTGGCCGCGGTCCGGAACTTGAGCGCGTGATACAAACGCTTTGTCGCCGCCGCAAAAATAATCCCTTGTTAGTGGGCGAGGCTGGCGTAGGTAAAACTGCTATTGCCGAAGGTTTGGCACGTTGTATTGTGGAAAAAGAAATTCCCGACGTGCTGGCGAACGCAACCGTTTACTCTTTGGATATGGGTGCACTATTGGCTGGCACTAAATACCGTGGCGATTTTGAACAGCGCTTAAAAGCAGTGATGAAGCAGCTTGCAGAGCGGCCAGATGCGATTTTATTTATTGATGAAATCCACACACTAATTGGTGCAGGTGCTGCGAGTGGCGGTACTTTGGACGCAAGTAATTTACTCAAACCAGCACTATCCAATGGCACGCTCAAATGTATTGGTGCAACAACTTATCAAGAATATCGTGGTATTTTTGAGAAAGACCATGCCTTGTCACGTCGCTTCCAAAAAATAGACGTGGATGAGCCAAGTGTTGCTGAAACGATTGAAATTCTTAAAGGCCTGAAATCTAGGTTTGAAGCGCATCACAGCGTTAAATACAGCGCTGGTGCATTAAGCACTGCTGCTGAACTCTCAGCAAAATACATTAATGATCGCCATTTGCCTGATAAAGCAATTGATGTGATTGACGAGGCAGGTGCTGCACAACGCATATTGCCAAAATCGAAACAGAAAAAAGTGATTGGCAACAAAGAGATTGAAGACATCGTGGCTAAAGTTGCGCGCATTCCACCCAAAAATGTATCTAGCGATGACCGAAATACGCTCAAAACGCTTGAGCGCAATTTAAAAGCTGTTGTATTTGGTCAAGATAAAGCGATTGAGGCACTAACTTCAGCCGTTAAAATGGCACGTAGCGGCTTAGGCCAAGGCAATAAACCCATTGGTAGCTTTTTGTTTAGCGGCCCAACAGGTGTGGGTAAAACCGAAGTGGCAAAACAGCTTGCCTATATCATGGGCATTGAGCTCATTCGCTTTGACATGAGTGAATATATGGAACGGCATGCCGTATCACGCTTAATTGGCGCGCCTCCTGGCTATGTGGGCTTTGAGCAAGGCGGATTATTAACCGAGGCCATTACTAAGCAACCATACTGCGTTTTGCTTTTGGATGAGATTGAAAAAGCTCACCCAGACATTTTCAACATTTTGTTGCAAGTGATGGATCATGGCACGCTAACAGATAACAACGGACGCAAAGCTGATTTCAGAAATGTAACGATCATTATGACCACCAACGCCGGTGCGGAGAACTTGTCTAAAACCAGCATTGGTTTTACCAACGCTAAAGATGCGACTGATGAAGCAGCAGATATCAAACGCCTGTTCTCACCAGAGTTCCGTAACCGTTTGGATGCAACCGTGTCATTCTCGTCACTCTCACAAGATATTATCATCCGCGTGGTGGATAAATTCTTGATGCAGCTAGAAGATCAACTGCATGAGAAAAAAGTCGAGGTAACATTTAGTGATGCACTCAAGGCATATTTGGGTAAAAAAGGATTTGATCCGCTCATGGGTGCGCGACCAATGGCGCGCTTGATTCAGGATACCATTCGCAAAGCACTAGCAGATGAATTGCTGTTCGGTCGTCTGGCCAATGGCGGTGCGGTACATGTTGATATTGATGATAAAGATGAAATCAAACTGACTTTTTCATCCAGCAAAGCAAGCAAAGAAGCTGATCTGGCAACTGAGACTGAATAATTCATCTCAAAAAAACAGCCAACTTATGTCGTGTAGGTTGGCTGTTTTTCCATCACGCTTTTAAACAAATCGCTTTCCACCCATCTTTTTAACCACACTCGACATTTCGGGTATGGCGCTACTTCCCACCAAGCCGCATCTACTGCCGCAAACTGCCGCACAAATGGAAAAATCGCAATATCAGCCAAACCTGAGCTGTCTCCTAGCAGGTAGGTGGTTTTTTCCAACAAGCGTTCAAGCCGTTGCAAAAAAACTTCGCCGCTAACACGATGTTCTTGCTGCGTCCTATTTTTGTCGCGCTCTGGATATTTATAAGCGTCTAGCGCACGTTTAAACGCACTGATCATTTTCTAGAATAATAGCGCTGCAATCCTCATGGATATTGGCTCCCAGCGCATATTGTTTTAAGCGCATAACGCATAATTTCCAAACTTTCATCTATCACGATTCCATCCAGCAACTGCATAACAGGCACGGTGCCTTTCGACGAAATTTGTAGCATATGTTGGGGCTTATCGCGTAAGGAAATCTCCCGAATTTCAACTTGGATGTTCGCCAATTTCAGCGCCATTCTGGCACGCATGGCATAAGGGCAACGACGATAACTATATAAAATAGGTAGCAAGATTAACCCAAAGTTTTACAAATATCGCGCACCAACTTTGGTCCCTGATAAATCAGACCACTGTAAACTTGCACTAGACTCGCACCGGCGGCGATTTTCTCAACAGCATCCGCCCCGCTTAAAATTCCGCCAACACCGATAATCGGCAACGCGCCTTGTAGGTGTTTAGATAGTTGCTGGATAACTATCGTTGATTGATTGCGTACTGGCGCACCCGATAATCCTCCTGCTTCAGCCGCATTTGGCATACCTTTTACGGCCTCGCGCGCCAATGTTGTGTTGGTTGCAATGACCGCATCTATTTTATGCTGCATCAGCAAGCTTGCAATTTCAGCGACTTGCGTATCATTGAGATCTGGTGCAATTTTTAAAGCGATAGGCACATATTTCCCATGCTTTTCTGCAAGTCTTTTTTGCTCACTTTTCAAGCGCTCCAACAATGCTGAAAGCGCGTCTTTCTCCTGCAAGTCGCGTAAATTTTTAGTGTTGGGAGAAGAGATATTTACCGTAATATAGCTGGCATACGCATATACCTTTTGCATGCAAATCAAATAATCATATACTGCACGCTCATTCGGCGTATCGAAATTTTTGCCGATGTTAATGCCCAAAATACCTTTGTATTTGGCCATTTTTACGTTTTCAATAAGATTGTCTACGCCCAAATTATTAAAACCAAAGCGGTTAATAATGCCTTGTGCTTCGGTTACCCGAAATAAGCGTGGGCGCGGATTTCCGGGCTGCGGACGGGGAGTCACTGTGCCGACTTCGATAAAACCAAAACCTAATCTAGCGAAACCATCGATGACTGCAGCATTTTTATCCAAGCCTGCGGCAAGGCCAACTGGATTTGCAAACTGCAAACCCATTACCTCGCGTGGTGCGCAAATCGGCGTCTTTGGATACAGGCTCAAAACACCAATTTTTTCTGCAAATCCCAAACTTTTTAGTGTTAAATCATGTGCGGTCTCAGCATCTAGCTTAAACAACAAAGGTTTGGCAAACTGGTAACAATTCATGTCGCTATTTTACGCGAGAAATGCAAAGTTGAACTATTAACGACGTACCACACGCACTGAGTACTTGAAACCACACAACTTACACTTAAATACACGTGCATCTACTGCTTTGAACAATGCCTCAGCTGCACATTGTGGACAATTTACAGTATCGCCCTCAGCTGCAACTTCTACATAGTTTTTTAGCACTTTGGTGATAACCGTAATCGGATATTCTGGTTTTTTATAATAAAACGTACCTAAAATAATTAATAAAAGCGCGCCAATTTCTAAGATTACATTGATCTTAAGGCCCAATAAATGTGTGTTAATAAAAATATCAAAATGATGAAACGACGCAGCTCGCATTAAAATAAAAGTGCATAACAATACAAGGCCTACCCATGTCATTTTATAAGTCTTCCAAGATCTGGCAAGAAACATACGCAAGCTCAGTAATGTAACCAGCATAGTCAACCCTAGAAAAATCATGAAGGCCATTTGCACAAGCCTTCTATATTCATACCAACCATGAGCATATGCATTGATTCGCGCTTCTTCTGTAAGCCAACTTTGCAAATCCAGCTGCTTATTCACGGCCAAAAAAAACAGCACTGCTGTGAGAATCAACCAAAATTTCGTGCTGTCTCCAGTTTTTCGCGTAATTGCAATTTGTCTATAGGTAAAATAAATTGCTACCAAGTAAACAATTACAGTTACCCAACCTGTAAGAGTTGGGTCGCCAATTCCCACATGCCAGCGTCCATCGCTCACACCAGCAAAAACAGTGGTTGCATTTAGCATTAATAAAATGATGAATAGCCAACTATTACAAGTTTTCATTTTTTTATTTTTTTAACAAATTTCTATAAAATGAGCAGGGAACTGGTAGAAATAACTCTACAGAGCAAGTTTTATCGCTTGCAACCTTGCTTCGAACACGGCTTGTCTAATCTTTTCCGGCTCTGTCATGCTTTTTGCAATTGCGCCAGCATCCAATCCAGAAGCGGCTTTCAGCGCAATTCTGACTAACACTGTTTCTGGTAACTCACAATCTTCTAAGCCCGTTCTGCCGCGCGAATCCGATTCGCATGCTTTAAGAAAGTCCTCAAAACGCTCTGGTTGGCGAATAGCGTCCAGCTCAATCAAAAACTTAAGCAAAGTGTCCGGACGCATTTTGCTAGCAGCGTGCAATTTTCCATGAAATTTGGCGACAATATGCGCGAGCTCTTTACAATCGTTAGGCACACGTAAGCGCTTACTTATGTCCTTAAGAAGCTGAACACTACGCTCTTCATGCCCGATATGTCTGGGCAAAATATCTTTTGGCGTAGTGCCTTTACCAAGATCATGTGTAAGTGCGGCAAAACGCACAGCTAGGTTAAAGTTTTGTTTTGCTGCATAGTCGATCACCATCATCACATGCACACCGGTATCTACCTCTGGGTGATGTTGTGCAGGCTGCGGCACTCCCCAAAGTCTATCTAGTTCAGGCAGAATAACCTTAAGCGCGTCGCATGCACGCAGTGCTTCAAACATACGGCTTGGCTTTTGCTCCATAAGCCCGCGCGAAAGCTCTTGCCAAACACGTTCCGAGACCAGCGCATCGACCTCGCCGTTTTGAACCATTTCACGCATCAGCGCAATGGTTTCCGCTGCAATAGTGAAATCTGGAAACCTTGCCGCAAAACGTGCCGCACGCAAAATGCGTACGGGATCCTCCACAAACGCACTGCTCACATGTCGGATAATTTTGGCCTGAATGTCGGCCTGACCATTAAAAGGGTCGATTAACTTGCCTTCTGCATCTTTAGCAATCGCATTCATCGTAAAGTCGCGACGACTTAAATCTGCTTCCAGCGTCACACTCTCGTCTGCATGTACAACAAAACCCTTATAACCCTTACCAGATTTTCGTTCAGTACGCGCTAGTGCATACTCGTCATGCGTTTTGGGGTGTAAAAAAACTGGAAAGTCTTTTCCAACTGGCCTATAACCCGCATCGAGCATGGCTTGCGGGGTACTGCCTACTACGACAAAATCTTTATCCTTTACAGCAAGACCAAGCAATTCGTCCCGTATGGCCCCGCCTACACAGTAAATTTGCAACTTACCTGCGGGCATTAATTGCGCGGCCTGCCGCGCTGCGGAAAGCATTGTAAGCGGCACGTGGCGTTTTGTTGTTAAGATATTCCGGTATTACTGCCTCTAGTGGTTTAGGTGTAATGCCAAGTTCCTGCGCAATCGCCGACTCTGTCACGTTATCCACTTCCATTGAGCGCACATTATCACGCGTCATCAGCTTGCCAGGCAACCACTCTAAAGCTAAGCCTTGCATATACGAAAGTGACTTATTGAGGCCGATGATAACTCTTTGCTTACCGAGCACATCCATAACTATTTGCACTAACTCTCGCAATGTATAAACTTTCGGACCACCCATCTCATAGGTTTTATCATAAGTAGCAGTGTTTTCTAAAGCATTCACAAAGGCTTGCGCTACATCTTCAACCCATATCGGCTGAAACTTTGCATTAGGTTTACCCAGCGCGACTACTGGTAGAAGTCTAATGATTGTGGCAAACAGATTTAAAAAACTATCGCCGCGCCCAAAAATAACGGAGGGTTTAAAAATGGTGATGTCGAGTTTTTTGCTGAATTCGTTAATCGCGGCTTCGCCTTCTGCCTTACTGCGTAAATATTTGCTAGGCGCATACTTTCCTGCACGAAGCGCACTCATATGAAGCAACCGAATAATACCAAGCTCTTCGCAGACCTGCGCGAGGCGGCGAGGTATTTGATGATGCACAGTTTCAAATGTACTGCTACCAGTTTCGTGCAAAATTCCGATTAAATTAATCACTGCGTCACAACCTGATAAGGCCTCGCTCATTGCGTTATTGCTGGCAATATCACAGGTACTGACTTCTACGTTAGGCAACAAAATCAGATGCTTTGCACGCTCCCTATGGCGTGTGAGAACTTTTACTTTATAACCAGCAGCATCTAGTTTTGCCACAATGTGACTACCCACAAATCCGGCACCGCCTAATACACATACTTTTTTTATTGTCATACTGTCCTAATGTCCTAACCTTGGCTTATTCAATCGACTCTTGCTCTGCAACCGTGCTCACTTCATCTAAATTTTCCTGTAAAGTAGCAACTCTACCCGGAATCATACCTAATCTTTGTTTCAATGTAATTGGTTTCAAGCCAAGTCGTTGTGCATATAAATGGGCGTTCGCCATTACTTTTTGCACGTAGCTTCTAGTTTCACTAAATGGAATGGTTTCAGCATAAATTGCACCTTCCATGGGCATGGTTGCTACCCATTTTTTAGCTCGGCTTGGACCTGCATTATACGCGGCAGTAGCCATCACGGTCTGACCATTCATGAGCTCCAACGTGTGAGCCAAGTAATAGGTACCTAGCGTAATATTAGTATCCAAATCATGAATCATGCTGTTATTGTAATTGGAAATTCCTGCTCGCGGGGCGGCCCACTTTGCTGTAGCTGGCATTAATTGCATGAGTCCAGAGGCGCCAACTCCAGATTTTGCATAATGCATGAAGCGGCTCTCTTGACGTGTTATCCCATACACCCATGCCTCATCTATACCTTGCTCGCCTGCCGCGGATTTCATTAAATCACGATAGGGAGTAGGGTAACGCAATGCAAAATCATGCGTTTCTGTGGTTTTATCAGCAGTAATAATCGCCAAATCATGCCAGCCCTTTCGTGAAGCAAACTCTGCTGCTGCAAGCAATTGGGGGTCATCAAAGTCTTTAGTTGCAAACGCCCATTCCAACTTAGCTTCCCAGCGCAAATCGATGCGCTGTAAGGCTTCAGCACGTTGAATCGCCATGTTTTGCGCGACTGCACCGACTTCTTCATCTTTAACCTTGTAATAAACCGGCGCGGCTGAAATAAAACCATCCAGCTCTTCTTGTGCAAGCCAGCCGTAATAATGTCGTTCTGTTGAAAGCTTGGCGAATAAACCATTTGCCTCTAAATTTTGCTGTTGCGCTTTTAGTGCACGTGCCCTCCAGTAACGCCAGCGGGCTTCATCAACCTGTGTGGGTTCCATTTTGGCGAAAATACCAAGCAACATTGACCAATTTTTTTGGCGCAAAGCTGCGCGCGCATACCAATCCATTTGCTCAGTACTGAGCAATGCGTTATCAGTCTTTTGAAACCACTGTAAAGCTTCTGGCTCCTCTCTCAACGCAGCCTGTAGTGCAAGCCTGCCATAAAAGTAGCTTCTATCATCTTCTTGAAATAATGCCTCTACTTTTTTAAAGGCCGCGAGCGCTTGTTGTGAATCAACTTTAGCAATACGGTCCAGTGCAAATAAATTGACCTCACGCCCAAACCGACTCTTGAATGAAATCAATTTTTTATTGAGTACCAAAGCTGGCGATGTGTAAGCTTTATCAATGAGCTTGTATTGTGCGGGTTCGAATGTTTTACTTCGCTTAACAATGGCCTTGGCCAAATTCACACGACCCTCTGTTAGCACTAAACGGAACCGTTCCCATATTTCATCCTCCGTCAGAATTTTTGCAGTCTGCATCCTGTCATATAAATTATTACAGTTTGCTGGCTGCTCTTTGGGCTTCATCCACAAGGGTATTGCAGCTTCTAATAATGTGGGGTCGCCATTCACAGCACTAGACTCTGCCGCATAGCAAGCGACAGTCGCGTCTTCTGAGCGATAGTTGGCATACTCGCTAGAAAATGTTGTCCAATCTTCTTGTTTAGCCAATTTTTTTAAATATTCACCGCGCAGGCGATCAGCAAAGGGATACTCGCTATAAGTATTCAAAAAATCGCTTACAGTTTGATTCTCGGCATCTTCCAGATTGAGCAGCATCAGCCAGTAATCTGCGTAGGGGGCGAGTATATTTCCTTGATTTTGTAACCTAGTTACGTACTCAGATAGGGCAATGGCATTCTTTTTGTCGTATGCGGCACGAGCACTCAAAACATCATCATCGCCCATGGCAGCAAAGACGTTTCCTGTGCTGAAAAATATAATAAAAATCAGTGTTGTAATTATACGATGAACTGTGGAGTTACTCATGGCTACGCTCCTAAAAGCGAATCACCCGCGCTATCAAATAAAAGAGAGCAAGCACCAGCGCTAGCCAGCCACTATAGTTTAGCAATTGCCTCGTATACGACAAGTATTTTTTTTCACGCGTTACTAAATAAGCGGCTACTAAAACAAATGCGACAATAATTACCAATATGACCGTTATACGAATAATGAACATTTGGTTGTCTCGTCATCAACTGAAATGTGGCATGAGATTTGGCGTGAAATGCGCTGTTTGTTCTTGAAAGCCCGCAGGCGCTTCGTCCAAATGCTCAAACGTCGCATATTCCCACGCCGTTGAGTCTGCCATTAAGGCACGCAACAATTGGTTGTTCAAACCATGGCCAGATTTATAGGCCGTAAATGCGCCAAGCAACGGATGGCCCAGCATATACAAATCGCCGATCGCGTCTAAAACTTTATGTTTGGCAAATTCGTCTTCGTAACGCAATCCATCAGTATTCAAAATACGAAACTCATCCAACACAATCGCATTATCTAAACTACCCCCTCTAGCCAAGCCATTAGCGCGCAGATACTCTACCTCGTGCATAAACCCGAAAGTACGCGCACGACTGATTTCTTTAATATAATTATTATCCGCAAAATCTATTTTTACGTTCTGACCGGAATTTTCAAAAACAGGATGTGCGAAATCAATCGTAAAATCCATTTTAAAGCCATGGTAAGGCTCAAACCTCACCCATTTATCACCATCTTTTACTTCAACCAGTTTTTTGATTCTGATGAATTTTTTTGCTGATTCCTGCTCTTTAATACCCGCAGATTGAAGTAGAAAGATAAATGGACCAGAGCTACCATCCATGATTGGGATTTCTGAAGCGCTTACTTCAACAATGATATTGTCGACACCTAAACCGGCAAGTGCGGACATTAAGTGCTCTACAGTCGCCACACGTGCGCCATTATGCTCTAGGGCAGAGCACATGCGCGTGTCGCGAACTGCATCAGGTATTGCCTGTATTTCAGGCATTCCGGGCAAATCGGAACGTCGAAACACAATGCCAGTATCGACTGCCGCAGGTTTAAGTGTCAAAGTGACCTTTTCCCCATTATGCAACCCGACGCCAGTGGCACTCACCACTTTTTTCAATGTTCTTTGCTTTAACATTTTAATAAGTTCAGCACTTAATCCCCGTTATGACCAATGAATAGTGGTCACGCCTTAATTCAGGCTATTTTACAACTTTTTAAGTTCGCTTACATTAACCCTTCGTGGTTAATCCGCTTGCTTGCGTAAAAAAGCTGGGATGTCATATTCCTCAACACCTGACATTTTCATCGCTTCCACCTGTGCCCGACGGTTATTTTGACTAAATACAGCGGGTGTTTCGTCTTCCATCTCTGTTTCTGCAAACATTGGCATATTGTCTGTACCAGTGCGCATGGTTGTCATCATGCGTAATTCCGGTTTTGCCTGACGCCGTGCAATCGCCCCGTTCAAGCCAGTAGCAACCATCGTCACACGTAATTTATCACCCATGCTTTCATCCATCACATTGCCCACAATCACCGTCGCATCTTCCGCTGTGAACTCTTTAATGGTGTTCATCACATCGTAGTACTCTTTCATCTTAAAGCTACTGCTTGCAGTGATATTCACTAAAACGCCGCGAGCATTCGCCAAGTTGACATCTTCAAGCAACGGACTTGCCACAGCTTGCTCGGCAGCAATCATGGCGCGATTCATACCACTCGCTTCAGCGGAACCCATCATTGCCATACCCATCTCGCTCATCACAGTGCGTACATCAGCAAAATCCACGTTCACCTAGCCCGGGCAATTAATAATCTCTGCAATACCTGAGACAGCGTTATGGAGCACATCGTTCGCAGCGCGGAAAGCTTCTAAAAATGGTACATCTTCGCCAAGCACTTCCATCAATTTCTCATTTGGAATTACAATCAGTGAGTCTACATGCTGTGAAAGCTCATCCAAACCATCTGCCGCCACTTTGGTACGTTTGCCTTCGAATGCAAATGGTTTAGTCACCACAGCCACAGTCAAAATACCCATTTCTTTTGCAACTTCCGCAATTATTGGCGCCGCACCTGTACCAGTACCACCACCCATGCCTGCAGTAATAAAGAGCATATCCGCACCATCAATCATCTCCGCGATACGGTCACGGTCTTCCAGCGCCGCATCACGTCCCACTTCAGGCTTAGCGCCGGCACCCAACCCTTTAGTAATATCGATACCGATTTGCAAAGTTGTTGAGGCTAAACTCTTTTTAAGCGCTTGCACGTCAGTATTGGCACAAATAAAATCAACACCACTTACGTTTTTGCCTATCATATGGTCAACTGCATTACCGCCACAGCCACCCACGCCAATGACTTTAATCACGGCTTCTTGTGAATCTCTTTCCATAATTTCAAACATCTTGCTTCTCCTTTTTTGCCTTAATTTTTGCGCTTAGTTTTAATAAACGCTGCCCTATTTCTACAACAAAAACTACTGCTTACTTCTTAAAAATTACCTTGGAACCAACTCTTCATCTTGTCAAATACTCTCGTTACCGAATTCATTTCCATCTGTCCGTTGATATGCCGCTCTAACTGTTGCTTACCCATCAACACCAGCCCCACTCCAGTTGCATAGCGCGGATTACTTACCACTTCAGATAATCCGCCTACATAACGCGGCATACCTAAACGTACTGGCATGTGGAAAATTTCCTCACCCAATTCCATCATGCCGCGCATCATCGCAGAACCCCCTGTAATAACGATGCCAGAGGCAATCATTTCTTCCATGCCGCTGCGACGCAACTCCTGTAGCACGAGCTCATAAAGTTCCACAACACGCGGCTCAATAACCTCTGCTAATGTTTGCACTGATAGCTGTCGCGCTTCACGGCCGTCCACTCCAGGAACTTCAACTACTTCTCTCGGATCGGCTAACTGTCTCAGTGCGCAGCCATGTTTAATTTTGATGTCTTCCGCCGATTGTGTGGGGGTGCGAAATGCGACTGCAATGTCATTCGTAATTTGATCGCCAGCAACACCTATTACTGCTGTGTGTCGAATTGAGCCATTTTTGAAAACCGCAATGTCTGTTGTACCGCCACCAATATCTACCAAGCAAACGCCAAGCTCTTTTTCATCTTCGGTGAGCACAGCGATACTGGAGGCAAGCGGTTGTAATATGAGATCACTAACCTCTAAGCCACAGCGCTTGATGCACTTCACAATATTTTGTGCAGCTGCAACGGCGCCTGTGACAATATGCACTTTCACCTCGAGCTTCATGCCACTCATGCCCAATGGCTCGCGTACATCATCTTGGCCATCAATAATGAATTCTTGAGTAAGAATGTGTAAAATCTGCTGGTCGGCCGGAAGCGCAATAGCGCGTGCAGTTTCTACTACGCGATCCACATCCATTTGAGTCACTTCAGCATCTTTGATTTTTACCATGCCATGCGAATTTAGGCTCTTAACATGGCTGCCCGCGATGCCGGTGAACACTGTATTAATTTTGCAATCCGCCATTAGCTCAGCCTCTTCTAATGAGCGCTGAATCGCTTGCATCGTTGAGTCAATATTCACTACCACGCCTTTTTTAAGGCCACGTGAGACATGCTGTCCCAGCCCAATCACCTTAATGGTGCCTTCCGGCAACAATTCCGCCACAATGGTTACAATTTTGGATGTGCCGATATCTAACCCCACAATTAGGTTTTTATCTTCACGTACTTTACTCATTTTTTTACTCCCTTTATCATGCTTGTGCCTTCATTGGTACTGAAACTGGTATTGGCTTAGCCGGTTTGGCTGGTGTCTCAGATCCTTTTTCTGGCAAACTTTTTATTTCTAACTGTTTTGGCTTACGCACAGCAAACCCATTGGGATAACGCAAGTCAGCATATTTAATTTCCACCTTCAGTTGGCTTAGTGTTGTTTTATAGGCATTGGTAAATTTAGCTAGCCGCAAATCCATCTCTACTCTGCCTAAGGCAATTAATAAACCGCCATCTGTCCTGATTTCCCATGCACGGCGAGGTGATAACGTCACTTGAGCGATTTTGATGTCTGCTTCATTTAAGGTTTTACTAAAGCTGCCATAATTTTGTGTCACTTCCATAACGCCATCACCGGGTCCATAAAAGACGGGTAAGTCGGCATCCGAAGCTGCATGGAACAATTCACCATGCGTGTTGACCAAGGCAATATTCCCCCAGCGCGCCAGCGCTTGATGCTCCTCAATTACCACACTCAGCGTATCTGGCCAGCGGCGACGTACACTCACATTTCTAGCCCAAGGCAGCTTTTCAAATGCGTCACGTGCATGTTCCAAATCCAAAGTGAAAAAATTTCCTTTCAAATGCCTTGCCACAATTAGCTTCACTTGCTCCCGATTTACATGTGCAAGCTGACCTTCCACTTTCACCTCACGTAGTGGAAAAATCGGCAAATGCACCACAATAAAAAGCAGCGCATACAGCATCAACACTACGGCCATTGCGTAGAGCAAATTTGCAAGCCAGTTGAGTAATCTTGGCTTATCCCACATGCTTTTCATCCAATGTCATGCTTAATATCTTCATCACCAATTCGTCAAAACCTATACCTGCAGCTTTTGCCGCCATCGGCACTAAACTGTGATCTGTCATCCCGGGGCTGGTATTGAGCTCTAAGAAATAATGATTACCAGCTTCATCCATTAAAAAATCCACACGCCCCCAGCCACTGCAACCCACGGCCCGGAAAGCCTGCAAAGCCTCCAGTTGAATTTGTGTTTCTTTCTCAGCACTCAACCCACACGGACACAGATATTCGGTGTCGTTACGTAGATACTTGGCCTCATAATCATAAAATTCGTTTTTCGGTACAATGCGCACTATTGGCAAAGGTGTTTCACCCAAAATCCCTACCGTATACTCACCACCACCTACAAACTTTTCCGCAATTACCAAAGGATCTGCCTTGGTAGCCAATAAATATGCGGCTTCTAGGTCACCTGTTTTTTTTACTTTGGTGATGCCAATACTAGAACCCTCATTGGCGGGCTTCACAAATAGTGGCAAACCCAATTTTTTTTCTATCGCCTCAAAGTCACTTTGTGCATTTACCAATTCAAAGTCTGGCGTCATTACTCCTACCGCGCGCCACAAGAGCTTGGTGCGCCATTTATCCATTCCGACACTTGAGGCCATCACACCACTACCCGTGTAAGGAATACCCATTAAGTCCAGCGCACCTTGTATAGTGCCGTCTTCACCATAGCGACCATGCAGCGAAATAAACGCTCGGTCATATTTTTTTAAATCGCTCAAGTCCTGAGTTGCTGGGTCAAATGCATCTGCATCAACGCCCTGACGTTTAAGGGCAGCCAAAACTGCACTTCCGCTTTTTAACGAAACTTCACGCTCGCCTGATTTACCGCCGAACAACACCGCAACTTTTCCGAATTTATTAGGCATATTCACCTATCACCCTTACTTCCTGTTGCAACGCAATGCCTTGCTTCTCCAATACGGTTTCTTTCATATGACGTATGAGTAGCTCAATATCCAGCGCGGTTGCATCACCTACATTTACAATAAAATTAGCATGCTTAACCGACACCTGGGCGCCACCAATTTGGTAGCCTTTTAGGCCGCTTTCTTCAATTAAGCGCGCTGCAAAGTCACCCTGCGGATTTCTAAAAGTTGAACCTGCACTTGGCAAATTAAGGGGTTGGCTAGCTAGGCGTGTGGCCAGCAGTTCTTTAATTTTTCTGTTTGACTCTTGCGGGCTACCTGAATTTAACTCAAACCATGCGCCTAAAAACCATTCATCTGGCATAGGCATTTCTACATGGCGATAGCTCGCGATAAATTCCGATTCATTTCTTACATGCGTGTTACCGCTGCGGTCGATAGTGAGCGCTTGATGCACAATGTTCCAGGTAACGTTGCCATAACAACCTGCGTTCATTGAGAGCGCGCCACCCACCGTGCCTGGGATACCCGCCATAAACTCAGCACCAGCTCTTGCATTACTTGCACAAAACCTAGCCAACTTACCGCAGGTCACCCCTGCTTCCGCGTAAATATATTTACCGTCCACTCTTATATCGCCAAGTGCCTGATGCATCACAATGACTGTGCCGCGCACGCCACCATCTCGAACCAGCAAATTGCTGCCCAAACCAATAAAATAAATCGGTTCTGCGTGATCTAGTCCTTGTAAAAACGTAACTAAATCCTCCAAGTTTTGTGGGATGTATAGACGATCTGCGCGGCCACCAACGCGCCAGCTGGTGTAGCGCGCTAGCGGTTCATTTTTAAGTAATTTTGAAGATGTCTGTTCTGCAATCATTGCGCTAAATCTCTCGTTTTCTGAGCCACATGACCGATGCTGCCTGCACCCATCACAATCACCACATCATTTGCTTGAGCTACATTAAGGATAGCCTCAGGCAATATATCTG
Source organism: uncultured beta proteobacterium (assembly GCA_963752495.1). Lineage (GTDB taxonomy): Bacteria > Pseudomonadota > Gammaproteobacteria > Burkholderiales > Methylophilaceae > CAVVYJ01. Next base: position 90,670 of record CAVVYJ010000003.1, read on the forward strand.
TCGTTTCCACAAAAATCGGCTCAACTTTATCTAATACACGGATTGCGCGAATCAATGTACGCGTATCGGCTGCTACGATTGGCGCCTCACCTGCGGAATACACCTCGGTTAATAACACTGCATCAGCACTGGAAAGCACGCGCACAAAATCTTCAAAACAATCTCGTGTGCGTGTGTAGCGATGTGGCTGAAACGCCATGACCAAGCGACGGTCTGGAAAAGCAGCACGTGCTGCTGCAATTACCGCCTGCATTTCAACGGGGTGATGACCATAGTCATCAATCAGCGTAAATGTCCCGCCACCTTTTGCCTTTACTTCACCATAACGCTCAAAGCGGCGGCCTACACCCTTAAACTCAGCTAGGGCTTTTATAATTGCGTTATCTGGCACATTGAGCTCGCTTGCGATTGCGATTGCTGCCAATGCATTAAGTACGTAGTGATTTCCAGGCAAGTTCAACGTCACTTCAAATGTAGTAGTGACGCCGTTGATACGCTCAACAGTGAAATGCATCTTGCCATTATCTGCCCGCACATTTGATGCTCGAATCCGCGCTTCTTCAGAAAAACCATAGGTCATCACTGGTTTGGTGACTTGCGGCAATATTGCGCGCACATTTGGATCATCCACACACACAACCGCCATTCCCCAGAATGGAAGCTGCTGCAAAAATTCCACAAACGCACTTTTGAGTTTTTCAAAACTGTGCTCATATGTATCCATGTGATCCTGGTCGATGTTAGTCACAACTGCTAAAATCGGACTCAAATGCAAGAACGATGCGTCAGACTCGTCCGCTTCTACCACAATATATTCGCCCGTGCCAAGACGTGCATTGGCACTCGCAGATTCAAGCTTGCCACCAATCACAAAGGTTGGGTCCATACCCGCTTCCGCCAAAATACTGGCAATTAAACTCGTGGTTGTGGTTTTACCATGCGTACCTGCGACAGCAATACCTTGTCTAAAGCGCATTAGCTCAGCCAACATCAGCGCACGTGGCACTACCGGAATATTGTGTGCTCTCGCCGCCTTCACTTCCGGATTTTGTTCATTCACGGCAGACGACACCACCACCACATCTGCATTGCCCAGATTCCCTTCTGCATGCCCAAGATGTACTTTGGCGCCAAATTTTTCCAGTCGCTTTGTGGTCGCATTGCTTGCTAAATCCGACCCAGAAACTGCAAAATCCAAATTTAACAACACTTCAGCAATGCCACTCATACCAGCGCCGCCAATACCCACAAAGTGCACGTTTTTTACCTTATGTTTCAAAGGGCCACCTCCATGCAGATTTTTGCCACAGCTTCTGTAGCTTCTGGCTTAGCCAATGCCCGTGCTTTTATTGCCATTTGCAGACAGATTTCGCGTGTCAAATTACGCAAAACTTCACTGGCTTTTGCCACATTAAACTCAGTCTGTTGAATTAGCAGAGAAGCGCCGTTATCACTCAAGTATTTGGCGTTATACGTTTGGTGGTCATCCACCGCATAAGGAAACGGCACCAGTACGCTCGCCACTCCCACGCACGCAAGCTCGGCGATGGTTAGTGCGCCTGCACGACAAATCACTACATCTGCCCATTCATACATTTCAGCCATATCTTTGATATAAGCACGCGCATCCGCTGCCACAGAAGCCGCATGATAATTGGCCCGCAGGGCATCAATATGCTTCTCTCCAGCCTGATGCACAATTTCTGGCCGGTCACGCTCTGCCAATGTCGCCAAAGCTTTTGGTATAACATCATTGAGCGCTGCCGCGCCAAGACTGCCGCCCACTACCAGCAATCGTAATTTGCCGGTACGATTCTTATAACGAGCTTCCGGCATTGGAGATTGTGTAATATCTCTGCGCACTGGGTTACCAACCAATTCCGCATTACCTTTAAATGCAGATGGAAATGCCGCCAATACCCTATTCGCAATTAAACTCAATGTTTTATTAGTTAAGCCAGCAATAGAATTTTGCTCATGTATTACCAATGGCTTACCTAATAGTTTTGCCATTAGGCCACCTGGAAACGCTGCAAAACCACCCATACCCAACACTACATTTGGCTTGTGCGTTCTAATTGCTGAAATACTCTGCTTTAAAGCAACAAGCAACTTGAATGGCAATAGCAGCCAGCCCAGCAGGCCCTTTCCGCGTACACCACGCATCGTTATCATGGCTTTGTTATAGGCTTTACCTTCAATCAAACGATTCTCCATACCACCATCTGTACAAAGCCAAACAATGCGCCACCCCAGCGCTTGCATATAGTCTGCAACAGCCATGGCAGGGTATACATGGCCACCCGTACCGCCTGCCATCACCATCAGCGTACCTTTACTTTGATTTGTTACAGGAGATGACCACATCATGCTCATGCTGGTAACCCCTTCTGTAATCTACGATTCTCATAGTCAATTCTCAGCAAAATCGCCATCGCGATGCAATTTGCCAAAATGCCGCTACCGCCAAATGAAAGTAGCGGTAGGGTAAGGCCTTTGGTAGGTAACATGCCCATGTTTACCCCTATATTGATAATTGCCTGCGCGCCAATCCACACGGCTAAACCCTGCGCAAGCAATGCAGCAAAATAGCGCTCGTTCGCAACAGCTTCTTTACCTATTCCAAATGCACGTATAACAACCCAAACAAACAAGCCAAGCACTGTAAATACACCCACGAAGCCAAGCTCTTCTGCAATCACCGCCAGCAAAAAGTCTGTGTGTGCCTCCGGCAAATAAAGCAACTTCTCTACGCTTGCCCCAAGGCCTACGCCAAACCATTCGCCACGCCCAAAAGCAATCAAAGCGTGCGATAACTGATAACCTTTTCCGAACGGGTCTGCCCATGGATCCATAAACCCGATAACGCGTTGCAAACGATATGGCGAGCTGATGATTAGCACGTAAATAGCCACTGGTAGCAAAGCAAGTAGGCCTGCAAAAATTTTGGCATTGATACCACCCAGCCAAAGTATAGAAATCGAAATTGCGGCAATTACCGCAAATGCGCCAAAGTCCGGCTCACGTAGCAGCAAAAAGCCCACCAGCACCATCACCGCAACCATCGGCAAGAAACCGCGCACGATGCTATCCATTTGTGAGGATTTGCGAACTGCATAATCTGCCACATACATGGCGGCAAAAAGTTTCATCAACTCGGATGGCTGTAAATTAAATATAAACAGAGATAGCCAGCGCTGGCTGCCATTCACATTGCGTCCTACACCTGGAATAAGCACCAATATCAATAGTGCGATTCCCAATAAAAACAGATAAGGTGCGATTTTTTGCCAGACAATTACTGGTACCTGAAACACGACAAATGCAACAGAAAGACCAATCGCGATGAAAATACCTTGGCGAATCAAATAATAAGTACTTTGATGACCAACCGCTTTATCTGCTTCAGCAATCGCGATGGAAGCCGAATACACCATGACAAGCCCTAATCCCAACAAAATAAGCGTTGCCCAAAGCAATAGCTGGTCATAACTGGGTGCGTTCATACGTTCGCGCGACTGTATCACTGGACTTAGCATGCAGCCACCCTAGCCATTTCCAACGCTTTTACAGCGGCTACAAAAACCTCTGCACGATGCACATAGTTTTTATACATATCAAAACTAGCGCAAGCAGGTGAGAGAAGCACAGCATCGTCTGCTTTCGCCACACGCTGAGCAATTGCAACCGCCTCTTTCATATCTACCGCCCGATAGATTGGTACATTCGTCTCTAGCAGCGCACTTTCTATAAGCGGTGCATCACGTCCAATCAGCACCACTGCGCGAGCATTTTCTCTAACCGGTGCTTTCAAAGGTTCAAAGTCCTGCCCCTTGCCATCACCTCCCGCTATCAGCACCACCTTCTGCGGTAGCCCTGAAATGGCTGCACAAGTCGCTCCAACATTCGTACCTTTAGAATCATCGTAATAATCCACATCCTCAATATTGGCGACCCATTCAACGCGATGAGGCAGCCCCTTAAAGTTGTAAAGGGCACTTAATAATGGCGCATATTCCAAGCCAATAGCCCGACAAAGCGCAATGGCAGCTAGCGCGTTAGCTGCATTGTGTGCCCCTTTGATGGGCAGATCTGCAACGTTAAAGAGTTTTCGTGCGCCTTCTAATGCCCATGTTTTTGATTCTTCATTTTTAATCCCAAAGCCAACTTCATCTTCGCTTAACCCAAACGTGGTCACTTCCAATTGAGGGCGCGCCATAATCATGCTCCAAGCGTCATCACGATTAAGCACTTGATGCTTGGCATTATAAAAAATACGTGCTTTAGCCGCCGCATAGCTCGTCAAATTGGCATATCTGTCCATGTGATCTTCGGTCAGGTTCAGCATGGTTGCTGCATCTACAGCAAGACTAGATGTTGTTTCAAGCTGAAAACTGGAGAGCTCGAGTACATAAACATCTGGCGTTTCGCCATTCAATTCATTTTGGCTAAGTGCATCCAACACTGGCAATCCTATGTTGCCAGCAACTATTGTTTGTAGGCCTGCAGCTTTGCACATTTCACCCACCAAAGTCGTTACTGTCGTTTTGCCATTGGCGCCAGTAATGGCGATGACTTTTGCATTCGGATCTCGATATTGTGCGAACAATTCCACATCACCTACTACTGGCACACCAACCTGTATGGCTGCCCGCACGGCAGGTTCATTAAGTGCAACACCAGGGCTAATAACGATTAATTCAGCTTTTAGCAATTCAGCTTTGTCAAAACTCCCTAAGTGAATTGTGATATCCGGCATTTCCGCTTTCAGCACATCCAGACCCGGGGGCGTTTCACGGCTATCTGCAACACTCAGCACAGCGCCTTGCTTGAAAAGCCAGCGCAGCGCCGAAAGCCCTGTTTCACCAAGACCCAACACGGATACACGTTTGTTTTTAAGCGCTATTTTCATCTCAACTTCAATGTAGAAAGGCCAACCAGCACCAGCATCATCGTAATAATCCAAAACCGCACGACAACTTGCGTTTCTTTCCAACCTTTTTGCTCATAATGGTGATGCAATGGCGCCATCAGAAAAATACGTTTGCCAGTGCCCGTTTTCAATTTGGTATATTTGAAATACATCACTTGAAGCGCTACGGAAAATGTCTCCACCACAAACACGCCCCCCATAATGAACAGTACGATCTCTTGCCGTACAATCACAGCAACCACACCTAACGCACCTCCGAGCGCCAGCGCGCCCACATCGCCCATAAACACCTCGGCCGGATAGGCGTTAAACCATAGGAAGCCCAGCCCTGCGCCTGCCATTGCTGCACAGAACACCATTAGTTCTCCTGCCCCTGCAACATAAGGGACACCAAGATATTTTGAAAAGTACAAATGCCCAGCTACATAAGCAAATATTGCCAGTGCGCTACCCACCATGACTGTTGGCATAATCGCCAAACCATCTAAGCCATCCGTTAGATTTACAGCGTTACTACTACCAACAATCACCAGATAAGTGAGCACGATAAATCCAACCATACCCAGCGGAAGCGCAAGGTGCTTAAAGAACGGAAAAATAAGTGTTGTTTCCACCGGGGAGGTCGCAGATTTAAATAAGAATATCGCCACGCCAAAACCAATCAGGCTTTGCCAAAAATATTTGGCTTTCGCCGACAAGCCCTTAGGATTGCGATGCACCACTTTACGGTAATCATCTACCCAACCAATGGCGCCAAAACCTAAGGTTGTGACCAGCACCACCCATATATATTTATTGTGCAAATCTCCCCACAATAAAGTCGCTATGGCAATTGCTACCAATATCAGCGCGCCACCCATAGTTGGTGTACCCGCCTTAATGAGGTGTGTTTGTGGTCCATCATCACGCACAGCCTGACCGACTTTATATTCGGTCAATTTTTTAATCATGCGCGGGCCAACCACAAATGAAATCGTCAGCGCGGTGAGCGTTGCCATCACCGCACGCAATGTAATGTAGTTAAACACATTAAAACCACGAATATCGTGTGCTAAATAGCGTGCCAGCTCGAGTAACATCAGTGCGCCTCCATGACTAATTTTTCTTTTACGATCGCATTCACAACACGCTCCATCTTCATAAAGCGCGAACCCTTTACCAACACAATCACACCGTTTTTCATGTGTTCTCGAAGCGCTTCCAGCAAACCTTCCAGCGTGTCAAAATGTTGCGCATTCCCATCCAGCCCTTGACCGAACTCATCACTCGCTAAGCGGCTTATCTCGCCAAAACTAAAAAATTGCTGAATGCCTTTTTCTTTTGCATAAGCCCCAATTTCTCTATGCATCTGCTGAGCATCTTTACCCAATTCGGCCATATCACCCATCACAAAGAGACGCGTGTTTTTCTGACTGGAAAGAACATCAATAGCCGCTTTCATAGAATCAGGGTTGGCGTTATAGGTGTCATCAATCACGGCAGCGCCATTGATTCCTTCAAACCAATTGAGACGTCCTTTTACCGAACTAAACTGCGCTAAACCTTTTGCAATATCTGCGGCCGAAATCCCCAAGGCTACCGAGACAGCACTTGCTGCAAGCGCATTTTGAATATTGTGAAGGCCCAGCACATGCAATTTAAATTGCGCTTCTCCATTGGGTGTCTTTAAATTTATTTTTGAACAATCGCCCTGGAGCTGATAGGTTGCCGAAACATCAGCCTGATTTCTCAAACCAAATGTAACGACTTTTCTCGTTTTATTGAGCGACCTCCAATAATCAGCAAAATCATCATCCGCATTGATTACTGCAATGCCTTCATCTGCGAGTCCTTCAAATATTTCGCCTTTTGCACGCGCAATTGCCTCGCGAGAGCCTAATTCTCCAATATGCGCAGTACCCGCGTTATTTACCAGAGCCACCATCGGCCTTGCCAACTTAGTTAAATATCGAATTTCACCTTCGTGATTCATACCCATTTCAATCACTGCATGTGTATGATTTTTATTCATATTAAGCAGGGTAAGTGGCATGCCGATATCATTATTTAGATTGCCGCGTGTAGCCAAGACTTTGCCATTTGCAGCATTGATAATGGCTGTAATCATTTCTTTCACAGTCGTTTTGCCACTACTTCCCGTTACCGCGACCAAAGGTAAATCGAATTTTTTACGCCAGTAATGTGCGAGATCACCTAGAGCGAGGCGCGTATCTTCTACCAGAATAGCGGGGGTGGCTTCCGTGTTGTTTTTTGTGACGATAGCTGCAGCTGCGCCTCGCTTGATTGCCTCCATGGCAAAAGCGTTTCCATCAAAACTCTCACCTTTAATGCCAACAAAAAGCTGTCCTTTTACAATACTGCGGCTGTCGGTACCTACGCTGCGTATTTTCGTATCATGTCCACGCATGATTGTATTCATCGTCGCATTCAGCGCACTTGCTACTTCAGAAAGCATCATCATAGAACTGCCCCCTCATAGCGTTTGAGCGCCTTTTGTGCTTGGTCGAAATCACTAAAATAGTGTTTTTCTCCCGCAATTTCCTGATAGTACTCATGTCCCTTACCGGCAATCAGCACCGTGTCGCCTGGCTTTGCGCTTGATATGGCAATACTGATGGCTTTTGCTCGATCTTCCTCTACTGCATATTTGCCATGCATCTCCTCCAGAATGGCCTGAATAATTTTTTCTGGCTCCTCATCACGCGGATTGTCCGAAGTGACAACAACTGCATCAGCAATTTCACTCGCCACTTTACCCATCAACGGACGCTTGCCCGCATCACGATTTCCACCACAACCGAACACGCATATCAATTTTTCTTGAGTTTGTTCTTTTAATGCTTGCAACACCTTTTCTAGCGCATCAGGTGTGTGTGCATAATCCACGACGACCAGTGGCAATTTGCCTCCACCAAGTTTTTGCATGCGCCCATTAACTGATTGAATATGGGAAATCGCCTCAATCGCATCGGCCAAACTCACGTTTGATACCAACAAGGTTGCGAGCACAGCAAGCACGTTATAGACGTTAAATCGACCCAGCAGATTTGCGCTTACATCCGCTTGCCCGTAGGGAGTTGTCACAAAAAAACTAAAACTGCTGTGCTCGAAATGAATTTTTGAAGCCCTAACATCACCGGCATCAACGCCATAAGTCATGGTTGGCACACCTAGGGCGCCTAAATCTTTGGCGATTTCTTTGCCAAACTCATCGTCAACGTTTAACACTGCCAGTTTCAAATCGCTGGACACAAACAAACGTTTTTTTGCCGCAGCGTAATTCTCAAAACTACCGTGATAATCCAGATGGTCACGTGTAAGGTTACTGAGCACGGCCACATCAAAATGCACGCCATTTACACGTCCCTGATCAAGCGCATGTGAAGACACTTCCATTGCAACGGCTTCTACCTCCTCTTTCACGTAACTAGCTAACAACTCTTGCAGCACAACCGCGTCTGGCGTGGTGTTTTGGGTAGATTCAAGCTGATTTGGCAGGCCGTTACCCAGCGTACCTATCACAGCTGTTTTACGCTCAAGAAAATTAAAACATTGGCTGAGCCACTGCGTTATTGAAGTTTTTCCGTTAGTGCCAGTTACCCCAATCATCCATAACTTTTCTGACGGCTTTTTGTAAAACTGATCCGCAATTCTGCCTGCTTGCTTACGCAAATTTTTAATCGGGGTGTTTTCTACTTTCCAATTAGGCTTCCAAGAGAAATCTTTTGGATCCCATAGCACAGCCACAGCGCCATTTTTAATTGCCTCTGCAATATAATTGCGGCCATCCGTTTTATCTCCTGGATAAGCTATAAACAAGCTTCCAGCTTTCACCTGACGGCTATCAGAGGTAATGTTTTTAACAGTGGTGTTGATCACGTAGCGCGTCATATCACCTCCTTCGCATCTTCATTTGAGGCTGGCGAAGTTTCAGGGTTGATAACAACATTGGTATTAGGCGAATCTTGTGGCACTGCCAACATGCGTAAAGTATCAGCCATCACTGCGCTGAACACCGGTGCAGCAATGGTTCCGCCGTAATACTCTCCGGTAGTAGGCTCATCAATCATCACCGCCATAATTAACCTCGGATTTGAGGCGGGTACGATTCCGACAAAAGAGCCAACATATTTATCTTCCTCGTAACCATGCGGCCCAAGTTTGTGAGATGTCCCGGTTTTACCTGCAACACGATAACCAGCGACCTGCGCTCTTAATGCTGTTCCGCCTGGTTGTACGACCAGTCTCCATCATATCTTTCATATCATTGGCTACTTGCGCAGAGAAGACCTGATGTCCCACAGGCACTTCTTTTAGCTTTGTAAGAGACACTGGCTTTAATTCGCCTTCATTTGCAAATACCGTGTAGGAGCGCGCCAACTGCAACAAACTCACGCTGATACCATGTCCATAAGACATAGTCGCCTGCTCAATTGGGCGCCAAGTTTTATATGGTCTTAATCTCCCTGATGCCTCGCCGGGAAAACCAATATGGGTTGGTGCACCAAAACCCAATTGATTGAAGGTGCTCCAGAGCTCTTCCTTTTTAAGGCTCAAAGCCATTTTCGAAGCGCCGACGTTTGACGATGTTTGTATAACCTGCGCCACCGTAATGACTCCGTGCGGATGAGCATCGTGTATGGTGGCTGGCCCGATCGACATCGCGCCGCTACCTGTATCGATTTTAGTAGTGGGTTTAAATGAGCCAAACTCCATTGCGGCAGAAACCGCTACCGGTTTCATGGTTGACCCAGGTTCAAACACATCAGTCAATACGCGATTGCGGGTTTTTCCTTTGATATTGACCGGATTGTTCGGGTTATATGTTGGAATATTTGTCATTGCCAACACCTCGCCGGTTTTAGCATCCAGCACTACCGCCGCGCCGGCTTTGGCTTTAAATGAATCCACTGCTTTGGATAGCTCTCTAAATGCCAGATATTGAATTCTGCGATCAATACTCAACACTAAATCGTGACCATCCTGCGGCACTTTGACGGCTTCCAAGTCTTCTACAATGCGCCCTTGTCTGTCTTTAATCACTCGACGCTCTCCAGGCTTTCCAGAAAGCGCGGCATTTTGTATGAGCTCAAAGCCTTCTTGGCCGTTATCATCAATACCTGTAAACCCAACCACATGCGCAGTCACATCACCGGCAGGGTAAAACCTTTTGTATTCTCGCTGTAAGAAAATCCCTGGTATTTCTAAACCCATTACCTTTGCGGCCAATACCGGTGAAATTCGACGTTTTAGATAGACAAATTCGCGCTCGGTATTCGCAACTTTTTTATCAAAGTCTTTGGTTTTTATTCCCAAAAGCTTTGCAAGTGCATTTTTTTGTTTTGACGTGATTTCCACATCCGGCGGACTTGCCCACACAGACTCCACAGGGCTACTAATGGCAAGTAGCTCACCATTTCTATCACTAATTTTTCCACGATGCGCCTGTAACACGAGTGTTCGGCTATAACGTGCATCACCTTTTTGTTGTAAAAAATCTTTATGCAGGCTTTGTAAATAGATACCGCGCAACAATAAGCCGCTAAAGCCTACCAATAACGAAATGAGTAACACGCGGCGACGCCATGCTGGCAGCTTTACTATTTGGTGTTGTGGATGGTTATAGGCCATTATCTCGCCGCATCTTCCAGCAATATCACCTGAATGCGCTTGGCATCCGGCACTTGCATTTGTAATCTTTTCGTTGCTAGCTCTTCTACGCGTGAATGCATCGCCCACGTGCTTTGCTCAAGCTGTAGCTGCCCATATTCCGTTTCATATTTTTTTGCTAACTCTTCTTGTTGCTCCAGCTCAAAATACAACTTGCGCGCCTTATGCTGCGCGGTAATCACACCCAGACTCACCGCTATCAATGTAAAAAACAAAATCAAATTTAGGCGCGTCATGCTGTTGCTGTCCTCATGGCAACTCGCATCACCGCACTACGTGCGCGCGGATTATTTTTAATTTCAGCGGCACTTGGCTTAATTGCTTTGCCCACCGCCATTAAACGTGGCTGTGGCAGGTCTTTTGCTTTTACTGGAAAATTTGCAGGCAACTCATCGCGATTTTGCTCACTTTGAATAAAGCGCTTCACAATACGGTCTTCTAACGAGTGAAAACTAATCACCGCTAGCCTGCCGCCCGCCGCTAGTAAGCTGAGGCACTGTGGCAGAACTAGCGATAACTCCTCAAGCTCCTGATTGACGAAAATCCGTAGAGCTTGAAAGGTGCGCGTTGCAGGGTTCTGCCCCGGTTCGACCTTGGGGATTGCACTTGCCACGACCTTGGCAAGCTGTCCTGTAGTGGTGATGGCGCGCCCGTCATTGCGCTCCTTAATAATCGCCCTTGCAACCTGCTTAGCAAACCGTTCTTCACCATAATCTTTTATAACCTCCCCTAATTTTTGTTCCGAAATTGTGGTCAACAGCTCTGCAGCCGTTTTGCCACGCGATTGATCCATGCGCATATCTAAAGGCGCATCAAACCTAAAACTAAAGCCACGTGCGCCTTCATCGATTTGCGGCGATGAAATGCCCAAGTCCAGCAAAATGCCGTCTACGCTGGATAATTTGTGTTTTACTGCCAATTGATTCACTTCTGAAAAATGCAGATGTTCGATATGAAATCGCGCATCTTTAATTGATTGACCCACTGCCAAAGCCGCCAAATCGCGATCAATCGCAAACAAGCGGCCTTTAACACCCAACTTTTCTAATATTTTTTTGCTATGCCCGCCACGGCCAAAAGTGCAGTCAATATAAACACCATCAGCTTGAATATTGAGCGCATCAACAGCCTCATCCAGCAGCACAGTGGTATGTGCGGCGGACTCATTTTTTGCAGACAGTGACACTGAGGCTGATGCGGGCGCCGACTTCGCGCCCATCATCATAGTGAGAATCCGCTTAAATCTGTCGGCATCTCTAGCTCGCCAACTACGTTTTGCAACTGCTTGCGCCATGCTTCCATATTCCATAACTCAAAATGGCTGCCCTGACCAACCAACATGACTTCTTTTTCCAATCCTGCAAACTCACGCAGCACGGACGACACTAGGAGCCGCCCTGAACTGTCTAACGTGATATCTTCCGCATGACCCACCAGCAAACGCTGCAACGCTGATAGCTTCACGTCAAAGCTCGATAGACTCATTACTTTTGCCTGAATGGGTTCCCACGCTGGCTGGGGATACAACAACAAACAAGTATGCGGATGCGCCGTGAGCACCAAATTGCCGTCACACTGCGCAAAAAGCGTATCGCGATGCTTGGCAGGCACAGCAAGCCTGCCTTTTGCATCCATACTTAAATTTGTCGCCCCGCGGAACATTGAATGTGTTATTACCCTATAATTATTTTTGTTGGAAAAAGTGAGGAATGTCTAACCACCCTTAGCATTAGTTAAAAATTCCCCACAAAAACCCACTTTTCCCCACCAATTGGCACTATAGATATAATCAAAGCGCTTTGCAAGCACTTTTTACGAATTTTTTCTTTATAAGACAAAGACTTAGCGCATGATTTTCACAAAAACAACACTGTTAATAATCAATGACTTATAAAAGCAAGTGAAAGTGAAATATCAGTAATACTGATTATGTGATTGAATTGCTTGTGAGGTAAAATAATGGGTAAAAACAAGGAAAAAAAGAAGCTAGCCGATAAGCCGGGTTCTGTCGTGCATTGCTGCACGTAACAGTCATTCATCTAGGCGCACACTTGCGCGTGCGCTCAAGCTATCTACCCGCTGGCAGCGCGAGCCACGCCTAATGCCAGCCTATTTGATATTGCTGCAGATGGAGGTTACCGCGTTTCACCGTAACTTAATACGCTCGTCTCTGTGGCCCTGTTCCTCGTCTCACGACGTACGGCCGTTAGCCGTCATCTTGCTCTGTGCAGCCCGGACTTTCCTCCCCCAATTGCTTGGCGGCGACTGTCTAGCTAGCTTCGGTGCTAAACCATTTTAACACATTGAGTGAAAAGGCTTTAATTAGAAAAGTAGCGCTAGTTACACTTACGTTATGGTCACTAAATAAATAATTATCCAGCGTAAAATGGGTACTAATCATATCAAGTTAGACTTTTCTATGCTTTTCATATCTAATACTCATCAACATTCAAGCTGTCACCAGCAAATTGGACTAATTGTAGCTAAATAGACATGCTTCTAATGTGCTTATCGGCTAGAATGGCAAGAGAGTTCATGTTCGTTCATAATATCACGCCGAAAGAAAGCACGAGTTACTGAAGGTGTTACTATTGCGTACAGACTACCTTGGTAGCGATGGAACCCCACGTCGCTTGTTGGACAACGCTGCAGAAGACACTGAGGAATTTAAGCTTAGTTGGAAACCAAATAAGTACATGTAAGAATGAAATAGCGGAACTGTGGCTTTCTTACAGTTGGTTTGCTAGCAAATTACATACTTCTTTCACGAAACTGACGACTTAACAAACAGTCTTATTCGCGTGATAAAACCTAGTTCGCTGCATTCAAGTGAGATACTTAAAATCAACTGACCTACAACCCAATACCTATGCGCCTTTCAGAGCATCTATTTTAAGGTTTTACCACCAAAGCACTTTTTACCGATTTAACACCGCTCACACTTGCGGCAATTTGTTCTGCGCGTGTTTTGGCAGATTCGGTATCTACAAAACCACTCAACACCACGATGCCATCTTTGGTTTCCACACTCACCTTAAAGCTTTTAATGCCTTTTTCCAGCAAATATTTTGATTTGATTTTTGAGGTAATCGAGCTGTCGCTGGCTACCTGCTTAGCTTCCTTCTGCTGCACTGCCGATTTGTAAGTCGCGTATTCATCTTTAGTCAAGCTGCCGTTATGGTTTTTATCCGCCTTGCCAAAGCCGCCGCCATTAAACAAGTTATCTTTTTTAATTTCGGTTGCACTTAACTTTTCATTGTTATCCACATCCAGCAATTTAAACTCGCGCGCATACATATCCTGATTGGACGGGTCTGGCGTTATCGCCAATACAGACGGGCTTGCCAGGCCAGTTAAACTTAACATAACAACCAATTTTAGATTCAAATTCATTACTTTCTCCTTATGCTTTAAGCTTCCAAGCAATCGGTTTGGCCTGCTCTCAGCGGCATTAGTTCATCGTCACCAAATGGTATGCTTGTTGGCACTTGCCAACTTTCTTTGCAAAGCGTGATTTTGTCTTGATTGCGCGGCAATCCATAAAAATCTGCCCCATAAAAACTGGCAAAAGCTTCCAGTTTATTTAAACAGCCAGCCGCTTCAAACGCCTCCGCGTATAACTCAATGGCCGCATGTGCGGTATAAATACCCGCGCAGCCGCAAGCCGCTTCTTTACTGCCTTTGGCGTGCGGCGCACTGTCCGTTCCTAAGAAAAATTTGGGGTTGCCCGAAGTTGCAGCTTTCACCAGCGCCAAACGGTGCTCTTCGCGTTTGAGCACAGGCAAGCAATAATGGTGCGGGCGAATGCCGCCTGCAAACATATCGTTCCGATTCATGAGTAAATGATGCACAGTAATGGTCGCAGCAACGTTATTTGGCGCGCTTGTAACAAAATCTGCGGCATCTTTGGTGGTGATATGTTCAAACACAATTTTAAGCTTTGGATAGCGTTTTAACAGCGTTTCCATATTGCGCTCGATAAACACCTTTTCGCGATCAAATACATCAATATTGGCATCCGTCACTTCACCATGCATCAGTAGCGGCATGCCAACCTGCTCCATCGCTTCCAGCGCCTCTGCACAAAACCCTAAATTAGTCACGCCGGAATCGCTATTCGTCGTCGCACCAGCGGGGTAGAGCTTAACGCCGTGCACAAAACCGCTGGCTTTGGCTTTTTTAATTTCGTCGGCGGACGTGTTATCGGTCAGATAAAGCGTCATTAATGGTTCAAACGTCATGCCGCCAGGAAGCGCTTGCAATATGGCTGTACGGTAAGCTTCTGCTAAATCTGTCGTCGTGACTGGCGGACGCAAGTTGGGCATCACAATCGCACGCGCAAACTGACGTGCGGTATCTGGCAATACTGCCTGCAATGCAGCACCGTCGCGCAAATGCAAATGCCAGTCATCTGGCCTTGTAATGGTAATAGCGTTAATCGTCATTCTTTAATCCTGATTTTAATTCTAGCGCAAAGTCATATAGCTTGTTCTTCTTTGCGCCTGTAATGTCCGTAGCCAGTTTCACTGCTTGCTTGAGTGGCAACTCTGCCAAAAGTATTTTAATTACGCGCTTTTCATCATCGCTAATACCTTCCATCTCCACAACTGGCGAGGCTTCAATCAGCAATACAAATTCACCACGCTGCTGGTTTGAGTCGGCCTCCAGCCATTTTACCGCATCCCCAAGGCTGCATTTGTGAATTGTCTCAAAAGTTTTTGTGAGTTCGCGCGCAATCACAATATTGCGTTCTGCACCAAAAATCGCCGCCATGTCGGCAACACTTTCAACGATGCGGTGCGGCGCTTCATAAAACACTAATGTATGAATATCTCCCAGCAGGCTCTGCAAAGTTTTTTTGCGTCCACTGCTACTTGCAGGCAAAAAGCCAATAAACGTAAAGCCGTTTTCTGCAATGCCGCTTGCCGAGAGTGCCGCTATAACAGCACTCGCACCGGGAATCGGCACAATTTTAATGCCCGCAGCGCGCACAACTTTAACTACAATCGCGCCAGGGTCGCTCACGGCTGGCGTGCCAGCATCAGTAACTAATGCAATATTTTCGCCACCGTTTAATCTTGTGACAAGCGCCTCTGCAGATTGCTGCTCGTTATGTTGATGCACAGCGATGAGTTTTTTGGACATGCCAAAATGGCTCAACAAGCCCGATGTATGGCGCGTATCTTCAGCTGCAATCGCATCGACACTTTTCAAGATTTCCAGCGCGCGCAGCGTAATATCGCCAAGATTGCCGATTGGCGTGGCGACTACGTATAATGTACCTTGAGACATAATGGAATTTTAACGCGAAGCGTGTACATTACCTACAGCTTATGAAAATCAACAAAAATAATGCCGGATTAGAAGCTGAACAATTGGCTGCAACTTTTTTGATGAATCACGGCCTTAAGTTTGTGACGCAAAATTATCATTGCCGTTTTGGCGAAATCGATTTGATTATGCAAGACGCCAAAGTCCTCGTGTTCGTTGAAGTGAGGCTTCGATCAAACAGCGCGTTTGGCAGCGCTGGGGCGAGCATCACGCTGCAAAAGCAGCGAAAGCTGATTGCCACCGCACAGCATTATCTTCAACAACATGGTGAGCACGCCTGTCGCTTTGACGCCATCCTTATGAACAAAACTAATCTGCAAAATATTGAATGGATACGTAATGCATTTGACGCATAAAGAGCGTATCATTCGCAAAAAAATAGATATCAAAACAAAATTAATCAGGGCTTTAATCTAGGAGACCTTAATGCAATTAATCAACAAACTCATTCTTACTGTAACTCTTGCTTTTTCAATCGCCACACAACTCACAGCTTGCGTACCAGCCGTTGTGGGCGGAGCTGCCGCAGGTGGAGCAATGGCGGCTGACAGACGCACCTCTGGCATTTTTGTGGAAGACGAAAATATTGAGCTAAAAGCAGTAAAAGAGATGGAAACCAATTTGGGCGATCAAGCACACGTTAATGTCACAAGCTACAACCGCAACGTGCTACTGACTGGCGAAGTGCCAGATGACGCTACTAAAACAAAAGCGGAATCGTTCGTTAAAGCGATTTCCAACGTACGTAATATCACCAACGAGATTGTAGTGGGCCCTAAAAGCTCGCTCGGCGACCGTAGCAACGATACTTACTTAACCTCAAAAGTTAAAACAAAATTTCTGACGGAAAATAAATTTCCAGCCAATTATGTGAAAGTAGTGACTGAAAATAGTGCGGTTTATTTGCTTGGCATTGTTAACCAAGCAGAAGCTGACGCGGCAGTTGATATAGCGCGCAACACAGAAGGCGTAACAAAAGTAGTTAAAGTTTTTGAGTATATGAATTAGAAAGAAATTAAAAGTAAATGACAAAAAAGCATGAAGAAATTTTTATCCAGAGCCTAACGCGTGAAGGAAAACCATTTCGCCCGAGCGATTGGGTGGATCGTATTTGCAGTAGCCATGCTACTTTTGGAGACGATCGCAAATTGCGCTATTCGCCATATCTCAAGCCTGAAATGATGAATGGTGTACGCTGCTTAGCGGTAGATATGCGCCTAAAAACATCGAACCCAGAAGGTTTTGAAGATTTAATGTTATTCGCGAATGAAAATCTTTTAAATGTTGTAGATGCTGAAGGCAATCCAATCGAAGTGCCTGGTTAAGCACTATTTCTTTACGTCACCAGACATGATGGATTCCAGATACTGTTTGGTGACCTTACCGCGTTTGGTTTTGACCAGCTCACCTTTCGGGTTATAGATAAAGGTTGTGGGTAGCACTTCTGCACCGCCGATCTGGCTTGCCACCGCATCGTCGCCTAACACAATAGGGTACGACATCAACATATCATCTACGTATTCTGCCACGTCTTTAGCACTCTCATAATCGAATGCAACGCCAATGACCACCGCATCTTTGGCCTTATGGCTGTCATATAATGCTACTAAATCAGGCACTTCTTCTAAACAGGGAGGGCACCAAGTTGCCCAATAGTTCACGAACACCCATTTACCCTTGTACTGCGCCAGCGTATGGCTTTTGCCATTTGTATCCTTAAGCGTAAAGCCGCCCGCAGCCAATGCGATATTTGTTATGCCCAGCCCCAAAACTATCAAAATACATAATAAAAAATTTATTTTTTTTTGCATAATCTTAAATTTACCCTACAAACAGTGCGCTAAAACGCAAAAAAGGTGACAAAACAACTCATTAGCTTTAATATTAAGCTTAATCGTATGGAGTTTGCATGCCACTCAGCCTTAAGCTTCCGGTACTAGATAATAACCCAATTTTATTGGCGGAAACGCGCCCCAATAAAATCAGTGAGTTCATCCAAAACTTATCATTCGGCGACCCGATTCGTGCTGCCAGTGATTTGGTAGAAGAGTTACAAATTCTCAACAGCCAAAAAGTTGCATTTTCTAATCGAATCAATGCATTAGAACTCTATCGTCCAGCAGCAATTCAAATCTATCATGCATTAATACCGCATTTTAGCAGCGCAAGTCTGCCGATATCGAAAAATGAACAGGCATTTGCAAGTTCTGCTGTACAACTTTGGCAAGAGTTCGCTTACGGCTACAAATCTGCTCTAGTAGATTTGCAGAATAAAATTCTTAACATCAACAACAGCAAGTCCACTGCTTTGGTTGTACAGCGCGCGATTCACGCGCTCAAAGAGATTTCATTTGTAAATTATCTCACCTACCGCGCACCAGCAACTGCAGTATGGTCAGAACTGCACCAGCTTTACTTTTGTGCTCTGCAGCAATCTGCTGAGACTGTCAAAGTAATTGAAATGCTCCCAGATGTTAACGAAGGCTCTGTCAATTCGGTGTACACACAAGCTTTATTATTGTCCCTTGCCAACCCACACCACTTGGCGAACAAGGACATCGTAAAAGCTGATGCCTACTTAACAAAAATCGCAGGTGACGCAGAACTGCGCGCACTAGGGTTTGTTGACAATCCCACTGGTGTATTTTTGGTCGGTCTTAGTGGCGACAAACCTCCTACTTCTTTTGTGAAAAACCGTGAGTTACCAAATAACGAGACTGATATTCTTCTGATTACAGTCAATTTAGCAAGGCGCATACATGCACACCTTAAAGCCTTGCAGGGCGGTGTTGTTCCTAGTGACGGCAGCCTGCCAAGTAACGCACTTAAAGAGCATTACGAAGATTTATTAACGCATCTTATCAAGCATTTTGGCAAATCACCGCTCAGAGTCTTTTCTAGAAGTAAAAAAAGTGACGGGATGGAGTTGGGCATAGGCATTCACGCCGCGCATCACTTTATCCCTAAAGTCGGCAATGACGTAAAGAACTTTATGGTGCCAAGCAACGCGCTAAAACCCTCACGCTGGCAAGTACTAAACGTAAGCGCGGGTGGTTATGCACTACGTAAATTCAATTCCTCCCAAGTTAGTCTATATGTGGGCGATATCGTAGCTATCAAAAACAATAAAACGCTGATGTGGGAGCTGGGTGTATTGCGCTGGGCAAGTGTTAATGAGTTAAATCAACTGGATGCAGGTATTGAGCTAATCTCACCAAGCGCAACAGCAATCACTGTAAAATCAGAGAAAACAGCCGCAGAAGGTGAAGGGCTAATGTTGCCTGAACTAGGCGCACTCAAACAGCCTGCAAGTGTCGTTGTGCCCTGCGGTGTCTATTCACAAGGAGAAGTGCTTGAGCTTGTGCATCATGACAGCCTCACTAAAGTGTTGATAACAAGATTAGTCGAACGCACTGCAACTTTTGAGCGATTTCAATACAGCTTGATATAATCTGATTGATGTTGATATACTATTACTTAATTACCGAACGTTACGCTGTCACAGCATTCAAGTTAACAAATTCACATTTTTAAAATAGACGATTAGTTGTCGAAACAACAGGCTATAAACCAATTCCAATATTGAGGTTACTATGAGCGAAAACATTACCCATTTAAGCGATGCTACATTTGAGCAAAAAGTATTGCAGTCCCAACTCCCAGTCTTAGTGGACTATTGGGCGGAGTGGTGCGGTCCATGCAAAATGATTGCACCAATTTTAGAGGATATCTCTAAAGAGTACTCAGATCGCTTAATTGTTGCCAAACTTAACATTGACGATAATCAGCAAACACCACCAAAATACGGTATTCGCGGCATTCCAACACTGATGTTGTTTAAAAATGGCAATGTGGAAGCCACAAAAGTTGGCGCTTTATCAAAATCACAATTAATGGCATTTATTGATAGCAATATTTAGCAGGTACCCTTGTCTGGCTTCGAGCAGAAGCCAGACCCTTTAAACCTTTTCATTCTGTAATACCCCCTTCTAGCGAGCCCCATCCCATGCATTTATCTGACCTAAAACATTTACCTGTAACTGAACTTGTAGATATGGCGATTGCCGACGAAATCGAAAATGCAAGCCGCATGCGCAAGCAGGATTTGATTTTTGCAATCCTTAAACATAAGGCAAAAAAAGGCGATAGCATTTTTGGTGACGGTACGCTGGAAGTGCTCCAAGATGGTTTTGGTTTTTTGCGCTCTCCAGATACTTCCTACCTAGCTGGACCGGACGACATTTACGTTTCACCATCGCAGATACGTCGCTTTAACTTGCATACCGGCGATAGTATTCAAGGTGAAATCCGCACCCCAAAAGACGGTGAACGCTATTTTGCACTTGTAAAAGTAGACATGGTGAATGGTGAGGCGCCAGAGAATACCAAGCATAAAATTTTATTTGAGAACTTAACCCCACTTTTCCCGACCATACCGCTTACGTTGGAACGTGACATCCGCGGCGAGGAAAATATTACTAGCCGCGTAATCGACATGATTGCCCCTATTGGCAGAGGTCAGCGCGGCTTGCTGGTTGCGAGCCCTAAAAGTGGTAAAACAGTCATGATGCAAAACATTGCACATGCAATTACAGCTAACCATCCTGATGTCATTATGATTGTTTTGCTTATCGATGAGCGTCCTGAAGAAGTTACTGAAATGACGCGTTCGGTGAAAGGTGAGGTTGTAGCTTCTACTTTTGATGAACCTGCAACGCGCCATGTGCAGGTTGCCGAAATGGTGCTGGAAAAAGCCAAGCGCCTAGTTGAACATAAAAAAGATGTAGTGATTTTGTTAGATTCCATCACTCGTCTTGCACGTGCTTACAATACGGTAATTCCTTCCTCGGGTAAGGTGTTAACCGGTGGTGTGGATGCCAATGCACTGCAAAAACCAAAGCGTTTCTTTGGTGCTGCCCGTAATATCGAAGAAGGTGGCTCACTTACCATTATCGCCACCGCCCTCGTTGATACTGGCTCACGCATGGACGACGTGATTTACGAAGAATTTAAAGGCACCGGCAATATGGAAATTCATCTAGATCGCCGCATGGCTGAAAAACGTCTATATCCAGCCATTAATGTTAACAAATCCGGTACCCGCCGCGAAGAGCTACTTATCGAAAAAGATGTGTTACAGAAGATCTGGGTCTTGCGCAAGTTACTATACCCGATGGATGACTTGGAAGCGATGGAATTTCTACTGGATAAAATCAAAGCCACAAAAAATAATGCTGACTTTTTTGACAGCATGCGTCGTGGTTAATATGAGCGATTGCACTTGCTTAAAACCATGTTTTAATTCATAATGCGCGGCTCGTTGAATTTAATGTTTATTGCAATATCTAACTAACTAATTGAAAGTCCAGCAAAATGAAAGCTGAAACCCATCCAAACTACGTAGAAATCAACGTTACCTGTAGCTGTGGTAACAAGTTCAAAACGCGCTCGACCAATGGCCGCGATATGAATATTGAGGTGTGCTCACAATGCCACCCGTTCTACACCGGCAAGCAAAAAATTGTGGATACGGCTGGCCGTGTTGAGAAATTCCGCCAAAAATATGGCATGTAACCACATGGTTATGCAAAAAAGGCAGCTTGGCTGCCTTTTTTTATGCTTAAATTAACAAGTTTTAATAAAGCTTAGAGTAACTCAGGTGCGATTCGATTTAGACCACGACTGGCAAGGCAATATGTCCACCCCACGGGCACGTGTGGGCGAGCGCGCTAAAACTCATCTACTCATTATACTGTGTGCAATTTGGTTATTAATGGGCCTGGTGGGGCATAGTCCTTGGAAGCCATATGAATCTCATACAATAAGTGTGGTAAAAACCATACTGGAGTCTGGGAATTTAATAGCGCCACTCTCAGCAAGTAGCAATCAAATCGCTAATCCGCCACTTTATTATCTAAGCGCTACACTCACGGCAAAACTGTTTAGCGGGATTTTACCCTTGCACGATGCCGCACGTATTGCAACCGGTCTATGGATGATGATTACATTGCTGATGATAGGAATGACTGGCCGCGAGCTTTGGGGACAAGGTTTTGGCCGACAAACAACCTTCGTATTTATTGGCTCACTTGGCTTGGTAGTAAGCGCGCACACACTAATGCCCGCCGTTAGCGGCCTAACCAGCATCGCAACAGGTTTTTACGCGCTTTCACTTGCCAGTCGGCGCCCATATAGAGCTAGCTTATTATTAAGTGCCGCTATGGGAGTTGGTTTTTTATCAACAGGCCTGCTCCCGCTGGCAATAATAATGGTAACTAGTCTTATATTGCCCTGTCTGTTTGCTTCTTGGCGCAATGCAAGTTTTGCCAAAGTTTTGTTAATGTCTGCAATCTTTGCAAGCCCGCTGATACTACTCTGGCCTTTACTCTGCTTTTATTTCTACCCAGCGCAGTTTGCGGCTTGGTGGGCACATGCTTTTGCGCAGTTTGCCCCGAGCAATCATATTTATTTTCTGAATATTTTACTCTGGTATGCATGGCCCGCCTTACCGCTCGCAGCTTGGGGCTTTTGGCGTTTCCGCACGCAATTGCTATCAAAGCCTAGGTACCAACTCATTATCACTTTCTTTGTTGTATCCTGGATACTCATTGGTTTTGCCGCAGAAAATAAAGAAGTATCTGCCCTACCGCTGCTTATACCGCTTACTGCTATGGCTGGCGGTAGCATAGAAACACTCAAACGTGGTGCGGCTGGCGCCCTTAATTGGTTTGGTCTAATCCTGTTCGGTATTATGGCAGGCTTAGTTTGGTTAGGCTGGAACGCCATGCTGACAGGCGCTCCAGCAAAAATTAAAGAGCGCTTAATATTTTTATCTGGCTTACAACACCTTAATTTAAACATTGTTGCAATTGTAATCGCTGTATTAATTACTTTGATTTGGCTACTTACAATATTCCGCACAAAAAACACCAACCGCTCCAGCGCCACTAACTGGGCGATTGGAATGACATGCGTATGGACATTACTCATGACACTATGGCTACCGATGATTGATAGCGCACGCAGCTATCAAATAGTATTTACTAGCTTAAAACATGCGTTGCCAGAACAATATGCTTGCGTTACAAGCAGTCGACTTGGCGACGCACAGCGGGATTTATTGCACTACTATGCAAATCTAAAAACACAAAGTTTCGAAACTGAACAACGTTTGGATTGTGATTTATACTTAATTCAGGACACCCGCGGTAACGAGAAACTTGAACCCGGGCCTGATTGGAAGCTGATTTGGAGTGGCAAGCGCGCCAGCGAACGCCGCGAAAGCTTTAGACTATTTCAGCACACTTAGCCAGTAATCATCATTTTGGCGCCTGCCGATAGCAACACCAAGGCTAATATTTTTCGAATGGTAGGATTTGCGAGTCTGCGACTTCCCCATTCTGCTCCTATCATGCCGCCAGCAATAGCAGCCAAAGCCCAATAAAATAGACCGCTTGGCAACAATGGTGATTTTGTGAGAACACCTAACAAACCAGATATAGAGTTTACTAAAATAAAGGCAGCAGCCACGCCAGAAATCACTTTAGTTTCTGCCCATTTTAAAAACAATAGCATTGGGCTTAAAAAAATGCCCCCACCCACTCCGGTCAAGCCTGACAGCAAACCTAGCACACCGCCAATTGCAAATAGTGCGAATTTAGATGCTGGTTTTTCGATTACTGTATAAACGCTATTTGCACGATAAAATACCTGCCATGCTGCAAAAATAAGCACTGCCCCTACTATAGGTTTGTATATTTCAGTTGGTAACTTAATTAAGCCACCTAAAAAGGCGAATGGAATTGAAGCAGCGGCAAGCGGGATCAGCAATTGCCATGAAAATGCATTTGCCCGATAAAACTTAAATAGCGCAATGCTGGAAACCAAGATATTGAGAATAAGCGCTGCAGGCCGCATGCTTTCTGGAGCAATACCGACAATTGCCATCACTGCAAGATATGCAGATGCGCCGCCATGTCCCACAGATGAATACAGCATTGCCGCTAAAAAAATTAGCGGGATGATTAATATGCTTAGATTTAAGACTTCCAAAAAACTAACTTAGTTTGAGATGCTGCCTGATTGCTTCGATGACTGGCGTGTGCAAACCCACTCCCTGACTATCTTTAACATGGGTAGCGATAGATTTACGCATAGCCGAGTTCCAAAAGCGATTGAGGTGTCCAGCAATCTCAACTCTTGCTTCTGCTTGGTCAGGGAAGGCTTCGTAAAAATCACCTATCTGATTCGCCATTTTGATTAACTTTTCAATATCCATATCACTCTATTCGTATCTGATTCGTTGGGCGTTCGCATAAATCACGTATTGCTCTTGCCGCACAAAACCTAGCAACGTCACACCATAAGTTTGTGCGATGCGTACTGCTAGCCCTGTCGGCGCAGAAATCGCAGCTAACATGTTAATGCCAACACTAGCTACTTTTTGCACCATTTCATAACTTGCACGGCTGGTTGTCAGCACAAACCCAGGGGCTTCTGCTGGATTTTTTGCTAAAGCACCAATCAGCTTATCCATGGCGTTATGGCGCCCAACATCTTCCCTGATCAAGCCGATTTTACCATCAGCATCTGCCCATGCACATGCATGCGTTGCGCCAGTGGCCTGCTGCAATATTTGTAATGGCTGAATGCCATGATAGGCACTTTCAACGCTTTGCGGGCGAACCGTGTTTAATTCGTGCTTTATGATGCTTGCTGCAACTTGAGGCAATCGCATCACTTTTTCTAAACTTTCCGCACCACAAAGTCCACATCCGGTTCGGCCAGCCATACTACGTCTGTGCACTTTCAGCATTTCAAAACGCTCAGCTGCAATATTAAGTTGCAACTCAAAACCATTCAAGAGCTCCACAACTTCAACACTATACAACTCACTTTTATTTTGCAAAATACCTTCTGTGAGTGAAAATCCCAGTGCAAAATCTTCCAAATCTTGTGGTGTAGCAAGCATCACTGCGTGCGAAATACCATTGTACACAAACGCAATCGGCACCTCTTCCGCCAAGCAATCCACAGTTTCGGTTAGTTGCCTATTCTTCCATTTTTTTATCGCATATTGATTCTGCGGTGCACTTGATACAGCCTGTGTTTTATCATCCATCTCAGGTATCACTAGGTAAAATCGGCTAGCCCGCAGTAGACAATGGCTTTACTGATTTTTTCTTCCCAGTAAATTCGATTTGCTCCTCGGAAAATTCTTGATAATGCTTCTGCCAATCCGAAAGCTGATGGACCTTTGTCACCTGAACTGCAGTGACTTTAAATTCAGGGCAGTTTGTCGCCCAATCAGAGTTATCGGTCGTAATGACATTTGCACCTGATTCAGGATGGTGAAATGTCGTATATATCACGCCAGGTTGCACACGTTCTGTAATCGTTGCGCGCAACACAGTCTCACCGGCACGGCTCTTAATACCCAACCCAATCACCCTCGCTAACACCACGTTCTTCCGCATCGTGAGGGTGAATTTCTACTACATCCTCATGATGCCAAGCCACGTTTTCCGTACGGCGGGTTTGTGCGCCAACATTGTATTGCGACAAAATGCGGCCAGTTGTAAGTATCAGCGGATATTTAGCATTCACTTTTTCTGTTGTCGGCACATATTGGGTAATAAAAAACTTACCTTTGCCGCGAACAAATTCATCCACATGCATCGTAGGTGTACCCATTGGATTTTCATCGTCGCAAGGCCATTGAATGCTACCTAACTCATCTAATTTCTTAAAGCTGACGCCTTTGAATGTCGGTGTCAAAGCAGCAATTTCATCCATAATTTCCGAAGCATGGTTATAGTGCATTTTGTAACCAAGCGCTTCAGATAGTTTGGCAGTCACTTCCCAATCTTCAAACCCATTCTTTGGCGACATTACGCGACGCACTGGGGAAATACGACGCTCTGCATTGGTAAAAGTACCACTCTTTTCAAGAAATGACGCTCCTGGGAAGAACACATGTGCGTACATTGCAGTCTCGTTTAAGAACAAATCTTGCACAATCACACATTCCATCGATTCCAAGGCATGCGTCACATGTTGCGTATCAGGGTCTGATTGCGCAATATCCTCGCCTACACAATAAAGCCCCTTGAAGCTACCTTCTGCGGCCAAGTCCAGCATATTTGGGATGCGTAAGCCAGGATCACTGCTTAGAGGTTTGCCCCAAGCAGCTTCAAATAAGGCACGTGTAGCATCATCGGAAACATGACGATATCCTGGAAACTCATGAGGCATAGAACCCATATCACAAGAACCCTGAACATTGTTTTGGCCGCGCAATGGATTAACCCCCACACCTTCACGCCCCACATTACCCGTGGCCATCGCCAAATTAGCAATACCCATTACCGTAGTTGAACCTTGGGAGTGCTCTGTCACACCCAATCCATAATAAATCGCT
Organism: uncultured beta proteobacterium; assembly: GCA_963752495.1. Taxonomy (GTDB): domain Bacteria; phylum Pseudomonadota; class Gammaproteobacteria; order Burkholderiales; family Methylophilaceae; genus CAVVYJ01. Next base: position 117,024 of record CAVVYJ010000003.1, read on the forward strand.
GCGTTTCCACCGGTAGCATAAAGTCTCGCCGCTTCGCGCACTTTTTGTGATGGCACGCCTAGATCTTTTTCTAATGCTTCTGGAGAGTTTTCTGGCTTGGCCACAAAATCACGCCACTCCACAAAAGAATCCCACTCACAGCGCGCTTTCACAAAATCTTCTTTTACCAAGCCTTCGGTCACCACCACATGCGCAAGCGCAGAAATCAGCGCTACATTAGTGCCAGGGCGTAAGTTCAAATGATAGTTGGCACGGATATGCGGGCTATTTTCAACAAGGTCTATCGCTCGCGGATCAGCAATAATAAGCTTTGCGCCTTCACGCAAGCGGCGCTTCATTTGTGATGCAAATACTGGATGCCCATCAGTTGGATTAGCGCCAATCACAAAAATTACGTCAGATTTCATGACCGAGTCGAATGTCTGCGTGCCCGCAGACTCACCTAAGGTTTGCTTAAGTCCATACCCAGTAGGGCTGTGGCAAACGCGCGCACATGTATCAACATTATTGGTACCAAACACTGCGCGTATTAGTTTTTGTGTGACATAAACCTCTTCATTGGTGCAGCGAGATGAAGTAATGCCTCCCAAAGCTTCTTTGCCATATTTTTCTTGGATTCGCTTAATTTCACTCGCAGCGTAGTTAATCGCCTCATCCCAGCCCACAATTTGCCATTCGTCGTGAATACTTTTCCGAATCATCGGGGTGGTAATACGATCTTTGTGTGTAGCGTAGCCCCAAGCAAAACGACCCTTTACACACGAATGTCCATGGTTGGCGCCCCCATCTTTGTTAGGCGTCATACGTACGACTTGCTCGCCTTTCATTTCCGCATTAAAGCTGCAGCCCACACCACAATAAGCACAAGTAGTAGTCACACTGTGTTCTGGCGTACCCGCTTCAATCACCGTTTTTTCCATCAATGTAGCCGTAGGACAAGCTTGTACGCAAGCGCCGCAAGACACACATTCGGAGTCCATAAAATCTTTATTGCCAGCGGAAACTTTGCTGCCAAAGCCACGCCCTTCAATCGTCAACGCGAAAGTGCCCTGCGTTTCTTCGCATGCGCGCACACAACGTGAACAAACAATGCATTTAGAGGGGTCAAATGTGAAATAAGGGTTGCTTTCATCTTTTTCAGATTTCAGGTGATTTTCACCTTCATAGCCATAGCGCACTTCGCGCAAGCCCACGGCGCCTGCCATATCTTGCAATTCACAATCACCATTCGCTGCGCAAGTGAGGCAATCCAGCGGATGATCAGAAATATACAAGCTCCATTGTGCCGCGGCGAATATCAGCCAGCTTAGGTGTTTGTGTATGTACTTTCAAACCTTCTGCAACAGGTGTTGTACAAGAGGCGGGGTAACCACGTCGGCCTTCGATTTCCACCAAACACAAGCGACAGGAGCCAAACGGCTCTAGCGAATCGGTAGCGCATAGCTTGGGCACGCTCACGCCGCCCAATTGCGCCGCATGCATAATCGAGGTACCTTCCGGCACCGTCACATTTACGCCATCGATATTTAGTGTGACATGCGTTTCCGCCACTTTCCTTGGCGTGCCGTAATCCACTTTCGGGTCATATTCGTTGTTGGGAGTATATTTAATATCGTCCATGATATTGATCCTTTGGCCGCTAAGCGACCACCTGCTTGTTCGGTAACCCAAAATCTTCTGGGAAATTATTTAGCGCGCTTAACACTGGATACGGCGTCATTCCACCTAGTGCACATAGCGAACCATTGAGCATAGTATCGCTTAAATCGCGCACCAGTTGTATGTTTTTCGCGTGATCTTTGTTGGCGGTAATTTTGTCGATGACCTCCACACCGCGCGTAGAGCCAATGCGGCAAGGCGTACACTTGCCACAGCTTTCAATTGCACAGAATTCGAACGCATAACGCGCCATTTTTGCCATATCCACTGTATCGTCAAAGGCCACAATTCCGCCATGCCCTAGCACCGCCCAAATCTTGGCAAATTCTTCATAGTCCAGCGGTGTATCAAACTGACTCTCTGGCAGATATGCGCCTAGCGGACCACCCACCTGCACCGCACGGATTGGGCGACCTGTGGCAGAACCGCCGCCATAATCATATAGTAGCTCACGCAGTGTGGCACCGAATGCCAGCTCCACCAGTCCGCCATGTTTAATATTGCCAGCAAGCTGAATCGGCAAAGTTCCACGTGAGCGACCCATGCCAAAATCTACATAATACTGCGCCCCTTTATCCAAAATAATCGGCACTGTTGCTAGTGATATGACATTATTTACTACCGTTGGTTTTCCAAACAATCCTTCAATTGCTGGTAAGGGCGGTTTAAAGCGCACTAAGCCACGCTTGCCTTCCAAGCTTTCTAATAGCGAGGTTTCTTCTCCACATACATAAGCACCCGCCGCACGGCGCACTTCAAGCTTAAATGTATGGTTTGATACCGCATATTTTTTCGCCCAAATAGCCGGCAGCTTCTGCCTTGGAAATAGCTTCATTCAAAGTTTTAAGCGCATGTGGGTACTCACTACGCAAATAAATATAGCCTTGTGTCGCACCTACCGCGATGCCCGCAATCGTCATGCCTTCAATCAGCACAAACGGGTCATCTTCCATAATCATGCGGTCAGAATAGGTGCCAGAATCACCTTCATCTGCATTACAAACAATATATTTTTGCTCGCCCTTGGCGCCTAAAACCGTGTTCCATTTAATGCCTGTAGGGAACGCAGCGCCACCGCGACCACGCAAACCAGAATCTGTTACAGCTTTCACAATGTCTGCACCTGTCATTTTCAGGGCATTTGCAAGACCTTTGTAACCGTCGTGTGCCAAATAATCATCCAATGAAACTGGGTCGGTAATACCCACGCGCGCAAAAGTCAGGCGTTGCTGTTTTTTCAACCAAACAATATCTTCAGTGAGTCCTAAATTCAGCGTATGTCCATAACCATGCAGAAAATCTGCTTCAAATAAACTAGGTACATCTTTTGGCTGGACTGGTCCATAAGCAATGCGACCTCTTGCTGTTTCAACTTCGACCATCGGTTCAAGCCAAAACATGCCACGTGAACCATTGCGAACTACTTCAATGTCAACGCCGCGCTTTGCAGCTTCTGCAACAATGGCTTTAGCCGTGCGCTCAGCTCCCATCGAAAGCGCAGAAGAATCGCGGGGGACATATACTTTAACTGGAGGGGCTTTAGCCATCACGCCACCTTCGCTTCGCCAATTAAATCAGCGATTTTTTGTGCATCCATACGACCATACACCTCATCATCCAGCATTACCGCTGGCGAGCAAGCACAATTACCCAAACAATACACAGGCTCTAGTGTTATCGCGCCGTCTTTGGTGGTTTGGTGGTAGTCAATGCCGAGCGCTGATTTCACTTGTGTTTCAAGCATGTCTGAACCCATGGCTTGGCAGGATTCAGCGCGACAAATTTGCAATACGTGTCGACCTGCTGGGTGACTTCGGAAGTGATGATAAAAAGTTACCACACCATGCACTTCTGCTACCGATAGCGCCAAAGCATGCGCAATAGGCGAATAAGCCGCCTCCGGAACATAACCTATATCATCCTGAATTGCGTGCAATAAAGGTAGCAATCCGCCTGGCATACTTTTATGCGCAGCAATGTGTGCTTCAATTTTTGCTGATTCTTCTACACTTAATTTTACGTTGATTGGTTCACTTGCCACAAATCTCTCGCTTGTCAATTGCAACACCCAATATCATATACCTAATCAAACACTTATTAAAGCCAAAACAGGGCTTGATATATGGCCTAGTTAAAGGTTTCGCGCCACGTTTATTGTGAATAAATAGGATACGTCTTAGAATGCATACATGCATGCAATAGACACAAACCGCTACACTCATTGACCAGTTCGGCCGCAAGGTCGATTACATACGCCTTTCCATCACCGATCGCTGCGATTTTCGCTGCGTATACTGCATGAGCGAAGACATGCAGTTTTTGCCGCGTGACGAAGTATTAAGTTTGGAAGAATGTGCGCGACTGGTCAAAGTGTTTGTTGGCTTGGGTGTGAGCAAAGTGCGCATCACAGGTGGTGAGCCACTAGTGCGCAAAAATGCACTTTGGCTGTTTGAAGAAATTGGTCAGTTAAAAGAGTTGAAAGAGTTAGTACTCACTACCAATGGAAGCCAATTGGCACAGCAAGCGGATTCGCTCAAAAAAGCAGGGGTTAAGCGTATTAACGTTTCGATTGATAGTCTAAAACCTGAGCGATTCAAACAAATTACACGCACTGGCGATTTGAATAAAGTTTTAGATGGCCTGCAAGCCAGTATTGATGCGGGGTTTGAAGGCATTAAATTAAATACGGTTTTAATGCGCGGCAGCAACGATGATGAAGCAGGAGATTTGGTGCGGTTTGCCATCGACAAAAAAATTGACATTAGCTTTATCGAGGAGATGCCACTGGGAGACGTGAACCACAATCGCGAAAACACCTTTGTCAGCAATGCCGATACACTCGCACTGCTACAAAGTCAGTACTCACTCCTGCCTAGCACCCATAATTCAGGCGGTCCTGCGCGTTATTGGCAAGTAGCAGGTACGCCAACAAAAATCGGCTTTATTTCACCGCACTCACACAACTTTTGCGAGAGCTGCAACCGCGTGCGCATCACCTGTAAAGGTGAGCTGTACTTATGTTTGGGGCAAGAGGATAAAATTGAACTGATGCCTTTATTGCGCGAAAACCCGAATGATGACGCACCTTATTATCCAAGCGATTTTAGACAGCATGCGCGTAAAACCCCAAGGCCACGACTTCGATTTGCGCCGTGCTGCGCCAGCCGTAATTAGATTCATGTCCCACACAGGCGGCTAATTGGGAATTTCTGGAATTATCTTGGCTGGCGGTCAGGCTACGCGTATGGGAGGTGCTGATAAAGGGCTAATTTCATTACAAAAAAAGCCGTTAATTGCACATGTTATTAGCCGTTTACAGCCGCAAGTGGATGAAATAATCATTAATGCGAATCGTGAAATTGTGGCTTATGAGACGTTTGGTTTGCTTGTGCTAAAAGATGAAAACAAGGAGTTTATTGGCCCATTGGCAGGTTTTGCATTAGGCTTAAAACACGCCAAACATGATTACGTATTAACCGTGCCGTGTGATTCACCTTTGTTGCCTTTAGATTTAGTAGAAAGACTTTACAAGGGCATGGCTGAAGCCCGCGCAGATATTGCCGTTGCAAGCAGTGATGGCGATACGCATCCCGTTTTTTGCCTGATGAAGAAAAGTGTGTTGCCCAGCCTGACGGAGTATTTAGCCAGCGGTGAACGCAAAGTAAGTGCTTGGCAGAAAAGCCAACAATACGTTGAAGTGGACTTTTCTGATTGTAGTGACGCTTTTGTAAATTTGAATACTATGGAACAGCTTCGCGAATTAGAGTTAAAGCTTTAAAATCTAGTCATGGCCAAACCCACCAGCATTTCTCAACTGATTGCCGACCCAAGCTGCATGGATGATTACGATCCGAATGCGATGTCGGTTAATCAGGCACGCAAGTTTATTCAACAGTTTTTACAACCCATAGCAGAAACCGAAATTTTGCCTTTGCGCGAGAGTTTGGGGCGCGTGTTGGCGGCGGATATTATTTCGCCTTCGAACGTGCCAAACCACAACAACAGCGCGATGGATGGCTATGCGTTTAAGTTCTCCGAGGGCATGAAAGTAATCAAAATCATCGGCACCGCCTTTGCCGGCAGACCATTTGCGGGAATTGTTAAGGCAGGCGAATGCGTCAAAATCATGACCGGCGCGGTGATACCTGATGGGGCAGACACGGTAGTGATGCAGGAACGCGCCGTGCAAAAAAGCGATAGCATCACGCTATTGGAAGATGCTAAATATGGCGCGAATGTACGCATGGCAGGTGAAGATTTGCAGATTGGACAAACCGTTTTAGCAAAAGGGCACTGCCTAAAGCCCGCAGATATTGGCTTAGTCGCCTCGCTCGGAATAGCCAGAGTTAGCGTTTTTCGCAAATTAAAAGTCGCGTTTTTCAGCACGGGTGATGAATTAGTAGGGGTCGGCCAACCGTTGCAAGAAGGCCAGATTTACGACAGCAACCGCTACACGTTATACGGTATGCTAACGCGGCTTGGGGTGGAAATTTGCGATTTTGGGAATGTTCCAGATGACCCAAAGCTACTAGAGGAAACCTTGCTAGAAGCAAGCCAAAATCATGATGTCGTCATCACCAGTGGCGGCGTCTCGGTGGGCGAAGCAGATTATATGAAAGCGCTATTGGCCAAACATGGTCAAGTCTTGTTTTGGAAAATCAACATGAAACCCGGGCGCCCGTTAGCTTATGGGAAAGTTGGTAATAGTCACTATTTCGGGCTACCTGGCAATCCTGTATCCGCAATGGTAACGTTCTACCAGTTTGTTCGCGAAGCCATGCAAATATTGATGGGCGCCGAACCAAAACCCATGCCTATGCTCAAAGCTGAGTGTACGGAACCTATTAAAAAAGCGACTGGACGCACAGAGTTTCAGCGTGGTATTTTGTACGAAAATAACGGGGTCTGGAAAGTAAGGCCGACGGGTAACCAAGGGTCTGGTGTATTAAGTAGCATGAGCACCGCGAATTGCTTTATTGTGTTGGATGAAGCCGTGGGCAACTGTGAGGCCGGTACGATGGTTAATATTCAAATTCTGGAAGGTATTATTTAAGAAAGTTTCCTGTTAGAAATTAGCACTCTCTGTAGTATAATCAACAGCTTACCTTAAAAAAAACAGCAATTTTGGAATTGACTATCAAAAACCCTAGCATTAACGAAAGTGCCCTTATTTGGGCAATTGTCGCTTCAATCTTACTTCATGTGTTGCTGGCGGTTGTGATTCCCAATTTTAATTTCGAGCTTGTTAAAGAAATTCCCGATACTTTAAGTGTGGAACTGCAAAAACCTGAACCGCCGCCTGCACCAGTTCCAGAAATCCCCGAGCCCGAGCCACCTAAGCCAGAGCCTCCTAAAGAAATCATAAAGCCAAAAATTATTCCTAAGCCAATCCCCATGCCAGTTGAAGCGCCCACGCCTATCGAACAAGAAGCGCCGCCCCCACCGCCAGTGAGTAAAGTCATTGCTACCGAGCCCAAGCCAGATAACAAGCCTGCTGAGTTTATAGCGCCAGAACCCGTCGAGAAACCAATCGAGCCACCGCCAGTTAATCTAGATAATGCGCTGGGCGAATATGCAGGCACGCTAGGCCGAGCGATTGCTAAACACAAACAGTACCCAAAAATCGCGGCAATGCGTGGCTGGCAAGGAGAAGTGATTCTTGACCTTAAGATTGATGGCAGTGGAAATGTGCTATCTGCCAAAGTGCGCGAGAGTAGCGGCCATGATGCGCTGGATAATCAGGCACTAGAAATGGTGCGCAAAGCTTCACCCTTCCCTGCACCGCCAGAGGCGCTGCGAAGCCGTACATTCAATATCACTGTGCCGGTTTCATTTAAGCTAGAGTCGCCTTAGCCCAAACTGAAGTTACCTAAGCGTTAAACCTAAATTGTTTTGTGATGTCCGATTATGGCAAAACATTTTTTAATAATTCAGCTTGCTTTAATTTCAGTTTTTAACAACAATGACATATCAGAATGAATAGACCTATGCTTAATCAAACAGTCACAGATTTTGAACTTCCCGCAACTAGCGGTACCACATTCAAGCTTTCAAATTATCGCGGCAAGACTCTTGTCATCTACTTTTATCCAAAGGACTCAACTCCAGGCTGCACCACACAGGGCTTGCAGTTTAGAGATCATTACACAGAGTTTCAAAAAGCGAATACCGAGATTTTTGGCGTGTCGCGCGATAGCCTAAAGTCGCATGAGAATTTTAAAGCCAAGTTTAGTTTTCCTTTTGAGTTATTAGCAGACACTGAAGAACTTGCCTGCGGCATTTTTAACGTCATAAAAATGAAAAATATGTATGGTAAACAGGTACGGGGCATTGAACGTAGCACTTTTATTATCGACAAAAATGGAACACTCGTACACGAATGGCGTGGCGTAAAGGTGGATGGGCATGTGCCTGAAGTGCTTGATTTTATTAAAAAACTATAAACCTAACTATTCATGACAAAAAAACAATCTGTAGCGACTAAACTATTCGTACTTGATACCAACGTTTTAATGCACGACCCTTCTAGCCTCTTCCGCTTTGAAGAGCACGACATTTACTTGCCGATGGTGACGTTAGAAGAGCTAGATAACAATAAAAAAGGACTAACCGAAGTTGCACGCAACGCACGACAGGCGAGCCGCTATTTGGAAGAAATCGTCGGCACAGACCTCACCAATTTAGAGCTCGGCAGCCCGCTCGCGATTCAAGGGAATAAGCACCTCACAGGTCGCTTATTCATGCAAACCAATCATATCAATATTGAGCTGCCCGGCTTAGCTGGCAGTAAGGCAGATAATCAAATTATCAGCGTGGTATTGGATTTGCAAAAACGCAATCCAAAACGCCAAGTCATTCTGGTTAGTAAAGATATCAACATTCGCATCAAGGCACGCGCCATGGGAGTGCCTGCAGAAGATTACTTTAACGATAAGGTTCTGGAAGACAGTGATTTACTCTATAACGGTATCGTTGAATTGCCACAGGATTTTTGGGAAAAACATAGTAAAGATATGGCTTCTTGGCAAGAAGGCGGGCGTATGTTCTACCGAATTGCAGGGCCGCTTGTTAAAACATTCTTAATTAATGAGTTTGTCTATTATGAGTTTGAAAAGCCATTTCATGCCATTGTACGCAGCATCGAAAACAATACCGCGGTGCTTGAAGTCGTGCAAGACCATTCCAACCCCAAACACAATGTGTGGGGCATTATGGCGCGTAATCGTGAGCAAAACTTCGCACTTAATTTGCTGATGGACCCCGAAATCGATTTTGTGACTTTGCTTGGCCAAGCGGGCACTGGCAAAACCTTGCTCACATTAGCTGCAGCACTCACACAAACGTTGGATAAAAAAATCTATTCAGAAATCATTATGACCCGTGTCACCGTACCTGTGGGTGAAGATATCGGGTTTTTGCCTGGAACTGAAGAAGAAAAAATGGCGCCTTGGATGGGCGCGCTGGAAGATAATTTGGACGTGCTCAACAAAACAGATGAAGATGCTGGTGAGTGGGGACGCGCTGCTACGCAGGACTTAATCCGCACACGCATCAAAGTAAAGTCGCTCAATTTTATGCGCGGGCGTACTTTTTTGCATAAATTTCTCATCATTGATGAAGCGCAAAACCTCACACCTAAACAAATGAAAACATTAATTACCCGAGCCGGCCCTGGCACAAAAGTAGTATGCTTGGGTAATATTGGACAAATCGACACCCCATATCTAACAGAAGGTAGCTCTGGCTTAACCTATGTTGTAGACCGATTTAAAGGTTGGGCGCATAACGGTCATGTTACTTTAGTGAGAGGCGAACGCTCACGGTTGGCAGACTTTGCTGCTGAGGCACTATAGATGTTAGCCATTAATTCTTAATCATGGTTAAAGGGTTTTACACACTACTTATTGCACAGTTTCTCTCTGCTGTCGCTGATAATGCGCTTTTGTTTGCCTGTATCACATTACTTTCCACATTAAACGCTCCTGACTGGCACGAGCCGTTACTTACGCTGGTTTTTTATTATCTCTTATGTTGTACTTGCCCCTTTTGTTGGCCCTTTTGCAGACGCACTACCAAAGGGCAAGCGTCATGTTTATTAGTAATGGAATCAAGTTTTCAGGTTGCGTACTTGCGCTTGCAGGGCTTCCCCCACTTTATGCTTATGCTATAGTAGGTATTGGTGCAGCGGCTTACTCACCTGCAAAATACGGAATACTGACTGAAATGCTACCCGCCCATCAACTAATCAAGGCCAATGCCTGGATGGAGGGCACAACGGTAACAGCAATCATTCTAGGTCCAATATTTGGCGCGACGATTGCAGCATCAAATACCTATTTAAGCATGCCCGCATACATTAATCCTGCTAGCGCACCATATTACGGTATTGCTATTATTACTGGTCTATATATTCTAGCCGCCTGGTTTAATTTACACATCCCCAAAGTGCCCAAGGATCATGCAATTCCACAGCGTAACCTTAGTTATTTATTACGCGATTTCTGGCATGCCTCGACCGTTCTGTGGCGCGACCCACAGGGCAGAGTTTCTCTTGCTGTTACCACTTTGTTCTGGGGGGCAGGTGCTACTTTGCAGTTTGTTGTATTACGTTGGGCATCAATCAAACTAGGTTTAGACGGACAAGATGCAACTAAACTAATCGCAATTTTGGCCGTGGGAATCGCTGTCGGCTCAGTCGGCGCATCACTTTTTGTTAAGTTAGAAAATGCCACTCGAGTGTTACCTGCCGGCATTATGATGGGGTTCTTGGTTATTGGGATGATATTTGTAGAAACTCGCGAGGTAGCAGCGGTGATGTTATTTTCAATTGGCGTACTAGCTGGCTATTTTCTGGTTCCACTTAATTCGCTATTGCAACACCGTGGCCATGCGCTATTAGGCGCTGGCCATTCTATCGCAGTACAAAACTTCAATGAGAACATTGGAATAGCTGTTCTGCTGGGAATTTATACCCTGATGGTGCATCAGGCGATACCCATCAACACCATCATCATCATTTTCGGCGCTTTTGTTAGCATCACAATGACGATTATCATATAAGCTGTACCGTGCACAAACTAGTGGAGCTTAACTTTTGCTTCACTACGCCGTGTAATCATGCGTGCAACGCCCTGTAACAGCACAGAGAATACGCCATGTAGTGCCATTAAATGCATTTGGTAAAGTGAGCGGTACATAAAGCGCGCAAACAGGCCTTCAATATACATACTACCCCCAGAAATTGCGCCCATGAGGCTCCCTACAGTGGAGTATCTACCTAAATTTACTAGAGAGCCATAATCACGATAAACATATTCAGGATAATTCGTGTTACCTGCTACTCGACGTTTCATGGTTTTGTAAAGCAAGGATGCCTGCTGATGTGCGGCTTGGGCGCGTGGCGGAACGTTACCCTCATAGCCTAATCTTGGACATGCGGCGCAATCGCCAAAAGCAAAAATATTTTCATCGGTAACAGATTGTAAACTTTGTCTTACAACTATCTGATTGATTTTATTCACTTCCAGCCCGTCTAATTCGCGCAAGAAATCCGGTGCTTTAATACCGGCGGCCCACACGACAAGTTGAGAAGGTATAAACAATCCACTATGCGTATGCACACCCTTGTCCGAGACCTCTGTAACACGTTCACCGCTGTGAATATGAACCTTTAGTTTTTCTAACTCAGTGGCAACAGCAGCAGATAACTTTGGTGGAAGTGCAGGCAGCAAACGCTCGCTTGCCTCAACAATTGAAATTTTAATATCATGATCAGGATCGATTTTGTCCAAACCATAGGCGGCCAATTCGCGGGTTGTATTATGTAACTCTGCCGCAAGTTCAACGCCTGTTGCACCTGCACCAACAATAACCACTTCTAGCTGCCCAGCTTGCAATGGAGCTGGCTGGGTCTGTGCGCGCACCAAAGCGTTATGTAGTTTTCGGTGAAACCGCTCGGCCTGCTCTTGCGTGTCAAGTGCCATTGAGTTTTCCAGCGCACCCTTTACACCAAAGTCATTTGAGGTGCTACCAATTGCTAACACCAGTGTGTCGTATTGAAATGTACGTCTTGCAATTACTTCCAGACCATCTTCATCAAAAAAAGGCGCTATCGTAATCTCTTTTTTAGCGCGATTTAAGCCATCCATGCGCCCTAGTCTGAAATGAAAATGATGCCAATGTGCCTGTGCTAAATATGCAAGTTCATGCTTGTCCGGATCCATGCTGCCTGCAGCAATCTCATGCAAAAGCGGCTTCCATACGTGCGTTCTGGTGCAATCAATGAGCGTGATATCCGCTAATTTCTTTTTGCCTAGACTATCGCCCAAGCGCGTAGCAAGTTCTAGCCCGCCAGCACCGCCGCCCACAATCACGATTTGATGTAATTTATTAGTGTTCGCCATGTTTACCTATTATAACTGTCAAATAAAAAACGCGCCTGCTGCGGCTGCAACAAGCGCGTTAGCAGAATATCACGATTACTCGTTGCCAGTAATGGTTCCGTGCGTCCGAATCCAGGCAATAACTTGCAAAGCTTCATCAGGCGTAATGCCATCTGCAGGATTGCTAGGGTTCATAATACCTATACCTTTTCCACCCATGCCGCCATTTGTACCATGCCAAATCGTTTCAAACATGCCTTTGTTTGTGGCATTTTTTGGATATTTAAATGTTGGGCCTACCAAACCAGGACCAACCTGGCCTCCGGCTTCTGGGCCGTGGCATTGTGTACAAGAGTACAAACCAAACACTTTTTTACCTTTTGCTATCGCTTCTTCGTTACCAATATATGGATTTTTACCCGTGGCTAAAAATTCCTTTGCGGCGGGTGTAGAAAATAATGCAGCATCAATCACTAGCGGCTTGCCTTCTTGTGTATCAACAAAAGAAATACCTCCACCGCTTGGAGCAGCTTCAGACTTGGCAGCAGGTGCGCCGGCTAGCATCAGTAGCGGGCGCAGCTTCTTGTTTATTACAGGCTGCTAGCACTGTTACAAGCGCTAACAAAATAGCACTTAATTTCAAACTGTTCATTGTTAACTCCCCAAAATTAATTAAGTAAAATTACTTATCATGCAGTGCATTCAAATGCACTAATACGACGCATATTCTACCTTCTATTTTCAATTTATCAAAAAAAACGACCATACTTTTCAGTATGGTCGCTATTTAAAACGGTTTTAATTCAAACTAGCCATTGCTCTATGGCAAGTACTAAATTGTTATTTCAACCAAGTTTTTTCGTCATCGCCTCTGTATTTGGTTCTGATGTATGCGATTACTTTCAAAATATCATCTGTTGTCAAGCCATCGCCTGTATGTCCTGGCACTTGCTTATGCCATGTTAACATCACGCCACGATTAGATACTGTCGTATCAGCACCGCCACCTGCAATGGTTTCAAACATACCCTTGTCAGTTTTGTTTTTGGCATAAGTCCATTTGGTGTCATAAAGGTCATTACCACCACCCTTGTGCAGGCCTGGCGCCATAACACCTTCTAGATTACCACCATGACAACCTGTGCAGTTATTGTAGTTGTAAACTTTTTTACCCGCTTTTGCCGCTTCAGCATCAGCCAAATACTTTTTGGTGTATGGGTTAACGCAAGTTTTCAAAAACTCTTTGGCTTCTGCACTATCAGTTGCTTCTGCCTTAATTACTAATGGTGAGCCATTCTTATTTGAAACCAAATCACAATCAGCATGCGCCTGAAATGAAATAGCGAAACCAGCAAAAGTCAACAATGATGCAACTAACGCTGACTTGAATGTTTTAGTGCCTAACATGTTATCTCCCTTAATCTACATAAAAAATGAGCTACGTTCTGTTCATGCTAAACGCACTAATTTCACGTATGCCCATTTAACGAACTAATTAATTATTTGGTTGACAGAACTTTTGATTTTGCTTGACTCAAATAAACACATCATTTTACTCAATTTAATCTGTTCCGTCACCAGCATTTTTACTTTTTGCATTACTATTTCTATAGACTTTTTGTATGCTATCACCCTCAACGACCGGCACGTGCGGTATGCCATAATCATCTAATATCTTCATGATTTTGTCTTGATTTCGATCAATAGCAGCTTGAATTAACTCCATGCGCTCTTTATCTTTTTTACGCACACCAATTGAAATGTTCCAATACTCCTTACCCTTTGCATTTTCTTTTTCATACTCCGGAATCGGCACAACTACCAATGGCACCTTTGACTGTTTCGCAAAATATCCTGCAATAGGACCCCAAGCAATTGCCACATCAATATCACCTTTCGCCAAATCATCAATCAAAAAGCTTGGCGGTAAGTTAAGGTCGCGCTGCATACGATATGGCCGCGCATTTGCCATTAAGTTATGGTCGTTCAAAGGGATGGTTGCAGGGCTTTGGCCGATAACACCAATAATGCCTTTTTTCAAATCAGGCGAATCCCAGTTTGTGATGTTATATCCGCTTTCTTTGCGCCATACAAACACGTGGCCGGAGCGGTAATAGGGTTTTGATGTGCGTAATGAGTCAAAGTCAGACGTGATACCCATAATAATGTCACAGCGTTTTGCATTAATGGTGTTTCTTAAAAAACCTTGCCTGTTATATGCATAAGTAAAAGCCAGAGGTTTTCCAAGGTCTTTAGCTAACAGTTCTGCTATTTTATCTTCAAAACCTTCTTTTTTAAGGTTTGAATATGGCATATTGTCTGGGTCAGCACACACTTTAAATTCGTCAAACGTTGGTACACGCGCCATTTCACCCACGCGCCCCTCATCTGCATTCAACGTTGGGATGTCTGAATCTTTTATTCTATCGTCTGCAACTTTATCCTCAGCTGTAGCTATACCGGCTGTTATTGCCAAGCATGCGATTAGCCCCAGTTTTTTTACTTGTTCTAACATCGTTTTATTCCTTATTAAAATCACGACTACCCCGTCGTGCCACATCCCATAGAGTACCACTAAAAATAAAAGTTCTCGGCATTGCATGAAACAGAGAAAATTTAATCAGCCATTCTAACTAATTTCCATTTTTAGGGATACTGTTCTGTATACCTTTTTAATTTATGGTGCCACGTAAATAAAAAAACACCCCACCGAAGTGGGGTGTTTATATTACTTATGTTTAGTTCTAAAACTAGTTTTTCAACTAATTATAGGCTGAACACTGTCAATGCACCGCCGCCAGGAGCAGCGTTGTATTTAACTAGCTCTGCATAACCACCAGCAGCACCAAGTGCGTCTGTTGGGTTTGTCAAGCCAAGGTTCATCGCAACGCCAGCCCAGCCACCGATACCTGATAGCACGCCAACGTGTTGTTTACCTTTGTTACCGTATGTGAATGCATTACCAATCACGCCAGAACCTACTTGGAATTTCCAGAGTTCTTTACCTGATTGTGCATCAACAGCTTTGAACCAACGATCCAAAGTACCGAAGAACACTAAGTTTGAAGCAGTTGTTAAAGCACCACCCCAAGCAGAGAATTTCTCTTTGTTGTACCAAACTTTTTTGTTGGTCATTGGATCATAAGCGCCGAAGCCACCCATTACGCCATCAGGACCAGCAAACATAGTCAAAGTAGCACCAACCCATGGTTGACCAGCAACATATTTAGACTCTACTGGCTCGTATGTCATACATACGTGGTTCAATGGAGTGTAAATCAAACCAGTTTTTGGTGAGTATGCAGCTGGTTGTTGGTCTTTAGTACCCAATGCAGCTGGGCAAACGCCTTTAGCATTGTAGTCTTGGTGAGTTGAAGCTGTGCCCACTTTTTGTGGAACGCCAGTTTTCATGTCAACATGAGTTGCCCAGTTAACAAATGGGTGTACTTTTTCAGCAGCAACTAATTTACCGTTACCAGCTTGGAAAGTATATGCAAAACCGTTACGGTCATGGTGCCATGCGTATGTTTTGCCACCTTTGTCGAACAAGATTACTTCGTTGATGCCATCATAATCCCACTCATCGTGTGGAGTCATTTGATAGCCCCATTTAGCCATACCTGAATCTAAATCACGTGCAAAAATAGTCATAGACCATTTGTTGTCGCCTGGACGTACGTCTGGGTTCCAAACAGATGGGTTACCTGTACCGTAGTACACTAAGTTTGTGCGTGCATCATATGGCCACCAGCCCCATACAGAGCCACCACCATGTTGCCAACCATCTTTAACTGCTTGTGGTTTCAACCATGTACGTGTACCAAGTTCTTTTTCACCGATTTTGATTTCGCCGGCTTTAAGCGCTTCGAAAGAACCGCCTTGTTTGTTACCGCCGTTGATGTCTTTGTAAACTGACAAAGCGCTGTACTCTGGTGTGTCAGCATTGAAGCCATCACCAATCAACATTTCAGCATCTGGGCCTGTTGAGTAAGCTTTCCATGCTAATGAACCATCTTTAGCATTGTATGCAGCGATAAAGCAACGTACGCCGAACTCAGCACCTGAGCAACCTGTTAACACTTTGTCTTTGATTACGTGTGGAGCGTTAGTGTTTGTTGCGCCAACTTTTGGATCATTTACCAATGTTGACCAAACTTTAGCACCAGTTTTTGCATCTAAAGCAACTAAGTTACCATCATTTTGTTGCAAGTAGATTTTGCCATCGCCGAAACCAAGACCACGGTTTACGTTATCGCAGCACAATACAGCTTGTACTGATGGGTCTTGTTTAGGGAAATATGACCAAACGATTTTTTGATTGTCGTTCAAATCTAAAGCATATACGTTGTTTGGGAATGCTGTATGTACATACATCATGTTACCAACAACTACTGGTGAACCTTCGTGACCACGGTTTACACCGGTTGCGAATGTCCAAGCAGCTTTAAGGTTTTTAACGTTACCTTTGTTAACTTGAGCTAATGCGCTGTAACCGTTGTTTGAGTGGTTGCCACGTGGGTGAGCCCAGTTGTTTGCATTTTTGATTGCTGCTTCTTGGTCTGCAGCTGCTGATGCTACCATTGGCAATGCCAATGCTGCGCCTGCAACCAAGCCTAAAGCTAGTTTTAATTTATTAACTTGCATATTGATCTCCAAAGTTATATTACTAAGGGTTTTTAAATAAAGTACACTCAAACTTTGCGACTTAAACAATAAGGTTTAAATTATCGTCACTGCAACAAATTTAAAGGGTACTTTTCTACACATTTACATGTGAGAACTGCAATATAAAACAAGTTAATATGAATTGCAACACTTTAGTTACAATTTATTTACAAATATTAAAAATATTTTTACGCCACACTTAGCACTAAAAAGTTAATATTAAAATATTCAATAAAATCAATTAGAAAGACGTTAATCAAGAATGTGTCAAGTCGCTTACAATTTGTATCCAGAAATAGAACCTTATAATAAAAATTGGTTAAAAACGGGAGTTTCTCACGAAATTTATTATGAGGAATGCGGGAGCCCTGAAGGGGTTCCAGTAGTATTTTTGCATGGCGGCCCTGGCAGTGGCTGCAATCCCATGCAGCGGCGCTTTTTTGACCCAAAACATTATCGAATTGTTTTGCTGGACCAGCGCGGCTGTGGCAGAAGCAAACCGCAAGGCGAAGTAAAAGATAATACAACGGATGATTTAATTGCAGATATTGAGGCTTTAAGGCTGCATCTCAACATCACTAAATGGCATGTATTCGGCGGCTCTTGGGGCAGCACGCTTGCCTTGGCTTATGCGACAAAGCATGCAAGCCGTGTTATTTCGCTCATATTGCGCGGAATATTTTTAAGTCGCACATCTGAACTCAACTGGTTTTTGGGTGACGTTAAACATTTTTACCCTGAAGTTTGGCAAACATTAATTGACTATCTGCCAGAAGGTGAGCGTGACAATATACTAGCCGCATATGAAAAACGTATTTTTTCTGAAGATGCGAAAATCAACCAAGCTGCCGCGCTTCGCTGGAATGCGTTTGAAGGCGCAATTTTGCGATTAAAACCAGCGGAGAATAAAAGTGATGAGCCCACAAAAACAGCAATCGAGGCTACAGCAGCAAGTCAAATTGAAGTTGCACGTGCGCGTGTACAGATACACTATATAAGGAATCACTGCTTTGTGGATGGCGATGCTTTATTAAAAGCTTCAGCAACACTTTCGCATATTCCCACCGTGATCGTGCAAGGCAGATATGATATGGTATGTCCGCCACAGACCGCATGGTTATTGGCTCGCAGCATGCCTCATGCAGAGTTTGTGATGGTGCCAGATGCAGGCCACTCTGCAACGGAGCCTGGCATTACTGCAGCACTTGTAGCCGCTACAGAAAAATTTAAAAATTTGTAAGTGTATGGTCGACACGCAAAACAACTCTAACTCCAAAGCATCCAAGCTTAAAAACTTGGCGCAACACCCCGCGCTGCATAAACCTCTTCAAGCCTATGCCAAGCAGGAATACGCCACTCCGTTACTTGTGTTGCGCGAGACGTTATCAGGCTTTGTGCGGCATAACGTAATGAGCTTGTCAGCGTCGCTTTCTTTTTATGCGTTGTTCGCACTGATTCCTTTAATGCTGTTGATGTTTTTTCTTTTGAGTCATTTGATTTTTTCTTCCGATTACGCGATCGTCAAGCTGGCGATTCTGACTGGCAACCTCATGCCGGAATTTAGCAGCAAAATTATGGTAGAAGTCTACAACGCGACCCAAACCAAAGCCGCTTGGGGCGCTGTAGGTTTTTTAGTGCTACTTTGGGCGATTACGCCACTGGCAAGCGCAATGCGTTCATCGTTTTATACAATCTCTTCAATGGTAGAAGCGCCTTCATTTATCAAACGAAAATTCAAAGACATGCTTTCAGTCGTTGGTATTTTGCTGCTGTTTTTTCTGTTCACATCGGCGGGCTTTGTCATCGAAAACGTCGTACGCTTTTTAGCAACTCATTTAGCCGAGTCTCAATTAAATGTAATTGGCGGCATCATCACACTGATGGTGACAGCCGCGCTGATTGGTGTGTTCTATAAAATATTTTTTCCCATGCGCGTAGCCTTTGTGCACATTTTGCTCGGCGCCTTGTTAACAGCATTACTTTGGCTATTCATGCGTCCTGCATTCGGGCTATTTTTATCGCTTAACCAAAACTATGGGGCTGTTTTTGGCAGCATGAAAAACATGTTCGTTTCCATTACTTGGCTATATCTTAACTTTGCGGTCTTTTTGCTTGGCTCCGAGCTCATCGCCACACTACGCAAAAAAGACGTGCTTTTGCTGAAAGGTTTGTTTGACAGCGCGCCAAATAAAGCCAACTACATCGAAACGCTCATGCAGCGCTATGGCGTGGTGCTACACAAAGGTGAATATGTATTTGAACGCGGCAACACAGAGCGCAATCTTTATTATCTGGTTGAGGGCAAAGTGAACCTGACTCAAGGCGAAAAGGTCATGCGTGAGTTAAGTGCGGATGACTATTTTGGTGAAATGGCAATACTCACTCAAAAGCCTACTACCAGCAATGCAATCGTCGCATCAGATGAAGCGCGCATCATCGTGATTTATGCTGAAAATATTGATACCATGCTCGCCGACGAACCGCGCGTAGCCATGCAAATTCTGAAGCAAATGGCAAGCAGAGTGCAAAATAGTTATAATTAACCATTATGGCAATATCATCGCAACCCAATCAATTCGACGTTCAGCGCCTTATCCAATTGTTTAGTACAGGGCAGTATGTTGAGGCTGAAAATACCGCAAAAAAATTAATTTCAAAGCACCCTGATGCATTTGTTCTGCACCACGTTTTGGCTCTGGCATTGGATGCCCAGCAGAAATATGCTGAATCCGTCACAAGCTATAAAAATGCCATCAAGTTACAACCCAATATGGCCGACCTTCATTTCAATTTGGGAATCGCACTTGGTCATTTAGATAGGTTAGATGAAGCTGAAACCAGTTATAGAAAAGCCATTGCGCTTAACCATAACTTTTTTGAGGCGCATGGCAATCTTGGCACGCTTTTGCAAAGACAAGGCAAACTGGAAGACGCCATTGCAAGCTATCAGACGGGTTTAAAAATTAACCCGCAGGATGCCCGCGGCTACTTTAACTTAGGTACAGCACTGCGCGATAATGGAATGCTTGCTGACGCCATTAAAAGCTACCTGAAAGCAATCGAACTTTTCCCTAACTATACTGACGCGCATAACAATTTAGGCGAAACCTTTCGCGACCAGGGCAATATGGATGCTGCTGTGAAATGCTATCAAACTGCGCTGGCATTGAACCCGACACACGCCAACGCAAATTACAACATGGCAGAGTTTTTATATCTTGCTCAAAGATACGATGAAGCGATTCCCTATTTCGAACGCTCCCAACTTGACGATTGGCAAGCGCGAAGTATGTACTGCTTATATAAAGCGGAGCATTTCGACGAATTTAAGTCGAAACTTGATGCGGTTGTCAAAACGACTGCGCACAACGCGCCATTCATCGCGACACTGTCTTCGCACTATGCCACCAATTTTGGCGTGGAAAATCCTTATAATTTCTGTAAAAACGGCTTTGATTTCGTTTACCAAAATGCCATTCCGGAACTTGCTGAACCCAATAGCCCCTTGCTAAAACAACTGCTGGACGACATAAAAAATACTGATATTGCTGAACGCGCACAAGGCATGCTCTATAACGGCAAGCAATCAGCAGGTAATCTGTTTAAAAGACCAGAAACTTCTTTTAGAACTCTAGGCGAACTGGTCAGGCGCGAGTTTATGAATTACAAGAATAAGTTTGCCGGCGCTGATTGCGAGCTGATTAAATCATTCCCCTCAACACTAGAGTTCACGAGCTCATGGTATGTCAGGATGCGACGCGGGGGCTATGTAGATAAACATATCCATGAAGTTGGCTGGATTAGCGGTGCCGTATACCTCGTTTTGCCAACTCGTGAAAACCCTACCGACGGCTGTTTTGAGTATGGCTTGCACGGCGACAATTACCCACAAAAGCACGATAATTTCCCTGTAGGTGTTGCTATACCAAGTGTTGGCGATATCGTACTTTTTCCATCCTCACTGTTTCACCGTACCATCCCTTTCAATTCCAACGAAGAGCGCATTTGCATAGCGTTTGACCTTAAGCCTACGGTAAATAACGGCGCAAAAAGTAATTATTAATATTTACATAATTGTGTCAAAATAAGTCATTAGTTGACGAAATTTGAGCGCTCGAATTTCAACACAAACAACAAAATGTTCAACTAAAAATTAGGTCTACATAGCAACGCGCGCAATTTTATTTATAACTATTTGTTTTTATTAATAAAATTTATGTTGTTAAGTGATTAATTTTTTTCTTTATGCTTATTTTAATTTGGCTTAATTATTGCTTAGTACTACCGTAATAATGTAAGTAGAAAAATAAGAACAAACTTATAGGACAATTAATAATGATTGACGCAAGGTTATTCGAGGGGTGCTCTGTTTTGGTAGTTGATGATCAATCGACTAGCAGGACAATACTTTCACATGTCGTAAAAAGTATTAATCCAAAAACAAAAATTATTGAAAAAAATAATCCTGAACAAGCTTTAGAGTGGGCAACTGAACATACTGCTGATTTGGTTTTTGTAGATTATGTGATGCCAGAAATGAACGGAGTAGATTTTGTGCGACTGCTTAAAACACTCCCAAATTATGAAGCTATTCCGGTAATCATGATTACGATTAAGAAAGATGCAGAAACGCGCTATGCAGCGCTTGATGCAGGAGTGGCCGACTTTTTAAGCAAGCCTGTAGATGTATATGAATGTACAGCGCGCAGCAGAAATTTGCTCACCATGCGCCAGCAGCATCTCGCCTTACAAAATAGAGGTGACCTGCTGGAAAATCTGGTTAAAGCGGCAACTACAGAGATTAAAACGCGTGAAAAAGAAACATTAATGCGCCTTGCACGTGCGGGGGAACACAAAGATTACGATACGGCAATGCACTTGCAGCGCATGTCGCTCTATAGCAGAGCACTTGCAGAGGCCATTGGATTGAGTGAAGAAGAGTCTGAAGTTATTGAACTCTCCGCACCATTGCACGATATTGGGAAAATTGGCATCCCCGATAGCATACTGCTCAAGAAAGAGCCGCTGGACGCACAAGAGCAATTGGTTATGCGAAACCATACGGTGATTGGCTATGAAATTTTACAAAACAGCCCATCCAAATATTTACAAATGGGTGGTGAAATCGCACTGGCGCACCATGAGCGCTACGATGGATTAGGCTACCCCTACGGATTAAAGGGCAATGAAATACCGCTCTCTGCCCGCATTGTAGCCGTTGCAGACGTGTTGGACGCACTAACAAGTATCAGGCCATATAAAGATGCTTGGCCTATGGAGCAAGCATTTGAATATTTATTAAACGAAAGCGGAAAGCACTTTGACCCTGATTTGGTGACTACAATGATTTCCATTCGTACGACCATTGAAAAAATATGTGACGAACACGCTTCCGCTGTGCATTAAGTAGTAGCCATGAAAGTTAGCAATATTAGAAGTGCCTCAAAATTTAGGCAAACGGCGCTATTGATAGATGATCAACCGACCGTCTTAGATATCCATGCCGCTATTTTGAAGTCACTTAAGCTTAATTTAAAGATAGTAACGATGACAGATCCGGTTGAGGCAATTAACTGGATGCAGAATAAACAGGTGGACTTGATTATTACTGATTTTAGAATGCACCAAATGAACGGGATGCA
Organism: uncultured beta proteobacterium; assembly: GCA_963752495.1. GTDB lineage: Bacteria > Pseudomonadota > Gammaproteobacteria > Burkholderiales > Methylophilaceae > CAVVYJ01. The sequence continues at coordinate 139,372 of CAVVYJ010000003.1, forward strand.
GTTTGTGGAAGCTATCAATAGCGCAAATGATGGCCCACCCAAACCCATTATCGTTGTGACCGTCTTAAAAGACTTAAAGGTGCATCAAGAACTTATCGCTGCTGGCGCCTCTGCATGTTTGACTAAGCCTGTACAGGCAGATGAGCTGGCTAAAATAGCGCGTAACTTGCTTGAACAAAGCAAACTTTTATATAACCTAAATACGGTGAATTAATGGGCATGCTTACAACAATTAAAACATGGTATATGGCTTTTAAGAAAAATGCCGACCCATCCGAGCTTGAGCAGGCCAACTTGCGTCTCATTATTAGCAGTGCGTTTTTGGCTTATGTTGGGTATCAGTTCGCTACACTCCCATCAATTTCACAGGGGGAATCCCTTGGTTTAAAATACTTAGTGGGCTTCATCGTTATTGCAACAATATTGTATTTCGCCATTATTCTTCAAAAAGGTAATGTCGTATTTAGAAGATTAGCCGGCAACTGGCTCGATATCATTGGCACTACCCTTTTTATGTCGCTCACTGCAGATATTGGTGTAGTGCTTATCGGTGTATATCTATTTGTTACTTTTGGGAACGGCTTTCGCTATGGCAATAAATACCTTTACCACTCTCAAATTCTAACGATTATTGGTTTTACCGTAGCCCTTAACTATAGCCCATATTGGATTGCGCATAAAACTTTAGGGTATAGCTTGCTGGTGATGCTGGCCATTATCCCCTTATATGTCGCAATGCTAATTAACCGCCTCAATGAAGCCAAGTTAAAAGCCGAGCTCGCAAGTACGCGCGCAGCAGAAGCCAGCATGGCAAAAACACAGTTCGTTGCCAACATGAGTCATGAAATCCGTACCCCGCTTAACGGCATTATCGGCATTAGCACGTTATTTAAAACAACACCACTTAATAACGATCAAAAAGATCTACTCAAAACGCTCGAAAGCTCATCCAAGATTTTGCTTTCATTACTGAACAATGTGCTGGATTTTACTAAAATTGAAGAACGAAAATTCACGGTTGAAAATGTTGCCTTTTCGCCTGAAGAGGCTGTACATGATTCTTTGGAAATTTTCCGCTCTCAGGCCACCGCTAAGAAAATTCAACTCGGGGCGAGCGTTTCAAGTGCACTTGGCACGCTCAGAGGTGATGCCTTTGTACTTCGTCAGGTGCTAGCTAATTTATTAGGTAATGCAATTAAGTTTACTGAGGTAGGTAGCGTAACAATTTCCGCAACAATATTGCAAGAAGACACAGAAAAATCGACTGTACGTTTTGAAGTGACTGACACCGGCGTAGGCATTCCTGTCGACAAGCAGCACAAAGTGTTTGAAAGTTTCACACAGGCAGATGCATCTACTACACGCAAATTTGGTGGTAGCGGGTTGGGCCTCACCATCGCCAAGCATATGGTAGAAGAAATGGGGGGAGCACTTAGCTTCCAAAGTACCGAAGGTGTAGGCAGCCGCTTTTGGTTCGATCTTACATTAGAAAAAGACATTCCTAGTGAATCCGCAGAAACACCAGCAATCGCAGTTGTGGAACCCATATCTAGGGGTCGGACAAATCCATCTAAATCGCTCAATATTCTAGTGTGTGAAGATGAAAGCACCAATCAGAAAATTATTACTAGGCTATTATCCCTTCCAGGACATCAGGTCGAAATCGTTACAAATGGCGATGAGATGCTTGATGCGCTTGAAAATAAGAAATTCGATTTGGTTATTACAGACCTGAATATGGCAGGCATGAGCGGTACTGATGCGCTTAAACTTTACAGATTTACTCAACCAACCGACAAAGATACGCGCTTTATCTTGTTTACCGCGGATGCTACTTTATCGGCCAGAGAAGCCGCTAGTGACGCAGGGTTTGATGCTTTCTTGACAAAACCTATTGATGCCGCAACTCTATTTAGTACGATTGAAAATATTCTGAATCTGGCACCAAATACTGCCACAATGTGGATGAACAATGCTCTCAACAACCCAGCAAATGATGCAGAATCTGAGTTGGCGGAGGACAATCCATCACTTGATATCAATACATTACGCGGGCTAGAGCGCATAGGAGCAAATGATGAATTATTTATGCATCGCCTGCTCAAGAATTATTTGGCAGACTCTGTAAAGATGATTTATAAAATCGAAACAGCTGCCAAGCAAAAACACTATGGTGAGCTGCAAGACTTTTGCCATGCCCTTAAAGGAAACAGCTTAAGTGTTGGCGCTATTCAACTTGCATCTACGACTGAACTTGTTGCAAAACTAAGCTCAACAGTTCCAGCAAATCAGGTGTTAGAACTGTTGAGCAATTTAAATAGCGATTTTACTAAACTTACTCTTGCAGTAGAAGACTACCTCAAACGGCCTGAAGCAGCTTCTAGAGTTTAATTAAGCAATCTGTCTTTCAGAAATACTTGAAACTTCCGAACTTGTTTTAGAGTTCTGTGCTCGTACCAAACGTTCCATGACTTTCAAATTACGCTCATCTAAACGTAACGCAGCATCAACCCAGATTTCTACTATATCGTTCAGTTCAGCGTATGTAAGTGGATTAACGCGTTGTTTTGCACGATTAATAGCTTGGTAAGAATTCAGCGAACGATGATTTTTTTTAATCCAATTTGTCAGCGCCTGCTCACCAAAACCATCTTCAGCAAGCACATCCACCACACCCATTTGGTATAGCTCTTCACCGGAATAAATCTTGCCAGATCGTACCATTTTTTCTGCAGTTTGCATGCCAACTTTGCGGGAAAGGAAGCTCAAAGCACCCATGCCAGGGAACAAGTTAAACATTACTTCTGGCAGTCCCATTAAAGAACTTTTTTCGGCAACAAGAACATGTGCAGACAAAGCAGATTCGAAACCGCCTCCCATTGCCTGTCCCTGCACCAAAGCAACAGTAGTAATTGGCGCTTGCATATTATAAAAAGTCCAAACATTATCCACACAAAGCTTGGCGTAGTGTGTCAGCTCCTCCCGCTTTTTGGCACGAATCAAATCGCCAAACACCGCGAGGTCTCCGCCTAGATTAAAAATACCCGAAACGTCAGATGCTAGCACTAGATAATCTGCTTTCTTAACGCTTCCATTAACAACAATCTGGCCTTGCATCGCCTCTAAGGTTGTCTGGTTTTTATGTAACTCTGTTAGACATGTTATATTGAAACATGGCCTAGGTTCTGGATTCATATAATAAAACATGGCGCTCAACTCTTCGTCAAAACGAGTACGCACTTGGTTATTTGTTGAATTAACTTGATGAAATTCCACTACGCTGTTCATATTAGCCCCCTGATTTGGCAATATTGTTGACTGAAATACTTCATGTAACACTTTAATAAGTGTCACTATAGGCCTAATAATTAGGCGTCTCAAGCGCTAATAAATTATTAATTTCGCAAAATCAGGATTGTATCTAGAGCGACAATTTCTTTTATGCTAAGAATTTACTCTACAAGACATGTATAACCATTTGATAATAAATAATTTAATTATTCAAATAATCTGCATACATAAATATCGGTATAGATATGTGAAATATTTTGTTTTTTTGGTGATTTTTACAACAAACAAGCCAAAAAAACAAACTCCCAAGTAAAAAATAAGGAATGTCTTTTTAGATTAAAGCTTCGGAAAAAGATCCAAGGTGCGTTCAACCTCATCAATGCTTACTTGAAAATCTTCTCCTTCTGCCACACCAACAACAAAACCAAAATGTTGACCGTCTCTATCTGATTTTGCCTTATGCGCATGAACAAAGCGATTAGGCGGCTGGAGCGTTAGTATCGAGCCACCTTTGGGAAGTAATTGTATACCATGAATAAGCTGGCTGCCCTCAACCCCAACCACTACCTGTGCGCCAGCACATGCCTTTATTATCGAATTAACATCCATTCCAGCTGGCTGGATGATTTTATAACCATGTGCATCTCGTAAATGTTCTGCTATTTCTAACTCATTCTTTAATATACGCTTTTCACCGGTACTTCCCCGTAATATAAAAACGCCTGGATGCATTGAAGCGTTGTTATTTAAGAGTAATTTATCTCTCATTGCCTGAAATCTTTCTGCTCGATTCAGGTTATTTCCCAAATCATCAAAAATGATAAGCTCTTTAAAAAATGCACTTTTAAGCCGAACCGGATTCATTTCAAGCAATTTTTCATATGGCAATATATGCTTTGCCAATGGCTGGTCAGTTGAAACTGGCACACCTTCTGCCGCTGCCAATGGGTAAGCCAAGCAATCATCCATCAGCCAGTTACCAAAAAACTTATTGCCTGCAAATGTACAATATACTGCGCCCCTATCAATCTCGTTTTCAACTGTAAGTTGTGGGGGAAAATGCCTAGTTCTGGGGTTTAAATGTAAACTTGTATCGCCTTTATACAGCACACCATCAATTAAAAACGCATCTTTAATTAAATATGCACGTGCGGGAGGTTGCCATTCATTAATATTGCCCTCCATACGCTTACGCGGATGCTCGTCAGCAAACTCCCAGTCAGTTACACGTTCAAGTTGGTTTGGGAGATAGTACGCAGGGCGCGTAACTAGATAATTGCCAGGTGCAATATCCCATGTTTTATCTGCAATGCTTTTTAATGCCTTAGAGCCCCTCCGAAACACATGCTTCCTCAGCATCTCTCTAAGCGGAAGCAAACTCCGCTTAAGATATCTACGCGTTTCTGGAATCACGTCTTCAGCAACACCTGACTGGTCTGCAACCGTATGCATATTTGCCAAAACTTTAAACCCTTCGTCATGTTATCAAACCTGTAATGCTGTTTACATATTTGACAAACATTCCAATAAGATAACCCAATACAATCAATGGGATATAAACCAATCTCCCGATATAAATCAAAAGAGTTATGTTTGATTCTCAAATATGGATAAATGGTAACGCCATAAACCCAGCGGTAGCAATAGCCCATATGGCTCCATCAATCCCATATCTTTTAAATACTATTGGTAGCAATAAATATAAAACAAGAATATTTATGATCAATACAGGCATCATTAGCTTTGGTTTACCTATTGCCATAAAAAAATCTTTGTCAATATTGTATCTGCTAACAAATAAACCAATACTAAGCACTTGCAACATATGTCCAGCAGGTAAATAGCGATCGTCATATAAAAATATAATGATTAAATCTCCTGCAGCAAACAATAAGCCAAGGGTCAGTAACGTTATGATGTCTAAGGGCTTACGAAATCTGTAGTAGGTTTTTTTAAGCTCGTCAGGACGGTCACGCGCAATCTCGCTTAACACAGGAAATGCTACATTATCAGTCACTTTATACATAACCTCTTGAATGCTGCTGAATAATAAATAGGCTATTGAATACAAACCTAAAGTTTTAGCATCTATCAAGTCACCAAGTATTATCCTGTCGCCATTCAAGTACAGAAAACCTAGAATCGAGCTTAAAAATATCCATTTCCCAAAATGAAATATCTCGTGAAAGGCTTTGGGATCCCATTCAAATCTATTTTTTTCTCCAGGTAGTGCCGTATGACTTAAAATGAGCTTACAAGATACTGTGACCATTGGATGAAATACTAATGCCCATATCGAACGATCTATCCAAGCCCAAACAACCATAAAAAGAATTCCTAAAGACTGTGTACCAACTCGATAATAGTTACGCGTTTCAATAACATTTCGCGACTAGCCGTGGCAAGTTTTGTAGACTCAAAACCTCCAATTAAAAATACAGTGCCAATAATTGCAATAATCGTGGGTAGTAGCGGCTCTGCATAAACGCTACCTGGGGTCCATAAATGATATGTGCCCATTATATAAACACCCAGCGCCACCAATAGTGCCATTATCCACATTACTATGCCACGAATTATTTGTACTACCCAGGCAGTATTCAAGAATGTTGGTTCATGGCCTCGGGAGCTTTGCACTACACTCTGCTTTAATCCAAGATCAGAAAAAAGCCACACGCCTACCAATAAAAGATTGGCCAACGTCATCAAACCAAACATTTCTGGAACTAAAAGTCTGGTCAAAATTAAATTACTAGCTAATCGAATAACCTGACTTAACGCATGTCCGCCAATTGTCCAAAGCCCTGCATGAATCGAACGTTGCCTGAGTGTTTTTACTTTTAGGATGATAATTCCATTCTGCTTTAAGTAATGTAGCAAACCACACTATGATAGTTAGAAACTTCAAGGCCTACATTATAACTAAATGAAGGTGAATCTATCTATGTATATAAATCTTTGACCTGTAGTTAATTTAATTCACCTAACATCAGTTGGCTGAGCATCCATTTGTACTATTGCCATCTAAGGCAAACTTCGATATGCTGATTTGGAACACAGTCATAAAAATCATAATATGAACATTCCGTTATGTGTCGATTGCGATGGCACACTCTTAAAAACAGACTTTTTGCATGAAGCTCTATTTCTATTATTGAAACAGTCACCGGTAAGCATATTTCTACTACCTGTATGGTTAATGCGTGGCAAGGCTTACTTCAAACAGCAAATTGCTTCACGCGTCAAAATTAACTATGAATTGCTTCCTTTGCATGACGAAGTTATCAATACAATTAATGAGGCACGCTCCAAGGGAAGACATGTCGTACTAGCTACCGCTTCCCCTCAAATCTGGGCACAAGGGCTAGCTGACAAACTAAATCTATTTCATGAAGTAATTGCCAGCGATGCTCTTAACAACTTATCTGGCAGCGCCAAGGCGGAAAAGCTTGTTGATAGATTTGGTGATAAGCAGTTTGACTATATTGGGAACGATCATATTGACCTACAAGTATGGGCAAAATCTGCGGGTGCCATCGTGGTATCAAATGACAGTTCTCTAATAAAAAAAGCAACAAGACTCACAGAAGTTAAGCAGGTGATTAATTCTAAAAAAAGTACTTTTCAACCCTACTTCAAAGCACTCAGACCGCACCAATGGTTAAAAAATCTCTTAGTATGGCTGCCGCTCGCTGCCGCGCACCAGTTAAGCTCAGCGAACGGCTTGGTAAGCGGACTTTTCGCCTTCACATCTTTTAGCCTCTGCGCTTCGGCGGTCTATATCATCAATGATCTCCTTGATCTTGAATCTGATCGTGCGCATTTGCGTAAACGTAAACGCCCATTCGCCTCAGCAAATATACCAATATGGCAAGGCACACTCATGGTGCCGGTGCTGCTTTTATCCTCAATGTTATTAGCACTTCATTTACCAACTGAGTTTTTAATCGTGTTGGGCTTTTATTTTATAATGACCCTCGCCTATTCTTTACGCCTAAAGCGACAAGTTATTGTTGACGTCATTCTACTGGCTGGCCTTTATACAATAAGAGTAATTGCAGGTGCGGCCGCAACTGCGACAATTCCATCTTTTTGGTTACTTGCACTTTCCATGTTCATTTTCCTGAGTCTTGCAATGATAAAACGCTACTCTGAGCTTTTGGTTACACTGCAAGAGCAGAAAACAGAAACCGCTGGCAGAGGATATCAAATTACAGACTTACCAGTATTAATGTCTATAGGCGTTAGTGCTGGCATTGCCTCGGTGATGGTATTGGCGCTCTATGTGAACTCGCCAGAGTCTACTGCGCTTTATCAGCATAAGGTATGGCTATGGCTTGCACCGCCTTTGTTGCTGTATTGGATCAGCCGCTGCTGGATGAAAGCACACCGTGGCGAAGTAGACGATGACCCTGTGATATTCGCAATCCGAGATTGGCAAAGCCTTACAATATGCGCTGCGCTGTTATTTCTAGTATGGCTCGCAATTTAACAATTCATTTAAAGGTTTTTTTACGATGACAAACAACTGGACCAAAAATTTGCTGGATCGCATCGAAAGAGACAGTCATGAACGCAATCTCGTTAGAATGTCTAAAGTAGTAAAAATATGTTTATGGCTGATATTTACTGTAGGTCTTGCTGCACGCTTATCGCCCCTTTTCGATATTGACCATCGGTTGCTTTGGCAATACATTTCAGAAGATGGCTATCTGATGCAAACCATCGCTCGTAACATGGCAATTGGCCTTGGCATGAGTACCGCGGATGGCACAATCCCAACAAATGGCGTACAACCACTTAACACCTTTATTTTTGCTGCGCTTCACTATATTGCAGGTGGTTCCAAACTTTATGCCATAGCCTACATCACAATATTTTCGACTCTCATTGCAGTGTTATCAGCTTGGCTACTAAACAGCCTTGCGTTACGACTACTGAAAAGCTGGCCTTTCGCAAAAGATATCGCGCTGCTTTCAGCTGCAACATGGTTTGCTAGCCCACTTATTATTGGACATAGCATGAACGGGCTCGAAACTGGTGCTTATTACTTCGCAATTATTGGAACACTACTCTACTATTTTAAGGTAACTGATTCTTTCTCAGCCTCATTAACATCCCAAACGAGAGTTATGCTCGGCGTATTGTTGGGGCTCACGTTTCTTACTAGAATAGATGCAGTATTTTTCATTGCTGCACTTCTGACTGCGCATGTACTGATAGGTGAGTCAATGGCATTAGAGAAAATAAAACATCGTCTAACTGATGCGTCGGTGGCTGGAGTAATCAGCATTGTAATCGCCTCGCCTTGGTTAATTTACAACAAGCTAAATTTCGGCTCGATAATGCCAATTAGCGGACCAGCTCAATCAATAGACGCATCTTTCGGCTCTAACTTCGCCATGATTCCGGCAAACCTCATTGAAGCAGCATTTCTGTACACCCCCATCCCTCGCGATTTAGAATCCACATGGTTAATTTTTATAGCCTCAACCCTTATATTAATTGGACTGACATGGATGTTTTGGAAGCTGTTCGCTTCCCGTAACAATGTCGGCAAACGCTTCTTCGTAATAATGTCAATTTATTCGCTTTGCATTTCATGTTACTACGGCTTTTTCTTTGGCGCATCATGGTTTGTCTCGCGATACCTCTCCTCGCTATCACCTATGCTGTGGCTGATGAGCTTTATTACCATCTACTTTCTACTCATTGCAACCACCAAAAATTCAATGAGTTTTAAAAAAGCCGGCATAGTACTCATCTTACCGCTTTTAGCTATCACAACACTGCAATCAAGCTTAGGTTTCTACCGTGGCAATTGGCATCAGCATAAACAGGTGGTTGATTGGGTCTCTGCAAACGTTGATGCCAAAGAATGGGTGGCTGCAGTTCAAACAGGCACCCTTGGCTACTTTCATGACCGCACAATCAATTTAGATGGCAAGACCAATCCGGAAGCGCTACGCGCTCGCATAAACGAAGGCGGGGTGTTGCCATACGTAGTAAGAGATTTACGGATTGAATACATCGCCGATTGGGCCGGAGTTTGCGATTGGGCAGGATCGAAAAATGCCGAACATTTCAATGAGCACTTTAGAGTTGAACTTGTTGATACATCTAGCAATCTCTGCGTGATGCGTCGCTTTAATTAATCTGATTTAAATTTGCAACTTGCTTTTAGATTATGTTTTTAATTAAATATTCATTTTTTGCGCTAATCGCAACTTTAGTAAACTTGTGCACGCAGTATCCTGTTTTTTGGATATTTAAGGGGGAATGGGTGATCTATGCCGCTCTGTTAGTTGGCACGCTCACAGGCCTAGTTGCTAAATATTGGCTAGATAAGCGCTGGATTTTTTATTATGTGCCGACCTCTAAAAGTGATGATTTTTCTCGCTTTAGTTTGTATGCGCTAATGGGCGTATTTACTACTGCGATCTTTTGGGGCACCGAACTATTTTTCTTCAAAATCTTTAACTTTGAGAACTCACAATATGTCGGTGGCGCATTAGGGCTATTAATCGGTTATTTTATTAAATATGCATTAGATAAAAAATTTGTATTTAATAAGGCTCATGCATGAAACTCTCAGGCTGGGGACGCTACCCAACTATAGATTCAAGGCCTTTGTTGTTTAATAACCTAGCCGACCTTACTCAATCTCTGCCAAACCATGAAAGTTGCATACCATTCGGGCATGGTCGCAGCTACGGTGATTCTGCCTTAGCAAAGTCACACATTCCCATGCGTCGATTAAATCGTATGCTTGCATTCGACAGCGCCACTGGCCTGCTGACATGTGAACCTGGCGTATTGCTTTCAGAGATTATTGAAGTTTTTTTACCTAGAGGGTGGTTTTTAAAGATCACACCTGGTACAAAATTAATCACCGTTGGCGGCGCAATAGCTTCCGATGTGCATGGAAAAAATCACCACATTGAAGGGTGCTTTAGTGAGTGTATAGAAGAATTTCAATTACTTTTTCCTGATGGCACCATTAAGATTTGCTCCCCTTCTATAAATAATGATTTATTCAATGCCACTTGCGGTGGTATGGGATTAACCGGTGTAATTACACAAGCTAGCTTTTATTTGAAACGTGTCAAATCACAATGGATTAACCAAACAACAATTAAAACAAATAACCTCGAAGCCACTTTCAAAGCATTTGAGGCCAATTCGCATTGCGCTTATTCAGTAGCTTGGATTGACTGCTTAGCAAAAGGTGATTGCTTAGGTCGATCACTATTAATGTTAGGCGATTTCTCAGAAGACGGGGATCTTAACTATCTTGCAAAAAAAAGTCTTAACATCCCTATAAATTTACCTAGCGTTACTTTAAATAGCCTTAGTGTGAAAATTTTTAATGCGCTCTACTACCAAAAAACACGCAACGAAATATCAACACAGAAAGTTAATATTGATAGCTTTTTTTACCCGCTAGATTCAATTCAGAACTGGAATCGAATTTATGGCAAAAATGGATTTATTCAATTTCAATTTATTTTGCCCAAAGCGGTAAGCTATGAGGGTCTAAAACTAATATTAGAAAGAATCAGCGCAAGCGGTATGGGTAGTTTTTTAGCCGTGCTGAAGCTATATGGAAAGCAGAACCAGAATTGGTTATCTTTTCCGCTAGAAGGTTACAGTCTTGCTCTCGACTTCAAAATTCAAAAAGGATTAATAGCTTTTATTGACGAACTTAGTCAATTAGTAGCCAATTACGGGGGAAGAATTTACCTAGCAAAAGATGCTCTCTTAAAACGTGAAGTGTTTGAACGGGGTTACCCTAATGCCGAAAGATTCCGTTTATTGAGAGAAAAGTATGGCCTTAACTCGCATTTTCAATCACTACAATCTCAAAGGTTAGGATTATGAATTCACCTTGGTTACTTATATTAGGTGCTAACAGCGATATTGCTGTAGCAACCGCTCAGCGCTTTGCTAAAGAGGGATATAACATTTACCTAGCATCACGCAATTTAGAAGAATTAAGCAAAACTGCCGCAGACATTCAGATACGTTTTAATGTGCAAACCAAAGCACTATCATTTGATGCACGTGATTTTAAAAATCATAAAAGTTTTTACACTGACTTGCCTATCAAGCCTGCTGGCGCCATCATAGCTTTCGGCTCAATGCATGATCAAATTAAAACCCAAAGCGATTTTTTGTTGACCCAAGATACATTGGAATCTAACTATACGGGTGCTGTAAGTATTCTCGAAATTATTGCTGATGACTTTGAAACAAGAAAAAGCGGCTTTATTGTAGGCATAAGCTCTGTCGCAGGAGATAGAGGGCGTCAGAGCAACTATATATATGGCTCTAGCAAGGCTGCGCTTAGTACTTATTTGGCTGGCTTACGCCATCGGTTAAGCAAAACTGGCATAAGTGTGCTTACTGTAAAGCCTGGATTTGTACGAACAAAAATGACAGCGCATTTAGATTTACCCAAAATGTTGACTGCAGAGCCTGCGCAAGTTGCTGAGGCAATTTATAAAGGTGCAATGCGCAAAAAATCCACAATATATGTAAAGTCAGTATGGAGATTTATTATGCTTATCATCATTCACGTACCCGAATTTATTTTCATAAGAACGAAACTCTAGACAATAATCCGTTAAAAAAAGGCCTGCATACTGCAAGCCTTTAGTTTAATGGTGGCCCCCCTGTGAGTCGAACACAGCACCAACGGATTATGAGTCCGCTGCTCTAACCAAGCATGAGCTAGGGGGCCGAAACCTTGTTATTAAACTTAATCCTGCCCAGTTTCGAGGAAGCTACGCAAACGTTCGGAACGCGTTGGATGACGTAATTTACGCAACGCTTTGGCTTCGATTTGACGAATACGCTCACGCGTCACATCAAACTGTTTGCCCACTTCTTCCAAAGTATGGTCAGTATTCATTTCAATACCAAAACGCATGCGCAAGACTTTAGCCTCGCGCGGAGTAAGTGATTCCAAGACCTCGCTCGTTGCATCACGCAAGCTGGCGTAAACAGCGGCCTCCATGGGTGCAAGTGTTGCAGTATCTTCAATAAAATCACCCAAGTGCGAATCTTCATCATCACCAATTGGCGTTTCCATGGAAATTGGCTCTTTGCTGATTTTTAAAATCTTGCGAATTTTATCTTCCGGCATTTCCATTTTGATAGCAAGCAAAGCTGGGTCTGGCTCCATGCCAGTCTCTTGCAAAATTTGACGACTGATACGATTCATTTTATTAATCGTTTCAATCATGTGTACAGGAATACGGATTGTACGGGCCTGATCAGCGATTGATCGAGTAATTGCCTGACGAATCCACCAGGTGGCATAAGTTGAAAATTTGAAACCACGGCGATACTCAAACTTATCGACCGCTTTCATTAGACCAATATTGCCTTCTTGAATCAAATCTAAGAATTGCAAACCACGATTAGTGTATTTTTTTGCGATAGAGATTACTAAACGTAAGTTAGCTTCAATCATTTCACGTTTAGCACGACGCGCACGCGCTTCGCCTGTTGTCATTTGCTTATTAATATCTTTAAGCTCTTTGATTGGAATACCCACTTTATTTTGTAGCGCAATCAAGCGATCTTGCTGATCAATAATCGAGTGCCGGTAACGTTTCAAGGTTGCAACATATGGCTTATCGTCTTTTAATTCATTATCTAACCAAGATAGATTGATTTCATTACCCGGGAAGCTTTTAATAAAATGCGTGCGTGGCATACCAGACTTATCCACACAAAAGTCCATCAGCTTACGTTCGTGGCTACGCACTTCTTCAACCATCAGCCGCACCTGATCACACAACGCCTCAACTTGTTTGGCAGAAAATCTAAATGCTGTAAGTTCTTCCAGTACTGATTCATGCAGTTTTTTGTATCCGGCATCTTGTGAGCCTTTTGTCTCGCGGATAAGGTTCATCTCAGCATTTGCCTGACGAATTACCGCAAAGCGTTTTAACACTTCTTCTTTCAGTTTAGCTAGAGCCTCCGCAGATATTGCGGCCGCTTTTGCGCCGTCATCATCACCTTCATCGTCATCTTCGTCCGCGTCCACATCTTCAGCTTCCGCGGCTTCCGCAACCAAGGCCTCATCAAGCCCGATATCACTATCTATCAAGACCATCCACCAAATCATCAACGCTAATTTCATCTTTTTCTACTTTATCAACCAGCCCCAATAGCTCTGTAATGGTAGTGGGGCAAGCCGCAATCGCCTGCACCATGTGCTTTAAGCCATCTTCAATGCGGCGTGCAATCTCAATTTCACTTTCGCGTGTAAGCAAATCTACCGTGCCCATTTCACGCATGTACATACGCACAGGGTCGGTAGTGCGGCCAAATTCCGAATCCACTGTAGCCAATGCCTGTTCAGCTTCTTCTACAGCGTCTTCATCTGCCACCGGCGGCGGTACGTCCGACATTAACAATACTTCTGCATCAGGCGCTTCTTCGTACACCTGAATACCCATGTCATTAATCATGCCGATAATGCTGTCGATTTGTTCGGACTCTTGCACATCATCTGGCAAGTGGTCATTAATCTCGGCGTAAGTTAAATAACCGCGCTCTTTACCCAACACAATCAAGGTTTTCAGGCGAGTGCGGCGCGCCTCAGCATCCAGCGCCATGACGGCTGGATCTTTAGCGGCTTCCGCTGCTAAGTTTTAATTTTTCTTTTTCTAACGTTTTTTCTGATTTTGGTCTGGCCATGCGAATCCTTTAATCCTTCAATGTCATGTTAAACAAAAAGAATTATTATCAATTAGGGTAACCTTCAATTATACCGCAATTTCATGTTTTTTAGTCGCAAAAAAATCAAGATTGCTGTAATTAAGTCTTTGTTTGTGCTGGCGAACTTGGTTTAACGGTCAATTTTTTCAACATTTCACGTTCTTCTACAGTCAACGTACTAAACGGTTTTTCTTTTAACGCATCTAAGATACCGCCATCTTGCTTTTGTTGCGTCATTTTAGTTAATTGGGTGCAGGCGCCCTCAAATGCAAGAGCAATATCCAAACCATCGTCCAAAAGATGCAGTTCGCGCTGAATTTCGTGTAGCAACTTGGTATCGACTTGTGGCTCGATTGCGTGCAAAAGAGCCGCTGGCTTTGATTGCGGTTGCGCCAAAGCCGCATGGATAGAAGCTTGCAGCAATGCATCCTCCGCGGTTAGTCCTTGTGCATAATTTAAGTGATTTTCTTTTGCCAAACTGGGCTGCATTAACAAGAGCAAGACAAACTGCTTTTTTATCGAAATCGGTGTGCGCGATTGTTTTTGCATTGCCCTAGGAGCCGCATTTTTATTGGATGGTAGTCGCATCATGCTTTGCATTTCAGCGTCAGTCACTTGCGCAAGTTCGGCAATGCGTTTGCGCAACATTAACGAAAATCGCGGAGCTTGAATTTGCCGTAAAATCGGTTCTGCGTCATTTAAAAACTTCACTTTATCTTCTTGCGAATTCAACGGATTTTCTTCAGACAAATGCTGCACGATGTACTGTGAGAGCGGAATAGCACTTTGCATTTCTGCTTCAAACTTTTCCTTTCCAAATTCGCGCACAAAACTATCAGGGTCGTGTGCTTGAGGCAAAAACAAAAATCTCAGCTTCAGGCTATCCGTGAGTGCGGGCAGAGCATTCATCGCCGCGCGCCAAGCTGCGGTGCGGCCTGCATTGTCGCCATCGAAACAAAATACAATTTCATCCGTTTGGCGCATGAGTTTTGTGATGTGAAATGGCGTGGTCGCCGTGCCCAGCGCGGCTACCGCGTATTCAATGCCGTATTGCGCCAGCGCAACCACATCCATGTACCCTTCCACCACCAACACGCGACCTGCGTCGCGAATAGCGCGCCTGCCAGCAAACAAGCCATAAAGTTCGTGGCCTTTTTGAAATAGCGGCGTTTCTGGCGAATTATAATATTTAGGGGTATCTTCCGGATTAATCACCCGCCCACCAAAACCAATCACCTCGCCCTTTTGATTGTGAATCGGGAACATAATGCGGTCACGAAACCGATCATAGCGCTTGCCTTGCTCGTTCGTCACCACCAAGCCAGCCGTGGTTAAAGCCTCGTTCTCGTAATTGGGAAATATGCTTTGCAGATTTTGCCAACCGGCAGGCGCATAGCCGATTTGAAATTTTGCCGCGATTTGGCCACTTAGGCCGCGTGCTTTTAAATAATCAATCGCTCGCTGCGATAGCTTTAATTGGTTTTTATAATAATTGGCAGCCTGTTGCAAACTCTCTTGCAAGCCAACCACCACCTTCTGCGGCGGCCGATCAGGGTCGCGCGTTTCTTGTGGAACTATCATGCCAACTTGTTTAGCTAACTCGTGAATGGCCTCCACAAAACTTAAACCCGCATATTCCATCAAAAATCCAATCGCCGTACCATGCGCGCCGCAACCAAAGCAATGGTAAAACTGTTTAGTAGGGCTCACCGTAAAGCTGGGGGATTTTTCGTTATGGAACGGGCAACAGGCAGAATAATTCGCACCTGCCTTTTTAAGCGGCACAGATTTATCAACTACATCGACGATGTCAACGCGGTTTAAAAGCTCCTGTATAAAACTTTCTGGAATCATAGCCGTGAGTATAAAGCTTGAATGAAAAAAAGGCGCATTAGCGCCTTTTTTAACATCACATTTTTTAACTTAATTTTGCTTTAATCAAACCGGAAATCTTGCCCATATCAGCCTTACCAGCTACAAGCGGCTTAATTGCTGCCATCACCTTGCCCATGTCTTGCATGCCCGCAGCGCCAGTATCTGCAACCACTTTATCTAAAATCGCTTTGACTTCGTCTTCAGTTAACTGTTGCGGCAAGTAGGTTTGCAGCACCACCACTTCCGCTTTTTCCACATCGGCCAAGTCAGTTCTGTTGGCAGACTCATAAGCGGCAATCGAATCGCGACGCTGCTTGAGCATTTTTTCAATCACGCCAATAACATCCGCATCGGTAAGCTCAATCCGCTCATCCACCTCACGCTGCTTCATTGCTGCCAGCAGCAAGCGAATCGTGCCGAGGCGCGCAGTTTCTTTGGCGCGCATAGCGGTTTTCATGTCTTCAGTGATTTGGGCTTTCAAGCTCATTTTTGCTATCTCAATATAAAATTAGGTATCTAAACATTCAATATCTAAAAAAGCCAAAGCCGCGTCTAGTTTTGCTAGCGCGGCCGTTTGGTGAATCCTGTAAAACTTAGTAAAGTTTAGCTGGAAGTGTTTGGTTGCGTAAGCGGCGATATTGGCGCTTAACAGCAGCAGCAGCTTTACGTTTACGTTCCCAAGTTGGTTTTTCGTAAAACTCGCGCGCGCGCAAGTCGTTAATCAAACCAGTTTTTTCAATCAAGCGTTTAAAACGGCGCAGGGCAACGTCAAACGGCTCATTTTCTTTTACGCGTACTGATGACATACAATCACTATCCTTTTGAATTTGGCGATGCTGCAATTGATGTAGCATCGAAAACCGCGTATTCTAGCGCGTTAGTTTGGTTTAGGCAATGACTTTATGCTAGGTTTTACATGTTAGTTTTGGGAATAGAATCTTCGTGCGACGAGACCGGTGTCGCGCTATATGATACTGAGCGCGGTTTATTGGCGCATGCATTGCATTCGCAAGTGGAAATGCACGCCGAATTTGGCGGCGTTGTGCCAGAGCTCGCCTCGCGCGACCATATTCAGCGTGTGTTGCCGCTTACGCAAAAAATCCTGAAAACTGCAAATAAAACATTGGCTGATATTAATGGCATTGCCTATACACAAGGCCCGGGGCTCGCTGGCGCGCTGCTGGTGGGGGCGAGCATCGCGCAATCACTCGCCTTTGCACTCAATGTGCCAAGCATCGGCGTACACCATTTAGAAGGGCATTTACTTGCGCCCTTGCTGGAAGAAAATCCCCCACAGTTTCCTTTTGTCGCGTTATTGGTTTCTGGTGGCCACAGTCAGTTAATGCGTGTGGATGGCATTGGTCAATACACGCTGCTGGGTGACACCCTCGACGACGCAGCTGGAGAAGCTTTTGATAAAACCGCAAAACTGCTTGGACTTGGCTATCCAGGTGGGCCAGCACTTGCAAAACTGGCTGACTCAAATCATGCAGAACAAGGTAAAAATAAGTTTAAATTACCTCGCCCGATGTTGCATAGTGGCGATTTAAACTTTAGTTTTAGTGGTTTAAAGACAGCCGTTCTAACGCTAGTGAATGCTAACTTACCATTAACCAATGAGGTAGCTGCAAATATTGCATGGGAGTTTCAGGAAGCTGTAACCGAGATTTTAACCACCAAATGCATGGCAGCGTTACGCGAAACTGGTTTGGATAATCTGATTGTTTCGGGCGGCGTGGGCGCAAACACAAGGCTACGCGAGCGCTTGAACGCCGCAACCAAACGTAAGCTTTGCAAGGTGAGTTATCCGCGCTTGGAATTTTGCACCGATAATGGCGCAATGATTGCCTTTGCGGGTGCGATGAGATTAAAACAAACTGCCCCGCAAACCAATAACCAAGCGGTGGTTGGCAATTATGCTTTTAGCGTAAAACCGCGCTGGGATTTAGCGGAATTAATGAAGCCTTAAGATTTTGTTTTACCGAAACCCGATTCGGTTCCAGCGAGCAATTTCTTGATATTTCCCCTGTGTCGCCAAATTAGCAATACGGCCAACACCAGCACCATCATCAAATAATCTTTGTAGGGCTGCAAGTAATAATAAGCATGCACTGGTGCCAGCAGGGCAGCGATGATGCTGGCTAATGAGGCATAGCGGCTAAACGCGAACACGATTATCCAAGTGACCACCGCACCCAGCGCAACCCATGGTGAAATGGCCAGCAACACACCCAACGCGGTGGCTACGCCCTTGCCACCTTTAAATTTAAAAAATATCGGGTACAAATGCCCTAAAAACACAGCAATGCCCACCCAACTCACCACCCACATCAACATATCGGCCTGCAGGGCCGCCCACACTGGCAGCCAGCCTTTAAGCGCATCGCCCAGCAGTGTTAAAATCGCGGCAGATTTTTTGCCGCTACGCAGCACATTAGTCGCACCCGGGTTGCCACTGCCCACAGTGCGCGGGTCTGGCAGGCCAAATGCCTTGCTTACCAAAATGCCAAAAGAGACTGAGCCAAGCAAATAGGCACCAGCAATCCACAGCAATGGGATTAATGTAACGGGAACAAAACCTAAGTCACTCATAAATTTAAACCGTTCGTAGTAAGATGCTAATTATCAACTACCACATTCTAAACCAAAAAATATGGACACGATATTTTTAGAGCAAGTCAAAGTCGAAACAAAACTGGGCGTACCCGAATGGGAGCGCATGGTGCCGCAAACCATTATTTTGGATATTGAAATTGGTTATGATTTAAGCAAATCTTGCAAAAGCGACAATATTGCCGACACCATTGATTACGGCACTGTTGTAAGTCGCATCCGCGAAACATTAACTGAAAATAGCTTTCAACTCGTCGAAGCGCTGGCAGAGCATGTTTGCCAACTAATTTTAAAAGAATTTAAAGCGGAAAGTGTGAAAATTAAAGTTGCTAAACCCGCGATATTGCCGGGGCTGAAGGCGTTGGGGGTTATAGTTGTACGACACTCTTCAGAATGAAAAGAATCGGATTTTTAATTGCCCTCACTGCCACCTTAGTCGGCAGTGGTTGCGACGAAAAGTCACATGATAAAATCGACCAAAGCTTAAAAGTCGTGATTATTCGCCACGCAGAAAAACCTGAAAAAGGCGATAACCTTTCTTGCCTCGGGCATAACCGCGCACTCGCTTTGGCTAATGTATTACATCAAAAAATCGGCACTCCCGATTATATTTATGTGCCTGCACTTGACTTGGACAACTCAACCAAACATAGCCGGATGTTCCAAACAGTTAGCCCTTTTGCGATTAAATACAACCTCACTATTAACACTAAATACAGCTCTAAAGATAGTAACAAACTTGCAAAAAACGTACTAAGAAAGTCTGGTACTGTTCTTATGGTTTGGGATCATAGCTCAATAAGCGACTTGGCTGGCGCACTTGGTGTGACACATACAAAAGCTTGGGATGATAGTGATTTTGATACTATTTGGTTGATTAGCTACAAAACAGGGAAAGCTGAACTCACGACTGACAAAGAAGGGTTAAGTCCTTATCCCACTTGCAGCTTCTAACTTGTTTAACCTCGCGGATGATGCACACTATGCAGCTGCTTCAGCCGCTCACGCGCCACATGCGTATAAATCTGCGTGGTCGAAATATCCGAATGCCCGAGCAACATCTGCACTACGCGCAAATCGGCCCCATGATTGAGCAAATGCGTTGCAAAGGCATGGCGCAACACATGCGGGCTAATGTGCTTGGCAATGCCTGCCTGCAACGCATAACGCTTGATTAGATACCAAAAGGCTTGGCGCGTCATCTCACTTGCCCGCGCGGTGACAAAAAGCGCATCGCACAAGCGCTTTTGCAGAATCTCCGGGCGGGCTTCTTTTAAATATTTGGTAATCCAATCGGCCGCTTCTTCGCCCATTGGCACCAGCCTAGTTTTGCTGCCCTTGCCCGTTACGCGCACCACACCATCTTGCGTGCTCACCTCGTTCACCTTAACCGTCACCAGCTCGCTCACGCGCAAGCCGCTGGCATATAAAAGCTCCAGCATGGCTCTATCGCGCAGGCCAATAGGTTGGCTGATGTCAGGCGCGTTAAGTAAATCTTCTACCTCTTGCTCGTTTAAACTTTTGGGCAAACTGCGCGGTAATTTGGGCGATTCGATTTGCAGCGTCGGGTCGGTTTGAATTAAATTCTCACGCAAGCAATAGCGATAAAATCGGCGCATGCTGGCAATGAGTCTGCCAATGCTACGCGGTTTGCTTTGCGGAAATTTAACCGCAAGATATTGCTGAATATCTGCTTGGTTAGCGTGCATAATTTGCGTGTTGCGTTTGGCGAGCCACACTGCAAACTGGCTTAAATCGGCACGGTAACTTTCGAGAGTATTTTTAGAAAGACCATCTTCCAGCCAAAGATGATCAATAAAAGCATCTAACTGCGCTGAGTTTGGCTCAGGCGTTGAGGCCTCGCTCACACCTTAACGCCCTCGTGCTTGAGCAGCCATTTTTTAATTTTTAGGCCATTCGGGTCGCCTTGCATAAATCCGCCCAAACCATTTTTTGCCACCACCCGATGACATGGAATGATTAGCGGTAGATGATTTGCCCCACAAGCATTGGCAACCGCACGTGGTCCACTGCCTATTTGATGTGCAATATCGCCGTATGTGAGTACTTGCCCTCGCGGAATCGCACTAATAGCCTGCCACACACGACGCTGAAAGGGTGTGCCTTTATACACTAAGGGAAGGTTAAATTCGTTGTGCGCATTATCAAAATAAGCCTCAATCTGGCTGGCAACGCGCTCGACTGTTTTATGTTCTGCCGGTTTAGGTTTCTGCTTTGCAGATAACAATTCAATTGCCACTTGCATGCCTTGTATGGAGATACCCACAGCGCCAAATGGTGCTTTGATCACTGCATCAAACTGAAGCGGATGCTTGTTTTTATTTTGCATACGTTAATTTAACTTAATCGCATAATCCTATGCAATAAAAAACCCCAAAATACATCCAGTTATTTTGGGGTTGTTTGATATAAGCTAAAAACTAATCTGCTTTAGTTTCTTCCGGCGCCATAATTTCTTTTTCGCGCGCAACTAGTTTTTCTTTAATACGTGCAGATTTACCTGAGCGCTCACGCAAGTAGTAAAGTTTTGCACGGCGTACATCACCACGGCGTTTTAGCTCGATTGAAGCGATAAGCGGTGAGTAAGTCTGGAATGTACGTTCTACACCCTCGCCAGATGAGATTTTACGCACGATGAATGATGAGTTAAGGCCGCGATTACGCTTAGCAATCACCACGCCTTCGTAAGCCTGCACACGTTTACGCGTACCTTCAACCACGTTTACACCAACAACCACAGTGTCACCAGGTGCAAAATCAGGAATCTTTTTGCCTAAACGGGCAATTTCTTCCTGCTCTAACATTTTAATAATATCTGCCATTTTTGTTTATCCCTTGCGGGTTCCTTTTAAATTATGAATCAGCTTGTTCCTGCTCTATTTCTTTAAGCAGCCGTGCTTCTTCTTTCGTCAACGACCTTGCGGCCAATAAATCCGGGCGTTTTGCCCTTGTTAAAGCAAGCGATTGTTTTAATCGCCACTCTTTAATTTTTGCGTGGTTACCAGAGAGCAACACCTCAGGCACCTTTTTCCCTGCATATTCTTCCGGCCGCGTGTAGTGCGGACAATCCAGCAGGCCATCCACAAAGGAATCTTCTAACGCCGAATCCGCATCTCCTAGCACGCCTGGCAATTGCCTTATCACCGCATCCATCAACACCATCGCAGGTAATTCACCGCCGCTTAATACATAATCGCCAATCGATATTTCTTCATCTACTTGCGCATCAATAAGCGCTGGTCAACGCCTTCGTAGCGACTTGCCAGCAAAATTAAGCCTTTTTCTTGGCTCAATTCCATCACTTTTTCATGCGTTAGCGGCTTGCCGCTGGGCGAAAGGTGAATCACTTTCGCGCCTACTGCTTGCTGCTTTGCCGCACTAATCGCCTTTCCCAAGTGGCTCAATCAGCATCACCATGCCAGGGCCGCCACCGTAAGGCCTATCATCGACTGTTTTATGGTTATCCGTCGTAAAATCTCGCGGATTCCACAACCGCAAACTGGCCAAGCTTGTTCTCAAATGCGCGCGCTGTAATGCCATACTGAGTCAGCGCTTCGAACATTTCTGGAAACAAAGTGATGACATCTAACTGCATCAAATATCAATTTTTTAATTGGTAAGCCAATTAAATCTGCATCCCAATCGACAGACATGGTTTGATTTTCCAAACTCACGTCTAAAACTGTCTGCGCGGTGAAGGGAATCAATCTTTCCCGCTCGCCTTTTGCATCAACACCAGTTACAACAATCACATCATTCGCGCCAGTTTCCAGCACATCTGTAACTTTGCCAAAATCTACATTTTGCAGATTTTTGACCCCCAGCCCGATTAAATCCGACCAGTAATATTCATCTTTTTTCAGCATAGGTAGCGATGCTCTAGGAACCGCAACCTGCTTGCCTTTGCAGGCAAAGGCACCATCGCGCTCATCAATGCCTTGCAATTTTACCACCAACACATCGTTGTGTATTTTAGCGGATTCCAACTTCAATTCCCGCCAATCGGCATCTTTACCAATCCACCAAGTTTTATAATCTAACAAAGTGTCGAAAACTTCGGTGTCAGGAATGACTTTTAGCCATCCAAAAACGCCATAGGGCGCAACAATGCGCCCCATTATCACTAAATCGTTCGCCTTATTCGGCAGCTGGTGCTTCGGTTGATTCAGCTGGTGCTTCCTCTGCTACCGCTTCAGCTGGTGCAGCTTCTTCTGCAGGCGCTTCTTCAACAGCCGGTGCTTCTGCTTCTGCGGCTTTAGCAGCTTCTGCATCTGCTGCAGCCTTAGCATCAGCCTCAGCTTTAGCCTCATCTGCAGCGGCTTTTACTTTTGCAGCTTCTGCCGCTACGGCTTTAGCTTTTGCAGCTGCAGCTTTTTCAGCATCTTTTGCTTTGGCTGCCAACATAGCCTCAGGGCCTTTAGCATGGAATTTAACCAAGCGCGCCACGGTATCTGATAACTGTGCGCCGTTGCTAGTCCAATGCGCAACGCGAGCAGTATCTACACGCAAGCCTTCAACACCGCTTTGTGCGGAGGGATTATAAAAACCAACACGCTCAATAAAACGACCATCACGACGATTGCGTGAATCTGCCACAACAACATTGTAAAATGGGTTCTTTTTAGAGCCACCGCGTGATAAACGAATAACGACCATAATCTATTCTCTTAATAATTTTCTGCAGAAAGGCGCGGATTATACGTTATTTTCTGACAAATTGGCAATCTAAATATCCCCATTTAATGATAATTTTCATCAAATTAAGCTAAGTAGTGTGTTGGGTCAGGTATATTTGCTTTGGCAAAGCCCTCGCTACGCAAGCGGCAGGAATCACACAGGCCGCACGCACGGCCTTTTGCATCAGCCTGATAGCATGAAACCGTTGCGCCGTAGGGCACGCCCAGCTTGGTTCCCAGGGCAATGATTTGTGCTTTTGTCATCTCAATCAAAGGTGCATGCACAGTGATTTTTTTACCTTCTACAGCACTTTTAGTCGCAAGATTTGCCATTTGCTGAAACGCCTGCACATATTCACCCCGACAATCCGGATAGCCCGAATAATCCAGTGCATTTACGCCGATAAAGATATCTTGCGCGCCCAGCACCTCTGCCCATGCGAGACTGAGCGATAACATAATCGTGTTGCGCGCCGGCACATAGGTAATGGGGATGCCTTGTGGAATTGCAGAATTAGGCTCAGATTCTGGCACCGCAATTTTATTATCTGTGAGCGCCGAGCCTCCAAACAAACTCAAATCCAAAGCTACTGTTTTATGCTCCGCTGCCCCAAGACTCACAGCGATATTTTGCGCCGCCTGCAACTCTGCGATGTGGCGCTGATGATAATCCAGGCTCAGGCAATAGCAGTCAAAGCCTTCAGACTTTGCAATCGCCAGCGCAGTTGCAGAATCAAGCCCACCAGAAAGTAGTACAACAGCCTTTTTCATACGCCTTGCTTTTCGCCCCAAAGTATTTTGTGAAGTTGCAACTGCATTCTGACTGGCAATTTGTCCTCCAAAATCCAAGCAGCAAGCTGTTCTGCAGGCAAGTCATGAAAACTTGGTGAAAACAAAATAGGGCATTTTTCAGCCAACTTCAGCGCTGAAATTTTAGCTTTTGCCCAATCGTAATCTTCGCGGTTGCACAATACAAATTTGATTTCATCTTTAGGTTTGATTTGGTCAACATTTGTCCAGAGCATATTTTTTTCCTCAGCAGAGGCAGGTGTTTTAATATCCAGAATCACCGAAACGCGCGCATCTACTGGCGCAATATCCATCTTACCGCCCGTTTCGAGTGATACGCTGTACCCAGCATCGCACAGGGCTTTCAGTAAGTCATAACACTCTTTTTGTGCCAGCGGCTCGCCGCCTGTCACGGTAATAAATTTTGTGCTAAACCCTGCGACTTTTTGCAAAATTTCTGCAACTGCCATATTGCTTCCCCCTGAAAACGCATACTCAGTATCGCAATAGGTACAGCGCATCGGGCATCCCGTGAGACGTATAAACACTGTCGGCAAACCGATACGCGAAGTCTCGCCCTGCAGTGAGTAAAAAATTTCGTAGATTTTGAGTGCCATGAAAAATATAACGCCAACTGTGAAGTTGGCGTCATTTTAATGCAAAAAAGCTTATTAATTAAGGTTTTATTATTTAACTACTTAATACTTTCCAGCATCTTCAAGCGTTTTTGTGCGTTTGGTGTGACTTCTGCATCTGGGTATTTAGCAATCAAACTCTTCAGCGTTTTCTTGGCGTTAGTCACCTGTCCTAGCTGAATTTGACTATTCGCCATGTTGTACATCGCCTCTGGCACTTTGTTACTTTCCGGATGTAAATCAATCACTTTTTGTTGTGTGGCAATAGAAGACTTGTAATTTTTGAGCGCAAACTGCGAATAACCCATGCCATAAAGCGCATCTGGTGCAAGCTTACTAGTTGGGTACTCTTTTAGAAAGGCATCAAACGCTGCAAACGCTTCCTTGTGTTTGGCAGATTTACTTAAAGCATCCGCTTCTGCAAAAGCTTTCACATCCTTTTCTTCTGCCACAGGCTGTGATGGCGGATTAGCAGGCGTACCAGTTACAGGGGTTACGCCCCCTTCTAACTTACGCAGGCGTGCATCAGTGTCTGCATACAAGTCTTTTTGGCGCTGTTGTGCCTGCTCCAGATTGTGCGTCGCAACTTCCAAATCACCCTTAAGCTGAGCGATTTCTTGTTTGAGTTGCTCAATTTGAGCCTGCAAATCCTGTACATTTTGTGCTTGCAGCGCCTCAACCGAACTAAGCTTTTTCTTTAATTCATTTATGGTCGCCTGTTGCGCATCATGATTTGTTTGCGCTTTGGTTTCCACCTCTAAAATCTTTTTGCGCGCTTCCTTGTCATCAAACAAAGCCGCATGCGCCACAAACGCATGCAAGCTAAGTACTATGAATAAACCTTTGGATAGCGCTTTTAATGAGGTCGTCATTAATTAATCACCTGCGTAAACAATGTCCACGCGACGGTTTTGTTGAAAGCAATCATCATCGGCACAGTTCGCCGTTGCGCGTTCTTCACCATAACTCACTGTTTCAATTTGACCATCTTGCACACCCAATAAGTTAAGTGCTTTTTTTACAGCTACTGAACGACGCTGGCCAAGAGAAAGGTTGTACTCACGTGTACCACGTTCATCAGTGTTACCTTGCAGAATAGTTTTTGCATCTGCATGTTCTTTAAGATACTTTGCATGCGCTTCAATATTAGGGCGAAACTCAGCACGAATCGTATCGCTGTTGTAATCAAAGTAGATTGCGCGTTTGGATAAGATATTGTTCGGATCTTTAAGCGGGTTATTACCTGAATTGTTCGCAGCACTGTCAACCGCAACTTCCTTTATGCCACCTGTGTCTGCACCAGAATCTGCCGGCTTAGTTGCGTTAGGGCTCTTGTCCTCTACCGCTGCTGGCTTGTCTGCTATTGGCGTGCTCTTGCAAGCAACGAGTAAAACTGAAATAGCTGCAGCCATTAATAATTTTGATTGGATTTTAGTTGGTTTTAACATGTCATGCTCCTTATTTTCTCCCAAAATGGGTAATACAAATGTTTGGTTGGTTAATTATTAATCGGGCCCCAAGCTGGTTCGCGCACATCACCGCGCGACTCGCTCAAGCGTTGGCGAACTTTTCCATCGGAGGATACG
The DNA here is from genome assembly GCA_963752495.1 of uncultured beta proteobacterium. Lineage (GTDB taxonomy): Bacteria > Pseudomonadota > Gammaproteobacteria > Burkholderiales > Methylophilaceae > CAVVYJ01. Next base: position 165,592 of record CAVVYJ010000003.1, read on the forward strand.
GCGGCCAGTGAGCCGCGCCCACCTACTTTTGTTGCATATAAAATCACACGTCCATTAGGCGCAAAGCTTGGTGATTCATCTTGACTGCCTTCGCTTAATAGTTGCACTTGTCCGTTGGTTAAATCTTGCATAGCAACTCTGAATTTTCCGCCATCGTTACGAATATACACCAAAGATTTACCATCGGGTGAAAAACGCGGACTCACATTATACGCTCCCTCAAAAGTGACGCGGCTCGCATCACCGCCACCTGCTGGAATCTTGTAGATTTGAGGCCTACCGCCCCGGTCAGAGCTAAAGTAAATCCAATTACCATCGCGCGAGAATGCAGGTTCTGTATCAATCGCATTGCTTTTTGTCACTTGTTTTAGTCCACCACCATTAGCATCTATTGTGTAAATCTGCGAGTTTGCGCCATAGGTAAGCACAATTGCCAGCTTGCTGCCATCCGGCGACCATGCTGGCGCGCTATTGTTACCTTTAAAATTAGCTACCATGTTGCGATTACCGCTGGTGAGTGATTGCACAAACACGATGGGCTTTTTCTTTTCAAACGACACATAGGCAAGCTTTGAACCGTCAGGCGACCATGCTGGTGAGATAATCGGTTCGTTAGAAGACACCACCGTTTGCGGGTTATAGCCATCTGCATCGGCCACTTGTAGGGCATAGCGCTTACCTAGCTTGGTAATATATGCAATACGGCTAGCAAAAATGCCTGACTCACCCGTTAGTTTTTGATAAATAACATCTGCAATTTTATGCGCCGTCATGCGTGTTTGCGAGGGCGCTAATTGATAATCCATGCCAGCCAACTGCGTTTGCTTTAGCGCGTCCATCAACTGAAATGATATTTTTAAGCGGCCGCCTGCAACCGCTTCCACATTGCCAACCACCACAGCCTGTGCTTGCAATGCCGTCCATTCTGCATATTTAATTTGTGCAGCCGTAGTTGGTAAATTGGCCATGCCGCGTGTTTCTAGAATTCTGAACAAGCCACTGCGTTTTAAATCTGCACTGATGATGTCACTAATATTTTCTTTGGCAGCTGCAGCATTGCCAAACGGCACGATTGCGATAGGAATTTGTTGCGCGCTACCGCCGCTAATTTCAATTTCTAATGCGGCTCTTGCGCATTTAATGTCACTAAAAAAAGGACATTAAAAAGAATGACTCGAATGATATGCATATGTTATTAGTGTCTTATTTTTTAAAAAGTTCCGATAAATTCTACTGCAAACAAACTGTGACGCCACAGCATTTACACTTTATTACATTTTTTTACGCTTCATTAACATACGCTTAACGCTCTAAAGCCTAATTATCATTCGGTCTGAATTTCAAATTTAAGTTTCTAAATTTTGCTAACGCAGATTCGGGTCGCTAGGCAACGGCAAGAGGCTCAGAGGCAATAATGGCGCGCTCTACAGCCTCATCACAAGCAGGGCTTCCACTTGATTTAGTAATTTTTGGAGTACCGCTTAATTCGCCCGTTGGCAGCAAACCAATCTCAAAACGCAACTCTGGGTTGCCATCACCACATAAGGTTTTATTCACATTTCCTCGAATTTTAGCTTTAATTTTTTCAGTATATTCGCCTATCAAGCTGGCACTTGCCGCACTCGCCTGCTTATCACTTTCACCCTTTTCATCATTGAGCGCTTCTTGCTGTAGTTTTTTGAGGGCATCTTCTTTCTCTTTTTTAGCTTCTGCTTTCTCTTTCAAATCTTCTTCTCGCATCGCTGCTAAGAGTTTCTTTTTAGCTTCTTCTTTTTTAAGTTTTTCTTCTAATTTTTTCTGCTCCAGCTGTTTTTCTTTTTCAGCGAGCTCTTGCTTCTTTTTTTCTAATTCAATATCTACCTTGGGTTCTTCCGGTTTAGGTTTTTCTTCTACTACTGGCTTTGGCGGCTCTGGTTTTGGTTCTTCTACTTTAGGTTCTGGTTTTGGCTCAGGTTTTATTTCTATTGGTTTAGGGACACTTTTGCCAGGGATTTTGTCCCACAACTCAACTTCGGTCACATTCAATACGGTATGGGCTGCTTTCCAGTTAAATGAAATCAGCAACGCGCCCAGCAAAACCGCATGCACTAGTATTGAAAGCGTTCCCGCCTTCCAAGAAACTGAATTTTCGTGCTTTCTAATCATGCAAACTTTAAGGCGCCGGTTTAAACAGCAGTCCTACTTTTTCCACTTTGGCTTGTTTTAATAAATCCATTACTCCGATGACCTTGCCATATTCGGTTTTCTCATCTGCCGCCACCACAACTGCGCGCGGCGATTTTTTAAGTTGCTTTTTGATTTCAAACAGCAACTGGTCGCGCGGCAATTTTTTACCTTCGATTTCAGCCATGCCATCTTTGCGAACCGTCACCACAATTGGCGACCCAGTTTGTTTTAGTGCCTGACCTACCTTCGGAAGTTCCACCAAACCGGGATTTGTCATCGGCGCGGTGACCATAAAAATCACCAGCAGCACCAACGTCACATCAATGTATGGCACGACGTTGATTTGATTCATCATGCGGCGTTTGCGTGTCCTCGCCATGACTAGCTCTTTCTTTGCAAGATATTGGTGAACTCTTCCATAAAGCTTTCATAACGCACAGAAAGCCTGTCTACGCTTGAAGCAAAGCGGTTGTATGCAATTACTGCTGGAATCGCCGCAAATAAACCAATCGCCGTAGCCACTAAGGCTTCTGCAATCCCTGGCGCTACTTGACTCAAAGTAGCTTGGGCTACACTGGAAAGCCCGCGAAACGCATTCATAATCCCCCACACAGTGCCGAAAAGCCCGATATATGGACTTACCGAGCCAACAGATGCCAAGAATGGCAAGTGCGCGTCTAAATCATCTAACTCACGATTGTAAGAAGCCCGCATGGCACGGCGAGCACCTTCCATGACATCTGAGACTTCCATTTTTGATTCGATGTTAGCTTGCTGTTTATGGCGAATAAACTCTTTAAACCCCGCTTCAAATATACTTGCCATGCCCTGCGGCTTGCGACGGCTCGTACTTAGGCCATCATAAAGCTTATTCAAATCACCGCCTGACCAAAAGCCGTTTTCAAATTTCTCAGCGTCTTCCTCTGCATTTTTAATCGTAAAAAATTTAATGAAAATGTACCACCAGGAAATCAGTGAAGTAATGATCAAAACTGCCATCACCAGTTGCACCGGCAAACTCGCTCCGCTAATTAGCGTAAACAAAGACATATCATTCGCTACATTCATAATTGCTCCATTGCTTGTTTTATATTTGTGGGAATACTCATAGGTTTGAAGGTATCTGCATTGACAAACACTCCTTTGACTTGCGCTTCGACCAAAGTTACGTCATCACGCGTGATGCTTTGCAGTATATCGATGCTACTGCGGCCAACCCTCGATAGCGCGCACGTCACTTGCAGCATCATCATTAAATCTAGCAGGGCTTTTGTATGCAATCGATAAGCTATGGATAACAATCACTAAGCCTAAATTCTCTTTCAAATTTGTTTGTTCAAAACCTAAGCTTCTTAACCATTCTGTGCGTGCGCGTTCCATGAAATTTAAATAATTACTGTGATACACCACACCACCGGCATCAGTGTCCTCATAGTACACGCGCACTTGCCAAACAAATTGGTTCTTATTATTCGGCTTCACTGCTGCCAAAGTTCACCCAATGATTTCGGCACCTGCAAACCAAAGTGCTGATAAGCCAAACTGGTTGCCACACGACCACGTGGCGTGCGCATGAGATAACCTTGCTGTATGAGATATGGCTCAAGTACATCTTCAATGGTATCGCGCTCTTCGCCAATCGCAGCAGCAAGATTATCCAAACCTACCGGCCCACCGCCAAATTTTTCTAACACGGCTTGTAGTAATTTTCTATCCATGACATCGAAACCGAGTTTATCGACATCCAGCATCTTAAGTGCGTCATCAGCGATTTCCGCACTTACATCCCCATTCGATTTCACTTGTGCATAATCACGTACGCGGCGTAACAGCCGGTTTGCAATACGCGGCGTTCCACGCGAGCGCTTGGCAATTTCTATCGCCCCTGAATCGGTCATTTTTACATCTAATAGACTTGCGCTACGATGCACAATACGACTAAGCTCTTCAGATGAATAAAACTCTAATCGCGACACAATACCAAAACGGTCACGTAGCGGATTAGTTAGCATGCCGGCACGAGTGGTAGCGCCCACTAACGTAAAAGGGGCTAAATCAAGGCGCACAGAACGAGCAGCTGGCCCTTCGCCTATCATGATATCCAAGCGATAGTCTTCCATTGCAGGATACAAAATTTCTTCGACTACTGGGGAAAGACGATGAATCTCATCGATAAACAAAACATCGTTTGGTTCTAGGTTGGTGAGCAGCGCTGCCAAATCACCTGCGCGTTCTAACACTGGCCCTGAGGTTTGGCGAAGATTCACACCCATTTCACGTGCAATAATATGCGCCAAGGTTGTTTTGCCCAAGCCGGGTGGCCCAAACAGCAGCACATGATCTAACGCCTCAGAGCGCCCACGTGCGGCATTGATAAAGATTTCTAACTGGCTTCTGGCTTTTTCTTGTCCGACATACTCTTCCAGTACTTTGGGGCGTAACGCGCGCTCAATCACCTCTTCTTGAGGATTTTCTGCCACAGGGGCAATGAGGCGCTCGGTCTCAATCATTATTGAACATTTAATTCGATATTGCTCATGAGGTATTAGTTTAACCTACTAGCGCAAAAACTGAGTACTAAAAATTTACTTTAGAAAAGTTTTCAATTAATTTTTTCAACACAACGGGTTCTCCCAAACGTATACCTTGTCCATAATGCACGCCAATAATTTTCAACTCTTTCAGAATTTCGTCGTTTTCTACAAACTCAGCTACCGTTTTAATATTCAGCGCTTCTGCAATGCTATGAATAGATCGCACCATGGCATGATCAATTTTATTTTCATGCATTTCTTTTACAAACGAGCCATCAATTTTCAAGTAATCTACTTCAAAGTTTTTCAAATACATAAACGATGACATGCCACTACCAAAATCATCCAGCGCGAATTTACAGCCAGTTTTCCTAAGTGCCGTAAAAAGATTAATCGTATTCTTTAAATTGACAATCGCTGCCGTTTCTGTGATTTCAAAGCAAATGGCACTCGGTGGAATAGCATAAATGGCGAATTGCTCGCGGATATAACCTAAAAAGCTTTTATCCCCCAGTGAAGTGCCAGATAAATTTATCGAAAACAGGTAATTACATCTTTCATGGCTAATATCAAGTAATTTTCTATATGCTGCAAAAGTATTTTTAATCACCCAACGATCGATATTTGGCATTAAATGGTAGCGTTCCGCTGACGGAATAAAGGTAGTTGGCAAACTAATTTCACCTTCTAGTCCGACTTTACGAATCAAAATTTCATAATGATGCTGCTGTGACAAATTAGGTGAAAGTGGCACAATTGGCTGGCAGTAGAGCATAAAGCGATCATCATCAATCTCATCTGTAATATCAGACACCGCCTCCACTGCGGTCTGGCGCTGCACTGTTTCAATGTCGGCAGGACTATATAAAAAGCTCTGATTGCGCCCAGCATTTTTTGCAGAATAACAAGCTGCATCCGCAGCATGCATGATGTCGCTAATCGTATTAAAGCCAGAATTCACTACCACTAAGCCAATGCTGACGCCGATATTGAACACTTTATCCTCGTGTACAAAGCGGTAATCCCGCACCATCTTCAATAACTTATCGGTAATCTGATTCGCATCAGCCAAACTGCAATTTTCTAACAACAAACCAAATTCATCTCCGCCAAGTCGCGCTAATGTGTCTCTATCACGCATTTTATTTGCAAATAATGCACTGATTTGTCGCAGCAATTCATCACCTGCGTTGTGTCCACAAGTATCGTTGACCAATTTAAATTGGTCTAAATCCATATAGCAAAATACATGCTGAATATTATTTTCATGTGCGGTTTTCAGGCAACGCTCTAATCTCACTTCAAACTCACGTCGATTAATAAGCCCTGTCAAATCATCATGTTCGGCCTGATGGCGTAGCATGGCGGTTGCTTCATGGATTTTTTCCTGCATATGTTCATAGGCATGCCTTAAGCTGAGCGACATTGAGTTAAAGCCTTTTTGTAATACTTTCAATTCACCGCTTGAGTTTTCAGTAATGGTATGTGAAAAAATTCCCTCACCTACCTTATTAACCGCATTAGCAATTTCCTGAATAGGTTTGGTAATGTTGCGGCCTATCATCCAGGCAATAAATGCACTCAGCAACAACCCCAGCAAACCAATCAAAATCAGTTTGACGATTAGATCTTGCTTAAGCGTTTGTAACGTAAGGCTGCTAAGTTCGACATAGACTTTCCCAACTTCTATCTTGGAATCAACCGCAGCAAGACTAGAATCCACTTCTTCGTTTGTTGCCGCGAAATCATCAACTTCTACCAAACTTCTAAAAATTGGTGAGACAAAAACTACGCCATTATTCCAAGTAAGTTCCTTTGAATTTGTCTCCTTAATTTGTTTAAGCAATTCATCTGCAAGCGGGCGACCGCTTAAAGCGAGCACCTTGCCTTGCTTATCTGTCACCAAAACTGTTCTTAGCTCTTGTTCATTAATTAGTGCTTGTTGTGCCAACTTTTGCAATATCTGCGTGTTACCAGATATCACGCCATACTCAGCTGCAGGGGCTAGCTGCGTAGCGATGATGCGCCCCCTGTCATGCAAAGACAGATTTAAAATAGTAAATACCTTTGATATGGCATAACCAGCCAAAATTATTGCAAAAAGCACTGCTGGCATAGTGCCTAAAAGTATTACTCTCGATTTAATTCCAATATTTTTCATAATCTATTGCGCCTCTACATGCTGCGTTGCTTCAAGTTGCAGCAGTTTTTTATAAATTTCAGCATCATCTATCATAGAGATATTAAGAGAGCGAGCTACCTGATGATTTACTTGTACCGAAAAGTATTTTGGCGCTTGCGGCGGTGGAAGCAGACCCGGCGCCTGTTGAGCTTTAATGGCAATTTCCGCAGCCTGCTTAGCCAAATCTTTAGTACTGCTATATACGGCCGCCAGAGCCCCCGCCTTAACATAGGATTGAGAGTAGCCAAACACAGGCTTTTGATGTCTGTAGCTGGTGAGTAATATCGGTTGCGCCGTTTCACGGTTATATATTGCAGGGTCGGGAATTGCCAGCAACAACTCATTGTTTTCTAGAGATTTTTTCAATTTAGGAATAAGATCAGCTTCTTGGCTAATATTCTCCACATCTATATGCAGTCCAGCTTTTTCACCTTCATCAATTAAAAATTCGCTGTTTTGCGAAGAGGTTGAGCCAAGCAAAATTCCCACTTTTTTTGCCTCTGGCAAAATCGCTTTAACAAGTGAAATTTGCCTCCAGAAGGGCTGATCCAGCACAATGGCACTAAAGATACTTAGTTCTCGCCCACTTTTTTCTAGTAAGGAATTAAATGTTGGGATTGGGGTAAACACACCCAAAACAGGTGTTGTATGTTTTAACTTGCTGGCGGCCGCTAATGCTTTAACGCCCAAAGCAATTACTAACTCACTATTTTCAGCCACAACCAGCTTATCTGTTTCGGCCAAATCAATCACTTTAACTTTTAAATTATGATTGTTTGTAGCGATAAGCTCCGCTCTGAAATTATCCACGAACTCTAGATTAGTTTGTGTTGGCGCACTTAGTACAATTGTGACACCCGTGTAGGCTTGCGCCAAATTTGACGCAAAAAGCAAAACGACCAGCGTCAATAACGCTAGTTTATTTAATAGGGAAAAACATATATCTCTGCAATTGATCAAAATATACTACTTCAATAACCGTTCCAATATTCGATATGATTAAAAATCGAGTCTTAAATTTATGCGTGCACGCCTATCCAACGTGTTGTAATCGGCAAATTCTTCATAGTGATTGTTAAATAAATTTTCGATTACGCCAGACACTTCACCATTCCAGCGGCCGCTATTAAATTTACGCGCAAGCCTAACATCACATTTTCGTATTAAATCAACCGGATCGCCATCACCCAACTGGGTAGTCTCGCTTGTTTGATAATAGGCAAAGCTTGCGTCCCAGTTACTATCAAACTGGTGTGTCAGCAATGCACTGATGGTATTACGGGGCATCGACTCGATATAATTGCGACGCAACTCTTCCTGAGTTTCACGGATATGTACATAAGCGTAGTTGAACAATAAATTGGTTTTACTGGCGATTTGCCACTTTGCTTGCGCTTCAAACCCGTCTACGGCAGCACTGCCCGTATTTGTACCGTTATTAATATCATCGGTTGTAATCAGCGTAAATCCAGGTGGCGCAGTAAAATCCTGACGATCTCTAAAACGAATGTGGTCGGTAATCGTGTCATGAAACAATCTAGCATCCAAACTTAAACTGCCCATTTTCCCCAAATAGCCAATCTCCCTAGAAATAATCTGCTCTGGGTCTACGTTGCCTTTATCGGCATACAGTTGCAGTAGCAATGTATTGTTTGGTATAGGTGCGGTTGTTGGGATAGCAATGCTACGGTTAAACTTTTCCTCAATATAATTCGGTGTGCGCAAAGCCGTGGAAATGCCAAGCCTGAATGCATGGTTGGGAGTTGGCTTAAAATTGATACTGGCGCGCGGTGAAATGTCTGTGCCTGTAAAATCATTATGCTCAATCATTGAACCAGCATTCAACACCAGCTTTTCATGCGCACGCCATTCAATGTGTCCAAACACGCGTTGCAAGTCAAAATAATCGGTTTTTCTAGTCCCTAAGTAATGGGGAGCGTACATGCTATCGCGACGAACACTGCCACCCCAAACAAACCGGAATGCATCACCAAGCGCAAAATTATGTTGCGCTTCAATGTCGTAACGCTCTGTTTCTACAGGATTTTGAATGGTAATCGTATCATTGAGCAAGAAAGGGCCAAACGCCCCTGCTGCAGGGCGTAAATTAGCAGATGTCGTTTTATCGTCAGAACGATCGAATGAATGGTAAGCCTGCAGAGAAAAATCGCTGTCATCGCTGATGTTATTTCGCCAGCGAATCAGTTCATAGTGGTTATTGATTTGTTTGGTACGTGGTAGAAACACGAAAGGATCTTCATTCATGTCTCCCTCGCCACGCGCACCATCTGCCAAGCCAAATTCAAACTCGAACAAGTTGCGGGCATTCAATTGATAGTCTGCCTGTGCGTTAAGCATGCGGGTACGCTTAAAATCATTACGATTATTCAGGCCGTCATCTTGGCGATAACCAGCCGTAACGCGATAGCTTAAATCCTGCACTTTACCTGCATTGCGATAAAAAGCCTCATTCCGCCCATTGCCATGCGTTGCCACTATAGTGTTACCTTTTGCCTCGCTTGGGTGCTGTGTGATGATATTAATCACACCAAAATATGAATTAGCGCCATAACTGGCGGCATTAGGGCCACGCGTGACTTCAATGCGTTCAATATCAACAATCGCAATTGGCAGTTCGCTCCATTGCACACCGCCATATAACGGACTATATACCGAGCGCCCATTAATCAATACCTGCATTGAGCCAGAGTATGCGCTAGTCATACCGTGATAGCTTACAGCGTGATTGGTGCTATGAAAGTAGCCCGCATTGGCTCCTACGTACATACCAGGTACAAGCCTGAAGATTTCTGGCAAATCCACAATGCCACTGGCGCGAATGGTTTCACGATCAATCACAGTCACTGCGGAAGGCGTGTCAGATAAGGGTTGTGAAAGTCGTGAAACCGTCAGCACTCTTGGCACATCGCCGATATAGTCGTCTTCCGTAACCTGTGACTTAACACTGTCTTCAGCTTGCGCAAGCTGCAATTGCATAGCAAATAACAAAAACAGTAATAAGTAACGTTTTATCATTTGGATTAAAATCTTGCTTTGATTTTTACCCAATACTTACGTAGCAAAAAGAAAATTGGCACGCCAATCAACAGCCAAGGCAGAGCGTTCATGATGAAAGTGATGACCGCCGCAAAACTTTCCATCATCACTCGGCCAGCATCTTTTAATGCTCGAGCAACTGGCGCAAAAAAACCTTGCTGGGTCAATCCTTGTGTGGCCGTAAAATTAATGTTCACTGCTACCAAATCAGTTTCTTGTGCCAAAATTTTCCGCATACTGGTAATGCTATCAAGCTCGCTTTGCGTATTTACAAGTTCTCGTTGCACCTCGATTAAATCTTTAAATTTAGCAGATTTATCACTCAACATCACACGCAACTGATCTCTAAACTCCGTTAAATTTTTAATACGCGCATCTGCATCTACCACCTGATTTGTTTTGTCTTCAGACTCCCTACCATGTTGCGTAATTTCACCACTACTTGCTAAACCAGATAAAAAAATCTCCACATTTCTGGGTGGTACGCGCACGCCAAGGTAAGCAGAAGGCGGACTGTAGGGTGTTTCACGATTATAATTTGCCCCCAAGATTTGGCAGTTAAGCGCTTCGCAATGTTTCACTGCTGCATCAAAACTTGCCTGCATTTTTTCAGCTGGTGTTTCAACAGTTAGGTTGTGGCGTAGGGCAATGTATTTTCTAAGTGCCGCACTATCGACATTGGGCTCACTAATTTGTGTGAGACTTTGCTCAGCGCCGCCTTCCACACGCGCTGCCATTTTTCCTTGTGCCATTTCTGGCATCACCGCATCGGCGGGTATCGCTTGCGGCGGCGCAGCCGGAGCATTTTCGCCCTGTTTTCCGCATGCCGCGAGTAAGAAAAACAAAATCAGGCCAAGCTTTTTCATGTAAAGCACCTCTATTTTGAAAGTGATTTTAACGCCTGTTTTATGCCATCGGCGACAGTCGTATCATTATCAAGCAACTTAACTGCAGCAACAGCTTCACGCTCATTGTAACCCAATGCCAACAAAGCATTAAGGACGTCATGCGTTGCCGATTTTGCGTGTGAACCCGAAGATGAGCCTGTGACCGCAAACTTGTCTTTCAACTCTAAAAGCAAACGCTCCGCTGTTTTTTTTCCAATGCCCGGAATGCGGGTGAGCATAGCCACTTCCTGCATGCTGACTGCTTGCACGAGATCCTCAATGGAAACACCACTTAAAATAGAAAGCGCCGATTTCGCACCAATACCATTTACTTTAAGCAATTGTTTAAACGTGCTTTTTTCCTGCTCCGTGCCAAAACCATAGAGCAGTTGCGCGTCTTCACGCACCACAAAATAGGTCAGCAAATTCACTTTTGCACCAATTTCCGGCAAGTTGTAGAACGTACTCATCGGCACTTCAACCTCATAGCCAACGCCTCCGCAATCCACAATGACTTGTGGCGGTGATTTTTCAATCAAAATTCCGTGTAAGCGAGCAATCATCAAGCTGTCCAAAATAAAATAATCAATAACAATAATGCATGGCCAAGCATACTAGCAAGCGTGAGCTGCAAGGCAGGTGTTAATTGGCTAGGGCTGCCTGCATATTGCTTAAGACACAAAAAAGCCTTATATGAAAAAATCAATGGCAGTAGCGTACCAAGTACCTGCCAAGGTAAATGTCTCATGATGACCATGCAGCTAACCCAAAAAGAAGCTAGTGTAGCAATTAATGCGTACACCCACACCACAGTACTTAACGGAAATCTGACCACAATAGTATTCTTCTGTGCAACGGCATCTGCAGCACGATCTGGAAACTGGTTGATGAACAGTAAATTAGTCACTAATAATGCGTAACTAAGACCTACCACAATAGGCATGATAGAAAATGTCTTTCTTTGCACATAGTCAGCTCCGACGACGACACCCAAGAACCCCAGAGCACACACACCTCACCTAAACCCCTCGCATTCAATTGTAATGGCAATGCAGAGTATGCCCAGCCAAGCAGCACACCTAAACATTCCTATCCACAACAAACCAAACCAACTTCAATGGCGAATATTAAACCACCCAACACCACCACACCCAGCAACAAATATCCATAAATACGCTATTTGTACTGCAGTTAGCATACCATTCTGAATAAATCGACTGCCTCCTGTAAAAGGATATAAGCGATCTGTGTTAATTTCATCCGTGCCATTAAGAGCATCATAATAGTCATTAAGCACATTCACACCTGCGTGTAGCAATAAGGCAAACAGTATAGTCAACCCTGCAGTTTCTGTCTGAAAGCTAACACCTGTGTATATTGCACATGTCAGACCTATTAGGCAGGCTGCCAAGGTGGCTACTAGAAAAGCGGGCGTGTCGCGAAATATAACGAAAGAATGGATTGGGATAACTTGCCAACATCGGCTCGGCTGCTGACTTAGTCATCCGACAAGTCTCCCTCCGCGAACTCGAAAACCGGCAGTCGCCAACTTACCTAAACCTTGTCCGCCGTGGGCATGGCATATTGCACAAGCCAGCGCATCTGCCGAATCTGGACTTGGCGTTGCAGGCAAATTAAGTAAACGTTTTACCATTTCCTGTACTTGTTCTTTTTTCGCATGTCCGTTTCCCACGACCGCTTGTTTCACTTGTAATGCTGTATATTCTGCAACTGATAACTGTCGTATCACTGCTGCACTAATCGCCGCACCACGTGCCTGACCAAGCAACAGGGTGGATTGCGGATTCACATTCACAAACACTTTTTCTACTGCCACCTGTTCGGGGTTGTAAGTATCAATCACTTCAAACAAACCATCTAGAATAATCTTGAGTCGAGCTGGCAACTCTTCCCTGTCTACCGTCTTGCCACTCGCGGTTTTAATCGTGCCACTGGCAATATATTGAATTTTCTCGCCCGCTTTTTCAATAACACCAAAGCCCGTTACTCGCAGGCCAGGGTCAATGCCAAGGATGCGGATTGTACTCACTCCTCTTCAATCACGGCCGTGGTATAAACATCCTGCACATCATCTAACTCTTCAAGTGCATCTAATATTTTCTGCATTTTTACTGCATCATCGCCTTCAAAGTCCACTTCATTGAGCGGTTTCATCGTCACTTCCGCCAATACAGATTTTAGGCCTGCAGCTTCCATCGCCTCTTTGACCGCAATAAAATCTGCAGGCGGCGTAATCACTTCTATACTGCCATCTTCATCCGTTACAATATCTTCTGCACCTGCTTCCAGCGCAACTTCCATGACTTTATCTTCTGAGGTGCCCGGCTCAAATACAATACTTCCACAATGCTTAAACAAAAATGCCACACTGCCATCGGTACCTAAATTACCACCATACTTGGTAAGCGCATGCCGCACATCCATGACTGCGCGCTGTTTATTATCGGTGAGACAATCGATAATAATCGCCGCGCCATTAATGCCATAACCTTCATAACGAATTTCTTCGTAGTTAACGCCTTCCAGCTCGCCTGTACCTTTTTTAATAGCGCGTGTGATGTTGTCAGACGGCATGTTTTCTTCTTTGGCTTCGGCAACTGCTGCACGCAAGCGCGGATTCATCGCTGGATCACCGCCGCCAAGGCGAGCTGAAACCGTGATTTCTTTAATCAGTTTAGTAAAAATCTTACCGCGTTTAGCATCTTGTCTGCCTTTGCGGTGTTGAATGTTTGCCCATTTGCTATGCCCTGCCATACCTTACCCTTTGATTAATTTCAATAAATAGCCATAATTTTACCACGCTTAACCCTGATACTTTTAATCTTGGCCAGTGGCAGGCTCAATCGGGCTATGCTTTTTAATACTGATGATAGAAATAATCAGTAATGAAAATCCAATAAAAAACATGCCAATTAACTCGTAAGTTTTAGGCACTTCGCCTAACTGAATCCAAGCAGATAAAACACCTATCACAGGAGCAAGCATGGACGCCATACTGGCAACGCCTGCCTGCAGGCGCTGCAATGCATATATCCAGAGCACCCAGGCAAGCGAACCGCTTAAAAACACGCTAAACAAAATAGTATTAATAAAAGTTGCAGTCCATTGTATGGGGGGCGCAGGCAAAACTAACGCAAGCAACACAATAGGAATAGCGCCCAGTAGCAAAGGCCAGGCGGTGAGATTAAGTAAATCAATATCAGGTAGCCGCTGATGCAGTTTTTTTGAAACAATCGCCGAAATCGCCCAGAAGATTCCTGATAGCAATGCCAGTATCATGCTGAATCCATCGGCTTTGATATGCAAGGGATCAAAAATCAGTACGATCCCAAATAACGCAAAGGCCACAGCTAACCACTGCCAACCCTGCACCTTTTCTCCGAGCATCGGCCACGCAAATAGCATGACCCAAAACGGCATAGTGTAGGCCAGTACTGCAGTTTTTCCTGCGCCACCGTTAACCAATGCCCAAATCAACAAACCTGTAAAACCGCAGGTTTGTAGCAAGCCTAGCAACAGCATGGTAGGAAACTCTCGCAAGGATAATGGCCGCTTGGTGAAATACATCACAATAAACAGCATCACCGCTCCCAAAAACGTACGTAGTGCAGCAAACTGAAACGGGCTGGCGTATTGCACGGCCAACTTCATCACCACCCAGTTGTAGCCCCAAATCAGTGTAAGTAAGAAGAGTGCGAGAAAGGCTTTAATTGTAGTATTTTTTTGCATAACGCATTTTAAATTGTTTTCAGCATGAATGATTAAGAGTATATTTTTATTAAGCTTTGCAGGGGAGGAGATCATGAAAACATTATTACAAGTTTTAAATGATAAAAAGTACAAAGAGCTCATATCCATTGCTCCAAATCGCCCGGTTTTTGATGCGCTGGTGATTTTGGCAGAATATAAGATTGGCGCGCTTGCCGTAATGGAAGGTGACAAATTGGTAGGGATTTTTTCAGAGCGAGACTACGCACGTGAAGTTGTGTTGCAAGGCCGTTCTTCTAAAACTACGCAAATACACGAAGTGATGACATCAAAGATTATCACCGGCGCGCCTGATGATTTGGTAGAAAAAGCGATGAGCATTATGAGCGAAAAGCGTTTTCGTCACTTGCCCGTTGTTAATGGCGACAAGGTACTAGGGATGCTATCTCTAGGCGATTTGGTTAAAGAAACAATCACCCACCAACAAACGCTAATCAAGGAATTAGAAAGCTATATTAAAGGCACTTAACTCAATTTCTAATGAAAATCATTAGGTCGCAATCATGGTTTGCGAGAGTGTTTTGAAAAACGTTTGGCGCATAATGCAGTCATACAAACAAGCAACAGATGATTAATTGTTTGTTGTTATGTTAACCAAATTTAGGAGAATTATTATGTGGACAACACCAGCAGCTACTGAAATGCGTTTCGGCTTTGAAGTAACAATGTACGTAATGAACAAATAAGCTTTTAAGCTTATTAAAAAAGGGCGCTCAATGCGTCCTTTTTTCTACCTTCGATCTTAAGAGAGTCTATGCCAATTTTAGCCAAACGCTCCACATGCTCAATAGCGCGAAGGTCTTTACTGTTCATGATATAGGTGCCGTGCTCATCTTCCATAATAGGCAATAACTCTCCCGGACGACCTTTTTCTTCAATCAAAAAGACTTTGTCTGCCTCAGGATGTCTTGGCAAACTACCACAAGCAGACAAATTCGATTTTGCCATCTCGGCCTGAAAGTCAAACTCTTTCAAGCGAATCACACCTGCAGCATCCGGCTCGGCATCATGCACTTTGTAATCCCAACGACAGCTATTGGTACAAACGCCTTGGTTAGGGTCGCGCGAATTAAAATAGCCGGAAAGCAAGCAGCGTCCAGAATACGCAATACACAAGGCGCCGTGAATAAAAACTTCTAGCTCGATATCGGGGCATTCTTGGCGGATTTCCTCAATCTCATCGATTGAAAGCTCGCGGGACAATATCACGCGGGTCAATCCCAAGCTTTTCCAAAATTTCACCGATGCATAATTCACTGCATTCGCTTGCACCGATAGATGTATTGGCATCTCAGGCCAAGCTTCGCGCACCATCATAATCAAGCCAGGGTCAGCCATAATCAAGGCATCTGGCTGCATGGCAATGACGGGAGTCATATCACGCATATAGGTTTTTACTTTAGCATTGTGCGGTGAAATATTGGTCGCCTCAAAAAACTTTTTACCACGTTCGCGCGCTTCTTTAATACCAATTTCCAAATTGGCTATCGAAAAATCATTTTCACGTACGCGCAAGCTATAGCGTGGCTGGCCTGCATAGACTGCGTCTGCGCCATAATCGAATGCGGTTCGCATGCGGTCTAAATCACCCGCTGGTGCTAATAGCTCTGGTGCTTTCATTCTAAATACTCACTAAATCTTTTTACTCGCCGATGATTTTCACTAGCACACGTTTTTTACGGCGACCATCAAACTCGCCATAAAAAATCTGCTCCCAAGGTCCAAAATCCAAACGCCCATCGGTTACCGCTACCACCACTTCGCGCCCCATCACTTGGCGTTTAATGTGCGCATCAGCGTTGTCCTCACCTGTGTCGTTGTGGCGATAGCCGCTTACGGGTTCGTGCGGAGCTAGTTTTTCTAGCCAAACTTTATAGTCGTGATGCAGCCCGCGCTCATCATCGTTTATAAACACGCTGGCAGAAATATGCATCGCATTAATTAACGCCAAGCCTTCTTTAATTCCGCTCTCATGGAGGCAATCTATCACCTCATTGGTGATATTTTTAAAATCCATGCGGGTGGGGATGTTAAACCAAAGTTCTTTGCGGAAACTTTTCATGTTGTTTCTCCTGATATTTAAGTTTTATTCTAGCACCGCTTTAAACAAAAAGGCCTCCAATTGGAGGCCTTTTAAAAAAATTCAATATTTAGCTTTTTACTTCTACTTCGTGCGTAAAGCTCTTACCCTCATTATCCGTCGCCGTCACTTCCATTTTACCTGGTGCATCTGGGATAAAGTTAAATTTAAAATAAGGATCTTCTGCCGTGCCAACGCCAACATCAACCGTCATCACAGGTTTGCCGTTGTAGCTAAATGCAGTTTTGTTAATGTAAAAGGCAGGTACAAAACCTTGCGAGACCAAATCACGTTGCAAGCCAGTACGCATTGGATGCTTAATGTTAAATGTTGCCGAAGTCGCACTACCTATTTTCACTGGCTCATCCACTTTAAATTTGATTTTTCCGGCTGATGCGCGAATTGCTGCCTCATCACCATCTACAGTACCGCCACAGCCGCCGGCTGCGCGAATTTCGCGTGTAGCTAAATACAGCTTGCCATCGGCCGTTTCGCCCACTAAACGCACAAAGGCATCAGTTTCAAAACGAATACGCGTGGATAAATTAAAATCTCCCAGCGCATCAGTCAAATGGTAGGTTGCCGTAAGTGGAATTGGGTTTGCATCGACAAATGCATAAAGTTTTTTGATTTTTACACCTTTTGCGGCGGCGTTATCAATAATGTAAGTCACTGGCACTTGTGCACCGCTTTCTGCACGGCGCGGCGCTTCAATGCGCATAAAGTCCGCGTCTTGAATCTCGCGTTTTTCAAAAAACGCTTCTTTCATCACGCCCCATAATTTAGGGTTAGACTCTGCAAAAACCGGTACGCTAGAAGCCAATAGAATAGCGCTTCCCAGAGCAATAGAAAATAATTTTTTAAAATTCATAAGCACTCCTGATATATGCATCCACTTTAACGTCTTTAGTGACTATTTCGACTACGCGCCGTTATTTTAGTTTTTTCACTATTTTAATTATTCAAGCTAGCCTGTATGTGACGCGCGTCACATTTAAGTTAGGCGAGCCATTTAAAGCTTGCTTGGGTCGCCCGATGGCCGCATTTCGTAATCGGGATTCCAAAATTCTTCAAAATTGAGCTCCACGCCGTTACCTGCAGGGTCTTTTAAATTTATTTGACGAACACTATTGGCCAAAATTCGCGTCGTATAAGGCACGCCATGTTTGGTTAGATGTGCTTCCATCGCTGGCATATCGGTGCAGGTGAAAGACACATGGTCATACGTGCCATGCACATTAATTGTGGCGGCTCAGGCGTTTTATATTCCGCCAAATGCACCACATCGTTATCGCCAATATACAGCCAATAGCCATAGGTGGTGCTGGCTACACGCTTACCCACAGTTAAACCCAAAATATCGCAATAAAAATCGCGCAACTTGTGCATCGTCTCGCGATCGGTGCGAAAATTAACGTGGTTGATTTCGGTGAGTGGCATTTAATCTGCTGTAATTGGCGTGCGAACTCGAATATGCAATTCTCTTAACTGCTTCTCATCCACCTCATTTGGCGCATTGGTCATTAAGCACTGTGCACGCTGGGTTTTGGGGAAGGCAATCACATCACGAATCGATTCCGCACCAGCCATGAATGTCACCAAACGGTCTAAACCAAAAGCCAAGCCACCATGCGGAGGCGCGCCGTATTGCAAGGCATCGAGCAAGAAGCCAAATTTTTCTTGCGCTTCTTCTTTGCTGATTTTTAAGCGCATCGAATACTTTGGATTGCACATCTTGTTTGTGGATACGCACCGAGCCGCCGCCGACTTCCCAGCCGTTAAGTACCATATCGTAAGCTTTCGATAAACATGCGCCCGGGTTACTAGTAAGCAAATCCTCGTGGCCATCTTTTGGTGCGGTGAACGGATGGTGTAATGCCGCCCAGCGGTCATTTTCTTCATCGTGTTCAAACATCGGGAAATCCACCACCCACAATGGCGCCCAAGCGCGGCCATCCACATGCCCTTTTTCATGACCCACTTTAGTACGCAAAGCACCTAAAGCCTCGTTCACAATTTTGGCCTTATCTGCGCCAAAAAACACGATATCGCCATTCTGCGCGCCTGTGCGGTCAATAATCGCTTGCAGCGCAGTCACATGAATGTTTTTAACAATCGGGCTTTGCAAGCCTTCTTCATTCAGCTTGGTGATGTCGTTGATTTTGATATATGCCAAACCTTTGGCGCCGTAAATTTTAACGAACTCGGTGTAAGCATCAATTTCAGAACGTGAAATCGCCGCGCCATTAGGCACGCGCATCGCAGCAACACGACCTCCTGCCATGTTGGCGGCACCTGAGAACACTTTGAAATCGACATCCTTCATCACATCAGAAAGTTCGGTAATCTCAAGCGTCACGCGCATATCAGGTTTATCTGAGCCATATTTATTCATTGCCTCGGCAAAACTCATGCGTGGAAATGCCGCTGGCAAATCGACATTTTGTACTTTTTTCAACATTTGGCGAATCATCTCTTCGACAATGTCCATGATTTCATTTTCAGACATAAATGATGTTTCAATATCCACTTGCGTGAATTCCGGCTGGCGATCGGCGCGCAAATCTTCATCGCGGAAACATTTGGTGATTTGAAAGTAACGGTCAAAGCCCGACACCATCAGCAATTGTTTAAACAGTTGCGGTGATTGCGGCAGCGCAAAAAACTGGCCTGCATGCACGCGGCTTGGCACCAAGTAATCGCGCGCGCCTTCCGGCGTGCTGCGCGTGAGCATCGGCGTTTCTACCTCAATAAAACCGTTTACATCTAAATAATCGCGCAAAGTTTTGGCGACGCGATAACGCAACATCAGATTTTTTTGCATCGCCGGCCGGCGCAAATCGATATAACGGTGTTGTAATCTCACCGTTTCTGTCAGATTTTCGTCATCTAACATGAAAGGCGGCGTAAGTGAGGGGTTCAAAATTTCAATTTCAGATGCCAGCATTTCTACTTCACCTGTAGGAATGTTCGCGTTTACCGTACCTTCTGGGCGCGCACGCACTTTGCACACTACTTTTAGTACAAACTCGTTACGTACTGTCTCTGCATTGGCAAAGGCTTCTGGTGTATCAGGGTCAATCACGATTTGCGCCATACCCTCACGGTCACGCAAATCTATAAATATTACGCCACCATGATCGCGGCGGCGGTGCGCCCAACCGCACAAAGTCACAGTTTGGCCAATATGTTCGCGGTTTAATTGGCCGCAATAATGTGTACGCATCATAAGTAAATTAATTCGTTTCTAGATTATGGTTAAAAGTTATGGTTTAAAAAAATGCTTTTGTCTGGTTGGGGCAAATTTTTCCGCCGCCGATTGCGGCGCAACCGTGCCCATGCTGATAATGTATTTCAAGGCCGCATCCACGCTCATATCCAGCTCAATAACATCCGCTTTAGGCAACATTAAAAAGAAACCAGAGGTTGGGTTAGGCGTAGTAGGTACATAGACACTAAGATAATCACCGCGCAAGTGATTGCTCACATCGCCGCCTGGAATTCCTGTTAAAAAGGCAATTGTCCATGTGCCTTTGCGTGGATATTCGATCAACAGTGCTTTACGAAAAGCATTGCCGGAATTTGAAAATAGCGTATCTGAAACTTGCTTAACACTGGAGTAAATAGATTTTACAAACGGCACACGCGAGAGTAATAATTCCCACCATAAAATAAGCTGCTGCCCAAAAAAATTTGTCGCAAGCAAACCAGTAAAGAAAATAATCAACAACGTGAGCAAAACCCCCAGCCCAGGCACACTAAAACCAAACAAAATTTTAGGCTGCCAAGCCTCTGGAAGTAGTAACAGGCTCTGGTCTAACGTTTGAACGAGCGTGCTCACCACCCAAACGGTGATAAACAGCGGCACAAGCACCAACAAACCAGTAATAAAATATTTTTTCATTTAATTCAATCAGTTAATGGCAAGCACAGCCAGGCGCGCAGCTGGCAGGCGCCGGTGTTTCTGACTTGGTTTCAGCACTTGCGGGCTCTGCAGAAGTTTTATTTTTACTTTTAAAATCTGTGGCATACCAGCCACTACCAGTGAGCTGAAAGCTAGGTGCTGAAAGCATTTTTTCAAATGTATCCTGCTTACATTGCGGACAAGCGGTAACATTCGCATCACTCACTTTGCGCATTAATTCAGTTATATAGCCGCAGCTTTTACACTTAAAATCATATATTGGCATGATTTTCGCTTATTTCTATGCTTAATAGGGAAAACAAGATTATAACTGATGTCAACTAAATGTTTAATTGATTGTTATTAGACATTTAAAGCGGCAAATAATAAAAAACCCAACGGGGAACGTTATGCTACTTTCAAAAGTAAAATTTTTAAACCTACTTCTGCTTGCTATAAGCATGTGTTTTGCACAAGTTGCTTTTGCAAACTCTGTAGGTACCGTGATTTTTATCACTGGCGATGTTTCAGTTAAACGTGCCGACAGCTCCGTTATCCAGGCGGAAAAAAACCTCTCGCTTAATGGTGGCGATACCATTGAGACGCGCCAGGGCCGAGTGCAATTCTCACTTGTAGATGGTGGCAGAATCTCGCTGCAGCCCAATAGCATTTTCAAAATCAATAAATATGAATTTTCTGGCAAAGAAGATGGTAGCGAATTTGCGTTTATGGAGCTCATAAAAGGTGGCTTACGCACTATTACCGGCTTAATCGGCCATAAAAACCGCGACCGATATCAGCTAAAAACTGCCGTTGCAACCATTGGTATTCGCGGCACAGAATTTACCGTTAACTTCAACGATAACCAGTTTTTAATGA
The DNA here is from genome assembly GCA_963752495.1 of uncultured beta proteobacterium. Taxonomy (GTDB): domain Bacteria; phylum Pseudomonadota; class Gammaproteobacteria; order Burkholderiales; family Methylophilaceae; genus CAVVYJ01. Next base: position 187,070 of record CAVVYJ010000003.1, read on the forward strand.
CCACCAACCATGGTAGCGTGGATGTTTGTAATGGCACAGGATGCTTGAACGCAATCACGGGGCAATCAATATCTGTGAGCGGGCCAAATGGCGCACCTAAGTTCAGCAATAAAGCTGCCGTTGCTGCAGCCGAAGCCCCAGCAAGTTCAAGCAAGCCTATCTTTAGCGTCAGCGATCCAATTAACGCTGGCGGTATACCTAATTCTATTATTGAATCCTTGAATTCAAATGGCCCAATCAGCAATCTTAAATCAGGTACACTTGTTGCAGTTTTTAGTGACATCGGAAATGGTGTCGCTAATTTTGTGATTGAGCCAAATTTACAAATTGGGGCTAACGGTCAACTCACTGATATTAACTACAACCCATCTGCTTCTGACAAATTTGAACTGAGCCCAGTTGCTTTCTCAAGCTACAACACAGACGGTATTGTAGCTTGGGGGCAGGCAATCTCCGGCACATACAACTACACAAGTGGTGGCAATGTACTTGATGTGGGAGATGGTATTCAAAAGTTTGATTACATTGTTGGTGCCACACCGAGCCCTGGCGTGCTTGCGAATTTAACGGGTACTTATCAAATCTTTGCTTCTACCGCTCCCTTTCTAGTTACGAGTAGCGCTACCACCACAGCAGGTAGCGCTAATTCTCTCAACGGCGGCACATTGAATTTTAATTTCACGAATCAAACTTTTGGCTACAACTTTCAAGTTTTGGCAGCCAGCAATACCTTTTTGTTATCAAATTCTAATGCTAGTCTAAGCGGTATCAATCCCAACTTTACGGCTGGTGGCACTGTTACTTCGCTTACCAATGGCAATGCAATTTGCCAAACAGGCTGCACTGGCGCGTTAGGTGGCAATCTTGTTCAAGGTTCATTCCTAGGCGCTAACGGTGAGCGTATTGGCTTGCAATATGGATTTTATGTACCGGGGTTAGCTGGCAGTATTTATGGTGGTGCAGTTTTAAAATAAGTTGAACACCATAAATTTAAACATCATAAAAAAGCCCGCAATTGCGGGCTTTTTTATGATGTTTAATTTAAAACGGAATATCATCCTCAAAATTATCAAATGCAGCACCGCCAGCAGGCGCGCCAGTGTTGGCTGCTGGGGCAGGTTGATTTGATGATTGACGTTGCGGCGCTTGATTAAAGTCCTCAGGAGCATCTGCTTGACCACCGTCGTAGCTCGCACCACCGCCATCGCCCTTGCTGCCGAGCATTTGCATATTGTCACCGATAATCTCTGTCGTGTAGCGGGTCACACCGTCTTTTTCCCATTTGCGCGTTTGTAAACGGCCTTCCACATAAACTGGGCGACCTTTTTTAAGGTATTCGCCCGCAATTTCCGCAAGCTTGCGGTACATCACAATGTTATGCCACTCGGTCTTCTCTTGCTTTACGCCAGATTTATCTTTCCAGTTTTCAGTCGTAGCTATACTAAAATTGCACACTGCTTCGCCATTTGGCATATAGCGCACCTCGGGATCACGTCCTAAATTTCCTACTAAAATAACCTTGTTTACCGATGCCATTATTTGCTCCCTATCAATTTCATTATATTTTGCTCTATTGCGGCTTGCGCTTCAATGCTTTGTTGATTATTAATTTTAACCATTAACGTACTTTCCTTCGCAATCGCCACCACCTCTTGCACCCCAGACATTTTCGCGATATTGCTGGCAAGCTCTTTCGCTTGCGAGTCATTAGTTAACGCAACATGATACATCTTAGTTTTAACGCTAGGTGGCGATTTCATGCCGAAAGCAAGCAACAGCCAGATACCCATCAACGATGCGCAAAACACAAACACAGCAGAAAATCCGTAGCGGCTAGATAAATAACCGCCGACAACTGCACCCAAAAAAACCCCGAACGATTGCGCCGTATTATGTACGCCAATCGCAGTGCCTTTATAGGCAGCTGGCGCCATTTTTGAAATAAGCGAAGGCAAAGAAGCCTCGAGCATATTGAAAGCAGTAAAATAAATTAGGAGAGAAATCACCACACCCCAAAAAAGATGAATGGTCTCTGCAAACATTAATTGTGCAAATAACATTAACGCCACCGCGCCAATAAACACTGGCTTTAACTTGGCACGCTTTTCCGCATAGATTATTGCAGGCAGCATCAATACAAACGAGGCAATAAGCACTGGCAAATAGACTATCCAGTGCTGATTTTCGCTCATACCGCTGGTTTCTTTTAATGCAAATGGCACCACGATAAACATCGCCATTTGTGCTCCATGCAAGCAGAATGTACCAAAATTAAGTCGCAATAATTGTGTGTCACTCAGCACATCTTTAATTTTATTCGGTGCTGTTTGTGCATCCGAATGGAAATGGCTATTGATAGGATCTGGCACCAAAAATTTCACCACTCCCATCGCCAACAACGACAATATTGCCGTCATCCAAAAAATACCCGGCACGCCTATCCACTGATTCAACAACGGCCCAGCCACTAATGACAACGCAAACGTAATGCCAATCGTTCCACCTATCATTGCCATGGCTTTAGTGCGGTGTTCCTCGCGCGTTAAATCCGCCACAAGCGCCGTTACCACAGCAGAAACTGCTCCCGCCCCTTGTATAGCACGCCCGATGATGACGGTAATAATATCCGTGCCCATCGCTGCAACTATACTACCGATGACAAATAAGATTAATCCCACATAAATGACTTTTTTACGACCATATTTGTCGCTTGCCATACCGAAAGGCAGCTGCAAAAGCACTTGTGTTAATCCATATGCACCAAGCGCTAAGCCAATCATAGTGTGGTCTTTGCCACCTTCGAGCGTTTCAGCATAAATGGCAAAAATCGGCAAAATTAAAAACATACCGAGCATGCGTAAACCATAAATTGAGGCAAGGCTGATTGTCGAGCGTAACTCGGTGCGCGACATCTTTTCGGAAATTTGCATGAATGTTTTTGATGAATTCAGAATAATTGCGTATATTATCAGGTTGCCTCAATTTTCGTTAAAGCATAATGGAATTTATTAAAGTTCGCGGTGCGCGCACGCACAACCTCAAAAACATTTCTCTGGATATTCCACGCAACAAACTCGTGGTTATCACAGGCTTGTCGGGCTCGGGAAAGTCCTCTCTGGCTTTTGATACGCTTTATGCAGAAGGTCAGCGCCGCTATGTGGAAAGCCTTTCTGCCTATGCGACGGCAATTTTTGGCACGTATGGATAAGCCTGATGTCGATTTAATTGAAGGTTTATCACCGGCAATCTCTATTGAGCAAAAGTCTACTAGTCACAATCCACGTTCTACTGTAGGCACCGTAACAGAAATTCATGATTATCTGCGCTTACTTTACGCGCGCGCAGGCGACCCTGAGTGTCCTGATCATGGCATTAAACTCGAGGCGCAGACTGTCAGCCAGATGGTCGACTCTGTCCTGAAGCTGCCCGAAGATACCAAGCTCATGATTTTGGCGCCTGTGGTCGCAAATCGCAAAGGCGAGCAACTGGATTTATTCGATGAACTTAAGGCACAAGGCTTTGTGCGCTTAAGAATTGACGGCAAAATTTACGAGATGGATGCGCTGCCACAGCTTGCCAAAACGACCAAGCATCATGTTGATGTGGTTGTGGATAGACTTAAAGTAAAAGAAGACATGAAACAGCGCATTGCCGAGAGTCTCGAAACTGCGCTGCGTTTGGCAGATGGCAAAGCCATTGCGCTGGAAATGGACAACGAAAAAGAGCATTTGTTTTCAGCCAAATTTTCCTGCCCCGTTTGTGATTACTCACTTGCTGAATTGGAGCCGCGACTGTTCAGCTTTAACAATCCTATGGGCGCATGTCCAAAATGTGACGGCTTAGGTAATGTAAGCTTTTTTGACCCAAAACGTGTGGTTGCTTTTCCTCACCTGTCACTTGCAAGCGGCGCCATTAAAGGTTGGGACAAGCGAAATCAGTTCTATTTTCAAATGCTCTCCAGCTTGGCCGAACACTATCATTTTGATTTGGAAACACCATTCGAAAAGCTGTCTGAAGAAGCCCAAAGTGTTCTACTAAATGGCTCTGGTCGCGAACAGATTGCATTTAGATATTTAAACGAGCGCGGCACATTTTTTAGCAAAACGCACACTTTCGAAGGCATTTTAAACAACTTGCAGCGCCGCTACCGTGAAAGTGATTCTATGGCGGTACGCGATGAGCTCGCCAAATATATTAATGCCGCAACTTGCCCTGATTGCAATGGCACGCGCTTACGTCGCGAGGCACGCCATGTAAAAGTAGGCGGTAAGAATATCCACGAAATATGCGAAATGCCGCTTAAACAAGCGCTTACTTTTTTTGAGAAAATTGTGCTTGTAGGCGCAAAACTAGCGATTGCCGACAAAATCGTGAAAGAAATTGAAAACCGCCTGAAGTTTTTAACCAATGTCGGGCTTGAGTATTTATCCTTATCACGCTCTGCAGAGACTTTATCCGGTGGAGAAGCGCAGCGTATCAGGCTTGCAAGCCAGATTGGTAGCGGCCTTACTGGCGTCATGTATGTGTTGGACGAGCCTTCTATTGGCTTACATCAACGTGACAACGACCGACTGCTAGACACACTTAAACGCCTGCGAGACATCGGCAACAGCGTAATTGTGGTGGAGCATGACCAGGATGCGATTATGTCTGCCGACTATGTTGTAGATATTGGACCTGGGGCTGGCGAGCACGGTGGGCAAATTGTTGCTGAAGGCACTCCAGAAGAGGTGCAAGCCAATGCAAAGTCACTTACTGGCCAATATTTGAGCGGCAAGAAGAAAATAACATACAACGCACTACGCACCTCACCTGACCCAAAGCGCTGGTTAAAACTTGACCATGCTACCGGCAATAACCTGAAAGATGTCTCCGTACAAATTCCTGTTGGGCTGCTCACCTGCATTACCGGCGTTTCTGGCAGCGGAAAATCCACGCTGATTAATGACACGCTCTACCGCGCTGTCGCTCAACATTTATATGGAAGCAGTACAGAACCTGCGCCATTTGGCGAGATTGATGGTTTGGCATTTTTCGATAAAGTTGTAGATGTTGACCAAAGCCCGATTGGCCGAACCCCCAGATCGAATCCCGCAACCTATACGGGCTTATTCACACCGATTCGCGATTTATTTGCCGCAGTGCCTGAAAGCCGCGCACGTGGCTACGGGCCTGGCAGATACTCATTTAACGTCAAAGGCGGAAGATGTGAGGCCTGCCAAGGTGATGGTGTGATTCGTGTTGAAATGCACTTTTTGCCTGATGTGTATGTGCCATGTGACGTATGCAAAGGGCAGCGTTACAACCGCGAAACTTTAGAAATCAATTTCAAAGGTAAAAATATTCGCGAAGTTTTAGAAATGACGGTGGAACAAGCGCACGTGTTTTTTAGTGCACAGCCTGTCATCTCCCGCAAGCTAAAAACTTTGCTGGATGTTGGTTTGGGCTATATCACACTAGGACAAAGTGCGACAACGCTATCTGGTGGCGAAGCACAACGCGTCAAACTTTCCCTAGAACTCAGCAAACGCGATACTGGGCGTACGTTGTATATTTTAGATGAGCCGACAACTGGCTTGCACTTTGCTGATATTCAATTATTGTTGGATGTGATTCACCGACTACGTGATGCGGGTAATACCATCATTATCATCGAACACAATATGGATGTGATTAAAACTGCAGACTGGCTAATAGATATGGGTCCGGAAGGTGGTGATGGCGGCGGCATGGTGATTGCTGAGGGTACGCCAGAAGATATTGCAAAAAGCACGAAAAGTTACACTGGGAAGTATCTAAAACCCTTGTTAATTTAAGGTATGGTTAATGAAAATCCCACAAAAATACAGCAACCTGTTGTTTGCTTTTATCATGTCCGTGTTGATGGCAACCCTGATGACCTTCATTGTAACCATTAAACTCACAGGTCTAAATGCTGGCTTTACTCTCCGCTGGCTAAACGCCTTTTTAACTGCTTGGCCAATTGCATTCCCGGCCATTTTATTGCTTGCGCCAGTTACAAGAAAGCTGGTTGCAAAACTTACAAGCTAAATAAAACTTTCTGCCTCCCGCACTAAATCTCTAAAAGACTCAATCCTGTCTATCCACTCGATGCGGTGGAACTGAAGTGCACTAATTACATCTGGATTAAGTGTTTCCGCAATATATTTGGATTCTGCTTCCATTTCCAGTCCAAATGAAATATGGGCAGCCATATACACTACAGGCGCAAGTGCGCATGCTTTGGGGTTTAGTGGGTCTGTGTAGTAACGAATGGCGCTTTGAATATCTTCTGGAAAATTCCAACGCCGTGCAAGCTGTTCGCCAACTTGGCAATGATCAATGCCAATTGTTGCATGCTCAACTGAGCTGCGCTCTAACACGCTGAGTCCTTTGCACATTTCAGCAATTCCTGTGCCCGCGCCTGGAAATACGATATGAATTGGTAACTGGCCAATGTTATGCATTAGCGCAGCAATGTAAGCGGTTTCGGTTTCTTGCCTGCGCTCTTTAGCTATAAAGCGTGCAATGCTTGCACTTACCAAGCTATGTCTCCAAAACTTTTTCATATCTAGTCCTGGAACTATTGTAAATGCACCCGTCACGCCAGAGGCAATCACCAGCGTTCTTAAGCTATTTAGACCGATGAGAGAAATTGCATCATCAATATTCTGGATTTTTTTGCTGTGCCCGTAACAAGATGCATTTGATAATCGCAATACTTTGGCAGAAATTACAGGGTCACGCTCGATTTTTTCTACAATCTCTCTTATCTCGGCATCTTCGTCATTGAGTAGTTGAATGACTTCTTGAACCACCTTTGGCATCATCGGTAAATTGGTAATGCCTTCAAAAAAATTATCGATAACGTTCATTGTGCGCCCCTTGTTTTTAGTTAGCTTGCGAAACTATTTTGAATAGTTTCAGATATGCTAACCGCAAATTAGCCCAGATAATTTAATAAACAGACGGAGAAAACTAGGGGATTTCTGCAAAGCGCATTCTGGCTTGTATGGTAGCCGTGCGGCGGTTTAGATACCGCGTTGTACGATGCGTGTCATAAAAACGCGGATTAGGTACCATTGCTGCTAGTCTGGCTGCCTGAGTTTTGCTTAGACCGCTCGCACTCACCTTGAAATAATGGCGTGAGGCAGCCTCTGCACCAAAGACGCCATTGCCCCATTCAATTACATTGAGGTAAATTTCTAAAATACGTTTTTTGGTGAGCATATGTTCCAGCATCAAAGTAATGATAACCTCTTCGCCTTTGCGCCATGGTGTGCGCTTGCTGGACAAAAACAGATTCTTGGCAAGTTGCTGACTAATCGTCGAGCCCCCTGCAACAAGCTTACCTTTTTTTAGATTTTTTTCGTAAGCCTTCTCAATACCCTCCCAATCAAAACCTTCATGAACCACGAATTTTGAATCTTCACTCGCAACCACCGCACGTTTTAGATGGTTGGATATTTTAGAATAATCCACCCATTTGTATTTTAGCTCTGCGTCAGGATTTTTTTCTTGTATCGTCTCTAGACGCGTTTCCATAAATGCGCTGGAGGATGGATTAAATTTAATCCACCAACAAATATGTAAAAAAATCCAAAACTGGTAAACCAGCACAAAGATGATAAATAGCACTAAAAAGCGCTTGAAGAGACCGCCAACACTTAGTGAAGTGTTCGGTGATTTGTAGAACAACCAGCGAATCAATTGGCTTTTCTCAACATTTCGATGACTGGCTTGGTTTTCGGACGCACACCGCGCCAAATGTAAAAAGCTTCTGCGGCTTGTTCCACCAGCATGCCTAGGCCATCAGAAACGCGAGCCCCCGCCGAGCGAGCTTGCTTCATAAAGGGTGTTTCGCGCCCGTACACCATGTCGTAGGCCAAACAGTTAGGCGCAAAAATTGAATCTGCTATTGGCAAGGCGACATCACTTAAACTTGCTGAAGTGGCGTTAATGACAATGTCAAAAGATTGATTTTCTAAGTCATCAAAGGCTTTGGTACTCACCGTCGTTATTGGGAATTTCGCATGAGTTTCTAACTTTTTTTGCATCATGAGCGCTTTTTCAAAAGTCCTATTTGCAAGCACTAAAATACTTGGCTTGGCTTCAAGAATTGGATGCAGAACACCTTCTGCAGCACCGCCAGCACCTAACAGGAGCACTCGTTTATTTGCAATTTGGTAATTTTGATTACCCTCAATATCACGTAACAAGCCAACACCATCTGTATTGTCTTTAATAATACCTTCGCTGCTAAACGTTAAAGTATTTACAGCGCCTGCATCTACTACATTAGACTTGAAATCAATTTTACTCCACAACTTAAAAGCTTCGACTTTAAAAGGCACAGTCACATTGGCGCCTTTATACCCTTTTGCAATCAAATCTCGTACGGTTGCTTCAAAACCGTCTTTGGGCGCTAATACTGCCTCATAGCTGATGTCTTGATTGGTTTCTTTGGCAAATTCAGCGTGAATTTGTGGCGATTTACTGTGCGCGATGGGGTTACCAATGACGGCATATTTATCTGTCATAAAACTCAATTACTCCAGGGCAAGCCCGCATGTTTCCAGCCATTGATAAGCGTTCTCTGCTTATCAGCATTTGCCTCACCTTCAAATCCTTCCAACATATTGTAAGCCTCCGCAAAGCCCATTTCAGCTGCTATCGCAGCTGCATTATGCGAGCGCCCACCGGTACGGCACATAAAAATAACCAAGGCCTCTTTATCCACTTGCATATTCAACTGAGCTGCAAAGTCTGGATTTTTCAGCATACCGGGATAAAACGCCCATTCAATATGCGTAGCAGCCGGAACCTTGCCTACCAAGTCCAGCTCTGCACTTGAGCGCACATCCACTAATTTGGCATGCTCGGTCTTTTGCATCACCTCAAAAGCCTCTTGCGGTGTTAACGCGCCGGCATAAGGCAGGCCTGCCTGCTCCGCACGCCGTTTTGCATGTTCTAGAATTTCGCTTATCGTGTTCATAATTACCTCTACAATTTACGTTAGCTACATGCCAAGTATATCGTTTTTGTACCGCTAAAAACATATCAATACTAATGCACTTTTTTAGTGCGAATTTGAAGCGATTGCACCATTTTAGTTCGCACAAATATACATGATTTTTTTAACTTGTTGCCAGTAGGGCTATTTTAGCTATTTTTCGCTGGCATAGTTCCTGCTAATATACTGAGTTGAAAGTTCCAAAAAAGTTATGTAGATAATTAATAATTTTCTCACCATCTTAGGTACACCAAAAATAGGAGATAGTAATGTCTGTAGCAAAAGTAATGAAAATGGTTAAAGATAACGACATCAAATTTGTCGATTTTCGTTTTACCGATACTCGCGGCAAAGAACAGCACGTGACCGTGCCTGTTTCTGCATTTAGCGAAGATAAATTTACTGAGGGGCATGCTTTTGACGGCTCTTCAATCTCTGGCTGGAAAGGCATTCAAGCATCTGACATGCAACTGATGCCTGATCCATCTACAGCTAACATCGATCCATTTATGGATGAACCAACACTTATTTTGACTTGCGATGTTGTAGACCCAACCGACGGCAAAGGCTACGACCGTGACCCACGTAGCTTAGCAAAACGTGCTGAAGCTTACCTTAAATCAAGCGGCATCGGTGATGCTGCTTACTTTGGTCCAGAACCAGAATTCTTCATTTTTGACTCAATCAACTGGTCAGTCGATATGTCTGGTAGCTCGGTTAAAATCAACTCTGAAGAAGCTGCTTGGGCATCTGCAGAGAAGTTTGAAGGCGGCAATACAGGACACCGTCCTGGTATCAAAGGCGGTTACTTCCCAGTGCCTCCAGTTGATTCATTGCAAGATGTGCGTTCAGCAATGTGTATGACGCTTGAAGCGATGGGCGTGCCTGTTGAAGTGCATCACCATGAAGTTGCAACCGCAGGCCAATGTGAAATCGGTACTAAATTCAGTACGTTAGTACAACGCGCTGACTGGACACAAATTCTTAAATACGTGGTGCTAAACACAGCGCATGCTTACGGTAAAACAGCTACCTTTATGCCGAAACCAATGTTTGGCGATAACGGTTCTGGTATGCACGTTCACCAATCTGTTTGGAAAGATGGCAAAAACCTATTTGCAGGTAACGGCTACGCTGGTTTAAGTGATTTCGCTTTGTATTACATCGGCGGTATTATCAAACATGCGCGCGCTTTAAATGCGATTACCAACCCTGGTACTAACTCATACAAACGTTTGGTGCCACATTACGAAGCGCCAGTTAAATTAGCTTACTCTGCTAAAAACCGCTCTGCTTCTATTCGTATTCCTTTTGTACATGGCGAGAAAGCACGTCGCGTTGAAGCGCGTTTTCCAGACCCAATTGCTAACCCATACTTGTGCTTCTCTGCCTTGTTAATGGCGGGCTTAGATGGCGTGCAAAACAAGATTCATCCAGGCGAACCAGCTTCAAAAGACTTGTACCATCTTGCTCCAGAAGAAGACGCACTTATCCCAACCGTTTGTTCTTCATTAGAACAAGCGCTGGAATATCTGGACAAAGACCGCGAGTTCTTAACTAAAGGTGGCGTATTTACAGATGACTGGATAGATGCTTACATCAGCTTGAAGATGGAAGAAGTCACTAAAATCCGTCAAACTCCGCACCCAATTGAATTTAGCATGTACTATTCTTGCTAATTTCATACTAAACCAAAATTTAGTACGCACCAAAAAAGGGCAGCTTAGGCTGCCCTTTTTCATTTTATGCTGCAAGATTACCGGACTTATGGTGAGTTGTATAAATCGCACTTATTAGATTAAAGAATAATATAGTCAACCATAATAGCCAATACTTCGTTGCTTACTCTAAGACTATCATCTAAACTATTGTCATGAATAAACAATTTATATTAAGTGGGCTTGTTTTATCAGCCTTTGTATTATCATTTTCTGCACATGCGGAAATTTACAAATACGTGGATGCGGAAGGTCGCGTTACTTACTCCAACGTAAAAATTAAAGGCGCAAAAAAAATTGTGCTTGAGCCTGCTGACACCAGTTTTGGTGGGGATAATAGCCCTAGTCGTCGCGCCAATACTACAAAGAGCGCCACGCCTGCTGGCTTTCCAAAAGTAGATTCTGACACACAAAAACAGCGAGATGGCTCACGTAAAGAGATACTGCAATCTGAGCTGGACTCAGAAAAGGCGGCCTTGGCAGAAGCAAAAAAAGCCTATGCAGAGGGTGAAGCTGATCCTGAAACGTTTAAAACGAAAGATGGTAAAACTTTGCGCAATGTCGCTAAATTTCAAGAGAAAATGAAAAGTCTGCAGGCTGACGTAGATGCTCATCAACGCAATATAGACTTATTAGAAAAAGAAATTAGCGCACTTAACTAGTTTTCATAGTCAGCCTAAAGCTGGCTCAGCTTTTGCTTAAATACATGCATCAAAGCAATTGATGTATTATTTTAGGCACATGGTTCAAAAAATTCCTTCAGACTTTATCGGATTAGAGCATCTCGCAACCGCTGCGATGTTGCTTAACTCTGCGCATCAAGTTGTTTACGCAAACCCTAGTGCAGAAGTCTTGTTTGCACTCAGCTCTACACAGATTGCTAACAGTCACATATCGGAAGTCTTCCTTAATTGCGAGATTTTGCAGCTGGCTATTGAGAACGCCGTTAAAAACAACAGCCCTTACCGCGAGCATGAGTTTGCAATTACTACTGTGCGCCAACAGTCTTTTGCTGTTACATGCACTGTCACGCCAGTTGAAATGGGCCATGCAAGCTTGTTATTAGAGTTTCAGCAAATGGACCAGCAGCTGCGGATTGCCCGTGAAGAGCGCATGTTGATTCAACAGCAAGCAAATTCAGAGCTTTTACGTAATCTAGCACATGAAATACGCAACCCGTTAGGTGGGTTACGCGGGGCAGCACAGTTACTAGAGCACGAATTGCCACAGCCCAACTTACGTGAATACACACAGGTAATCATTAAAGAGGCGGACCGCTTGCAAAGTCTGATGGACAGGCTTTTGGTGCCACATCGTGTGCCAAAATACGAGCCCACGAATATTCATGAAGTACTGGAGCGCGTAAGAAGTCTGCTTTTGGCTGAATCTCCCAATAACATCAAAGTGCGACGTGACTATGACACCAGCTTGCCTGATTTAATTGGTGATCGTGAAAAACTTATTCAAACCGTGCTTAATATCGCGCGTAACGCGGTTCAGGCATTGCAATCACAGGGCACAGCCAATGCAGAAGTGGTCTTACGGACACGCGCCGAGCGTCAGGTTACTCTCGCAAAAAAACGTTATCGTGTCGCAATTAAATTGCAGATTATTGATAACGGCCCAGGAATACCTGCTGAAATACGTGACAAGATATTTTACCCGCTCGTCACCGGGCGTGAGGGCGGAAGCGGGTTAGGTTTGGCACTCGCTCAAACTTTTATCACGCAGCACCATGGCATGATTGACTGCGAGAGTGAGCCAGGCAACACCTGCTTTACTATATTGTTGCCTGTTGAAAGCACAGCGATTAAACAAGCAGTCATTACACAATAGTAGTTAATTTTTTTAAGTTGAGAAGAGTATGAAGCCAATTTGGATATTAGACGACGATAAATCTATTCGCTGGGTGTTTGAGAAAGCACTTGCACGTACGGATTTAGAATTCAAAACTTTTTCTTCTGTTGCGGAAGCGCTTAACGCTTTAAATCATGACCAGCCTCAAGTTGTGGTAAGCGATATACGGATGCCGAATGGTTCAGGTTTAGATTTTTTAGCAGAGATTAAGCAAAGATATCCTGATATTCCTGTAATTATTATGACTGCTTATTCAGATCTTGAGAGCGCGGTAGCAGCTTTTCAAGGTGGGGCATTTGAGTATTTAGCTAAACCTTTTGATGTAGACCAAGCAATTGAGGTAATTAAACGCGCTGTAGATGAGAGTATGCGTCAGGCGGTAGATAAAATTACTTTGGAAGAAACACCAGAAATTATTGGCCAAGCACCCGCAATGCAAGAAGTATTTCGAGCAATTGGCCGCTTGAGCCGCTCGCATGCGACGGTGCTAATCAACGGTGAATCTGGCAGCGGTAAGGAGCTTGTAGCCAGCGCCTTGCATAGGCACAGCCCGCGAGCAGATAAACCATTTATTGCGATTAATACCGCCGCAATTCCAAAAGATCTATTAGAGTCTGAGTTATTCGGCCATGAGCGCGGCGCCTTTACAGGTGCGCAGGCTGCAAGGCGTGGACGATTTGAGCAAGCAGATAACGGGACTTTATTTTTAGACGAAATCGGCGATATGCCTGCAGATTTACAAACACGTCTACTCAGGGTTTTGAGTGATGGGCAATTTTACCGTGTAGGTGGTCACCAGCCGATTAAAGTCAATGTACGTGTGATTGCTGCAACGCATCAGGATTTGGAAGAACGCGTTAAGCTCGGACTGTTCCGTGAGGACTTGTTTCACCGTTTAAACGTGATTCGCCTGCGTTTGCCTGCACTTCGTGAGCGTCGTGAGGATATCCCATTACTTACCAAGCATTTTCTTGCCCACAGCGCCCTAGAGCTGGGTGTAGAGGCTAAACAACTTTCGCCCGCAGCATTAAAATACTTAACGGCCGTTAATTGGAGTGGCAACGTACGCCAGCTAGAGAATGTTTGCCACTGGTTAACCGTAATGGCACCAGGGCAGAATGTTGATGTGGCAGACTTGCCACCTGAATTAAAAGATGACAGTAAGACCACAAGCACAAACTCTTGGCAGGAAGCACTTGCGCAAGAAGTCACTGATGCGCTAAACCGTGGTGAGCAAAACGTTTTAGATGCGCGTACAAAAGATTTTGAACGCGTGATGATTATAAAAGCTTTGCAGCATACGGATGGCAGACGCATTGAAGCGGCAAATCAATTAGGCATGGGACGCAATACGCTAACAAGAAAAATTCAAGAGCTTGGAATTGAAGATTAATTAAGTTTTATTTATTTTAAGCGTTAGAGCAATAAAAAAACGGCAACCGAAGTTGCCGTTTTTATTTATTACTTTTAACTTAAACAGGCTAACGCCTGCATTAAATTAGAAGAATAAGATAGCGCCCAATGAAATGGTTTTTGCTTTACGCATCTGATCGCTACCTGCTGCTGTTAACGTCAACATCACGTTGTAACTGCATACTCAGCAACCAAGTTCAAGATGTTTAGTGATTGGGTGGTAAGCACCAACTGTCCACATTGAATCTTCAATATCGCTGAATGTGTCAACTGACCGTTACCATCTAATGTAGATTCACCGTATGATACGCCCAATTTAGTACCTACACCTGGAAGAGTGTATGTACCTTGAACGTACCATTGATCTGAATCACGTGATTTACCATTAGCATCAAAACCACCTACTAATTGCAATGTTTGGCCGATACCATCACCATCACCATAGTAACCTGTCAAGCCAAAGCCAGCCACGTTAACTGTTGCACCGATGTCCCATGCTGTTGCACGGTCATCGCTCTCACCTGAAGCAGCTGTAGCATCAGCAATGCTTCCACTTTTTGTGTGATACCAGAAACCCAAACTTTACCGCCGAAGTCGCCAGCCCACTCGTATGAAGCTTTAGCTTCAAACGCTGGTGATGAACCACCACGTTTGCCAGATAATGCGTTAGGGTCATCTGCTAAATCAGCTACGCTTGTTGAAGCATTCCAAGCTTGTGTTACACCAGCTGTGAAGCTAAAGCCATTCCAGTTTGGTGATGAGTAAGCAACTTGTGATTTCCAGTCAGCATACATAAAACCAGTACCGATACGACCCAATGTTGTTGTGTTACCAGCCAATGAACCAGCGCCAGAACCAACGCCCAACAATGTCATGTCGTTCAAGATAGCGTCAGAAGCATAAATGCCTAAGTCTTTACCTAATTTGATAGAACCCCATGATTTGTCGCCGAATGTTAAGAATGCTTGACGGTTTTCTTGTTGAGCTGATTGTTTACCAGCTGAATGTTGTTGAAGCACCTGGGTTGATTGAGATTGTGAAACCAACATCTAAATCGTTTTGGCGTGTTTTACCAGAAACGCTTAGGTAGTTAGGTAACAAACCTGTTGTGATGTTTGAAGTACTATCGCAATCACCAGCAACCCAAACCTAGAGGTGCAGCACCTGCTATCGTCGTCACCGCTAAAGCTTGTGTGTGTGTAGTATGCATTTACAACACCGCCAATGTCCAAAGTCCAATCGCCAGCTGGGATCATGATACCAGCGTTTGCGCTTGAAGCTGCAGCCAAAAGCGCTGAAGCAACTGCTAAACTTAGTTTCTTGTTCATATAATTCTCCTAAAATTTTACTTCTAAAATTTACTGCTTAAAATACCCTCATCTATATAACCAAGCGATGGTTTGCTCAACTATGTAAACGAGAAAGTTCGCGAACTTCCCTACAAAAACAATGTTAATTAAATTAACGTTTATTTACATAAGAAGGTAGGGCTAGTATGCCAAAATGCACCACATTGAGGCAAGTATTTTGTGGGTTTTATCACTAGATTTATTCGCTTGTTGTTATTTCACAACATGCATATTGTGTGTAGTCTATATAACTTTTAGATATATTCTTCTACCGCAAATAGTCTGCGATGCTCGCGTATTGCAAAGCGGTCGGTCATTCCTGCAATATAGTCAGAAACCGCTCTGGCCTTATCCTGCAAGGCATAGGCTTGATATTCTGTGGGCATTAAGCTTATGTCACCCAAAAACACCTTAAACAATTCTTTGATAATGCGCTCTGCTTTTGCGCTCATGCGGTTGACTTTGTAATGATGGTATAAGTTTTTGCGTAAGAACTGCTTTAACACTAAACTTTTTTCGGTCATAGTCTGGCTAAAACCGATTAAATATGGTGCTTGACGAATGCTTTCTATATTTTGCGGTTTAAGTTGGGTAATTTTATCTGCCGATGCTTCACATAAATCCACCACAAGCGCATTAATCATGCGGCGTATAGTCTCGTGTATCAGTCTTTTTTGCTCAAGCTTTGGATACTTTGCTTCAACAAGTGCTAAATTTTCCGCAAAAAGTGCCACCTCAGAAAGCTGCTCTAGAGTAATTAATCCTGACCGAAGGCCATCATCAATATCATGATTATTATATGCAATCTCATCTGCAAAATTGGTGACTTGCGCCTCTAAACTGGGGCTGGTTTTATTGATGAACCGCTCGCCTACATCACCCAAACTCTTAGCGTTTTTAACCGAACAATGTTTCAAGATACCTTCGCGCAACTCAAAAGTAAGATTCAATCCATCAAAATCTGCATAGCGCTGCTCTAGCTTATCTACAACTCGCAAAGACTGTAGGTTATGTTCAAAGCCACCAAAATCCTTCATGCAAGCATTCAACGCATCCTGCCCAGCATGCCCAAACGGCGTATGTCCCAGGTCATGCGCTAGCGCGATAGCTTCAGTTAAGTCTTCATGTAGATTAAGTGTACGTGCGATGCCCCGCGCAAGTTGCGCCACCTCGAGGCTATGCGTTAGCCGTGTACGAAATAAATCACCCTCATGGTTAACAAATACTTGTGTTTTATATTCCAGGCGGCGAAATGCAGTTGAGTGAACAATTCGGTCACGATCACGCTGGAAAGCATTGCGCGTAAGGGAGGGAGGCTCTTTGTAGTGCCTACCAATTGAATTTTGCGGATTTGCAGCGTATGGGGCAAGCCCATTTATTGGATTGGCGAGTTGACTCATTGGATTGTGGCGAGCGTTGCCCTAAGTTTATCAACGTCATAATCACTTGTGATAACTGCTTTGCCAATGCCCTGCTGAAGTACTAGACGAATTTTACCGTCCTGCACTTTCTTGTCTAACCCCATCAAATCTAAATACTTTTCCACGCCCAATTGAGGCGCGGCTATGGGTAAATTTGCCGCTTTAAAAATCGCATCAATTCTATGTATATCCTCCAACGTAAGCCAACCCATACGTTGCGATAAATCTGCTGCTAGCATTGTACCTGCGGCCACAGCTTCCCCGTGTAACCATACTCCATATCCCATACCATTCTCAATCGCGTGCCCAAAGGTGTGGCCCAAATTAAGTAAAGCACGCTCTCCCGTCTCGTGTTCATCGGCAGCAACGACTTCAGCCTTGTTTTTGCATGACCGGTAAATAGCATAACTTGTTACAGCTTCATCCAAGCCTACCAATTTTGGCATATTGATTTCCAGCCAATCAAAAAAATCGGCATCACGAATCAAGCCATATTTAATCACCTCGGCAATCCCCGCCGAAAGTTCGCGCTTTGGCAATGTGCGTAATGTATCTATATCTGCTAGCACCAATTTTGGCTGATAGAACGCGCCTATCATATTTTTACCCAACGGGTGGTTTATACCTGTTTTGCCACCCACACTTGAATCCACCTGAGATAACAAAGTGGTTGGAACCTGAATAAAAGGTACGCCACGCAGATATGTTGCAGCAGCATAACCTGTTAAATCTCCAATCACACCCCCGCCCAAAGCTATTAGCGTTGTGCTACGTTCGCAGCGATTTTTTAGCAAGGCATCATAAATTAAATTAAGCGTTTCACTATTTTTATAAGCCTCGCCATCAGGTAGGATAATTTCGATGACACTTACTCCTGCATCGCGCAAGGGTTTAGCTAACTTTTCCAAATACAATGGCGCCACAGTAGTGTTAGTAACAATGGCAACTTGTTTACGCTTTAAATAAGGCAGAATTAATTCAGCATGGCCTAACAGACCTAAACCGATATGGATAGGATAAGCTCTGTCGCCTAACGCAACTTCAAGTGTTTGTATCATAAGGCTAATAGCGATTGCTCAATTTGATTAAGTACAATGGCAGCTGGTTGACTGCCAGTATCCACAATTAAAGTTGCAGTTTCCAAATACAAAGGATGCCGCTCCGTATAGAGCGCTTCTAGCTTAGCACGAATATCCACATTTTGTAGTAACGGGCGCTGCTTGTCGTGGCGCATTCTCTGCCATAGATCTTGCGCACTGGCTCTCAAATAGATTACACACCCATTTTTTTTAAGGCAGTCACGATTTTGTGGCGATATCACTGCGCCACCACCTGTTGCTAGCACGATGTTGTTTAGTTTTGCTAACTCATGAATAACTGCTGTTTCACGTTTACGAAAACCTTCTTCACCCTCTAAATCAAAAATCACAGGAATTTTTACGCCTGTGCGTTTTTCTATTTCATGGTCAGTATCGTAAAATGTTTTGCCCAACTGCTTGGCCAACTGCTTACCAATAGTTGTTTTACCCGCACCCATTAATCCGATAAAAAAAATGTTATTTTTACTTTTTGACACAATAAAAAATGCCTATCACATAATGATAGGCATTTTAAGGTAAAGCTGAACTTCTGTCAGTTAAGACTTAACGCAATCCTAAACTTTCATCCATAATCTTTGGCGTAACGAAAATAAGTAACTCAGTTTTATCATCTTGTCTTAGTGCGCCTCTTGAAGGCATTACCTATAATCGGTATGTCTCCAAAAAAGGTACTTTATTCAACATCATTACGTTCCGTCTGTTCATATATACCACCTAAAACAGCTGTTTCGCCATTGGCAACCAATACCTGAGTAGTTATACTTTTGTGTATCGATGCGAGGGATACACCAGCGATGAAATATTTGTCCTACTTTTTGCTTTTTAACTTCCAAATCCATAATGATTTTATCATCAGGCGTAATTTGCGGCGTAACTTCCAAACTAAGCACAGCCTCCTTAAATGAAACGGTCGCAGCACCACTACTAGATGCTTCAAGATATGGAATTTCGGTACCTTGCGCAATCTTAGCTTTCTGCTGATTAGCTGTGGTAACACGAGGGCTAGATACAATTTTTCCCCGCTTATCAGTCTCCAAAGCCGTAAGTTCAAGATTAAGCAATAGTCCTGCAGGTAACCTAAATAGGCTAAAAGCAATACTCCCGCTGGATTTAATAGCTGGTAAGTTAGAATTTAATCCACCCGTATTTCCGTTAGCCGAAGTTGTAGCAGTCCTGATAGCCCTGTTGTAACGCCATTTGTTAAGTTCCTCCAACACTAAGGCTATTATTACCGGGGTCGTAGCGCTATGTATACCCCAAACCTTGCGCCTAACTCTTTACCAAACTTATCATCAGCCAATACTAAGCGTGATTCAATCATGACTTGCTCGCACAGGCACATCTGTTTTATTAATAATTTCCTGAATTTCAGCAAGCTTTTTCTCAGTGTCTTGTATAAATAAGGTATTTGTACGCGGATCCATTACCGCAGTACCTCGTCTTGGATAAAATACTCTTGTTTTGGCTTGCGCCACCTGCACCCCCACTTGATTTACTTAGCCAGTAAGAATATTCCTTAAATGCTTCAGCTTTTTGATATTTCAAGGTAAATACTTCCGTACGCAACGGCTCTAAGTCCGCTATCGCCAAACTCGCTTCTAGTGCTGCCTTGTCTTTTGCGGCAACTTCTTCTGCAGGAGCAACCATTATCACATTGCCTGTTTTACGCATCGTAAGACCTTTATTTTGCATGATAATATCCATAGCCTGATCCCATGGCACATCCTTCAAACGTAATGTTAGGTTTCCAGTTACTGTATCACTCGTGATAATGTTCAATCCAGTAAAGTCTGCAATTACTTGTAAAACAGAACGTACTTCGATGTTTTGGAAATTAAGAGATAACTTTTCACCTGAATATCCAGGCTTATTACCCTTCACCAGCTTATTTGGATCCTCAATTACTTGGCGCACATCGATAATGAATTTATTATCGGCTTGATAAGCAGATTGCTCCCAATTACCTTTGGGCTCGATCACCATGCGGCTATTTTTACCTTGCTTCATAGTATCCACATATAGAACAGGCGTATTAAAATTAATCACATTCAAGCGACGTTGCAGCTCAGCTGGCACATCGGTGTTTACAAAATCAACGACAATTTGTTTGCCTTTTTGCTTGATATTGATGCCTGTGGTTGCATCCGATAAATCTACCATCACGCGACCTTCTCCGTTTTTGCCACGTGCAAAATCAACATTAGTAATAGAATGCTCCTGATCTGCACTAACTGATCGCGC
The DNA here is from genome assembly GCA_963752495.1 of uncultured beta proteobacterium. Lineage (GTDB taxonomy): Bacteria > Pseudomonadota > Gammaproteobacteria > Burkholderiales > Methylophilaceae > CAVVYJ01. Next base: position 207,182 of record CAVVYJ010000003.1, read on the forward strand.
CTCAGCAAAGCGAGTCTCATTACTTGCAGTACTTGCAGCAGCCTCTCCACTTTGCAGCGTAATAATGACGTCATTCCCATTGAGCGTAGTGTTATAACTTACCGCCTTGGATAAATTTAGAACCATACGTGTGCGGTCCTTAGCTTGAGCCAAAGTGACGCTTTTTAATGCCCCTTGTTCACTAGGTATATTGTTTTTAGATAGTCCATTCGCCGTGCTCGGGAAATCAAGTGCGATTCTGGCAGGATTGTTTAGTGTAAAGCCAGCTGGCGGATTAGCTAAAGCCTCTTTCATTTTGACGCGAATACTTACGCGCCCTCCAGACAATGCTGAAAAGTCAATATTTTCAATTTTATTTCCATAAGCGCCTTCATCGTCAGCGGCAAAAGCATTGCCAAACAAACTCACGCTTACGAACAACATCAATGCAATCAGTTTTGTCATCATTTTAATCATGTTCATTCCAATCTCTTATTCTTGCAAATTAAGGCTTGCATTACGTTCTACCCAATCACCCGTGAGGTCATCTTGGATAATTTCTTTGATATCTATCGCATTCTCATTTATGGCAGTAATCAAGCCAAAATTAGGTCCTAAATAATTTCCTATTTTCACTTGCTGAATCGTGCTATCCGGCGTTCTAATAAGGGCGTAAGTCAGCTTATTTTTACTCATTGAGCCTACGTACTTCAAACTCTCTAATGGATAAGATTCCAACGCTTCTTTTGGTCTATTTGTATTTGGCTGCAAAGAGCCAGACTTGCCTGCCACCTTACGTGCTTTAAATGGATCACTCAAAGTACCGTCAGCGTTATATTGCAATGGAATGTAGGGCAGAACTTCTGGTAGCGGCTCAACACTTTTACTCATGTCATTTGCCGAATTTTTCATGAACTGGTCAAGATCATCCCCCTCACCACCACCGCAAGCTGTCATTAAGCATGCTAAGAAAACAGGCAAAATGAAGCTGAATTTTGTCTCATTCAAGTGCATCATTTTTTAGCGTCCTTTTTTGCTGCCACTTCTGCGGCTCGCTTACTTGCCAGCTCAGATGAGTCTAAATACCGGTATGTTTTAGCAACAGCTTCCATTGCAAGCACGCTATCCTTGGCGTCTTTATTCACTGGGGCTATCGATAAATCATTCAAAGTAACAATCCGTGAGAGCTTCGAAACATCAGTCGCAAATGCACCTATATCATGATAATTGCCTCTAATTTTGATTTGAATTGGCATTTCCGCGTAGAAATCGGCTACCACTTCCTGACCGGGCTTGAACAGTTCAAATTCCAAGCCACGACCGAGACCAGCCTGGTTAATGTCTGTCAACAGACCATCCATTTGTGATTTATCTGGAAGTTGCTTAAGTAATGCACCAAAAGTTTTTTCAATATCTACCATTTGTTGTCTGTATGCATCAATTTTTACTGCTTGACTCTTTTTGGTTAAAAACGTGTTTCTAAGTTCAGTTTCTTTTGCTTGGGCTTGATCATACTCATCAATCTCCGGGCTCCACAAAAACCAGTAGCCTAAAGCAACAAGAACCAAAGCCAAAACTGCTAACAGCACTATCTTTACTGGCATCGGCAAATTACCGACATTTTTAAAATCTATATTATTAAAATCATCTAATTTCATGATGCTGCACCAATCGGTTTATTCTTAGCGGGCGCCTCTTCAGGTTTTTGCACCTTGAGATTTACAGTTAGAGTAAAATCGTTCTGCTTAATGCCATTAAGCGTAGACGTCTTTATCTCAACCAAATTAGGTAATTCTAGCCAATTTGATACACCTAGATTACGCACCAATGTAGCCACTCGTGCATTCGTATCTGCCACGCCTTCTAGAGTAATTAAATTGCCCATTTGCTTGATGCTTTTTAGATACAACCCTTCTGGCAACTGCCTTGTCAACTCATCCAACACCACAACAGACTGACTGCGATTAGTCTGCAGATTTTCAACCACTTGCTTTCTCTCAAGCACATTATTAATTTGATCTTTCAAATCTTTAATATCCCTGATTTCCAAATCTAACTTGGCAATAGCTTGCTCTAAACGTGCGTTGCGCTCCATTTGCGATTGTTTCTTTGCACCAAGGTATGTCCACCCCGCAAACACAATCGCCGAGGCTGCAACTGCGGCTAATAAGGCCATCAAGCCAAACTGGCGCTGCCTTTCAGCACGCTTAATCTGACGATGTGGGAGTAAGTTTACGCGCATCATCATCAGTCAACTCCCCGCATTGCAAGTCCGCAAGCCACCATCAACGCTGGTGCATCCGTAGCCACCTGCTGCTGCTTCACTCGCGAACCAAATGACATTGCATGGAATGGATTTGCTACTATTGTATTGACTTGTGTTCTGTCCTGAACCATCACATCAAGGGCGGGAATTGCGGCACAACCGCCCGCCAAGACCAAATGATCGATTCGGTTATATTGTGTCGAGCTCGTAAAAAATTGCAGTGCACGAGCTACTTCAGTTGATAATGAATGCATAAAAGGCTGCAAGACTTCTGTTTCGTAACTCTCGGGCAAACCACCTTTACGTTTGGCTATTTCTGCCTCTTCAGCAGACAACCCAAAACGACGTTGAATTTCCTGAGTAAGTTGCGTACCACCAAAAGCTTGCTCTCGTACATATACCGACTTGTTGTCATGCAGCACATTGATATGCATCATCGCTGCGCCCATATCAAGAATCATCACTGTTTGATCTTTACCAGAATTTGGTAGTTGACTTGCAATCAAGGTATAAGCGGCCTCTGTAGCGTAGGTATCCACATCCATTACGATAACCTTAAGGCCCGCATCTTCTGCCGCTGCTACGCGATCCTCAATTTTCTCTTTACGTGCCGCTGCAATCAAAACTTCCACTTCATCTGGGTTATTTGGGGCTGGTCCTATAGTCTGAAAATCAATATTCACTTCTTCTAAAGGGAAGGGGATATATTGATTAGCTTCAGCTTCCACTTGCACTTCCATGTCTTCTTCACGCAAATCATTTGAAAACATGACTTTTTTTGTAATCACCGCAGAAGAAGGCAAGGCCAACGCTGCGCGCTTCTCACGAGAGCCCAGCAACTTCCACGCCAGCTTGACCGCGTCAGACACTTGTTCAAGACCTGATATATTGCCATCCACAATAGCGTCTTTTGGTATAGCAGCCACTGAGTAACCCTCAAGGCGATATGCTCCCTTACCGCTACTGGATAGCTCTACCATCTTAACTGCAGAAGTACTGATGTCCACCCCAATGAGCGGCGGAGTACTTTCATTGAAAAAATCGAATTTCAAATTAAAAATTCTCTTTCTATATTCGTTAGTTACGCACAATAGTGATAATTTACATTAAATCCTAGCAACAACTTTCAGCCCTGTAAAGCAAATTTTTATTTTTAATCGTATCCTTCATTGCAAACGCAACAATTGTGTGATTTATGCTACACGTTATAACTAAAAATTATTATGCGGGTTTTGGTTAATCGTTATTCCCTTATATACTGTCACATTCAATCGATATATTTGAAATTTCTATATGACTCCCAAAAAGTGGTGGCATTTTTTAATCCTGTTTGTACTGGTAAGCGGCTTGGCGCTTTCCGCGCTCACAGCCCTTGCTATTACGCTAATTTATCCAACGCTACCTTCTCTAGAAACGCTCACCAACTATCGCCCCAAACAACCTTTAAGAGTCTATTCCGCAGATAACCACTTGATTGGTGAGTTTGGAGAAGAGCGCCGCGCATTCATCAAAATTGATAATGTCCCAAAAAATTTAAAAGATGCCGTCTTAGCAATTGAAGACCGCCGCTTTTACCAGCATGGTGGCATTGATAGCAAAGGAGTCATGCGAGCAATCAAAAACAATCTAACAGGTAAGGCACACGAAGGTGCCAGCACTATCACCATGCAAGTGGCTAAAAACTTTTTTACGGTGCCGGGTAAAAAACGCAACATCATTATCAAAATCCAAGAAGCTTTGCTGGCGATTAAAATAGAAAAAACACTGACTAAAGACCAAATACTAGAGCTTTACTTGAATCAGATTTATCTAGGTCAACGTGCATATGGCTTTGCGGCAGCTTCACAAGTGTACTTTGGAAAACCATTGGGTAAACTCACACTAGCAGAATCTGCGATGCTTGCAGGGTTACCCAAAGCACCATCTGGCTACAATCCCTTTACTAACCCAAAACGAGCCATCAGCAGACAGCATGAGGTGCTTCGCGATATGCATCGATATGGGTTTATTGATGAAGCAAAATTTAATGAGGCCATCGAACAAAAGTTGAAATTTAAGACTTCCAAACAGTCACGTGATTCGAGCGCGGACTATGTGGCAGAGTTAGTTCGCCAAATGATGTACGACAGGTTCGAGGATGCAATTTACAGTAGCGGTTTAAAAGTTTACACCACTATTATTAAAGCCAATCAAGAAGCCGCTAATCAAGCTGTGTTGTTAGGCATTTTGGAATACCAGCGCCGTCAGGGTTATCAAAAGGCCGAAAAAACCATTGACCTGACGCAATTGAAATCTGCCAATTTAAACGAAGGTCTACAATTGGCGTTGGATGAGATAGAGACTTATAGTGGTTTTGTGCCCGCAATTGTGACTGAACTCTCTGCAAAATCTGTCACCGTGTTTGCAAAAAGTGGCGAAATAATTGAAATTAGTGGCTTAGGTTTGAGTTTGCTGCAAAAGAATTTAGCAGATAAAGATCCCACAAATGACAAAATTAAGGCTGGTTCAGTCGTACGTATTATCAAAAGCCAAAATCAATGGCATATCGTGCAATTACCCCAAGTAGAATCTGCACTAGTTGCACTCAACCCTGAGAATGGTGCCGTAACTGCGCTTGTAGGCGGCTTTGATTTTGCACGTAGTAAATTCAACCATGTCACGCAAGCCTGGCGGCAGCCCGGTTCGAGCTTTAAGCCTTTTATTTACTCGGCAGCGCTTGAAAAAGGCTTTACCCCAGCCAGTATTATCGAAGACGAGCCCATTACCATGTCTGCGAGCGAGAATGGCAGCAACAAAGACTGGGCGCCTAAAAACTTTGATGGCCAATACGAAGGGCCCATTCGGATGCGCACTGCGCTCACCAAATCCAAAAACATGGTATCGATTCGTATTTTGCAGAGAATCGGCGCGCGCTACGCTCAGGACTACATCACAAAATTTGGATTTTCGCGTAAGGATCACCCGGCATATTTAACCATGGCACTCGGCGCAGGGCAGGTAACGCCGTGGGCGATGGCGGAAGGTTATGCGGTATTTGCAAATGGTGGCTACCGCATTGAGCCGCACATTATCAACAAAATCACCGACAGTAACGGTAATATTATCGAAGAAAAAAATTATCCTCGCGCAGGTCAAGGCGCACCGCGTGTAATCGATAGTCGCAACGCGTTCCTGATGACCTCGATGATGCAAGATGTCGTAACGCGCGGCACGGCAACCCGAGCTAAACAGCTCGGCCGCCAAGATTTAGCAGGCAAAACCGGCACAACCAACAACCTTGTGGATGCCTGGTTTGCCGGATTTAACCCAAAACAGGTGGCAGTTGCCTGGATTGGCTATGACCAGCCGCGTTCACTGGGCAGAGATGAAACTGGCGGCAGGGCGGCATTGCCCATTTGGATACGCTACATGGCAACCGCATTAAAAGGCGTGCCTGATGTGCCTTACAATGTGCCGGACGGCGTTATGACGGTGAAGATTGACCCAACCTTGGGCACACTGATTAATGAAGATGAAGAAGGCGTTTACGAATATTTCTATCAGGAAAATCCGCCGCCGGCAGTAGAAACCATTTTGCCAGCGATGGAAGATCCGACAGAATCTGATTTTCCACCGGATAATCTGCCTAATAACCCGCTGCAACCTGAACCGCCACAACTAATGGATGAACTTCCAGACGATATTGATGTGCCACGCCCCAGCAGACCTGCCAGCCCACCACGAGGTGCTGACAATGGCTCTGATGCAGCAGCAAACGTTTTGAACCCTTCAGGCCGTTAACCGCCTAATGTTTTATGTCGCGAGAAAACCTTGACCACCTTCGCCAGTTAATCGCCCAACAGGCCGCACGCATGATGGCGGAAGACGGCGTGCACGATTTTGCCTACGCCAAAAAGAAAGCAGGGCGGCAATTGGGTGTTTCTGAAAATAGCGTGCTGCCCACCAATGCCGAGATTGAAGAAGAGATTCGGCTTTATCACGAAATATTCAATGCTGGCGAACAGCCGCTTGAGCTTGCTAAATTGCGCAAAACCGCGCTGATGACCATGCAAATGTTCGAGCGATTTAATCCGCATTTAACCGGTAGCGTGTTAGATGGCACGGCGGGCAAGTTCTCGCAAACCGAGATTCACCTGTTTGCCGATAGCGCAAAAGACGTGGAAATGTTTTTGCTCAATCAGCAAATTCCGTTTGATAGCAGCGAAAAATCGTACAGAATCTCTGACAAACCCAGCAAAGATAAAAAAGAAAAACTCCGCAAAACCGTGCCTGTATTTACGCTGGAAACCGAATACGGCATTCAAAAAATCAGCGTGTTTGATGTGGATGACATGCGCATCGCAACGAAAAAAACGAGCGATGGCAGCAATGCAGAACGCGCAGATATCAGCGATTTAAAAGCCCTGTTAAATGCTTAAATATATGCCCTGAGAGGCAATATCCATGCGGCCTTTGGCGCATCCTTCTATTTACCGCATCCGCATCGGTTTTTTGACTTTCAATCCCCTTTTGCCGCGCCTTGGCTTGAGCGGCAGATGCTAGTGGCGAGGACTGTTTGAGGATGTCCGAGTTCCGTCACCGCAGATGCGGCGCTAAGACCAAGGAAAAGTGGCGCAGGATTTCTGGTTTTTTCTTTTGGTAAGCAAAAGAAGAACTCGCTTAAAGGCGAAAATTACTTTCTAAACAATAACAGTGCAAAACCAATGCTTGTCACAACACCAAAAACACCAGTACCAATTGCATAAATCAATGCATACATATACCAAGACCCTCAGTACGAGCACCTAGTCCAACTGGCGAGAAATAAAAGACCTAAGTTTTTGCATGCTAATCCTTTAGCCACCTCGCCACATCCATCGCAAAATACGTCAACACCCCATCTGCCCCTGCGCGTTTAAAGCCAAGCAAACTCTCCATCACACAAGCCTTTTCATCCAGCCAGCCATTCTGCGCGGCAGCTTTGAGCATGGCGTATTCGCCACTCACTTGGTAAGCATACGTCGGCACGCCAAATTCAGACTTTCACGCGGCGCACAATATCTAAGTAAGGCATACCCGGTTTTACCATCACCATATCCGCGCCTTCTTCAATATCCAGCGCGACTTCTTTAATCGCCTCGTCACCATTGGCAGGGTCCATTTGGTAATTGTATTTATTGCCTTTGCCTAAGTTGGCGGATGAGCCCACCGCATCGCGGAAAGGCCCATAAAACGCGCTGGCATATTTGGCAGAGTAGGCCAAAATTTTGGTGTGAATAAACCCCTGCTCTTCCAAAGCGTCACGAATCGCACCGATGCGGCCATCCATCATGTCAGATGGTGCAACCACATCCGCGCCCGCTTTGGCGTGGCAAAGCGCCTGCTGCACTAACACAGCCACGGTTTCATCATTCATCACATAGCCTGTGTCATCAATCAGGCCATCTTGCCCGTGCGTGGTGTAGGGGTCGAGCGCGACATCGGTAATCACGCCTAATTCAGGGTAAGCTTTTTTAAGCGCTTTAACCGTGCGCGGCACAAGACCTTTTTCATTAAACGCTTCTGCCGCATCCAAGACTTTTATATTGCTGGTCTACCACGGGGAAAATCGCCAATGCAGGAATGCCCAACTTAACGCATTCGCCTGCAGTCTTAAGCAGCACATCAATGCTTTGGCGTTGCACGCCAGGCATGGATTTCACATCTTCCGTGCGGTTTTCACCATCCAGCACAAACACGGGGTAAATTAAATCATTGGTAGTGAGCACATGCTCTCGCATCAGGCGGCGCGAGAACTCATCTTTGCGCATACGGCGCGGGCGGATGGCTAAAAATTGATTCGTCATTTTTAATCCTTTAAGCAAATACTTTGGCTAACTCAGCGCCCGGGTCATCTTGGCGCATAAACGCCTCACCTACCAAGAACGTATGCACGTTATTTTTACGCATCAACGCAACATCATCACTTGTGAAAATACCACTTTCAGTCACAATAATTTTATCTTTTGCGATGCGTGGCAATAAATCCAGCGTGGTTTGTAACGTGACATCAAACGTGCGCAAATTGCGGTTATTGATGCCCAGTAATGGTGTTTCGAGCTGTAAAGCTAAATCTAGCTCTTCGCCATTATGCACTTCTACCAGCACCGCCATGCCTAGGCTGTGGGCGATGCTTTCCAGCTCGCGCATTTTGGCTAAATCAATCGCAGCGGCAATGAGCAAAATACAATCCGCACCCATCGCGCGCGCCTCATAGACCTGATATGCATCAATCATAAAATCTTTACGCAACACAGGTAAATTGCACGCCGCGCGCGCTTGCTTTAAATATTCTGCAGAACCTTGAAAATACTCTTTGTCAGTGAGTACTGACAAACACGCCGCGCCACCAGTTTCATAGCTTTTGGCGATTTCTGCAGGTTTAAAATCGGCACGAATTACACCTTTGGATGGACTGGCTTTTTTAATTTCCGCAATGACTGCGGCTTGCCCTGCGGCGATTTTGGCACGTATAGCGCCCACAAAATCACGTGGCTTTGGCTGCAGTTTGGCTAAATCCTGCATTGCCAAAAGTGTTGTGGAGGCTTGTGCTGCAGCAACCTCTGTGCGTTTTGTTGCTAAAATTTTATTTAAAATATCGCTCATATTTTTACTTATTGATAAGTATTGCCTTTATATTTAATCCATCCACCTGCATGCAGGCCTTGCGGGTCCCTATGCGTCCAATGAACCACACCACCCTTAGGATTGTAAACGTATTCACCACGAAAGGTGACAACATCACCTACTGCAAGCATATCTAATCTGGGTGCAAGATCAACATTGTGTGCGAATAACAAGGTTTTTCCGCTAGCGATTTTGACCAAAAATTTTTGATGTCGCGAGCCTTTATTATCATCTTTCAGCAACTTGCTCACAGTACCCTCACCCTCGACCCAAACATCAGAAAGTTTGCGCTTATAGGCTTCATCCAATGCGCTCAGCGCACTCACCTGTGCGGTGATTGGTTCAGGCACCGAGTCTGGAAACTCCGCCTTGCATGCCACGCCCATTATGGCGATTAGCATGATTAAAAATTTATTTAGTAGCATTTGTACCAAGGCCATGCGGGAAAAAGTCGCGAATATCGGCAACAATGTGTTGTTTGGTTTGACTCATCAGCTGATGATAAGCTTCCTCCAAAGGCTGTATTGTCGGGCGTGGAATCTCCGCTTCTGACTTTTGCCAGTTTTCGTGCAAACACCAATAATTGTCGCGATCAAAATTCATATGCATCCTGCAAGTAAGCGGTCGCACTTCATAGATAGAACACTCGCCATTACTTAAAAACGGGCAGGGTGTGTGGCTACCAAAATCCTTCAAATCCGGCCGTCGGCTCTGTTTAACTTCAAGCGGCTCAATACCAAGTTTATCGGCCATATAACGCGCTTCAAATTCACTAATCGGCACTGACACATGGCAGCAATGCCCGCATCCACGTGCACATGCGGCAAACTTTCCTGCATAATCAAAAATCGTATCTGCCGTGTTCAGTACTTCTACCAGTTTAATCACCGGCCGAGCATTCATTTTGCTCAGGCGTTGCGGCAACGAGACCACGTGCGCCTTAAGCTCTTGAGGCACGCTACACAAAAAACTCATCCATTTTGACATTCGCATAAGCACGCGTTTCAGCGGGGGTACGATCAGCCATCTTGCTTTCCTACATAGTACGTTCTACCAGTTGCGCCAATTTCTGTTTGGCTGCACCGTTATCAATTGTTTTTGCGGCATGCTCTATACCCTTATGGATATTGGATTCCAGACCTGCCACATAAATCGCTGCGCCGGCATTTAGTAACACAATGTCGCGGGCGGCCCCTTGTTTTCCATTAAAAACATCCAAAATCATGGCTTTGGATTCTTCAGCATTTTGCACCTGAATTTCTTTAAATGAATGAATGTTCATACCAAATTGCTTGGGATTTAGTACAAACTCGCTAATCTTGCCATCTTTCAATTCTGCAACAAACGTATCGCCAGTAAAGGAAATCTCATCCATGCCATCGGCACCATGCACTACTAAAACGTGTTCCGAACCCAGCTTTTGCAGCACATGTGCGAGCTTTCCCGTTAGCGCCTTATCAAAAACGCCCATCACTTGCCTTTTTGCATTGGCGGGGTTGGTGAGCGGCCCTAGTAAATTGAACAGCGTACGCACACCAAGTTCGCGCCGCACAGGCGCTGCATGCTTCATGGCACTATGATGGTTGGGTGCGAACATAAAACCAATGCCAATTTCATCCACGCTTTTACCTACTTGCTCAGGCGTTTGATTCACATTCACGCCCAGCACTTCCAGCACATCTGCACTTCCACAGGTAGACGACACCGAGCGCCCGCCATGCTTGGCGACTTTTGCGCCTGCTGCTGCCACAACAAACGCACTTGCGGTTGAAACATTAAACGTTTGAATGCCATCGCCGCCAGTGCCGCATGTATCAACAAGATTGGCGGTGTTATGCACATCAACTTTTGTTGAAAGGGCACGCATCACGGTCGCAGCGGCAGCAATCTCATCCACCGTCTCACCTTTCATGCGAAGTGCGATTAAAAATGCGGCAATTTGTGCGGGCGTAAGTTCGCCGCCCATCACCTGTTGCATGATTGCCAGCATTTGATCATGGCTTAAATCTTGGCGATTTAAAAGCTGATTGAGAACATCTTTGAACATCAATACGCCTTCAAAAAATTATCCAAAAGCTCATGGCCGTATTCTGTCAGTATCGACTCCGGGTGAAATTGCACACCTTCCACCGCCAGCGTTTTGTGCTTCACACCCATAATCTCACCATCATCTGTCCATGCGGTAATTTCCAGACAGTCTGGAATCGTCTCGCGCTCAATCACCAATGAGTGGTAACGCGTTGCGGTATATGGATTAGGAATATCCTTAAACACGCCAATGTTTTTATGATGGATTTGCGAAGTTTTACCGTGCATTAATTGTTTGGCATGAATAATTTTTCCGCCAAATGCCTGACCGATACTTTGATGTCCCAAGCACACGCCAAGCAAAGGTATTTTTCCTGCAAACTCGTGAATCAGCGGCACGCTAATTCCTGCCTCATTTGGCGTACACGGGCCAGGCGAAATCACAATATAACGCGGTTTTAATTCTGCCACTTTTTGCAAGGTAATTTCATCGTTGCGATGCACCTGAACATCTTGCCCAAGCTCGCCAAAATACTGTACGAGGTTGTAAGTAAACGAGTCATAATTATCTATCATCAGCAACATTATTCTGCTCCTTTACTACTATCAAGGCCAGCCTGCACCATTTCAGCCGCGCGTATGACCGCTTTGGCTTTATTTTGCGTCTCATCCCACTCAGATTGCGGCACGGAATCGGCCACAATTCCCGCACCCGCTTGCACATAGAGTTTGTTATTTTTAATCACGCCAGTTCTAATCGCAATCGCAACATCCATATCGCCATTAAACCCCAAATAACCAACAGCACCCGCATAAATACCGCGCTTGCTGGGTTCCAGTTCATCAATAATTTCCATAGCACGTATCTTTGGTGCTCCGCTGACCGTACCTGCTGGGAAAGTCGCCTTAAGTACATCAATGGCGTCCATATTGGGCTTCAGCTTACCTTCCACATTGCTCACAATGTGCATCACATGCGAGTAACGCTCAATCATCATATTATCCGTTACTTTAACCGTGCCTATTTGCGCCACGCGGCCAACATCGTTACGACCTAAATCCATCAGTTGCACATGCTCGGCACGCTCTTTAGGGTCTGCCAACAACTCTTCAGCCAGCGCCAAATCTTGCTTCTCGCGTATTGCCACGCGGGCGCGTGCCAGCAATGGGGCGCGATGTCACAGTGCCATTTTCCAAGCGTACCAAAATTTCCGGTGAAGCGCCCACCACATGGTGGTCGCCCATGTCGTAATAAAACATATAGGGCGAAGGATTGAGGCTGCGTAGCGCGCGATATAAACTTAAAGGTGGCGCAGTGAAATCTTGGCTCATACGCTGCGAAAGCACCACTTGCATAATATCGCCATCCAAAATATATTGCTGTGCTTTTTTTACCGCTGCCTTAAAGTTGGCTTCACCAAATTCAGAAGTTGCTGCAGTAATTTGCGCAGGTTGCGACTCGGGAATCCCAACGGATTTACGAAGCTGATCCAGAAGCCCTGATAGGCGCATGGATGCTAGCTGGTAGGCGTTTGCCTCTTCCGGGTTTGCATAAACGATAAAATACAATTTACCGCTTAGATTATCCACTACCGCGATTTCTTCTGAAATCATCAATAGCACATCAGGCGTGCCAATGACATCCGACTTTTTGGTGTGCGCTAATTTTTTCTCAATATAGCGTATCGTTTCATAACCAAAATAACCGGTTAAGCCACCTGTGAAGCGCGGCGAACCATGATAAGGCGGTGTTTTAAAACGTGCTTGAAATGCTTTAACAAAGTCTAGCGGATTGGTATTTTCGTGCGTTTCCAGCACAGTATCATTTTGCAAAACCTGAACGGTAAAGCCATTTGCGACAATCCGCGTTTTGGCAGGCAAGCCAATAATTGAGTAGCGTCCAAAGCGCTCGCCGCCCTGCACACTCTCAAGCAGATAGCTGAATGGCTGATTGGCTAATTTGAGGTAAAGTGAAAGTGGCGTGTCGAGATCGGCAAACGTCTCCAGCACCAGCGGTATGCGGTTGTAGCCCTGCTTTGCAAGCGCATTAAATTCGTTTTGATTGATTGTATTAAACATCATTTTGCTAATAACTTTCCTGGTGATAATTTTCTGTTAGTTCGCAGCACTTAAGCTGCAGGTTAATTGGCCCGCCATGCATAAGATGGCAGACGATATTTAGCTGCGCCAACGGCGCCAGCTCAGAAAATTATTTATTAGCAAATTCATTATATTTTAGTCAAAAGCTCTGTTAATTCAGTTAAATCATCAATCGTTGCGTCTACTTTGCTCGTATCTATGATCTTGCCCTGATTATATCCATAAGGCACGGTAACTATATAGCAACCTGCTGCATGCGCCGCCGCAATATCAGTAGCAGAATCACCCACCAAGATTGCTTCGCTCGTAAGCACATCGAATTCTGCACAAATATGCTGCAATTGTATAGGGTCTGGCTTCTTTTTTGCGAGCGTATCACCAGAAACCACCATCTCGAAAAAGTCATGCAGCCCGCTTTTTTTGAGAAGTGGTAACGTAAACTTTTCCGGCTTATTGGTCACGCATGCCAGCCTATAACCCTCGTCATATAAGGCTTGCAAGCCATCTTTCACGCCCACATAAGGTACGCTTTCGTGCGCGTTATCGGCGTAATGCTCAAAAAACAAATGTTCTGCGCGCTCAAACAACGCTGAATTCGGCTCTGCATCAAGTGTTGCAGTTAAACAACGTTTTATCAGCACTTGTGCACCTTCGCCGATAAAACTTTCTACCAACTCCAAGTGCAAAGGCGCAAAGTCGAGCGCCTTTAACATCTCATTTGCCGCAGCTGCAATCTCTGGCGCTGTATGAAGCAAAGTTCCGTCTAAGTCAGTCATGACGGCCTTCACAGCAAATTTCATATAAATTGGCGCTTATACCGTCGCTAGTGAAGCACGAATTTCAGACACCACCGTGTTATAACGATTCTTGTCGGTGTCTAACCCTTTAGTGAAAATCGCATTGCCTGCAACAAAGGTATCGGCGCCAGCTCTAGCGATTTCTACAATGTTTTGCGCATTCACACCGCCGTCAACTTCTAGCCAAATTTCGCGGCCAGTTTCTTTGGTATATGCATCAATACGTGCACGCGCTTCTTTCAGCTTGCCCAATGTGCTGGGGATAAATTTTTGTCCACCAAAACCTGGGTTCACCGACATCAGCAATATCATGTCGACTTTGTCCATCACGTAATCCAGATAAGCCAAGCGGCGTGGCTGGATTAAATACCAAGACCAGACTTACAGCCTAAATCACGCACCATGCTTAAGCTACGGTCGATATGTGTAGAGGCTTCTGGGTGAAAAGTAATAATATTGGCGCCTGCTTTAGCAAAATCAGGAATAATGCGGTCAACCGGCTCCACCATCAAATGCACATCAATTAACGCGCCGACGTTTTTAGAAATCTCACGAATTGATTCGCACACCAACGGGCCAATCGTCAAATTTGGCACAAAGTGGTTATCCATCACGTCAAAGTGCACAATGTCAGTACCTGACAAAATGACATCTTCAATCTCTTGGCCAAGCTTGGCAAAGTTAGCTGAAAGGATACTTGGGGCGATTCTAAAAGTTTTACTCATGGTGTGTTTCCTAAAAATATGGCCGTCATCAAAATTAACTGTAATGCGTTATTTTAGCGCGTTTTAACCTTTTTACACTAGCCAGATGGCATTTATGCTTGTAATTCATACCTTTAAAGCCAATCACTTGGTAAAATAGCGCCATGCAGCTTTATACCATTGGGGTGAATCACACCACCGCACCTATTTCAATTCGCGAAAACGTGGCGTTTAGCAACGAGAATCTGCGCCATGCGCTTGGCGATTTAACCGCACGCAATGCGGCTGAGGCGGCGATTTTATCTACCTGCAACCGCACCGAGATCTATGTGCAAACATCGCATGCAGAGTCTGTTGTCGATTGGCTTGCGCAATATCACAAGTTAGATATTGCCAATGTGCAGCCTTACACTTACACCTTAAGCAACCAAGATGCCGTCAAGCATGCTTTCCGTGTGGCCAGTGGCTTGGATAGCATGGTACTGGGTGAACCGCAAATTTTAGGGCAATTTAAACAATCGGTAAAAGTCGCACAAGAGGCAGGCACGCTGGGCACGCATCTGCACAAACTTTTTCAGCGCACTTTTGAAGTCGCCAAAGAGGTGCGTACCAATACGGATATCGGCGGCAGCTCGATTTCGATGGCGGCGGCAGCAGTTAAACTAGCGCAACGCATTTTTGGCGACATTAAAAATCAAAAGGTGTTATTTATTGGCGCGGGAGAGATGATAGAACTTTGTGCAGACCATTTTTCTGCGCAAAAACCAAAAAGCATGACAGTCGCGAACCGCACGATTGAACGCGGCGCCAGCCTTGCAGAGAAAATTGGCGGCCATGCGATTCTGCTTAACGATTTGCCAGACCGTTTTGCAGATTTTGATATAGTCATCACCAGCACCGCAAGCCAGTTACCGATTGTCGGCCTTGGCATGGTTGAGCGCGCAGTTAAAGCACGGAAACATCGCCCGATTTTCATGGTGGACTTGGCAGTGCCGCGAGATATTGAGCCAGAAGTCGCACAATTGGACGATGTGTTCCTCTATACCGTAGATGATTTGGCACAAGTAGTTTCTGATGGTTTGGAAAACCGTCAGGAAGCGGCTATTAACGCCGAAATGATTGTGCAGGCACGTGTTGAAAACTTTATGCACTGGCTTAAAAAGCGCGATAGCGTGCCTACCATCAAAGCGCTGCGCGACCAAGCAGAAGCCACACGCAAGGCCGAGCTGGAAAAAGCGCTAAAGCTGATTCAAAAAGGCGAGAGCCCTGAAAAAGTGTTAGAAGCCATGAGTAGCGCGCTTACCAACAAATTTTTACATGCGCCCAGCCATGTGCTTAATCAGGCGCAAGGTGATGAACACGAGCGTTTGGAACAACTACTCCGCCATATCTACCAAATTAAAAACTAGTAAATCAAAAATTAAAAAATGAAACCTTACGTATGAAACCAAGCATGTTAACCAAGCTCGCCAACCTAAGCGAGCGCCTAGACGAAATTGACCGCCTGATGTCGAGTGAAGGCATCACCGACAATATGGATAATTACCTCAAACTCACGCGCGAACACGCGGAGATTACGCCGATTGTCGAGCAATATCGTGCTTATGCACAAACCGAGGCGGACATGGCCGAGGCGCAAAAAATGCTCTCTGACCCCGAAATGAAAGAATTTGCGCTCGAAGAGATTGAAACCGCTAAAAAGCGCCATGACGAGATTGACGTTGAGTTACAAAAACTGTTGCTGCCTAAAGACCCGAATGATGAAAAAAATATCATCTTAGAAATTCGCGCTGGCACAGGCGGTGATGAGTCTGGCTTGTTTGCGGGCGATTTATTCCGAATGTATTCGCGATATGCAGAGCGCCAGGGCTGGAAAATTGAGGTGCTTTCCGCCAACCAAGGCGAAGTGGGCGGCTACAAAGAAATCATCGCGAAAATTGAAGGTTTTGGTGCATATTCCAAGCTCAAGTTTGAAAGCGGCGGCCACCGTGTGCAACGCGTGCCCGATACAGAAACGCAAGGCCGCATCCACACCAGCGCGTGTACTGTCGCCATTTTGCCAGAAGTGGACGAAGTGTCTGACGTGGTGATTAACCCTGCTGATATTCGCCTAGATACCTTTAGAGCCAGCGGCGCGGGCGGCCAGCATATTAACAAAACCGATTCTGCCGTGCGTATTACCCACTTCCCCACGGGCATTGTGGTGGAATGCCAAGATGGCCGCAGCCAGCACGCCAACAAGGCGCAAGCCATGATGGTGCTTGCCGCACGCATCAAGGCCAAACAGGTGGATGAACAAAATAGCAAAATCGCCACTGAGCGCCGCAATTTAATTGGCTCTGGTGACCGTTCTGAGCGCATCCGCACCTACAATTACCCGCAAGGCCGCATAACCGACCACCGTATCAACCTCACGCTATACAAAATTGATGCGATTACCGAAGGTGATATGGATGAGTTGATAGGCGCGCTCTCGGCTGAACATCAGGCAGACTTGCTGGCGAGTTTGGGCGAAGAAAGCTGATTTGAAAAAAATTTCTTATCCCCGCATAATAATATTGCAGTAAATTGACATTAACAACATGGGGAACGAAAATGAAATTAAATACTTTTCTTAAAGTTCATGCAGTAATTGCGCTTGTATTTGGTCTTGGCTTTTTATTTATTCCTGCATTAATCTTATCTTTTTACACATCTGTAGAATTAAACGAGGCTGGTGTATTTATGGCACGTTTGTTTGCAAGTGCAATCCTCACCTATTCTGCTGTACTATGGTTTGCAAGCGACACGCCAGACTCAGAAGCAAAACGTGCCATCGTAAAAGGCTTCTTTTTTACGATGTTGATTGGTTTTGCTGTGGCATTGCATTTTCAATTAACTGGCCCGATTAACGCCCTTGGCTGGTCAACAGTGGCTTTATACGCCTTTTTGTCTGCTTGCTATTTCAAATTTAACAACAACGCGCAGGCTTAGACTAATTTGCGCATCCCAGGGTGTGCAATATCGTTTTGCGCACCCTAAGATTATCAATGAATCAAACTCACAGTATCAGATCAGCCCTCGCAACTGCCACCACTCAACTCCATAATACAGAAGCGGCTATAGAGGCACAGCTTTTGTTACAGCACGCGCTTAATGTAAACCGTGCATGGTTGATCGCACATGAAAATGATGCCCTGCAACCCAATATCCATGCGGTCTACAGAGCATTCATAAAAGACGTTTAAATGGCGAGCCGATTGCTTATATCTTAGGTTATCGTGAGTTTTACGGCTTAAAATTCAAAGTCACGCCCGATACTTTAATTCCGCGGGCTGATACGGAAACCTTAGTGGAAGCGGCTTTGGACAAAATTCCACAGAATAAAAAAATACATGTTTTGGATTTAGGCACTGGCACTGGCGCGATTGCGCTGGCGATTGCGCATAACCGCCCACAAGCTCTTGTAACCGCCGTGGATGCGTCTGATGCCGCATTAAAAATTGCCCAAGAAAATGCGCAAAACTTAGCCATTACCAATATCGAATTTTTGCAAAGCGATTGGTTTAGTGCATTAAAAAACCAAACATTTGATGTGATTGTGAGCAACCCGCCCTATATTGCACAAAACGATGCACATTTAACGCAGGGCGATTTGCGCTTTGAGCCAGCCTCTGCGCTAGCTTCTGGCGCAGATGGTTTGGATGATATTAAGCAAATAATCGCCAATGCGCCAAAGTACCTAACCCCGCATGGATACTTGTTGCTGGAGCATGGTTATAATCAAGCAGAAGAAGTTGCAACTTTACTTAAGCAAAGTGGTTTTAGCGAGATTGAAACCATAAAAGATTTGGGCGGCAACAACCGCGTGACGCTTGGCATGATGCCGCGATAGCAAGCACATAGTATAATCACGCCATGCAAGAAAATAACTCAGTAGGAATTGTAAAAGCGCAAACCGCGCATTTTAGCGCGCCGCTCACCTTAAAAAGTGGTGCGGTGTTGCCTGAGTACGATCTGGTTTATGAAACTTATGGAAATCTAAATGCGGACAAATCGAATGCGGTTTTGATTTGCCATGCGCTTTCTGGCACGCACCACGTGGCGGGTAAATATTCAGAAGATGACAAATACCCAGGCTGGTGGGATAACTTAATTGGGCCCAACAAACCCTTAGATACCAATAAGTTTTTTGTGATTGGTGTCAATAACTTGGGTGGTTGCGCGGGCAGTAGCGGGCCTGCCAGTATTAACCCAAAAACCAAAAAACCGTTCGGCGCAAGCTTTCCGATTGTTACCGTAGAAGATTGGGTAAATTCACAAGCATTGTTGTGCGATTACTTAGGCATTACGCAGCTTGCGGCGGTGATTGGCGGTAGCCTGGGTGGAATGCAGGCGTTGCAATGGACGCTTGAGCTTTCCAACACGCGTGCAACATGCGCTGGTGATTGCCAGTGCGCCTAATTTAACCGCACAGAATATCGCGTTTAACGAAGTAGCTCGCCAAGCGATTATCACCGACCCCGAATTTCATGGCGGCGATTACTATGCGCATAAAACAGTGCCGCATCGCGGGCTGCGCATCGCGCGCATGCTGGGGCATATCACCTATTTAAGCTGATGATGCAATGGGTGCAAAATTTGGCCGCAAAATCAAAGACACGATTAAATATAGCTTTGATGTGGAATTTGAGATGGAATCGTACTTGCGTTACCAAGGCGATAAATTCGCCGGCGAATTTGATGCCAATACCTATTTGCGCATGACGCGCGCATTGGATTATTACGACCCAGCGCTGGAGTTTGGTGGTGATTTGAGCAAAGCGCTGAGCGCCGTAAAAGCAAAGTTTTTAGTAGTTTCGTTCACCAGCGATTGGCGCTTTTCTCCTGCGCGCTCGCGCGAAATCGTTAAAGCTTTGCTGGATAACGAGCTCACAGTAAGTTATGCCGAAGTGACCGCGGCGCACGGTCATGACGCATTTTTGATGCCAGACGCACACTATCACCAAATCTTAAGAACCTATTTAGGCAATATTAAGGTGGGTAATTAATATGCAAAATAATGTAAATATTACAAATTTAAGTGCAATATTTAGGCATGATTTTGCGATTATTGCAGGCTGGGTTGGGTTTGGCTCAAAAGTGCTGGATTTGGGTTGTGGCGACGGCACGCTACTTACCTATCTGCGCGACAGTCTGGAGGCAAAAGGTTACGGTGTCGAAAAAGACGATGTCAACTGGCTGACATGCCAACAAAGCGGAATTAACGTGATTCAAATGGATTTGGAAGACGGATTATCGGGCTTTGAAAACCAATCATTTGACACAGTGGTACTTTCACAAACACTTCAAGCCATGCACCATACCGAAGAAATTGTGCATGAAATGCTGCGCGTAGGGCGTGAGGTGATTGTGACTTTCCCCAATTTTGGTTATTGGCGTAATCGCGGGCAAATACTTACTGGCAATATGCCAGTCTCGAAAACTTTACCCTACCAATGGTACGACACGCCAAACGTGCACCTTTGCACGATTAACGATTTTGACAAATTTTGTAAAAATTACAAAATTACAGTGATTGAGCGCAAAGTAATCACCGATGGCAAAGAGATTAGCTTCATGCCAAATTTGCTGGGTAATTTAGCGATGTACCGCTTGAAAGCCAGCGCGTGAATGCAGTAAGCGCTACCAAGCCGTCCGTTTGGAGATCGCTTTTTACCAAAAAAATGCTGATTTGCATTTTTACCGGTTTCAGCTCTGGGCTTCCGCTTTATATTTTAATCAGCTTATTACCTGCCTGGTTGCGTTCTGAGGGCGTGAACCTTAAAGCCATCGGATTATTTGCACTTATCAATTTGCCGTTTACTTGGAAGTTTTTGTGGGCGCCATTTTTCGATAGATTCGCTCCACCGCTTGGTCGCAGGCGCGGTTGGTTATTGATTTCACAAATTTTACTTCTACTATCAATCCCCATTTTTGGCGCGTTTAATCCCAAGCTGGATATTTGGACAATCGCTTATTTGGCTAGTGTTGTCGCATTTTTTAGTGCCAGCCAAGACATTGTTTTAGATGCCTACCGCCGTGAATTACTACCTGATGCAGAGCTGGGGCTTGGCAACGCGGTGCACGTAAACGCCTACAAAATCGCGGGGCTAGTGCCTGGCTCGCTGTCGCTCATTTTGGCCGACCACATGGCTTGGAGTAGCGTGTTTATTATCACTGCGCTATTTATGTTACCCGGAATCCTAATGACCATTTTAGTGACTGAGCCAATGCTAAAAGATGGGCGACCAAAAACGTTAAAAGCCGCGGTGATAGAGCCTTTTAACGAATTTATTCGACCGCAATGGACTCAACAGCGCACTACTCGTTTTAGCGTTTATTTTCCTATATAAACTGGGCGATAGCATGGCGACATCGCTCGCCACGCCATTTTATTTAGACATGGGATTTACAAAAACTGAAATCGGCTTAATCGCCAAAAATGCTGGCTTGTGGCCAAGTGTGATTGGCGGCTTGCTGGGCGGCATTTGGATGATTAAACTCGGTATTAACCGTGCATTGTGGATTTTTGGTGCTGTGCAAATGGTTGCGATTTTAGGCTTTGCTTGGCTTGCCACTGCCGGACATAATCTTTTTTTACTTGGCGCTGTGATAGGTGTTGAAGCTTTGGGCGTTGGCCTTGGCACTGCGGCTTTTGTAGCCTATATCGCACAGACAACACACCCGCTTTACACTGCAACACAATTTGCGCTATTTACCAGCTTGGCTGCCGTGCCACGCACTTTTGCCAACGCTGCAACCGGCTATTTGGTAGAAAGTATGGGCTGGAAAAACTTCTTTATTTTCTGCTTTTTAATTGCTATCCCCGGCATGTTGCTGCTATTCAAAGTCGCACCTTGGAATACCATTAAGGAAAACGAAAAACCTTTGTAAGGTTTTTAAAGTATTGCCGACTAACTCCTGATATTCCCAAAAAAGGAGTTTTTAATGCGCAAATCCATTCAAACAAGCATCGCCACTGTCCTTATTCTATGCGCCTTTCAGAGCATCTCTCTCGCAGCTGAATGTTCGGCAAAAAGTGGTGTGCAAACTGTACCTTTGCTTGAGCTTTACACCTCCGAAGGTTGCAGCAGCTGCCCACCTGCAGACAAATGGCTGAGCAGCTTAAAGATTGACACTAACAAAGTGATCCCGCTCGCTTTTCATGTGGATTATTGGGATTACATTGGCTGGAAAGATAAATTTTCTAAAGCAGAATACTCAGACCGCCAACGCAAAACTGCCGCTTTTGGTGGCGCTGGCTTTGTGTATACCCCGCAATTTGTGATAAATGGCCGCGACTTTAAAGGCTGGGATAATTCGCGCTTAAAGAAGCTGTAGAGGCAACCCAAAAAATTGCCGCGCGCGCGAATTTGCAACCTAAATGCAGTGAGTGAATCCGATGGCAGAATCACATTAAAAGCGGCTGCAGAAGCCATGGAATGCAAAAAATGTGAAGAAATCCGATGTGTTTGTAGCGCTTTATGAAAACAAGTTAGTCAGCTCGGTCAAAGCGGGCGAAAACAGTGGCCGCGAGCTTAATACATGATTATGTGGTGCGCGAGTTTTTTGGGGCTTATCAAATCAACAATAAAAACCAATTTAACAAAAATTTTACGCTTAAGTCCCGAATGGAAAAAAAAGGATGCTGGCGCAGTGATTTTTGTGCAAGATTCAACAAATGGAGAGATTTTGCAAAGCTTACAACTTAAATTCTGTAGTTAACTAAATCAACTCACTTATCAATTCAGCTTCTAGCCAGCTCGCCAAATATTGTGCGGCCTGTTGCTCAGCGTTATCGCCCACGCTCTCAAACAGAATCTCGCAAAGCTCCCCAAAGCTGGCACCTGTCGTCATCAGTCTCAATGCCATTGCTTCTACGTCATCTATAGAACGAAAATTCACATCAAGGTGCTGGCGCCAAATCAGCCATAAATGATGTTTTGCAGGCTCTGCACTTGGTGGTGCTTCATCGGCATCCAGCGCTTTCCACACTGCCACTGTGTTGAACTCTAACTCAATAAATTGTATGCCGGCATGAAATTTAAATCGCAAATCTCCCCAGTTTTCTGGTGCAATCGTTGCCAAATCTTGCAAGTAAAGCGTTGGCGCATCTGGCGCATCAAACGTTATTGCAAGCGCCCATTCAAACGCGGCAAGTTCTGCGGCAATAGGGTGTTGCGGCAAAGTTGCATTTAAAAATGTTGGCATATCCGCGCCGTACCAGCGCAAATTAGGATGCAAAGAGGGGTATTTTTTTAAATATGCGCGGGCTGTTGTGTTAAAAAATGCATCACCGAGCAGTTTTTTTACATTCCCATAAGTATTACCCAAGGCTTCTACAATACGCAACCTATAAGCGTCGTGATAAATACCTAGGCGTTTTTTTGCGCCTAATTTAGCATCATTCACAATAAAACTGCTTTTTGATTTCAAAGTATCATCTTCAAGCAGATATGCCTGAAAGGCTTGTTGCAGCTGGGCAAGCTGGCTCATGCCGCCACCTTAAGTTGCTTGGCTGAAATTTCACGCGCCAATTGCAACTCTTCAACCAAATCGGCGAGTGCTGGAATATTGTCATCTCGCTCTATCATGGTACTAATTTGGCCAAGCTGACTAATCGCATAGCCATATAAATCCCACACCTCGGGAATCACCGGCGCATCATGCGTGTCGATAATATAATCGCCATGATTACTATGCCCCGCTAAGTGGATTTGCTGCACACGATTAGCTGGTACGCCATCTATAAATGTTTTTGCATCAAACTGATGGTTAAAACTGCTCACATAAATATTATTTACATCCAGCAGCAGCAAGCAGTCTGCGGCATCGGCAATTTCTGTAATAAACTCCCACTCAGTCATGGTCGAATCAACATAACTTGCATAGCTGGAAACATTTTCTAATAAAAGTCTTCTGCCTAATGCTTCTTGCACCTGACTAACTCGCGCAACTACATGCTTAACGGTTTCTTCAGTGTAAGGTAGCGGCAATAAATCATGCATATTTTTGCCATGTACCCCCGTCCAGCAAATGTGATCGGATATCCAAGCAGGTTCTATGCGATCAGCAAGTGCACGCAAGTCACGCAAGTACTCTTTGTTTAATGGGCTAGTTGAGCCTATGGAAAGTGATACCCCATGCATCACCATTGGGTAGTTTGCACGAATTTTAGTTAAAAAATCCAGAGGCTTACCACCAGGCACCATGTAATTCTCGGAAATAACTTCAAACCAGTCAACATCAGGTTTGTTTTCGAGCACCTCGTGATAATGCTCAGTACGTAAACCAAGGCCAAAACCTAGATAAGATGGGGAAGCATGCATATTGCTGACTTATAAATGAATGATGTGATGTTAACGCATAAGTAAGTTAAAACTTAGGCAAACAGGCAAAACACCTGTTTGCCCAATTTTTACTACTAAACCATGTGACCACCTTTTGCATCACACTCTGCTCCAGTTAAAGCTAAGTGACCTTGGCCAGCACATGAATTTTGGCCTTTGCAAGAATTCGCTGCAGTTTTGCATGAACCTTGTCCTTTACATGCATTTTTAGCTGTTTTACATGAGTTGTGGCCTTTGCACTCGTTACCTGCAGTTTTACAATCACTCGTACCTTTACATGAGTTAACACCCACACATACACCTGCTGCGGTACTTGCAGTATTAGCGCCACTGCTAGCACAACCAGACAAAATTAAAGCAGCCGCTCCAAGTGCAATCATAGCGCCATTACGTACTTTAGAAGTTTGAACAGACATGGTAATTCCTCTTTAAAATTAATTGTAAGAATCTACCTTCTCTAGGTGGAAAGGTAGAATTAACTAATACGTGGAAAATGACAGAGTAGATTCATCACATTGCACGAGTAGTTAGTCGCCAGCGTTTTTAAAACCTTACAAATTGGAGATTTATTTTTTGTGAGGGTCACAAAAAATTAACTTTGCTTAATTAGATTTAGCCAAAGTTTTTCTTTTAACGTTACCTGCTTTGTTTACTGGTTTTATCGCAACAGGTTTTTTATTTTTGCCGAACTTTGATTTTTTGGCGGCACTAGCGTCTTCTTTAATGCCACGCCCAGACTTAATTTTTGAAGCCTTACTCTTTTTATAGATATTTTTCTTAGTGGTAGCTACTTTCAACGGCTTGCCTTGAGAAAGGCTTGACTGACGGTGATTTTGAGCAAGACTCTCATTGGTTATTAAAATTATTCTATGGTCTTCAGACTTCTCTTCCAAAGGTTTTTGTAAGGGCTGCGGTTGTTTTACAAGCTCATCAACTTTGGGTGGAGAGTCTGCAAGTGCTATGCGGCTCTTGCTCTCTACAGGCAACTCCATTATATGTTCCTTATCAACATAGGCTTCTGGCAAAGGCTCTAATTCGGCAACTATTTCCTTTGAATCACCTGCAAGTTGTCGCACATAATGTATGGATTGGTTTAAATCCGTTTCCCATCCTGTCGCAATTTCATTTTCAACAATAAATTCCAAAGATTGTGCAACTTCTGCAGTGGTAAGTCCTGTCCGCGTTAAAATTGAAATCGAGACATCATCAGCCTCTGTTAATTGCCCAGGTTTAATTCTAGACATCGCCACTTCAGAGCCTACAATTGAAGTGGCAGTAGATGCTACGCTGGTAAGTAAGCTGGTAGAAGCTGCAGTAGCTTGTGTCGCGGCGCTTGAGGCACTTAATATACCGACTGCAGGAAATAAAACCGCTGCGAGCGCGGATATTAACAGTCTAGTTTTTGCATTGCTTTTGTGATGGTTTGCTATCACGTGCCCCATCTCGCGACCTACGATAAACGCTAGAGCCTCATCCCCTAAGTCTAGATGTTGAGTCCCACGAAAAATAACAACCGCGCCTCCCGCATTGGAAGCGCTACCCAAAACCTGTTTATCTGCGACGCTGAACACAAAGTTTGGCACTTTTTTCTTAAGTTCCGGATATACCTCATACGCACTTTTGGCAAGATGTTCACCAATCACCAGCACTCGCGCATCAAACTGCTGATTGCTCAAGCTGCTTCACCACTGCACTCCTGTGCATTAGGCTTAGCAGCAAGCCGCATGCGCATTTCCATGTCCGAGTAAATACCGCTAATACCTTCTATAGGGTCAACTTCATTACGGTCTGTTACGGCCTGAGCAGCCCAAGAATAACTATGGGGGAAAAGCAAACCCGTGGTCAGGCAGATTGCCAAAAATGAATGGTAGGATTTCAACTGACTAAGTATTTGAAATGAAAGTAATTATAACGCCTAAGATGCAAATTGGCTGACATGCAGATTAAACCATATTTACGTTGGCGTAATCCACAATAAGTGGCGCATGATCACTAAACTTCTCGGCCTTATAAATTTCTGCCGAAACGGCGTATTGTGCAAAACCTGGCGTAGCAATCTGGTAATCAATGCGCCAACCCACATTTTTTTCATAGGCCGCACCACGATTACTCCACCAGGTATAACATGCATCTGTGGTGTCAGGATAGAGTTTTCGATAAACATCGACCCAGCCTATTTGGTTAAATAATTCCGTAAGCCAAGCACGCTCTTCCGGCAAAAAGCCAGAATTTTTTCGGTTACCTTTATAGTTTTTTAAATCAATTTCATGGTGAGCAATATTCCAATCCCCGCATATCACCACATCGCGGCCACTAGCTAGCAAACCTTGCAGGTGCGGCATAATGCGCGCCATGACGCTAAATTTGAATGCTTGCCGCTCGTCGCCACTAGAGCCGCTGGGCAAATAAAGCGAAACCACACTCAAGTTACCGTATCTACATTCCAGATATCGTCCTTCAACATCAATATCAGCGATACCTATCCCTTCAATCACCTTATCTGGCTTTGCTCTTGTGTAGATGCCAACACCACTGTAACCTTTTTTTTCAGCCAAGTGGAAGTAACCAAAATATCCAGAAGGCGCACACATTTCTGTTGTCAAATCTAGTTGTTGTGCCTTAACTTCCTGCACACATATCACATCTGCATTCTGTTTTTGTAACCAAGTAAAAAATCCCTTGTTGGCGGCAGAGCGTATTCCATTCAAATTCGCAGTTATAATGCGCATAACAATCTTTCTAATTAATTTTAGGCTGCGCTCAGGTTATGTCAGAAACTAGTCAAAATTTGTCACATTCGTTCATTGCGTTCTGCATACAAAAGCAAGTGCTTAAATTTGGCGAGTTTAAAACCAAAGCTGGCCGTTTAAGCCCCTATTTTTTTAACGCTGGACTATTTAACGACGGCGAAAGCCTATTAAAACTAGGCGAATTCTACGCCAATAGTATAGAAAAATCAGGTATTGAGTTCGATATGTTGTTTGGACCTGCCTACAAGGGGATTCCACTTGCAGCAAGTATCGCAATAGCTTTTGCGCAACGCGGCCATAATTATCCGTATGCCTATAACCGTAAAGAAGCCAAAGACCATGGCGAAGGTGGCGTGATTGTGGGTGCGCCATTGCAAGGCAGAGTACTTATCATTGACGATGTCATTTCTGCAGGCACATCAGTGCGTGAATCCGTTGAGCTCATTAGCGCAAGCGGTGCAGCCGCCTGCGGTGTTGCCATTGCCCTAGATCGTCAGGAAAAAGGTCAGGGCGAACTTTCTGCTGTACAAGAAGTAGAACAGCAAAATAAAATTCCAGTTTGTGCCATTGCCAACTTAACCGATTTATTACAATTTATTGAACAAAAGGAAGAAATGGCACATAGCTTGCTTTCAATTCAGCAATATCGTAAAAGGTACGGCTGTTGACTGTTATGTTTAAATTTAGTGTTCCAAAAATACAAGCAATTATTCTAATTGTTGGGCTTGTGCTACTTGGCTTATATTTTGTTCCCAGTGCATTTGCAGCAAACAATGAAGCTGGTGCAAGTTCTGGCGGCGGAAAGCGCATTGTAAAATGGGTAGATAGCCAAGGTGTAACCCATTATGGAGATAAGCTGCCGGCACAAGAGGCTGGCCGCAATAATTCAGAAATGAATACACAAGGCGTTGTGGTAAAACGCAACGTTAAAACCGATGCCGCAGCCGAACAAGATGATCAGGCAAAACTCGCTGCTCAGCGTAAGGACAATATCCTGCTTGCCTCATACACTAAAGCAGACGAAATTGATTTGGCGCGTGACCGTAATTTGCAAATGGACCTTGCAGCGTTACAAGCTTTAACAGTGCAAAAGGAGAATGTGCTTGCACGTGCAGCGCGCAATCAAAAAACTGCTGATTCCATACAAAAGCGTAAGAAACCTATCCCACCTTATTTGACTGATGAACTAAAACTTGCCAAAACAGAATCGGCAAAACTCGACAAACAGATTGCTGGTCGCAAGCTAAGTATGGAAGAAACACGTAAACGTTTTGCGGATGAAAAAGCGCGTTTTATTGCTCTCAAACAACCTGTTACCTCAAATGCCGCATTAACTGCATCAGATAAAGAAAATTCCGAAGCAGCTCCAGCAACACCAGAAGCAGCTAAGTTGCAAAGTTCCAAAACACTTTCAAAAAACTAAAAGCTTACTAGCTTGCCAGTTTTTTCTTAAGAATTTCATTAACCTGCGCAGGATTGGCTTTGCCTTTAGAGGCTTTCATCGCCTGACCCACCAACGCATTGAACGCTTTTTCTTTGCCCGCTTTAAATTCTTCCACCATCGCGGCATTTGCTGAGAGCACTTCGTCAATAATCGCTTCAATTGCACCGCTGTCTGAAACTTGTTTCAAACCCAGCTTATCAATCACCGCATCTACGTCAGTTCCACCCGCCCAAAGCGCTTCAAATACTTGTTTCGCTGCATTGTTTGAGATTGTGTTATCCGCAATGCGTTTTATCAATGCCGCCAGGACCCTCGTGGATATTGGGCTTTGGGCAATCGTCTTTTCCTCGGCTATTTAATTTAGCTGAAACGCTACCCATCACCCAGTTTGCGGCAAGCTTCGCCTCTGCACCGACACTCACCGTTGCGACAAAATAATCAGCAAGTTCACGGCTAGAAGTTAGTGTTGAAGCGTCATAACTTGAAAGCGCATACTCACTCTCGAACCGTTTTTTCATGGCTTCAGGCAACTCAGGCATCTCGGCACGCACTTTTGCTTTATCTGCTTCGGTAATTTCGAGTGGCAACAAATCAGGGTCGGGAAAATAGCGATAATCGTTGGCTTCTTCTTTGCTGCGCATGGCACGTGTTTCGCCGGTATCGGGGTTAAATAACACCGTCGCCTGGTGAATAGTGCCGCCATCTTCCAGCGTTTCTATTTGCCAGCGAGTTTCATATTCAATTGCCTGCTGCATGAATTTAAACGAGTTGAGGTTCTTAATCTCGCGACGTGTGCCAAGTTTATCTGTACCTTTCGGACGCACGGAAACATTTACGTCGCAACGGAAACTACCTTCTTGCATATTGCCGTCGCAAATATCTATCCATTGCACCAGCTCATGCAGTTTTTTGGCATAAGCCACCGCTTCTGCCGCGCTACGCATATCCGGCTCAGTCACGATTTCCAGCAGCGGCGTACCTGCGCGGTTTAAATCTATGCCGCTCATTCCATCAACCGCACCATGCACTCGATTTTCCCGCATCTTCTTCCAAATGTGCACGGGTGATGTGGATGACTTTTTCGTAAGCTTCCGCATTTTTGCTGGCAGGCACTTGAATCGTCACTTTGCCTTTACCCACTACCGGCAACTCATACTGGCTGATTTGGTAACCCTTGGGTAAATCAGGATAAAAATAGTTTTTACGCGCAAACACACTTCTTGGCGCAATCTCAGCATCAATCGCCAAGCCAAATTTAATCGCGCAATGCACAGCTTCTTTGTTCAACACTGGCAACACACCAGGCAAGGCAATACTCACCTCATCGGCTTGGGTATTGGGTTCTGCGCCATATTTAATCGACGCGCCACTAAAAATCTTAGTGTTGGTTTTTAATTGGGTGTGAGTTTCTAGCCCGATAACGACTTCCCATTCCATTATGCAATTCCTTGTTGGCATTTTGTGATGCCAATCTGTTACTTGTTGATAGGCGTGACCCACATTGAGCATGCGCGCCTCATCAAAATAATTGCCGATAATTTGCAGCCCAACAGGAAGGCCATGACTAAAACCTGCGGGAATGCTCATGCCCGGCAACCCTGCCAAATTGGTCGCAATTGTGTAAACATCTTGCAAATACATGGCTACAGGATCATCCGCCTTCTCTCCAGCTTTAAAAGCTGTCGATGGGGCCGTTGGGCCCATGATCACATCACACTTTTTGAAAGCCTCAGTAAAATCTTGAGCAATTAAGCGGCGAATTTGCTGTGCCTTAAGATAATAGGCATCGTAGTAGCCTGCGCTCAGCACATAGGTGCCAATCAATATGCGGCGTTTCACCTCTGCGCCAAAACCTTCAGCGCGCGTTTTGCAATACATATCCATCAAATCATCATATTGCGCTGCGCGATGCCCATAGCGCACGCCATCATAGCGAGAAAGGTTGCTAGAGGCCTCTGCCGGGGCAAGCACGTAATAAACCGGAATAGACAAATTGGTATTCGGTAACGAAATTTCTACCATTTCCGCGCCCAATTTTTTGTACTGCTCAATCGCCTCCTCAACCACCTTTGCAACGTCCGCATCAAGGCCCTCAGCAAAATATTCTTTTGGCAGACCTACCTTTAAGCCTGCCAATGGTTTATTTAAGTCACGCGTGTAATCCTCTTTAGGGTGATTCAAACTGGTCGAATCGCGTTCGTCAAACCCTGCCATTACATTCATCATCAGCGCGCAATCTTCCGCGCTTTTCGCCATCGGCCCAGCTTGGTCGAGGCTCGAAGCAAACGCAATCATGCCGTAGCGTGAAACTAAACCGTAGGTAGGTTTTAAACCCGTAAAACCACAAAGGCTTGCAGGCTGACGTATCGATCCACCAGTATCCGTGCCTGTTGCCGCTGCACACAAGCGTGCGGCTACTGCTGCCGCAGAACCTCCGCTGCTGCCACCTGGCACGCGGTCAAAATCCCAAGGATTTTTGACTCCGCCAAAATAACTGAAGTTTCGTTAGATGAGCCCATGGCGAATTCATCCATATTGGTTTTACCTAAATTCACCGCACCAGCTGCGTCAAACTTGCTGATTACATGCGCATCATAGGGTGCCACAAAATTCGCGAGCATTTTAGAGCCGCAAGTAGTTCGCCAGCCAGTTGCACAAAAAATATCTTTTTGTGCAATAGGGATTCCTGTTAGCGCTTCCGCCTTACCAGCCGCGATACGGGCGTCGGCAGCTTTAGCTTGCGCCAATGTTTTTGACTCATCCAACGTAATGTAGGCATTAATTTCTGGGTTGAACTTTTTGATGCGTCCCAGAAATTCTTGAGTCATTTCTGCACTGGAAATCTTTTTATCCGCCAGCATTTGGCTAAGCTGGGCTAAACTAGAGTTAGTTAAACTATTGTTAATCATGGGATTATATTAAAAAATTATTCGATTACTTTTGGCACAAGATATAAGCCGCTATCCACGAGTGGTGCAATTTTCTGGAATTCTTCACGCTGGTTTATTTTGGTCACCACATCTTCCCGCAAACGTTGCACTACGTCTTGCGAGTGTGACATTGGAACGATTCCTGTGGTATCTACCGCTTGCATTTGCTCGATTAACCCTAAAATTCCAGAGAGTTTTATGAGCGTAGATTCAGCTTCTGTGTCGCTCACTTCAATTCGTGCGAGATGCGCGATGCGCTTAATGTCTGTGATGTTGAGTGCCATAACGAATATTTAGTAATTTCTTTGTAACAATATGTAAATGCTGCTTAATTTTAGATGCAATATACGTTATTATACCTTGATTTTGAAGCGTCCCTTTAGTTGCAATTTGTAACAAATACGTTGAGTATCCGCAAAGCACAGGAAAAATAATATGTTTGGTTCACTAAGTAGTTACTTCTCCAATGATTTAGCCATCGATTTAGGCACTGCAAACACCTTGATTTACGCTCGCGGCAAGGGCATCGTGCTCGATGAGCCTTCTGTTGTGGCCATTCGCATCGAGGGTGGTCCCAACGGCAAAAAAGTATTGCTTGCTGTAGGTTCCGACGCAAAAGGCATGCTGGGACGCGCACCAGCAAATATTCAGGCTATTCGCCCGATGAAGGATGGAGTAATTGCTGATTTTACCGTCACAGAGCAAATGCTCAAATTCTTCATCCGCAAAGTACACGAATCGCGTTGGTTTTCACCAAGCCCACGCATTATCATTTGTGTGCCAGTGGGCTCAACCCAAGTAGAACGCCGTGCAATTAAAGAATCTGCAGAACGTGCAGGTGCCAAACAAGTATTTTTAATCGAAGAGCCTATGGCGGCTGCGATTGGGGCAGACATGCCAGTAGCTGAGGCAACGGGCTCCATGGTGGTAGACATTGGCGGTGGTACAACAGAGGTGGGCGTGATTTCGCTGGGTGGTATTGTCTACGCCAAGTCTGAGCGTGTTGGTGGTGATAAATTTGACCAAGCGATTATTGATTACATCCGCCGCAATTATGGTATGCAAATTTCTGAACCTACGGCTGAAGCCATTAAGAAAAAAATCGGCTCTGCTTTCCCAGGTTCTGAAGTTTTAGAAATGGAAGTGACTGGCCGCAATCTAGCTGAGGGTTTGCCACGTAAATTTACTATTTCGAGCAATGAAATCTTAGAAGCCCTCACAGAACCACTGAACGCAATTGTTGGTGCAGTGAAATCTGCACTAGAACAAACGCCACCTGAACTAGGTGCAGACATAGCTGAAAAGGGCATGGTGCTTACTGGCGGTGGCGCATTGTTGAGGGACTTAGATAGATTGCTAATGGAAGAAACCGGCTTACCTGTCATCGTGGCTGAAGACCCTCTTACATGTGTAGCGCGCGGTTGCGGTCGCGCATTAGAAGAAATGGACAAGCTTGGAAACGTGTTTGCCAGTGAGTAAAATACATTTTTTCAATTTAATTTTATTGCGTTGGCATGCTTAAGGGTGTTCATCAAAATTTAGACCCCCAACAATCCCCTGCCTTTTTCGTCCGCGGCGCCAACCCATTCTCTCGTATGATGTTTTTTTGTGCGCTTTCCATCATCACGATGGCATTGGATGCTCGCCTCAATTATCTTTCACAAATACGCCAAGCTTTTATTGGGGGATTGCACCCACTAGAAATGGTTGCAAATGCGCCAAGTGAGTGGGTGCGAGATACTAAAAAATATTTTTCTGCGCACAATCAGCTGGTTCAGGAAAATTACATCCTCAAGCAGCAGGCGTTTGAGCATAAGGTAATGCTCCAGCGTCTGAATACCATTCAAGCAGAAAATGAACATTTGCGTAGCCTTTTAAATGGCAATATTCCAATTCAACCAAAAGCAACTCTCGGGGAAATCTCGCACACGGGTCGCGACCCTTTTAACAATGTTGTCGTGGTTAATCGTGGAAGTCAGCATAACATTAAAGCCGGGCAAGCGGTGGTAGATTCAAAAGGTGTCATTGGTCAAGTTACTCGCGTATATCCTTTTAGTAGTGAGGTCACACTAATTACCGACAAGGCCTTATCCATTCCAATTCAGGTAGAACGCAATCAATTGCGCGCCATCGCATTTGGTGAAGGTGGCAACACCCTTGATATCCCATATCTGCCCACCAATGTTGATATTCAAGTAGGGGACAAGTTGGTAACTTCGGGTATTGATGGTATTTATCCAGCAGGTCTAGCAGTCGCTACTGTCACTAAAATTCTGCAAAATCCTGAATCGCCTTTTGCCAAAATCGTGAGCACGCCAGTCGCTGAGGTAAACAATCACTTACAACTTTTATTGCTAGAACTTCCACAAGAAAAAGAGGCAGAGATTAAATCTGAGCCTGATCAACCAGGTCAAATAGAAAAAGTACCAACGGAAGAAAAAGCTAAAAAGCCAACTAAAAATAAGGCCAAAAAAACTCATGCGCCCGGTTAGTTTACTTACCATCTACTTCTCATTGCTTGTAGCGCTTTTATGCCATCTATTTCCATGGGTGGGACAAGGTATTATTTTTCGTCCTGACTTTATGCTCGTGGTTATGCTCTATTGGCTGCTACGCGCGCCAAACTTGTGTAACGTTGGTACCGCTTGGTTTGTCGGCTTATTAGTTGATTTGGCGACTGGCAGTTTATTAGGTCAGCACGCATTAAGTTTTACTTTAACTGCATTTATTGGGCTAAGTTATCAGCGCCGACTGGTATTATTCAACAACATACAGCTTGCTGGTTATGTATTAGCACTATTATTAATCGAACGCATTTTAGTACTACTACTGAAGTTGTTCGCAGGCAATGACAACCCCGGCTGGCATTATTATTGGCCTATATTTACTAGTATGTTGCTGTGGCAGTTCATGATATTCGTTTTTGGGTCTATTACCCGCCCTAAGACCAAATAACGTTGCTATCAAACATGCGCTCTAGCACCGAACTTAAAAATTATCAGCACGAACAGCACGATTTTAAGCTACGCTTGGCTGTACTTGGTTTAGCGGTACTAATCGCTTTTAGTTTGCTTGCGATACGTTTTTATTTTTTGCAAATAAAGCGTTACGATTATTATCAAACACTAGCCGAAAATAATCGCATTTCCATTGTGCCTATCGCCCCTAATCGCGGCCTGATTACTGATAAGAATGGAGTGCTTTTAGCACATAATTTTTTTGTTTATACATTAGAAATCACGCCTTCAAAGGTTGAGAATCTTAATAACACCATCGAGGAAATTGCAAAGCTAGTTGAAGTCTCTAGCTTCGACCTAAAACGTTTCAATAAATTAAAAGCGCAAAGTCATGCATTTGAAACGATTCCTTTACGAACACACTTGAACGAAATAGAGGCGGCGAAATTTGCAGTTAATCGCTACCGTTTCCCTGGAGTTGAGCTCAAATCGCGTCTATTTCGTCATTATCCACAGGGCAAGCTTGGTGCCCATATGATAGGTTACATTGGCCGAATCAACGATAAAGATTTAATAAATCTAGAAAATTCAGGCGAACTGTCAAACTACAAAGGCTCGGACCATATCGGCAAAAGCGGTATCGAGCAATCTTACGAAAAGGCATTGCACGGCACCACCGGGTTTCAGCAAGTTGAAATTGACGCAGACGGTAAAGCAGTACGCATACTCTCAAGCAAAGCACCTATCTCTGGCAATAATCTTATTTTATCTGCAGATATCAAATTGCAGGAAATCGCAGAACAAGCCTTTGGAGAGCGGCGCGGGGCGCTGGTTGCCATTAAGCCAAGTTCTGGCGAAGTTCTTGCATTTGTCAGCATGCCCACATTTGACCCCAATCTTTTTGTAGATGGTATCGATGTAGAAAATTGGCGGCAACTTAACGATTCAATAGACAAACCACTCATCAATCGCCCTTTGCGAGGCATTTACCCCCCAGGCTCAACATTCAAACCGTTCGTGGCATTGGCAGGACTAGAGGCAGGCAAGCGACATCCTCCTTTTAGCATCAACGACCCCGGCTATTTTACTTTACCTAACAGTAGCCACCGCTATCGCGATTGGAAGCCTGGCGGGCATGGCAGTGTAGATATTCGCCGCGCAATTACCATTTCGTGCGATACTTTTTTTTATGGTCTGGCAATTGAGTTGGGTATTGATAAACTTACCAGCTTTGTGAGGCATTTTGGCTTTGGAGAAAAAAGTGGCATTGATATCAATGGTGAAATCTCAGGTTTGCTACCCACACCAGACTGGAAAAAACGCCGATTTAAGCAACCTTGGTATATGGGTGAAACAGTGATTGTTGGCATAGGTCAAGGCTATACTTTAGTCACGCCAATGCAACTGGCACAGGCTACTGCCATTTTGGCCAACAAAGGTGTTGCCATGAGACCGCACTTGGTGGGAGGTATTGCAAATGCAAAAACTGGTGTGGTGAGCACCAATAAAGGTATCGTTTCAGATAGCATTCCCTTAGATGAAAAAAATTTGGAAATAGTAAAGCTTGGCATGATTGATGTTACATTGCCTGGCGGTACCGCTGCGAGCGTAGGCGCAAATGCAGGCTATAGTATCGCTGCCAAAACAGGCACCGCTCAAGTGATTGGCATCAAGCAAAATGAAAAATATAATGAAAAAAATATCAATGAGCGCCACCGAGACCATGCACTGTTTGTGGCCTATGCTCCGGCGGATGATCCCAAAATTGCACTGGCAGTGATTGTGGAAAACGGTGGTCACGGTGGCTCTGCCGCTGGTCCCATTGCGCGGAAAGTCATGGATTATTATCTATTAGGAAAGATTCCGCCCATTGAAGCAGTGGCCGGTGTACTGCCAAAAGATAATGGACAAACTGAACCATTAGTAGAGAATTTGCCGGAAGAAGAACTTCATGATTAGTCAAATCCTACAAGGTCTATTTAAGCACATCGATTCATTTTTAATGAGTTGTTTGCTATTTACCCTGCTCGTTGGATTGTTCGTTTTGTACAGTGCTTCTGGGCAAAGTTTTGATAGAGTCAGTGCGCAACTAGTAAATATCTCGGTTGCTTTAGCTGTCATGTGGCTAGCAGCAAATATCCCACCCCAGCACCTTGAACGCATCGCTGTACCATTGTATGTCTTAGGCTTAATTTTGCTTATTTGTGTCGCGTTCTTTGGCGAGATTAGCCATGGTGCTCGTCGCTGGCTGCACATTGGGGTGACCAAAATTCAACCTTCAGAAATCATGCGTATTGCAGTGCCCATGATGTTGGCTTGGTTTTTTTCCAAACGTGAGAGCAGTCATCGCATTGGCGACTTTGTAATCGCTGCAATCCTAATGCTAATCCCTGTGGTATTGATTATGAAACAGCCCGACTTAGGCACTTCCTTGCTCATTCTGTCTTCTGGGTTTTTTGTATTATTTCTAGCTGGTTTAAGCTGGCGATTCTTAATTGGCGGCGCAATAGCACTGGGAGCACTCCTGCCAATTTTTTGGTCAATGCTGCACGATTACCAACGTAAACGTATTGAAATACTTATAGATCCTAGCCAGGATCCTTTAGGCGCTGGCTATCATACAATACAAGCCACTATTGCGCTTGGGTCCGGTGGCATTACTGGCAAAGGCTGGCTAAATGGAACACAGGCACAATTAGACTTTCTGCCCGAACGGACTACAGACTTTATATTCGCTGTATTTGGTGAGGAGTTTGGCATGATCGGTAACCTGATGCTACTCACATTATTTGGTTTGATTATTATTCGCGGTATTGTCATTGCATCTCAAGCCAAAAGCACATTTACCAGACTTTTAGCCGGGAGTATCACACTCACATTTTTTACTTATGCCTTTGTCAACATTGGCATGGTAAGCGGCATTTTGCCAGTAGTCGGTGTGCCGCTACCGCTTATTAGCTACGGTGGAACATCCATGGTGACACTTTTGCTGGGGTTTGGTATTTTAATGAGTATACAAACACATAAAAAATTGGTCGCTTCAGGTTAACTTGAAAAAGATAGATTGAATATGAAGAAATCGCATTTTATATTTTTATTTTTATGCATCATGTTGGCAAGCTGTGGTGGCGGCCGAACCGTTAAACCTGCTTCCAAACCCGCGCCACCAGTGGCAGCCAAGCCATCACAAACGCCCGCAAAAACTCCGCCATTAAACGCCCCACCACCTGCCGCAACATCTCCTAGCAAGCCTAGCCAGCCGGATGACCAAATTGGAGACAACTCGAAAAAGCCAGGTGGTTACTACCTTGATGATGGTCCCGATGCAAACCCTCCGCAAAATCTAGATACAATTCCTGATGCTGAACCAAAAAATGAACCCTTGCTTCCACGTTCCAATAAACCATATAAGGCATTAGGGAAAACATATACGCCGCTAACAACTGCTCAGAACTACAAAGAGCGCGGCAATGCATCCTGGTATGGAAAGCGCTTTCATGGCAAAAAAACTTCTAGTGGTGAGATTTACGATATGTACGGCATGTCTGCCGCGCACACCATTTTGCCGCTCCCCAGTTATGTTAAGGTTACCAATATCGCAAATGGCCGCTCTGTGATTGTACGGGTTAACGATAGAGGTCCATTCAAAAGCACTAGGATTATTGACTTATCTTATGCCGCCGCACACAAGTTACGCTTGCTCTCAAAAGGTAGTGGCTTGGTAGAAGTGGAGGCGATTGACCCGAGCCAAGCATCGACCTATACACCGGCCAAAGCAGTAAGCGTAACTAGCGCTGCACCTATCACACCCACACAGGTTCCACCTCCGTCGAGTCAAGCAATCTCTTCGCCGCCTGCACCTGCGGTTAATGAACCTCCTCAGTTAGTAATAAATAGTACGAATGACCCTACAGAAGTTGCAATGAACCAACCAGCAAACCAGCCACAGCCTACAGAAATAATATCTCAAAATAACACAGTAATTACAGCAGATGCACAGTTCTATATTCAGGCAGGAGCATTTAAAAACGAAACGAATGCTGCAACATTTGTAAGAAAAATTCAGGGGCTGGATATTGAACAAAATGCAGGCATTAACAGCGTGTATAATGACGGGTTACACCGTATAAAATTAGGTCCTTACAATACCAGGCAAGACGCCGACCTTATTGCAGCTAAAATCCGCAAACAATTAAATGTAGCCACTATAATCCTTACCCAATAATTAACATATGCGCCTAATCACATTATTTATCACTTTTTTTGCATTGATTCCACTTACCAGCTGGTCCGCACAGGTTGCTCCTGCACCTGCGCTGGCAGTTAAAGCTTACCTCTTAAAAGATTTCAATAGTAATTCTGAAATTGTTTCCTACAAAAAAGACGAGCGCGTTGAACCTGCATCTCTTACTAAAATCATGACGGCTTATCTGGTGTTTGATGCCCTTCAACAAGGACACCTAAAACTAGATCAGAATTTACCTGTAGGTGAAAAGGCTTGGAAAGTTGAAGGTTCAAAAATGTTTATTGAGCCAAATAAACCAGTGACCGTTGATGAACTACTGCATGGCATGATTATTCAATCCGGCAATGATGCCTCAATAACGCTTGCGATTGGCGTTGCTGGTTCTGAGGAGCAGTTCGCAGACATGATGAATCAGCAAGCTGCGAAATTAGGTATGAAGAATACACATTTTATGAACGCAACTGGCTTGCCAGATAGCAATCATTTTTCGACAGCAAACGATTTAGCGTTACTTGCTGGCGCACTCATTCGTGATTTCCCACTTGAATATAGACGACTATACTCAGTAAGAGAATACACCTATAACAAAATTACCCAACCGAATCGAAATCGCCTGCTTTGGCTTGACGCCAATGTAGATGGTATGAAAACCGGGCACACGGAAACCGCTGGTTATTGTCTGGTTTCCTCAGCAAAACGCGGGAATAGCCGTTTGGTTTCTGTTGTACTTGGCGCAGTATCTGAAGCCATGCGTGCATCCGAGAGCCAAAAGCTACTTAACTATGGCTTTCAGTTTTATGAGTCCACCCTCGTTTACAAACAAGGCCAACCTATCAATGCATTACGTGTATACAAAGGCCAAGATAAAACTGTGGTAACAAGCGTGGCACATGATTTTTACTTGTCACTTCCTAAAGGCGACTACTCGAGAGTGAAAGCCACAATGACGAGCAAACAACCGCTCATTGCGCCCATCAAAGCTGGTCAAGAAATTGGCAAAATTGTGTTTGCGCTTGATGGCAAAGTCATCAACGAGCAAAGATTAATTGCCGCAAAAGCGGTGGGTGAAGCAGGTATATTTGGCAGAATACTTGATAGCATTCGACTACTATTAAAGTAATTAAAAAATGACTTCGGCCAATACAAATATTCCGAATGAGTCGCTCATTGAGTTTCCCTGCGACTTTCCGATAAAAGTAATGGGTGAAACACACAAAGATTTCACAACCGAAATCATTAAAACCATTCAACTCTTAGAACCAGATTTTGATGCTTCCAAAATTGAAATG
Source organism: uncultured beta proteobacterium (assembly GCA_963752495.1). Classification (GTDB taxonomy): domain Bacteria; phylum Pseudomonadota; class Gammaproteobacteria; order Burkholderiales; family Methylophilaceae; genus CAVVYJ01. The sequence goes on from CAVVYJ010000003.1 coordinate 246,688, forward strand.
CGTGGAAGCTCGGGTGGAAAATATATCAGCCTCACTTGCATTGTGCACGTGATCTCCAGGCCGCAATTAGACAATATATATCGTGCGCTCACCAGCCACCCTATGGTTAGGGTTGTGCTTTAGCTAATATAAAATGCAGCTTATCACTCGCAAGCTAGGCCTTGCTGACTATCAAAAATTACTTGCCATGATGCAATCGTTCACCTCTAAGCGTACGCAAGAAACGCCTGATGAGCTTTGGCTGACCGAACATGAAAAAATCTATACTCTTGGCTTAAATCACCGCGGTGTGCGCATACCTGATGGTCATGACATCCCAATCGTGCAGAGCGATAGAGGCGGTAAAATAACTTACCACGGACCTGGACAGGTCATTATTTACTTACTTATCGATTTAAATCGGCGTAACCTCAAAGTGCGCCAACTCGTAAATATCATCGAAAATAGCATGATAGACTTATTGGCTAAATATAGCGTACATGCAAGTGCAAAAAGTGATGCGCCTGGTGTATATGTTGAAGGTAAAAAAATAGGCTCCGTCGGATTAAGGCTAAAAAATAATTGCTGCTATCATGGATTAAGCTTAAATGTGGATATGGATTTATCACCTTTCGAGTGTATCGACCCATGTGGCTATAAAGGCTTGGAAATGACGCAAACCAAAGATTTAAACATTCCCCATACGCCGCAAGAAATGGGAGAGATGCTGGTGACAATTTTACAAAAAAAATTAAAAATATGATTGAAACTAAACCCAAAAAAATTGCTGGCGTAAAAGAAATTGATGCCGCAAAAACAGCACGCATTCCAATAAAAATAGTGCCACAGCCCATATTGCGCAAGCCTGAGTGGATTCGCATGAAAGTGCCTGATTCCGCACGATTTCAAGAAATTAAGCAGATTTTACGCGAAAATAATCTCCACACGGTTTGCGAAGAAGCGAGCTGCCCGAATATAGGCGAATGCTTTAGCGGTGGCACAGCCACATTTATGATTTTGGGCGATATTTGTACCAGACGTTGTCCTTTCTGTGACGTAGCGCATGGAAAGCCACTTCCTCCAGACAGAGATGAACCCGCCAATTTAGCCAAAACCATCGCACAAATGCGTTTGAATTATGTTGTTATCACCAGCGTTGATCGGGATGATTTGCCTGATGGTGGCGCACAACATTTTGTGGATTGCATTCAGGCAGTTCGCAATGAATCACCCAACATCAAGATTGAAATTCTAGTCCCTGACTTTCGAGGAAGACTTGACGTGGCGCTACACATTTTAAAAAAAGCTCCCCCGGACGTCATGAACCACAATCTAGAAACTGTCCCGCGCCTATATAAACAAGCGCGACCAGGCTCGGATTATCAAAATTCACTAAATTTGCTTAAAAATTTTAGCGAATTGTATCCACACATTCCCACTAAAAGCGGCTTGATGCTTGGACTTGGTGAAACGGACGATGAAATTTTACAAGTTATGCGAGACTTGCGCGCGCATCACGTTACCATGCTGACTTTGGGGCAATATTTGCAGCCCAGCATGCACCACTTGCCAGTAATGCGGTATGTGGAACCCATAATTTTTGAAAATTTTAAGCAAAAAGCGGATAGTATGGGCTTTAATAATGCAGCGAGCGGCCCCATGGTAAGAAGTAGCTACCACGCCGATTTGCAGGCTGGTCATATAGTTTAGAAAGAAAATATGGTTCCACACCTAACTACAGCTTTAAGCGGTCCGCTATTAAGCCTAGAAAAGAAAATGCTCGAAGCGATGCCGAAAATCGAGCATTGGTTTCGCAGCCAATGGCTAGAATATGCTGCGCCATTTTATGGTTCGGTCGATTTACGCAACAGTGGCTTCAAGCTTGCACCGGTAGACACTAATTTGTTCCCCGGTGGTTTCAACAATCTTAACCATGAATTCTTGAGCTTGAGCGTCCAAGCAGCGATGGTGGCGGTGGAAAAAATATGCCCTGAAGCGCATCGACTTATGATTATCCCCGAGAATCACACACGCAATATCTATTATTTACGCAACGTCGTGGAACTGGTGAACATTATGAAAGCAGCGGGATTAGACGTGCGCGTTGGTAGCATTTCACCCGAAATAACCGAGCCAACAATACTAGAAGCGCATGACGGACAAAAGTTGTTGCTTGAACCTGTTGTGCGTGAAGGCAATCGCATCAAACTCAAAAATAAAGAACTTGGCGATTTTGATAGCTGCGCAATTTTGCTTAATAACGACTTGTCTGGTGGCGTACCAGACATTTTGCAAAATCTCGAACAAAATCTCATTCCTCCGCTACATGCCGGCTGGCATGTTAGAAGAAAATCACAACATTTTTCGGCATATAACCGTGTAGTTGATGATTTTTCGAAACTTTTAGAAATTGATCCATGGCTATTGAACCCCTATTTTGAAACCTGCGGCAGAGTTGATTTTCATGCTCGTACGGGCGAGGAGTGTTTGGCGCTGAAAGTAGAAGAGCTCCTCGCCAAAATCAAGATCAAGTATGCAGAATACGGTATCACGCACGAGCCCTTTGTGATTGTAAAAGCCGATGCCGGCACTTATGGCATGGGTATAATGTCGGTGAAATCACCTAACGATGTACGCGATTTAAACCGAAAAACACGCAACAAAATGTCAGTGATTAAAGAGGGTCAGCAGGTTTCAGAAGTGATTATCCAAGAAGGTGTTTACACTTTCGAAAGTATTAATGATGCGGTTGCAGAGCCAGTGGTTTATATGATGGATCACTTTGTTATTGGCGGGTTTTACCGTGTACACACCGAGCGTGGTGCAGACGAAAACTTGAATGCGCCAGGTTCGCACTTTGTACCATTGGCATTTGAAAAGCCATGCACATTGCCCGATTGCGCCGATGCGCCTGATACTGTGCCTAATCGTTTTTATGCTTATGGCGTAGTTGCACGCTTGGCTTTGTTGGCCGCGGCCATTGAATTACAAGAAACTGACCCGCTAAACCAGTAGACTATATTACACATGAAACTACTGTTCATTCTTGATCCGTTAGATAGTTTAAAAAACTACAAAGATACCAGTATCGCTATCATGCGCGAGGCTGCGGCACGCGGACATACAGTTTATGTATGCGAGCAACATGATGTTTTTTTGCGCAATGCCCTTGTAAAAATCAGGGTGAAATCACTTAGTTTATCCGAGGGTAATAAGTGGTACGAACTATCTGAAGTTAAGGAGGAGATGCCCAAAGCATTTGATGCAATTTTAATGCGCAAAGACCCGCCTTTCGATAACGAATATCTCTACAGCACTTATCTGTTAGAACTAGCGCAAAATCAAGGTGCCCGGGTGATTAACAATCCCAGCGCGTTACGTAGCTGGAACGAGAAACTCTCTGTGGCTAAATTTCCGCAATTTTCCCCTGAATTTTTAGTGACTAGCAACAACGATTTAATTCGTGAATTTTTGAGTTTGCACAAAGATATTATCGTAAAACCGCTGGATGGCATGGGTGGCAGCGGCATATTTCGCCTGACCGAAACTGACCCGAACATCGGCGCGATTTTGGAAACGATTACTGACTTTGGCAAGCGTACGATTATGATTCAACAATATTTGCCTGCGATTACACAGGGTGACAAGCGGATTATTGTTATCAATGGAGAGCCTCTTCCCTATTGCCTGGCACGCATCCCCAAAGCGGGTGAAACACGAGGAAACTTGGCGGCAGGCGGCACAGGTGTTGCACAGCCCCTGACTGTGCGCGATTTGGAAATCGCCACTACTGTTGGCAAAGTACTTAAAAAAGAAGGTTTATTTTTGGTCGGGCTCGATGTAATCGGCGAGCATCTAACCGAAATTAACGTGACTAGCCCCACCGGTATGGTGGAAATTGCAGCGCAAACAGGTTGCAAGCCTGCGCAAGTTTTTATTGAATCACTAGCGCTGTTAGTTAACAGTTAAACTAGAATCCACGCGCAACTAGCGTTATAGTAGCGCCTATGCGCTTTTTTCTCATCCTCATTTTTGGCTGTTTTCTCGCGAGCTGCACGCCTAAAGAACCCCTTTACAACACGCAAAGTTATGTATTTGGTACGCTTGTAGACATTTCGATTTACGGAGAAACTGAAGAAAAATCACAAGCTGTTTCCAACGAAATCTTTAAACAGTTCCAAGAGTTACACCGCCGCTTACATGCCTGGAAGCCCAGTGAAATCAGCACACTCAATAGTGCGTTTGCGCAAGGAAAATCTGCTGACATCACCCCAGATCTCGCTGCTTTACTTGAACATGCAGCCAAGTTATCTGCACAATCGAATGGCGCTTTTAATCCTGCGATTGGTGGTTTGATTAGTGCATGGGGCTTTCAGAATGATGAATTTAAGCCGATTAAGGTAGATGAAGAAATAATTAAGGGTCTGGTCAATGCTAACCCGCAGATGAGTGACCTCGTCATTAAAAACGGCAAGGTGCATAGCAAAAATTTAAATCTTAAATTAGACTTAGGTGGTTATGCTAAGGGCTATGCGCTGGATAGGGCGCTTATTTATTTGCAGGAACAGGGCGTTAAAAATGCATTGGTGAACATTGGTGGCAATCTGATTGCGCTGGGCAGGCATGGCGAAAAGCCTTGGCATATCGGCATACAGCACCCGCGCCAACCCAACGCGATTGCTTCGCTTGATTTGCCAAGCGGCTGGGCAATCGGGACATCTGGCGATTATCAGCGTTACTTTGAACTCGATGGTAAGCGCTACTGCCATATCATCGACCCCGCAACCGGCTACCCTGTACAAAACACAAACTTAGTCACCGTGCTAATTCCGCCACAAGCTAATGCTGGCGTGCTTTCCGATGTCGCTTCTAAGCCAATATTTATTGCGCAAACAGACGCGCGATCAGACGCAGCAAAAAAAATGGGGGTAGGGAATTTTCTTGTGATTGAATCGGCAGATAAGATTTTAGTGAGTCAGTCCATGGCAAAAAGACTCTTCTGGCTAGACAAAAACGCAGCCGAACATGCGGCAATCATTCAGCCTTGAACAAACACTTAAATACTAAGCCCCTGCTAGGTGACTGGCTAGTGATAATCTCAAGCGTAGCCATTGTTATTTTTTTTTTAAAACACTTTGGATTCACGAGCCTGCTAGTCAATTAAAAATCAGATTAGCAGATAAAGTGATTGGCACCTATGATTTAAACCAGACGCGGGAACTCCATGTGCACGGGCCGAAAGGCGAAGCGATTATTAGCATTGATAAAGGTAAAGTTCGGTTTAAGCAGTCGCCCTGCACAAATAAGTATTGTGTGCACCAAGGTTGGCTTAGCCGCACTGGCCAAGTGGCTATCTGCCTACCAAACCAGATTAGCCTGCAATTAATAGGCGCGAAAATGCCATATGACACTCTCAACTATTAACATCTCTACTACCAAGCATGATCACCACATCGCTAAACTCACTGCATTGGCTATCAGTCTGCATGTTATTGAAGCGGTTTTTCCATCACCACTTCCGGGAGTAAAGCCAGGTATCGCTAACATCGTCACTTTATATGTACTTACTCAATATGGTTTTGGTACTGCTGCCTGGGTAAGTTTACTGCGCGTCTTTGCAAGTAGTCTATTATTAGGGCATTTTCTTTCACCTACTTTTGTACTGAGTTTATCAGGCTCAATCTTTAGTCTGGCGACTTTATTTTTTACGCAACATTTACCTAAAAAATATTTTAGTGTTATAACGCTAAGTGTGTTGGCAGCTTTTGCACATATTGCTGGGCAATTATTGGTTGTTAGGCTTTGGTTGATTCCGCACACTGGCGTAGCTTATTTAATTCCTATTTTTGCAGTGGCTGCATTAGTTTTTGGAATAATCAACGGGGTTATATGCAGGCAATTGATTCATCAGACAAACAAAAAAGCCACGGTTAAATAACCATGGCTTTTTAAATTACCACTTACATTATTGTTGCTCGTCTAGCAACTCACGCCAAATCACGCGATGATCTTGTGAAGCCTGAGGCACTGATCCTCCCGTAAAGTCTGGCTGATCAGCTGGGAATGTGGTGTTGGATTATCTGCAGTAACAATGTTCACTACAGGTTGTACCTTTAACATACAACACGTTAATCCCTACAATCGGTGCATTTGTTTTAGCTCCTACAATACGTTGTGCAAACAATTGCCCCAGTTCTTGAAATTCAAGAAATTCAGCCAGCCATAACCACCCGGCGAGCAAACCGTATTTGTCGGCACAATCGTTGGTAATAACAAAGTGCCAAACACGAGTTGTGCTGGCACATTTTGACGTTCGCCTGTATCCGGAAAATCAATATACCAGCCACGTTTTAAGCATAATCAACAGGATTATTAGTACCTGTACGCGTTGACCCGAGTTCGAAATAACTTGCTGAACCATATTGCGCACTGTTCGAGGATCATTAAACGTTGTTGTATCGCTATTATCAGTGATTGCATACAAGGTTTGCGTTGAAGTATTTGTCAAATCACTTGACTCCAAATATTTGCCCGTACCAACAAAAATAATACGTTTTCCACTGCTCACCTCGCTCAACTCTGGCTTAACGGTGATTGGCTGTGGTACTCATACCAGAACCCAATAGTTTAGCCACTTTAAATGGGTTGGTGGTCGATGGCGCAGTGTTGATATCAAAGCGCCATACATTACCCAATAAATCACCACCATATACATATCATGCAGCATTATTCACTACTGCATCATCAATATAAGGGTTAATCTTAGCCAAACCACTAGGCCGTTGTAGCACACCTTCATCCCGTTCCGTATATTTGCTAATAACTGCTCCGGTATTAGCATTTAATACATACAAGAAGCCTTTACCAGTATTGCTTCCACCCGCATTGTTATACCCTGAAGTAACCAATACAACCCAAGTACCATCTGCCTTTTTGGTAACAATCGGGTTACCAAATGTATACCCAAGGTCAGCATCATTTGTAGTATCAAACTCCCATAACAATGATGGAACATCAGGATCTGTAATATCCAGAGCATAGTAGCCTTTACCACCACCATTTAGACCGCCCACTAAGATGGTTTTCCAAGTAGCTGTGGCCAGATGTACAGTTTGCGGTACAAATATCATTAACAATGATCACCGTTTACATAATTTGTATGCAGGTTTGCATAATTTTTATCCGCCAATCTCCACATATTTTGAATCACCATCGAAGGCACATATGCCCAGCGTTCAACACCACTGTCCGCATCAAATGCATGCAACATGCCATCATTAGTACCCACATAAATTGTGCCATCGCGACTTGCTTGCTGGTAGGCAAATGTGCCAGCCACAGTCGCAGCACCATAACCCGGGTCAGAATAAGTCGCTTTTGGCACGCCATTAAATGCTGGTGTTGATTCTAGTGGGTCGCCAAGCACTGCCTCACGGAAGCGGAACACCCTGTTATCTAGTAGCACCGACCAAATTACTAGAGCGCTCCTCGTAACCCGTTTGGCCGCGCAAGAAGTTTACAAGATTCGTCCCAGATGCAACCGCCTGCTGTGCTGGTGTTAAAGCAGTCCATTGAGTTAAGTTACTTGCCAAGAATGCTACTTTGGAAATTAGTTGCCTTACCTGCTGCAACCAAATTGGTATGGTTAAATGGCACCAAACTTCCACCGGAATTCATCAAAATATTCCGTGTATCACTACTTGTAGCAACTCTGCTGGGCATCGTACCATTACAAGCAGATGCTATTTCAACCAAGCAGTTCGACCCGCTTAAGATACCAGGTGAAGCGCATGTGGCTAATGTAGCTCCAGGGGTAGAACAGTAATAATTGACACTACTTCCTGTTGTATCACTCACAACTGTGCTTGGCGATCCACAAACCGTGGCTTGTATACTTTCAGCACACCAAGCTGCATCGGAACTTACTTCGCCAGTATCAATATCAATCGTACGTGCCTCTAAATTACCTGTCCATTTTACAGTTGCATAACTTGCCACATAGGCAAAGTTATCACCCGCAACGGGGTTAAGCGTACTGGTTGCAGCTGCCGCACCAGCACCTACTTTAGAAGTAATTGATGATAGCGCGTCACTTAAGCTTGTTGCTAATTGCGTTGGGTCTTTTGCACTAAAATAAGTGCCTCGGCCATTCACCGCTGCATGCCACAAATCATCTACCGCTTTTTGTGTATTTTGCGCTGGCACTGGCCAATTAATCGTACCATTCATTAAATCCTTAAAGTCACCAGATGTCTGAGTTTTATAATCACTTGCATAACTCAAGATACCATCAACACCCAAACCTAATGTATAGGTAGTCATATGTTGCTGATTATTATTATCTGAGCCAGTCACAAACACATTATTCTGACAAGACATCCACACCTGCAGAGCCCGTACAATTGCTAGTGAAGTATCTCGCAAATCCGTATCGTAATAATACTTAGCTGCGTCCGCCAAAGTTTCTGAAGATGCGGTTGGGCCTTCAAAGATAGGTCTAGGGTTAGCCGAAGTAGGTGCTAGTGGAGAGCCTGCCCCTTTATCCATATTACCCACTGTGCCTGTACCTAGAATATCTTTTACATCACTTGCGCTATCTGAGTTCCAATAGCCATCAGTCGTCAGCAAGGTAAAGTTCTGTTGGCAAGAGTACTGCATAGGGTCAGCAGCGTTGCCTACCGCACTTGAACCTTTACCGGCAAAAATACGGCCCACAGCAGTAAGAGCAGAACGTAGTGGTGTAGAGCCAGTTGTATCTGTATTTGTTAGGGCGTTATACCAGCTTGCCTTTTGTGTAGCATCAAACTTAGCAATAGGTAAATAGTTAAGCTTATGAATCGTGATAAATCCTATACGATAGCGCGTATCGATGTTTTTGAATGCGCGTGTGGTAGAGGTTTTCATCATTTGCAAGCGTGTACGGTAGTAGCTATACCAGTTTGCAAAGTTGGTCATTTCTTCGTCATAAGTACATGTTGCACCCTGCACAATCGGTACGCGTAGCTGCCTTTGGGTAACTCGTGGTTGAAGGCTCAATATCCACACGATTAAATGTACTTACCACCGGCACACCGCCAGTAAAGTTGGTTAATGCTGTGGGTAGAGTATAAGTTTGAGTCGTGGTTGTAGTGCCGCCACCTGCAAGGTTAACCACAGAGCCTATTATAATATTACTTGTTTTAGTAAAGGTTAAACTGCCATTGCTTCCCGTTCCGCCAGCTACGGCAGTAATTGTTACTTTAGGGTTGCTGGCATTATCAGTTGTAGCTGTATAGTCAGGACTAGACACATACGAATTAATACGATTAACAATCGCCGTCGCTAAAGCGCGCCTATTGGTGCCTGAGTTTGAGCCAGCTGTATTGGTCGTCTGATTTAAAATGTCAGTGCCGCCCACAAAAATTTTGGAAATGTTCTGTGAGGATGCTACAGAAGTAATTTGAAAAGAACCAACTGCATAGGTAGGCGTAACAAGACTATTTGAAGCTGTTGTGGTTGTCACAACAATTGTTGCCGCAGAATACGTACAGCAAGCGGGCGTTATTGTGACCAAATCACCTGATACTGTCGCCGTATACTCGGGCGTACTACTGTAATTATTAATAGTTGCCGCTAAATTACTCGCTAAAGTGGCACGCTGCGCGGCATTCGTGGTATCTGTAATCGTCAATGCAGGGCTTGGCGCTAACTCAATAATCCTCACCCCCGCCACGGTTACATTAGTGATAGATAACGGGCTGGGCGAGGCTGATGGCGTATGCGCTACGGGGTCCGCCTTGATTCTGATAAAGCCAGAGACCGTACCTGTCGTAAGACCCAACCACTTAGCACGATTGTAAGTTGTCATCCGTATATTTGGCTTGGCAGGTGGTCAGTCCAGCATCACTACACCAGCGCAGCACTGCAGGATACGTATGTGTGGCATCCGCAGTTGCCTGACAAGAGGTTAAATCTTTATTTGCACAATATTGTGTTGGCGTGACGGTGTAATAGTATGGGTAAACACGCAACGTATAGGCATTACTGTATATATTTGTTGGAAAAATATATTGACTATTCTGATTACAAATTTGCGGGTCGCTAAGATCCGCTGTTGTAGCCGAACCCGTATTACACCATACTCTATCAGGATACCCCTGTGTGTTTGCGCCATTAGGGATAAAGCTGATAGATGCCACGTTGTTACCTAATTGATCCGTATCCTGAACGCCATAAGCATCTGTCGGCACAACTGTCCAGCCTGATGTATTGGCACTTGTCATTGATGTTCTAGGAGTTCCGTTAGCGTTTAAACCGGGTGAATAAGTTATTGCAGGATTATAGTAAAGCGTATTAAAAGCCGCGAGATTATAAGCAGGGTCACCAAATGCACAACTTGCTGTAAATGCTCCACTAGCGCCTGTTGATTTACATTTATTGCTATCTGTAACATAGTCCGGCATGTAATTAGACTTCATACTGCCTGAATCATCTAGCACGTACATCAGGTTCGGCAACACCAAAGACGTTGTCGAATTGGCCAAAGGTGCTGTCGCCAAATCAACCAATGCCGCAGATGTAGTACCCGATAGCATTAATCCGATACATAGCCATGCAGCACGTAAGAATTTATTTTTTGTAATGTAGTACGTGTCATTTTTGACTCCTAGAAAACATACGCTTGTATGTAGCTGATGGTATTTTTGGGGCCAGAAACTCTGGCAGTTACTCGATACATTGGACTAAGCGAATAATTTTGTAATCCACCTAATTTTTGATCTTCCAAATCGGCCTGTGAATTGCCGCCAGTGCCCGAAGAGCCCATTAGGCAAATTGCGGTTGAAGCAGCTCCTTCACTACGGCACATACGCTCTATTACATATTGCACAGTGTTGCCAGTAATTGGATCAAAACCCGGCGATCCCGCTGGAAAACCACTGCCTGTAGCTAATCGGCTTGTCACACCCGGTGTCCAAGCAGCACCATCTGGCCAGGTATCACCCTCATCAGCTGTGAGTGCTAATATTCTTGTTCTTGCATAATAGCCATTAGCGGGAACAGAAACATTGATGGCACCAGCACCCCTAATCCACTCCATGGCGGAAATCATACCTGTATCAGCAACGGTAGTCGCTGATTGTTTAAATGCCAAATTACCTGCAACCAGAACACCTGTGTCCACAGATCGAATAAGCGCTGCAGCAGCAAGCGACATTGCGACTAATGCTATAAGCGCAAAAAATAATACTAGGCCTCTTTGTGCTTTAACCGCCGTATGCATTAACCCACGTTTAAGATTACGCTGCGATAGATTTTTTGTACTCATAGCCACTGTCCCGACCAAGTCATATTACGTAAAGGAATAACCATTTGATATAAACGATACCGATATTTCTGCCAATCTGCGTTAGCACTTAAATCAATTACCGGGCCACCTGCCCATGTTGTGGGTGCAACGGTTGTTACATTTTCTTTTTCTTGCACGCCATTACGCGCCACTATGGCCAAACGAATTGCACGAATACGATTGCGATCTGCAATTGATGGAGTCACCCAAGCATTCGTTGCATCCACCCATGCGGTAATCTGATTACTCGTAGAGGTAGCTGAAACACCATACTGTGCCTGCATGCTCACGATATCCGAGATTACTGGCTGGTTATTGCTTTCTAGCTGATTATTATTGATTCGGAATACAAATTGATTTAAGGCGCCCAAACAAGACAATCTCGCATAATCTGCTGCAGAAGACCCGGTTGACATCGCCGCGACATCTGGGCCCATCAATGTGATGTTCGTAAAATCAGTAGTATTTAAGTTAGGATTGGCCACGGGATCTACAATTCCCGCGCTACATGTGGTGCCACGCACTACAAGGGCTATGTTACCAACAGCACATCCCATCGTATTTTCCACACCAAATAATGTACCACCCACTGGCTTGGAAATGACATTCACAGGCAAACCTCCAGATGCACTATTAAAGTAACGCACTGTAATTTGATCGCTGCCTGCTGCACCACCATCAGTAATGGCAATTGGGAAAAAATCCACTTGTGGCGTTGCTGGGAGTCCATCGTTGTCGATGGTGGATGGATTACACTTAAGTGGGGAATCGTTCTTAAGACTGCTTGCATCGAAAATTGGTAAGCCATAGCCTGCCATTTGTACTTGCCGCTGAATATTGTACATAGCAATATTGCCATTGAGTTGAGCATCGGCAGAACCTACCGTTGTACGTTTTTGCCCCTCGAATGCTGCGATTGTTTGCATAATTGCTAACGTTGCTATTAAGCCAATTACGAGCCCAACCATAATCTCAACCAAAGTGAATCCATATTGGTTAACTTTGTTTATTTTTTTTATGTGCATGTTGGGCACCCTCTCACTACATAGGCGTTTGCCTGATAATTGTGCTGATCTTCGCCAGGCACTTGCCATGTAACTGTCACTGTAATCCTATCAGCTACAGGTTGTTGTATTACCATATTTCCATTTGGCAAACTGGCAACTGAAAAAGTCCCTACATAGTTTGCTAGATTATTGGGGTCTGCCCATAAGAGCCCCAGTTGTTGTTGCGCAAGATAACTTGCCTCTGAGCGATAATTTGCCTCCGTGGTGTTTTTCACCATAGCACCCTGCAAACCAGCAAGCGCTAGAACACCAAACGAAAAGATTAAAATCGCAATCAAAGCCTCTAATAGCACAACCCCTTGTTGAGATTTTGTTTTTAATGGCATTTTGTTAAACTTTTGCTTAATCATCACTAACACCCTTTTGGATCTGGCAGACTAAATGCAGGATCACACATACGTGCTGCACCGCTTGTAGTTACCTGAATCGTTAAATCTCGACTATCAGCTGCACTTAGCGCTGTAGTATCAACATCTACCTGTGTAAAACCTGAAACACGCAAACCTAAATTACTAAAAATTACATTGCCACCTGCGGGATTAACGGTAACAGTCGCTGCCGATCCATCTCCCATATCTCTTTGCTCAATCGTTGCAGGACAGTTTGCCGTTGCGGCTACACAGCCTACTGTCCAGGCAGAATTCCCACCCACAAGAGAAAACTGTACACGAGCATTTTTCAGTACTGCTTCAGCTCTTGCTTTTTGAATGCCATTTAGAATCGACTCAGCAGCGTTGCGAACTTTTGAATTCTCAATCCATTCACGGTAGCTCGGCACCGCAAACGCTAGCACAATACCAATCATGACAACCGCAATCATTAGTTCAATCAAACTAAAACCGCGAGACTTAGAAGAATTCTGACAACAAACTAACACACGCCACCCTTCTTACGAATCCAGCAAGTTGCATTTGTGGAATAACCTGACCCTCCAACCCCTGTAGTACGCTTAAGATTGGCTTGGTCAACATCGAACACAAAACCTGCTGCTACGTTTGCTCCTGTAGCAGTGATGGTATAAGCGGTAGCACTTAAATTTGAACATGCAAAATTGAAATTTTGCCCCGCAGGTGTTGCACAAGGAGCTGCGGCACCTGCTCCTACATAAGTGCGATTATCTTGAAAATATTGTTCCATCTTGATGCGTCTATCTGCAAGGCCAGACGTAGCCTCTGCTAAACTTGATTGAATCACATAATCTCTATAGCTTGGAATAGCAATAGCCGCCAAAATACCAATAATCGCAACTGTTATCATCAACTCAATTAGCGTGAACCCTTTTTGTGTCATCTTTAATTTATTCATTTTAGTGCCCTTTTTTGGTTGATTGAATCATGCCAAAGCTTACTCTGTCATGTCTAGTGCTATCCGATATTCGGTAATATTCCAAGAATAAACGGTAAAAACCATCGCTATTCTGCCTTATGAGTGATTCAATGATAAAATATCCGAATGACAATAAAGACATGCCGAACACATCATGCCTAATAAATTTTTGATACTATTTGCGCTAAGTTGCTATAGCCTGCTAATAAGTTGCGGTACCAAAGGACCGCTGTATATTCCTGAGCAGCGCTACCCGCAAAAAGAGCCCACGCAGGAATCCCCAAAGAACAACCCCGCGCCGCCTTTGCCAGACAAGGCATATTAATCGTGAGTGCATTTAACTTAAAAAATGGCGAACTACATGCCGAAAATATAGCGCTTGGCCAAATTGCAAAAGAGTTTGGCACGCCTTGTTACGTTTACTCAAAAAACACGCTCACACAAGCATTCAAAAAATTTCAGTCTGGCTTGATAGATACAAACCACTTGATTTGCTTTGCGGTAAAAGCCAACCCCAATATTGCCATTTTGAACTTATTCGCAAAGCTTGGTGCAGGCTTTGATATTGTTTCTGGCGGTGAATTAGCGCGCGTGCTTGCCGCCAACGGTGATCCGCAGAAAGTCGTATTCTCGGGCGTCGGCAAAACTGAGGATGAAATGCGCGCAGCGCTTAAAGCAAATATTTTATGCTTTAACGTGGAATCTGCGAGTGAATTAACGAGGCTAAATGAGGTTGCAAAAAGCATGGGTAAAATCGCACCTGTCTCGTTGCGCGTTAACCCGAACGTGGATGCTAAAACACATCCTTATATTTCAACAGGCTTAAAAAATAATAAATTTGGTGTGGCATTTGAGGACGCGCTTCATGTATATCAACAAGCTGCCGCCATGCCAAATATCGCTGTGCATGGTGTTGATTGCCACATTGGATCACAAATTACCGAGCTATCGCCCTTTATTGACGCACTTGAACGCGTGCTAGGTTTAGTCGACGCACTTGAAGAAAAAGACATTCATATTAGCCACATTGATGTAGGCGGAGGTATTGGCATTACTTACAGCGATGAAACGCCACCCGAATTTGAAGCTTATTCAAAAGCGATTGTAGATAAGTTAGCCAATAGAAAAGTGAAATTACTATTTGAACCGGGTCGAGCGTTAGTGGGTAATGCGGGAGTGTTGCTCACAAAAGTGGAATACATTAAACACACGGAAAGCAAAAACTTTGCGATTGTAGACGCTGCAATGAACGATCTGATGCGGCCAGCTTTATATGATGCTTATCATGATATTGTAGCGATCAAACCACGAGATGGCACCACTACAAACTATGAAATCGTAGGGCCTGTGTGCGAGAGTGGAGATTTTTTAGGTCATGATCGCACGCTAAATTTAGCTGAGGGCGACATACTCGCTATCAAATCTGCGGGTGCTTATGGCATGAGCATGTCCAGCAACTACAATACACGGCCACGTGCGGCAGAAGTGATGGTAGATGATGGCAAAGCTTTTGTAGTCAGACAGCGTGAAAAAATTATAGATTTATTTGCTCTAGAAAATACACTACCTCCACCAAATTAAGCACCCATAAAAAAGTTGCGGATTTAGATACTTAGGCGTAAATTGTCGTTAAGAGGAAAACTCTTAAATAACTATATAAATCAAGCTCAGGGAGAATTAAAATGAACAGATTTTTACTTGCCTTAATGACCATGTTATTTGTAGTTGGCTGCGCGACTAAATCGGGCGGTTCTAATTGGACTGGTGCTACTGGTACGCCGATTGATATTGGCGATGGCGCGGCGCTAGAAGAGGTTGCTGCTTATGACGATGAAGCTGTTGAAGCTTTACCTGATATGGTTGCTGCAGAGTAATATCTAGCGCATAACAAAAAGAAGCGAAATAATTAGAGGCTTCGCTTTTTTTATTGTCTGTATCATTTAATCAGTCAAATACTACCGTCTTATTCGCGTAAGGCAAAATACGATTATCGATATGCCATCGCACAGCGCGAGATAAAACCACACGCTCAAGATCTCGGCCTTTCTGAATCAAATCTTCCACTTGGTCACGGTGCGAAATACGAGCGATATCTTGCTCAATAATCGGCCCTTCATCCAGCACCTCGGTCACGTAATGTGCGGTAGCACCTATCAATTTAACACCGCGCTCAAAGGCACGATGATAAGGCTTGGCACCAATAAATGCTGGCAAGAAAGAATGGTGAATATTAATAATGCGTTGCGGGTAGCGTTTCACAAACTCTGGTGACAATATCTGCATATAACGCGCCAAAACGATTAAATCAATTTTATAGTCATCAAATAACTTGAATTGTGCGGCTTCTGCCTCTTTTTTATTGTCTTTACTCACCTCAATATGGTGAAAATCAATACCATAAAATTTGGCCAAAGACTCGGTATCCCGATGATTGCTAATAATTAGTGGAATTTCACATGCCAATTCACCATTTTTATAGCGATGTAACAAATCTACTAGGCAATGATCATATTGCGAAACCATGATCGCCATGCGTGTTTTGTGTTGCGAAAGCTTGAGCTGCCAATGCATGCTGTATTTACTTGCGATAGGCTCAAAAGCTGCTTCAAATTTACTCGTATCTATATTAAAACCAGCCAAATCCCATTCTACGCGCATCAAAAATAAGTTATTTTCTGCATCTTGATGCTGGTCTGCGTGTAAAATATTGGCATTATGCTGATATAAAAAATCGGCAATGCTAGCGACAATGCCTTTTGCATCAGGGCAGGTAATTAAGAGTGTTGCGGAATTTTTCATAGTTTTTAATTTAAATATTTGTGACATTATACCTGATGCGCTAACGCACTTAAATAACATGACAACTAATTGAATATGAATCAAAAAACTGCCGCTAAACCAACCACTATAGTACTGGCAAACCCGCGTGGTTTTTGTGCTGGTGTTGACCGTGCGATTGTAATTGTGGAACAAGCTTTGGAAAAATTTGGTGCGCCAATTTTTGTACGTAACGAAGTTGTACATAATAAGTTTGTTGTAGATGAGCTACGCGCAAAAGGTGCCATTTTTGTTCATCATCTCGATGAAATTCCAACCGGAAGTACTGTGATTTTCAGTGCGCATGGCGTATCAAAAGCTATTCGTGCAGAGGCCGAGAGCCGCGGTTTAATTGCGTTTGATGCCACTTGCCCGCTGGTGACTAAAGTGCACATTGAGGTTGCAAAAATGCGCAAGGCTGGCATGGAAATTATCATGATTGGCCATAAAGGCCATCCCGAGGTTGAAGGAACGATGGGTCAATCTGAAGGTGGTATGCACCTAGTAGAAACACCTGAGGATGTTGTAAAGATAAAAGTAAGTGACCCAGAAAAACTGGCTTTTGTGACACAAACCACGCTGTCTATGGATGATGCAGCGCGCGTGATTGAGGCGCTGCAAAGTCGTTTCCCAAATATCCACGCGCCTAAAAGTGATGATATATGTTATGCCACACAAAACCGTCAAGATGCCGTAAAAATCATGGCAAAAGATTGCGATTTAGTGATTATTGTTGGTTCCCCAAACAGCTCTAATTCAAACCGATTACGCGAAGTAGCGCAAAACCAGGGAGTTGAAGCCTATATGGTAGATAACGCTAGCTTTATTCAAACGAGCTGGCTCAAGAACAAAAAAAAGATTGGAGTATCTGCAGGCGCCTCCGCGCCAGAAGTTCTGGTAAAAGAGGTGATTGCAGCCTTGCAAAAGATGGGGGCAGCTGAAGTTAGCGAGTTACAGGGCGTAATAGAAAACGTTATTTTCCAGCTGCCTAAAAACTTAGTTGCTGCCCCTAAAAAAACAGCTAGTATTGAATGAAATCTATTTTTATTGCCGGTGTAGCTCAGTTGGTAGAGCGGTTCATTCGTAATGAAAAGGTCGGGGGTTCGATTCCCTTCTCCGGCACCACTTTATTCCATGAAAAAATATAAAACGCCCATTTCCTCGCTGGTGTTGATTCATACGCCAGATTTACAGGTGCTGCTTTTAGAGCGTGCCGACAAAGCAGGTTTTTGGCAATCTGTGACAGGTAGCCTAGAAGATCAAGAAACTCCGCGCCAAGCTGCCATTCGGGAAGTGTTTGAGGAAACTGGTTTAGATGCAACAGAATTTGATTTGCAAGATTGGCGAGCTAGCAACGTTTACGAAATCTACCCACATTGGCGTTACCGTTATGCAGAAGGCATTAAGGAAAACACAGAGCATTTGTTTGGGCTTGAACTACCTCAAAAACTGCCCATCAAACTCGCACCAGATGAGCATGTGCGTTACGAATGGGTTGATTGGCGCGAGGCAGCAACACGCGTATTCTCATGGACAAATATTGACGCACTAAAGAGATTAGGTGAGCGTCACCATTTAATACTGTAAATTTATCATTTACATTTGTTAACGTTGTAAAATAAACCTTTTATGAATTAGTGCGTTAAGCAAACTATGCAAGTATCTCCAATCAAATTCGAACGTTACCAAGCTTCTGCAGATGATGACTGTCAGACTCGTATATTAGCTGCACGAGCCAAACTAGGTAAACGTCTGGTGATTCTAGGACATCATTACCAACACGAAAGTGTATATCGTCACGCTGATTTCACTGGCGATTCATTGAAGCTTTCAAAATATTGCGAAAGTTTAGATGCGGAATTTATCGTGTTTTTGGGTGTGCATTTTATGGCCGAAGTCGCTGATATTTTAAGTCGCCCTGAGCAAATTGTGATACTGCCTGATCTGGCGGCGGGCTGCAGCATGGCAGACATGGCAAACTTAGCCAAAGTGGAACGTAGTTACCGCGAATTGAGCAAGGTTTTAAATTTTGATGAAACTATCACGCCGGTTACCTATATCAATTCCGCAGCTGACTTGAAAGCCTTTTGCGGCGAACATGGTGGTATTGTTTGCACCAGTACCAATGCGCCGAAAATACTCGAGTGGAGCTTTAAGCAACGTGAAAAAGTGCTGTTTTTCCCCGACCAAAACCTAGGTCGCTGGAGCGGCCACAAAATGGGTATCCCTTTGGAAGAGATGCCCGTGTGGGATCCTGACCAGCCACTTGGAGGACTCACTGAAGTACAAATCAAAAATGCAAAAATTTTGCTCTGGAAAGGACACTGTGCTGTACATCAGATGTTCCGTCAGCAAAATATTGAGCATTTCAGAAAACTGCATCCTGACGGCAAAGTGATCTCTCACCCAGAATGTCCTTTTGAAGTTTGCCTGAATTCTGACTTTGTTGGTTCGACAGAATACATCCTAAAAACAGTTACGGATGCTGCACCTAACACCAAATGGCTTGTTGGAACAGAATTAAACCTTGTCACGCGTTTGGCAGAACAAATGAAACCGCAGGGTAAACACGTACAGTTTATGAGTCACGTCGTTTGCGAATGCTCGACCATGGCGCGCATTGACCCGCAACATCTGGCTTGGTGCTTAGAAAACTTGGCTGAAGGAAATATTGTCAATCAGATCAAAGTGCCTAAGCATGAAGCGGAACTTGCAAAACTCACGCTCGACCGCATGCTTGCAGCTTCCTAATGGATTGCCCTCTCTGCCAGCCCAGCCCTCACCCAATACTTTGGCAAGATGATTTTTGCCGCGTAATATTACTAGAAGACGCTGATTACCCAGCGTATTGCCGCGTGGAATTATTTGCGCACGTGAAAGAAATGACCGACCTCGTGCCACCAGCGCGCGCGCGCATGATGAAAGTGGTTTTCTCTGTCGAAACTGCAATACGTGAAATCATTCAGCCCGATAAAATCAACTTAGCCAGCCTTGGCAACAAAACGCCGCACTTGCATTGGCATGTCATTCCGCGCTTTACGGATGACAAACATTTCCCTAATTCACACTGGGGAGAAGCTAAAAAAGATGCCCTGCAACCCAATATCCATACGCTCTCTAGCGCATCTAAAAATTCATTAAAAAACAAAATAAAAGCACATATTGAATGTGCTTTAGCCGCTAACTAAGCCAGCAACCGTTCTACCACTTTGCCATTGATTAAATGGCTTTCGATAATTTCGTCAATATCCTCGTTATCCACGAATGTATACCAGATAGCCTGTGGATAAACCACCAAAAGTGGACCTAACTCGCACCTATCCAAACAACCAGAGCGATTGATGCGCACTTTGCCTGCGCCGCTTAAGCCCAGTTTTTTAACACGAGCCTTCATATGGTCAAATGCTGCTTCTGCACCTTTGTCCATGCAGCAAGCCTCACCACCTTCACGTTGATTCAAACAAAAGAAAACATGATGCTGGTAATAAATTTCACTCACTATTCAGCTCCATTAGTTGCTAGCATATCTTCTTGGGTGAACGTCCAAGTTCTTGTGATGCCCAAAATATCCGTATTCTTTTTCATTTCATCTGAAAATGGCGCATAGGGTGCAGCCAAATTAACAATATTTTTTGCTGCCTCATCCAGAACTTTAGAGCCAGAACTTTTGTTAATCTCAATACTCTCTACCGAGCCATCTGATTTAATCGAAACAGTCATGCGTAATTGACCATAAATTTTTTGGTCTCGCGCAGCTGCCGGGTAATTTAAATTACCTATCCGCTCGACTTTTTGTCGCCACGCCTCAAGATAAAGTGCATCGCTGGCTTCTTTGGTTCGCGCACCAATAAAGCGACGTTTTGGGCGTTTTTGATATTCGTCTTGCTGCTTTGCAATCTGCGCCTCCAACCTGTCCATTTCAATGCTAGCAGCAATCAAATCAGCACGATTCAGCGCCTTTGCTGCAGCCTTTTGTTCACCTTTTTCTGGCTCGGCCGAGGTGGCATCCTGCGTGGGATTAGATTCAATTTTTTTAGTAGAATTGATTTGCGTCAGTAGCTCCTGCGCTTGTTTTTCCAGCTCAGCCAAGCGCTTTTGCTCACGCGCTTCTCTGGCTTGTACTTTAGCCGCTTTGGCGGCACTTCGGGTTTCGGCGCTGGGCTTTAACTTAACTTCCGTCGTTTTTTGATTAGGCGCAGGTAGCGCGGTTTTGATATGCCGATTTTCGTCGGTATTGCCGCCACGGTCTAAATTTGCCTGTGCAATTAAATCTGCTTTATCGGGTGCATTTTTGGTTTTTGCGTTGACCAAAACAACATCTAACGTAGGTAAGCGCTCCGCGATTTTTTTAATTTCCGGCTCAAATTTTATGGCAAGTAAAACCGCATGAATTGCGATAGAAACCCACAGCGCAATCGCTATTGCACTCATGGTTTTCAATTTGGCCATCAAATTGGCCAAGGCAAACTGCTCAGTAAGCGTTGCGTTCATGCCAACATATCAAGAATTTTCTGATGTACGCCACCAAAGCCTCCATTACTCATCACCAAAATATGGTCGCCTGATTTTGCAGTTTTTGCAATCGCTGAAACCAAATTTTCCAGTGTGTCGAATGTCTGTGATTTTGCTTGTATTGGTCGTAGGGCTTCAGCTGCATCCCAACCCAAATTCGCGCCATAACAAAATACCAAATCCGCTTCTTTCAAACTGGCAGGCAGCGCATCTTTCATCACGCCCAGCTTCATCGTGTTTGAACGTGGCTCCAGAACAGCCAAGATACGCGCATCTCCTACTTTTGCACGCAATCCGGCTAGTGTGGTTGCAATTGCCGTAGGGTGATGTGCGAAATCATCGTACACCGTAATATTGTTCACTGTTCCGCGAATTTCCATGCGCCTTTTTACATTTTTGAATTCACCTAACGCTGCAATACTCTGTTCCACCGGCACACCTACATGGCGTGCTGCAGCAATGCTCGCTAGGGCGTTCATGCGATTATGCTCGCCCAGCAAATCCCATGTCACGCGGCCTTGCAGCTTGTTTTTGTACATCACATCAAAGCAGCCATCCCCGCTTTCATTCCCTGTGTGCCAGTTCGTAACGTCACCAAAAGTTTCTACCGGTGTCCAGCAACCTTTATCTAACACGCGTCGTAAGCTCGCTTCCTTGCCATTACACACAATCAAACCTTGCTGCGGAACGGTTCTGACCAAATGATGGAATTGCTTTTCGATAGCAGGTAAATCCTCAAAAATGTCAGCGTGGTCAAACTCTAAATTGTTTAGCACGGCTGTACGTGGATGGTAGTGCACAAACTTTGAGCGTTTATCGAAAAAAGCAGTATCGTACTCGTCAGCCTCAATCACAAAAAAAGGCGAAATGCTTTTCAAGTCTTGCTTCGGATTTGCTGGCAAACGTGCTGAAACACTGAAATTCTCCGGCACACCGCCAATCAAAAAGCCAGGAGCCAATCCTGCAAACTCCAATATCCAAGCCAGCATAGAGCTCGTAGTCGTTTTACCATGTGTACCAGCCACAGCGAGCACCCATTTGCCTTGCAAGACATTTTCTGCCAACCACTGTGGGCCAGAAATGTAGGGTAATCCGAGATTTAAAATTTCCTCCATTAGCGGATTACCGCGAGTAACAACATTACCAATTACATAAATATCTGGTTTAAGTTTAATTTGCTCGGTGGAAAAACCTTCTATCAGTTCGATGCCTTGCGCTTCTAACTGCGTGCTCATAGGCGGATAAACGTTCGCATCGCAGCCCGTGACCTTGTGCCCGGCTGCTTTTGCCAGTGCAGCGATGCCGCCCATAAAAGTGCCACAAATACCTAAAATATGAATATGCATTTAATGTGTTTTTTACCTAATTTTTTATCCAAAAAACGCTAAAGTTCAAACTAAATTTACCGATAATCTTGGAGCGGGAATCGCAAATACTTAAATTAACAATTAATTACATAATGATAAGCCAAACTGGCCTTAAAAATTCAGCTTGGCCCTTAAAACAATTAAGAAGATACATATGAACCAACCAGTCATTCAGTCTACGACGCCAAATACCACTGAGGTTTTTCTTGGCCGTCAGCCAATTTTGAACAGCAAACAACAAACAATCGCTTATGAGTTATTGTTTCGCTCAAAAGATAGCGTCACTAATACCAACTCCGATGATCTGTCTGCAACTTCTACCGTAATAGTTAATACGCTCAGTCAATTTGGGCTAGAGCAAGTATTAGGAAAAAAAGATGGTTTTTTAAATGTTTCTACAAGTTTATTGATGTCGGAAACCATTGAACTACTGCCGCCAGCGCGAATTGTTTTAGAGATATTAGAAGATGTACCTATTAACGCGCAAATTTTAACGAGATGCCAAGCCCTAAAAAACATGGGGTTCAGACTTGCGATTGATGGGTTTGATAATCGCGCAGAGTATAAACCGTTATTGCCACACATTGATTTTGTCAAAATAGATTTATCTGTCACTCCTGTAAGTGCTATTGCAGAGCTTATCTCAATGATTCGCAAAACTTCTGCTGCAAAAATTATCGCAGAAAAAGTGGAGCAAGAAGAGTTATTTCTCAAATGCAAAGAGCTAGGATTTGATGCATTTCAAGGTTACTTTTTTGCAAAACCCACTGTTCTTAAAGGAAAAAAACCGCAGCCGCATCATATGAGCCTAATGCGCATTATGGGGATGCTGCTTGGCGATGCTGATTTAAGCGAGCTCGAAGCCCTGTTTAAAAATAACCCAAGCCTGACTTTAGGTTTACTAAGGCTTGTAAACTCCGTTGGCATAGGCGGTGGCAGACAAAAAGTTGAATCGATTCGCCACGCCATCGCAGTGCTTGGCCAAAAACAATTGATGCGTTGGGTGCAGTTGCTGCTTTACGCATCACCCGACAGTCAAGGTGATAACGCGCTGATGATACAAGTGGCAAGCCGCGCACGTCTTATGGAATTGATTGCCAAAAAAATAGACTCCTACCAAGCTAATTTTAGTGACCAAGCCTTTATGGTAGGGATGCTATCACTCGCCGATGCAGTTATGCAAACGCCATTAGAAGACGTACTCAATGAAATTGGACTATCTGACGAATTAAGAAATGCGATTCTCAATCAGGAGGGCACGCTTGGACAATTGCTAAATTTAGCAGGTCTTATCGAACTTGGTGATTTTGATTCTGCTGAGCAAGAAATCGGTAAGCTTGGCATAAGCTCGGATGATCTTTTGCAAATTCAGCTTGAAACAATGCAATGGGCAAATGAAATTGGCAAGGAACCAATTTAGGCGAGCTTACTCAACCAAGATTAGGCGCTAGCCAGCGCTCCAAATAGTCTCTCGGTAAACTACGTCTTTTCGCCATGTCTTCCAATTGGTCTTGACCAATTTTATCTACACTGAAGTATTTTGCCTCTTTGTGCGCAAAATAGAAGCCTGATACTGCCGCCGCTGGGAGCATGGCGAAGCTTTCTGTAAGCGACATGCCAATTTCATCGCATTGCAATAAGTTGAACATATCAGGTTTAACTGTATGGTCCGGGCAAGCAGGATAACCTGGCGCAGGACGAATGCCTTGGTACTCTTCATGAATCAATTGATCTACGCCGAGTTTTTCATTTGCTGCATAGCCCCACAAATCGGTACGTACACGCTCATGCATGTACTCGGCGAAAGCTTCCGCCAGTCTATCTGCAAGGGATTTGAACATAATCGCACTATAATCGTCATGTGCTTCCTCAAAAGCTTGCAAGCGTTTTTCGCCACCCAACCCTGCGGTAACCGCAAATAATCCAATGTAGTCTTGCGTTGTATTATTTCCTTGGTTTTTTGGCGCGATAAAATCTGCAAGACACTGATTGGGACGTGGCACTCCATCAATCACAGGCTTCTCTGATTGCTGGCGCAAACCATAATATGTAAACGCGACTTGACTGCGTGTTTCATCTGTGTAAATTTCAATATCGTCATCGTTCACGCTATTGGCAGGCATCAGCGCGATCACTCCGTTGGCGCTTAGCCAGCGCCCATCGATGATTTTTTTTAGCATTGCCTGTGCTTCGCTAAATACTTTACTAGCGGCCTCTCCGACAACTTTGTCACCTAAAATTGCCGGATAGCTCCCTGCCAAATCCCAAGTTTGGAAGAACGGCGACCAATCGATATATTGCGCAATCAAATTTAAATCGATATTTTTAAACACCCGACGCCCAATAAACTTAGGTCTAACAGGCAAATTTTCCCCCGTAAAATCAAGTCTGGCTTTATTTGCACGTGCATCAGCAAGCTTGAGCAAAGGCACACCTTTTTTATTGGCATGTTGTTGCCTTGCCTTTTCATAATCAGCCTGGATCTCAGCCAAATAAGCGCCGCGAGTCTCGGGCGCTAAGAGGTTTTGCATAATCGAAACTGAACGCGATGCATCCGGAACATAAACCACCGGACCATCGTAATACGGAGCGATTTTTACAGCAGTATGCGCGCGCGAAGTCGTCGCACCGCCAATCAGCAACGGCATTTTTTTATCGCTAAAGTAGGGGTCACGCTGCATTTCTCGTGCCAGATGCGCCATTTCTTCTAAGCTTGGCGTAATCAAACCAGAGAGGCCGATAATATCCGCACCTTCGGCCTTAGCCATAGCGAGAATCTCAGCGGCCGGCACCATGACGCCCATATTCACGACTTCAAAATTATTGCATTGCAGCACAACTGAGACGATATTTTTACCAATATCATGCACATCACCCTTTACGGTCGCAATCACCATCTTGCCTTTTGGTTTGGCCACTACACCAGTGCGCGCTTGCTCGAGCGCTTTTTCTTCTTCAATAAAGGGGATTAAGTGCGCCACCGCAGATTTCATCACGCGTGCAGATTTCACAACTTGCGGCAAAAACATTTTGCCTTGGCCAAACAGATCGCCTACCACATTCATGCCATCCATCAACGGGCCTTCAATCACATGTATTGGTCTGCCGCCTTTTGCAGCAATTTCCAGACGCAACTGTTCAGTGTCTTCTACAATAAAATCGGTAATGCCATGCACTAGCGCATATTCCAAACGCTTATTCACACTAACTGGATTTTCAGGTGTGCCGCGCCAGGCAAGCGTCGCTTCCGCTTTTTTTCCTCCAGCGACCAGTGTGCCTGCAAGCTCAATCATGCGCTCGGTAGCATCAGGCCTGCGGTTTAGCACGACATCTTCCACATGCTCTTTTAAGTCCGGATCCAGATCATCATAAACGCCCATCATGCCCGCATTGACAATGCCCATGGTCATGCCGGCTTTAATCGCGTGGTACAGAAACACTGTATGTATCGCCTCACGCGCAGGGTCATTGCCACGGAAGCTGAAACTCACGTTAGAAACACCGCCAGAAATTTTAGCGTGCGGCAGGTTTTGCTTAATCCAGCGGGTGGCGTTGATAAAATCTACCGCATAATTATTATGCTCTTCAATACCTGTGGCAATGGCGAAAATATTGGGGTCGAAGATAATATCTTCCGGCGGAAAACCAGTACTCACCAGCAAATCATAAGCGCGTTTGCAAATTTCGGTTTTGCGCTCAAACGTATCTGCTTGGCCTTTTTCGTCAAACGCCATCACAATTACCGCTGCCCCATAGCGATGACATAGTTTGGCCTGGCGAAGAAACTCAGCCTCGCCTTCCTTCATCGAAATTGAGTTCACGATAGATTTGCCCTGCACGCATTTCAGTCCCGCTTCAATCACGCTCCATTTGCTGGAATCAATCATAATTGGTACACGGGCGATATCAGGTTCACTGGCGATTAAATTTAAGAAGTGCGTCATGGCTTTTACAGCATCGAGCATGCCTTCGTCCATATTAATGTCGATGACTTGTGCGCCATTTTCTACTTGTTGACGTGCAACACTTAACGCTTCTTCATATTGCTCGTTAATAATCATGCGTGCAAATGCTTTAGAGCCTGTCACATTGGTGCGCTCACCCACGTTTACAAATAATGAATTCTCATCAATAACAAATGGCTCTAGGCCTGAAAGGCGCATGGATATTGGCACCTCTGGCACCTGTCTTGGTGTGATATTCTTAATGGATTCATAAATCGCGTTAATGTGCGCAGGCGTGGTACCACAACACCCACCAGCGATATTAATAAATCCACTTTCGGCAAACTCTTTAACAAGGCTGGAAGTATCTGCAGGTTTTTCATCAAAACCTGTATCACTCATAGGATTCGGCAAACCCGCGTTAGGGTAAATGCACACAAAAGTATCGGCGATTTTGCTTAGCTCTTCCGCATATGGGCGCATTAACGTTGCGCCTAAAGCGCAATTTAAACCAATTGTGAGTGGCTGTGCGTGACGTACGGAGTTCCAAAATGCAGGCACGGTTTGCCCAGATAAAATGCGTCCTGATGCATCGGTCACCGTGCCAGAAATCATCAGTGGCAATTTGTAACCGACTTCATCAAAAAAAGTCTCAATTGCAAACAAAGCCGCTTTGCAGTTGAGCGTGTCGAAAATGGTTTCGACCATTAAAATATCTGCGCCGCCTTCCACCAGCCCTCGCGTTTGCTCAAGGTAGGCAGTCACCAACTGATCAAAACTCACATTCCGTGCAGCTGGGTCGTTCACATCGGGTGAAATGCTCGCTGTTTTTGGAGTGGGTCCAAGCGCACCCGCAACAAAACGCGGCTTATCTGGCGTGCTGTATTTAGCGCATGCGGCTTTAGCGAGCTTTGCAGCCTGCACGTTCATCTCATAAACCAAATGCGCCATGTGGTAATCGTCTTGCGCGACACTGGTGGCACCAAAGGTATTGGTTTCGATAATATCTGCACCAGCCGCTAAATATTGCTCATGTATTTCTTGAATCACTTGCGGCTGCGTAAGCGTTAGCAGCTCGTTATTGCCTTTAACGAAGAGTTCTCGCTGCCCAGCTGGAGCCTTGAAATCAGCAAAACGCTCACCACGATAATCCGCCTCGGTCAGCTTGTATTGCTGAATCATGGTTCCCATCGCGCCATCCAAAATGAGGATGCGCTGCTTTAACAGCTCGCGAAGTTTGGATTCGGTGGGTGAAATAATTGCTTGGCTCATGAGGAATTCAATATTTAATATTGCATGATTTTATCACGCAATACTCCTGTACGCTAAATCTCGCCGCGCCTGTATTGCACAGCCTCTGCTATGTGTGCTGGCTTAATATCAATTTCCCCTGCAACATCGGCAATGGTACGCGCAACTTTTAAAATGCGATGATAGGCACGCGCTGACAAATTCAACCTCGAAATTGCAGTTTTAAGTAAAGTAAGTCCTGCTTCATCTGGTTCGCAATATTGTTCAATTTCTTTTGTGCCAAGCGCGTTGTTCGGTTTGCCTTGACGTTGTAATTGTAATGCTCTTGCCAGCTCAACACGAGCTCTAATCTCTGCACTACTTTCTCCCACGCTTGCAGCAGTGAGCTCCTGTTCATTGAGTGCAGGCACTTCAATATGCAGATCAATACGGTCTAATAGAGGTCCTGAAATTTTGGATCGATACCGTGCCACATTATCGGGTGTGCAACGGCATTTGTTATTGAAGTGCCCTAAGTAGCCGCAAGGGCAGGGATTCATCGCGGCTATCAGTTGAAATTGCGCAGGGAAATCCGCCTGCCGCGCCGCGCGTGAGATGGTGATATGGCCACTTTCTAGAGGCTCGCGAAGTACTTCAAGTACTTTTCGGTCAAACTCTGGTAGCTCATCCAGAAACAACACCCCGTGATGCGCCAAACTTATTTCACCCGGGCGTGGAATTCCACCCCCACCAACTAATGCCACGCCAGATGCGGTGTGGTGCGGCGCCCGATAAGGTCTACGCTTCCAGTTTTCTAATTTAAAGCCACTATTTAGCGATGCAATTGCAGCAGATTCCAGCGCCTCAGCGTCCGTCATGCTCGGCAAAATCCCTGCGAAACGGCTTGCCAACATGCTTTTGCCCGTGCCAGGCGGGCCGCTCATGAGCACGCTATGATTTCCAGCAGCAGCGATTTCCAACGCACGCTTGGCTTGGCTTTGCCCTTTTACGTCTGCAAAATCTGCATATTCTAGTGCTTTAAATTCGGCAGTAGATTGATATTCACTCAATTGTGTATGCCCACTTAAGTGCGCACAAACTTCGAGTAATGAGTTTGCTGGATAAATAAGTGCATCTTTTACTAAACCTGCTTCTAATGCACTTATTTGGGGCAGAATAAAAGCGCGCTTTGTACCTTTTGTTTTATGCACCATGTGATAAGTCATCGCCAAAGCACCACGTATTGGCCGCAACTCGCCTGTCAACGCCAACTCTCCCGCGATTTCATAGCGACTGAGCGGTTCTGTAGGTATTTGCCCACTTGCTGCCAAAATCCCCAGTGCTATTGGCAAATCATAACGCCCACTTTCTTTAGGCAAATCTGCAGGCGCAAGATTCACGGTGATGCGCCGCGCTGGAAATTCAAATTGCGCGGTTTGAATCGCGGCACGCACGCGGTCTTTACTTTCTTTGACCTCAGCCTCTGGCAAACCTACAATAGTAAAGCTTGGCAAGCCGTTTGCCAGATGCACCTCTACCACGACTTCTGGCGCGTCCATGCCACTTAATGCTCGGCTATGTAAGACGGCTAAACTCATTCTCTATTACTTATTTTTATTAAGGTGTGATTCTAATTCTGCGAGCTTTGCCTCTAATTGCGCAAGTTTTTCACGCGTATTTCTTAACACTTCAGATTGCACATCAAACTCCTCACGTGAAACAAGCTCCATTTTGGTGAGCATGCCCTGAATTAGTGCATGAATATTTTTATCGGCATCACTCAAAGGAGAGTTTTCTAATATCTCTTTGATTTTACTAGATATTTCATTTATTGCTTCTGAATTTATCATATATATTTCCTTACTATTTTGGTGCAGTTTAACAGCTTTTTTATATTTTTATAACTTTTTAGTTATCCATTATAATCATTAACTTATTGATTATAAACATAATTTATTTGGCATGCCACTTGCTTATGTGATATACGTATTTTTAATACCGTTTTACCATTTCCTCAATAGTGCTACTTGAAACAGGGAGACAAGCATGAAATTTGTATCTGCAATTATCAAGCCATTTAAGCTTGACGAAGTGCGGGAGGCCTTATCCAATATTGGAGTGCAGGGCATCACCGTCACTGAAGTAAAAGGCTTTGGCCGCCAAAAAGGCCACACCGAGTTATATCGCGGTGCAGAGTATGTGGTAGATTTTCTGCCAAAAGTAAAATTAGAAGTCGCAATCAAGGACGATATGCTAGACCAAGTCGTTGATGCGATTGAAAAATCTGCTGCCACTGGCAAAATTGGTGACGGCAAGATTTTTGTGTTTAACTTAGAGCAAGTTTATCGGATTCGTACCGGTGAAACTGGCCCAGACGCATTATAAGGGGCAATGACATGAAGAAATTATTATCTATATTATCACTCACTGCCTTAATCGGCATGGGTGCAATTGCGACAAGCAGCATGAGTTATGCTGAGGACGCTGCGACAGCAACTGCAGAAGCAGTAGCAGATACAGCACAAGCAGTTGATGCAGCAGTGGCTACCCCAGAAGCGGCACCAGCAGAAGCAGCGCCTGCAGAGGCGGCTCCGGCAGAAGCAGCACCTGCTGAGGCAGCAGCCGCACCAGCGCCTGTTCCTAACAAAGGCGACACAGCTTGGATGTTAGTATCCACAGCGCTCGTTACTATGATGGCAATACCAGGATTAGGTTTATTTTATGGTGGTATGGTTCGCCAAAAAAATATGCTTTCTGTATTAATGCAAACATTTGCCATTTTTTCACTGCTCGGTGTTTTGTGGGTTGTATATGGCTATAGCGTAGCATTCACCGGTGGAAACCCCTTCTTTGGTGGCTTAGGCAAGGCATTTATGGCGGGAGTTACTCCAGAGTCTATTGGTGCAACATTCAGTAAAGGTGTCTACATTCCAGAGCTAGTATTTGCAGCATTCCAACTGACTTTTGCTGCAATTACACCAGCATTGATCTGTGGTGCATTTGCTGAGCGTATGAAGTTTTCTGCAGTATTAGCCTTTATGGTGCTTTGGTTCACATTTGCTTACTTGCCAATGGCACACATGGTTTGGTACTGGGATGGTCCAGATGCAATTACAACCGCAGAATCACTTAACACAGTGGTTGCTAATGCTGGTTGGTTATGGGCTAAAGGTGCATTGGACTTTGCTGGTGGTACAGTAGTGCATATTAACGCTGGTATTGCTGGCCTTGTAGCTTGTATCGTACTTGGTAAACGTATTGGTTACGGAAAAGAAGCTTTGACACCTCATAGCTTAACTTTAACCATGGTTGGTGCTGCTTTACTATGGGTGGGTTGGTTTGGTTTCAATGCCGGTTCTAACCTAGAAGCAAATGGCTATGCTGCATTAGCTTTCTTTAACACAATGGTTGCAACTTGTGCTGCGACAATCTCTTGGATGTATATTGAGTGGTTCACTAAATCAAAACCATCTATGTTGGGTGCAGCTTCTGGTGCGGTTGCCGGCTTAGTTGCAATTACACCAGCTTGCGGATTTGTTGGCCCAGTAGGCGCAATTGTTATCGGCTTGCTGGTATCACCAATGTGCTTCTTCTTTGTGACCAAAGTGAAATACATGCTTGGTTATGATGATGCGCTAGATGTATTTGGTGTGCATGCGGTTGGTGGTATTTTCGGTGCACTCGCTACTGGTGTGTTTGTAAACCCAGCATTAGGTGGTGCAGGTGTAGTAGATTATGTAGCTAATGGCGTAGCAGCTTACGACTTTGCTGCACAAATGACAGCTCAAGTATGGGCAGTTGGTACTGCAGTTGTGGTTTCAGGTGTGGTGTCTTACATCGCACTTAAAATTGTAGACCTGTTGATCGGTATCCGTGTAAGTGAAGAATCTGAGCGTGAAGGCTTAGATACTACCGAGCATGGTGAACGCGCTTATCACTCTTAATGAGTTAGTAAGTAACAAAAAAGCGGACATCTTGATGTCCGCTTTTTTTATTAAACTTCAAAGTAACATTCTACGCATGCCCATGCGACTGGTTTGCCAGCCAAGATGATTATAATATCCAATAGCGGATAGTATTATCTAAGTCGACCAATAACTGCGCCCTAGTGGCGCCATGTTGTTTGGCCCATTCTAGTAGCGACTCTAACAAGTTTTGCCAACACCTTTGGCACGATATTGCTGACTGACAATCATATCCTCAACCCAAACAGATGAACTGCCTTGAGATGTGGAAATAACTAACTGGCCGCTGACCATACCAATGACACGGCCTTCCATGGTTTTAGCCACTTTTATAACTGCAGTTTTTGCAGAATTCAGTATCAACTCTAGGCCGACAGTTTGAAATGCTTGATTGGGTTGAAAGTCTTGTTCAAGACTAAACAATTCATCTAACAAAAGTACTAGCGCTGGAATATCAGCACTATTAGCATTTTCTATTTTAATTTCTGTGGTCATATTTATTCTTCAACTTGTTGGTCGTAGTGAATAATTGCCAAAAAACGTATCGGCATTTGCAGCATTTTTTCCGGTCGATGTGGAATTTCCCCTCTAAAAGTGAGTGAGTCCCCCGACTCTAACAGGTACACATCTTCTCCCACGCGATATTCCAATTTACCTTCAAGCATATAAATAAATTCTGTACCTGCATGTTCGAAAGCAGAAAACTCTTCTCCAGGATCTTCTAAGCGAAATTAAAAATGGCTCAAATGTTTTTTTAGGACCTTGATCGTATGCCAAAAGATGATAGGTATGTCCGTTTCGCGTACCACGCCTAACCACCTCCATCCCTTCACCACTTTTAACAAGTTGTGCGCCACCTCGAGGTTTGCCAAAACTTCCAAACAAGTGCGACAAGGTCACACCTAACGCATTCGCAATTTGTACTAATGTATCCAGACTTGTTGCTGTCTGCGCGTTTTCAATTTTGCTCAACATACCCCTGCTGATGCCCGCGCGATCAGCAACATCAGCGATAGTTAGTCCATGCCGACTTCTGAGCTGGCGTATGGTGCTACCTAGATAAGCATTTACATGTTGGGTGTTATCAATTTTTTCATCAGTCATAGTGCAATTGTTTCATATAACTATAAAAAGTTAAATATAGCTATTGACTTTAGCAGCTAAAAAGTTCACTATATGAACTAATAATTCACATAGATAAACAAATGCCGCTGCGTTTATTAAAATACGCCTTTAGCAAAAAACATCCTGACCCTGCCTTTTTTACGCAGCCAGATGCGCCAAAAAAATCCTATGATGTCGTCATTATCGGTGGTGGTGGACATGGTTTGGCAGCCGCATATTATCTAGCTAAAGACCATGGTATTACGAACGTTGCAGTGCTGGAACGTGGCTATTTGGGCGGCGGGAATACCGGCCGCAACACAACTATCGTGCGCTCGAATTACTTAACTCCAGAAGGGGTTAAATTTTACGATGCCAGCGTGAATATTTTCCAAGAGTTGAGTGAAGATTTAGACCTTAATCTATTTTATTCAACTCGCGGTCATTTTACGCTGGCACATACCGAATCTGCGATGCGTACCATGCGTTGGCGTGCCGAAGTCAACAAGCATGCAGGCGTAGAAAGTTATGTGGTTGGTCCAGACGAAATTCTCAAGGCTTGCCCACAAATGGATATCTCATGTAGTGGTCATGCTCCTATTTTAGGTGCGCTATATCACGCGCCCGGCTCAATAGCACGCCATGATGCTGTGGCTTGGGGGTATGCGCGTGGCGCTTATCTGCGTGGTGTAGATATTTTTCAAAGTACAGAAGTTACCGATATTAAAACTGAGCATGGAAAAGTAGTCGGCGTGAACACCAGCCGAGGTTTTATCGCCACCAACAAGTGTTGTCTGCTGTCGCCGGTTTCACACCGCGCATCACTGAGATGGTGAAACTCCAAACGCCAATTGTTATCCATCCATTACAAGCTTGTGTGACTGAGCCAATGAAGCCTTGGCTGAATTCAATTCTGGTATCTGGCAGCTTGCATGTTTATGTGAGCCAGTCTTCTCGTGGCGAACTGGTAATGGGTGCGTCATTGGACCCCTACGAGCTTCATTCCACTCGCTCTACGCTGGATTTTGTAGAAGGTCTGAGTTCGCATATTTTGGATATGTTCCCCTTTTTGGCCAATGTTAAAGTTGTACGCCAATGGGCTGGCATGGCCGATATGACGCCAGATTTTGCGCCGATTATGGGTAAAACCCCGATTGAAGGTTTTTATCTGGATGCAGGCTGGGGCACCTGGGGCTTTAAAGCCACGCCGATTAGCGGAAAGACCATGGCTGAAACAATTGCCAAAGATATGGCTCCAGAGTTGATTCACTGCATTCCGCTTATCCCGTTTTGAAGAATATGAATTAACCGGTGAGAAAGGGCGCCGTTGCATTCAGTCGGCCACTAATATGAAATTACTCACTTGCCCAGTTAACGGAACCCGCCCAATTGCCGAATTTCAATTCGGCGGTGAATACCGCGCGATGCCTGATCCAGCATCTTGTTCAGATGCAGAATGGGCTGCTTATGTGCATTATCGCAATGGTGCACCTAGTGTCAAAAAAGAGTGGTGGTATCACAGCCCGAGCGGCACATGGTTTATTGCTGAACGCAATACGGGCACAGATGAGGTGTTAAGAACATATCTGCCAAACCTTATGATACATGAGGTAAGCCATGAGTAAGCGCTTACCACCAAGACAAGGCGAATGGATCAGCCGCAATAAAACAATTCAATTTTCATTTGAAGGCAAACTCTATTCAGGCTATGAAGGCGACACAATCACTAGCGCGTTATGGGCAGCTGGCGAACAGGTACTAGGCCGTAGCTTTAAGTACCATAGACCCCGCGGCATACTTAGTCTTGCCAATCATGACGTAAATATTATGGTGACTGATGGTCTAGATACCAATATTCGCGCAGATGTGACGCCCATCAGAGAAGGCCTGCAATTACATTCCGTGAACACTGGAGGCGATGTTAAAGGGGATAAAAAACGTTGGCTGGATTGGATTTCACCTCTACTACCTGTCGGCTTTTACTACAAAGCATTTTACAAACCACGCAAACTTTTTCCATTTTGGGAAAATATCATTCGCAAGTCTGCTGGATTGGGTGAAGTAAATTTCAACTTTCCACGTAGCACACAGCGCAAACTAAATCAGCATTGTGATCTGCTCATCGTTGGTGCTGGCGCTTCTGGCTTGTCTGCGGCACTGCAAGCTGCAGAAGCTGGCCTAGCTGTTGTGATTGTGGATGAAAACCAGCAGGCGGGTGGTAGCCTGAGTTACGATTTTGCAGGTGCCGAAAATTCACAACGAGATCTAGAAGCACTGGTGAAAAAAGTTAGTTCGCACCAGCACATACGCATGATTACCTCAGCGTATGCCGCAGCTTATTACACTGACCATTTAATTCCCATCGTGAGCAAAGATGGTTTAATAAAAATGCGCGCTAAAGCGGTCATCGTTTCCAGTGGCGTATTTGAGCAACCTACCGTATTCCGTAATAACGATTTGCCAGGCATTATGCTGGGTTCAGCTGCTCAGCGACTTGTCATGCACTACAGCGTTAAGCCTTTTAATAATGGTCTTGTTTTTACGGCTAATCATTACGGCTATCGTGTTGCTATGGATTTGCTCGCGCAAGGAGTGAAAGTCCATACGCTAGTAGATTTACGCAAAAATCCAATTGAGCCTTTGGCTGAAACATTGGCAAGCCATGGCGTGACAATATACAAAAGCTACTGCGTTTATGAAGCCGTTCCCACCTCTGGAAAAATGGGTGTGCAAGCCGCCATCATATGCCCTTATGACGAAACCAATCATGCCCCTGATACTACGCAGCTAAAAAGCATCTTGTGCGACGGTATTGCCATGAGCGCTGGCTGGTCGCCTGCAGGCGCGCTACTTTACCAAGCAGGCACGCGAATGGGCTATGATTATCAAATCCACCAATTTTCGCCGCAACAGTTACCCAAAGGCGTATTTGCGGCGGGCAAAGTGAATGGAGTATTTGAACTTGAGCAGCGTATTGCAGACGGGCAACGTGCCGCTAATGAGGTTATAGGTTATCTTGGAAAATCGGCTGAGACCATTAATGTAATTGCTCACTCTGGCGCATCTCCAAGCCACGATTACCCAATTGTGGCTCACCCCAAATCGAAAAACTTTATAGACTTTGATGAGGATATTCAACTTAAAGACTTTATCAATGCCGCGCAAGAAGGCTTTGACAACATTGAGCTCATGAAGCGCTTTACAACTGTTGGCATGGGGCCAAGTCAAGGCAAGCACTCCAATATGATTGCCATTCGCATTTTGGCAAAAATACGTAATCTTCCTGTAGAAAAAATCGGCAGTACAACTGCACGTCCGTTTTACCATCCAACCCCGATTGGGCATTTGGCAGGACGTAGCTTTCATCCACACAGGCGTACATCTTTGCACACATGGCACACGGAGGCACAGGCAGAATTTGTGCAAGTGGGCTCATGGTTACGACCCGCCTATTACAAGCAACAAGGTTTGGATAAATTAGCCTGCGTCCATCAAGAAGTACTAGCTGTAAGAAGATCTGCCGGGATAATTGATGCAGGAACACTTGGTAAGGTTGAAGTTTACGGTGCGGATGCTGCACTGTTTTTAGAGCGATTTTACACTGGCAGTTTTGCAAGTATGCCATCAGGTAAAACGCGCTATGTATTAGCTGTTGATGAGTCTGGAGTAATCATAGACGACGGTGTTGCAGGCAGATTAGCGGATGACTTATTTTATGTCACAGCCAGCACTGCTAACGCAGCTGTAATTTATCGTGAGATGCAACGCTGGCAACAGATTTGGCAGCTTGATATTGGCCTAGTCAACGTCACAGGTTCTTTTGGAGCAATTAACCTAGCAGGGCCATTTGCAAAAGAAATTTTAAGCAAACTCACCTCTGCCGACCTTACAGAGTCTGCATTCCCTTTGGGTTCTATTGCTGAAATTACTGTCGCTAATCAAGCCGTCAGAATCATGCGGGTTGGTTTTGTGAGCGAGCTAGCTTATGAACTGCATATTGCTTCAGCGTTTACCCTAAGCCTTTGGAGTAAGCTTTTGGAAGTTGGTGCAGACCATGGTTTGCGCGCATTTGGCACAGAAGCCCAACGGCTACTCAGGTTAGAAATGGGGCATCTCATCACTGGGCACGATACGGATGGGTTAACTCACCCTTATGAAGCGGGCGCTGAATTTGCCATCAAAATGAGCAAACCGTTTTTCATCGGTCAGCGTAGTCTGCAAATAATTCAGAACAAACCCGTTAAGAAAAAATTAGTGCCATTCGTGCTGAATGCAAACACCACAGACATGCCTTTGGATTGCAACTTGGTTATTGAAAACAACGAAATCATAGGTCGCGTCACCAGCATTGCTTATAGCCCAAGCTGTGAGCGCGTCATCGGTTTAGCTTATGTGACGCCAAATAAAACCGGTCTTGGTGAAGTATTCCAGATACGCACCGACAAGGGCACATTAGTCAAAGCCACCGTTGTCTCAACGCCTTTTTTAGCGAAGACCCAAAAGCATGGCTAAAATTTTTATTACCGATGTTAGTAGCTTGCCAAGATTCGGTATCAAGGGTCGTGAAGCTTCTGCTTGGTTGTCATCACAAGGCATTTCGTTGCCGACCATTGCCAACACTTGGACAATTAATAAAGATTCTTGCTTAATTTTACGTTTAGGAAATAGTGAATTTTTAATTGAAGATCAAAAACATAGCGAAATCACTGCTTCACTAGAAGCTAACAGTAAAAACCGTATTGCAGGACTTTACACAGTAGCGCGCGCCGATGCCTCATTTATCTTAGCAGGCGAGCCTGTGGCAGATTTACTTGCAGAAATATGCATGTTGGATGTTTGCCAAGACACACATCCTCACGCGCTCTATATGACTCAAGTTGCTGGCATCTCTGCAACCTTGCTACAGCAGCAGCTAGATGGCAAAACCATTATACGACTATGGTGCGATGGCACATATCATCATTACATGCTCGAAACTTTGAGCATGATTGCAAATGAAGTTGGCTCATTTGAATTTGGATTGGTTTAATTTTTAGGCTTACAGGAGAATACTCAATGAAATCGTTAGATGAAGCAAAAAAGTTTCTCAAAGACAATGAAATAAAGTATGTGCTTGCGCAGTTTGTGGATATTCACGGTGCTGCTAAAGTGAAATCTGTGCCGGCTGCACATCTTGAAGATGTTCTGACTGCAGGCGCCGGTTTTGCAGGCGGTGCGATTTGGGGAACAGGGATCGCCCCCAACGGGCCAGATTATATGGCCGTTGGCGAGTTATCGACATTGAGCTTAATCCCATGGCAGCCGGGTTATGCGCGCTTGGTGTGTGATGGTCACGTAAACGGTAAGCCCTATGAATACGATGCCCGCGTAGTGCTGAAAAAGCAGCTAGCTAGCATGAGCCAAAAAGGCTGGACGTTTTACACCGGCTTAGAGCCTGAATTTTCACTACTAAAAAAAGATGCGTTTGGTGCAGTTCACCCATTTGATGAAAGCGATTTATTGCAAAAGCCTTGTTACGACTATAAAGGCATTACTCGTCAATCTGCATTTTTAGAAAAACTTACCGAATCTCTATTAGCTGTAGATATGGATGTCTACCAAATTGATCACGAAGATGCAAACGGTCAATTTGAAGTCAATTACACCTATGCCGAGGCATTAAAGAGCGCAGATAACTATATATTGCTCAAAATGGGGGCAAGTGAAATTGCCAACCAAATGGGTATGATTTGCTCATTTATGCCTAAGCCGTTCAGTAACCGTCCTGGTAACGGCATGCACATGCATATGTCGATTGGTGATGGCAAAAATAGCAATATATTTATGGATGAATCCGATAAAAATGGTCTTGGGCTTATCAAAAATTGCCTATCACTTTTTGGCAGGTATTCTGGAGCATGCACCAGCACTTGCAGCCATTTGCGCGCCTTCTGTGAACTCATATAAGCGCTTGGTTGTTGGCCGTTCACTTTCGGGTGCAACTTGGGCACCTGCCTATATCGCCTATGGTGACAACAACCGCTCAACCTTAGTGCGTATTCCTTATGGTCGCTTGAACTGCGTCTTGCCCGATGGTAGCTGCAATCCTTACTTGGCTACAGCCGCCGTCATTGCAGCAGGCATGGATGGCGTGAAACGCGAACTCAATCCTGGTAAACCACGTAGCGAAAATCTATATGACTACTCACTTGAAGAAATTGCCGAACAAGGTATTGGTATCTTGCCGCAAAACTTAGCTGAAGCCATTGCTGCATTAGAGAAAGACAAAGTGATTTGCGAGGCGTTAGGCGAAAAGCTCTCAAAAGAATTTATCGAACTGAAACGCATGGAATGGGTAGATTACTCGCGCCATGTCTCTGACTGGGAAGTAAAACGCTACGTGGAGTTCTTCTAATAGTTACTAGAAATTTAAAGCAAAGGAAATAAGATGTGTGGAATTGTAGGCTTACTCGTTAAAAACGAAAAAATGCGCGCCAATATCGGCGAATTTATGATGCCGATGCTCATTGGCATGACCGAGCGTGGACCAGACTCGGCTGGTATGGCTGTATTTACTAGTCCCGTAGCAAGTAATACACTGAAATTCAATTTATATGCCCCTAGCATGACCTATAACTGGGATGCGCTTAGTCAAGAGCATACTATTAAATTTGGTAAAAATGCGCAACTTTATTCACAAGGCAACCATGCCATTCTGACCACAGAAGTAGCTGCAAATGATATCCGTAGCTGGCTCAAGCAAAGTTACCCCAATGTGCATCTACTTTCGGTAGGGCATTCAATTGATGTGTATAAAGATACTGGTTTGCCAGCAGATGTGGCGGCACGCTACAACTTGCCAAATGTAAGTGGTACTCATTTGGTTGGTCACACGCGCATGGCAACCGAATCTGCCATTACGCCCGCGCATGCGCACCCTTTTACTGCGGGCGAGGACTGGTGCTTAGTACATAACGGCTCACTTTCAAACGCATTTAGTCTACGTCGCAAACTGGAAAAAGAGGGAATTAGTTTCGAAACTGATAACGATACTGAGGCGGCGTGCCGTTTTTTAGAATGGCGTATGCGTGAAGGAGACGACCTTAAAACTGCTCTGGAACATGGTTTTGAAGAACTCGATGGTTTCTACACACTGCTCATGGGTACTAAGAACGAACTGGCCTTGGTGCGTGATCCTTTCGCCTGTAAACCTGCGGTAGTAGCCGAGCATGATGACTATGTAGCCATAGCTTCAGAATTTCGTTCACTTGCACATTTGCCTGATATAAAAAATGCGCATGTATTTGAACCTAGCCCTAAGGAAATGTACGTATGGAAAGTATAGCGTTTAATCTAGATAGCACGCCTTTACGCGAAGTTAACCAATTTTTGCATGGGGATGCTAATTTACTTGCTGGAAAGCAAGTTGTCATTAACAACCCAAATGGTGCACATAATATTGCCGTTGGTTTAAAAGCTAATGTAGATGTCACGATTGACGGGCATGCAGGTTATTACGCTGCCGGCATGAATCAAATCGCCAACGTCACCATTACAGGTAGCGCAGGCACTGGTGTGGCAGAAAATATGATGTCTGGCAAAGTGCACGTTAAGGGCTTTGCTTCCAATGCAGCTGGCGCCACTTCACAAGGTGGTTTACTGGTGATTGAAGGTGACGCAGGTTTGCGTTGCGGTATCTCGTTAAAAGGCGCAGATATCGTTGTTGGAGGTTCTGTAGGCAGCTTTTCTGCTTTTATGGCGCAAGCCGGTAATCTAGTCATTCTAGGTGATGCGGGCGAAGCGCTGGGCGACTCACTCTACGAAGCACGTATTTTTGTGCGTGGTAGTGTAAAAAGCCTAGGGGCGGACTGTGAAGAAAAACCGATGGACGATGAAGCACGCAAAATACTCACGGACTTGCTCATAAAATCTGGTTATGCGAATGTTGATCCTAACAGCTTTAAGCTCTATGGCTCTGCCCGTACACTCTATAACTTCCACGTTGATAACGCTGGCGCATACTAAAGGAACGCATTATGGCTGATACCTCACATATCCCACACACGACACCACGATTTTCGGCAACGTTTGACCCCTACACAATATCTGAAATTCGCCGAGCTGCTGCTTCTGGCATCTATGATATTCGTGGTGGGGGAGCTAAACGCAAACTGCCTCATTTTGATGACTTGCTATTTTTAGGCGCATCCGTTAGCCGCTACCCACTTGAGGGTTACCGTGAAAAATGCGGCACAGATGTGGTATTAGGCACACGCTTTGCAAAAAAACCTATTCACCTAAAAACCCCTGTCACTATTGCTGGTATGAGCTTTGGCGCACTCTCCGGCCCAGCTAAAGAAGCTTTGGGGCGAGGTGCAGGCGCAGTAGGCACAAGTACTACCACAGGTGATGGTGGCATGACGCCTGAAGAGCGCGGACAATCCAAAACACTGGTTTACCAATACTTACCTTCACGTTACGGCATGAACCCTGATGATTTGCGTAAAGCCGATGCGATTGAAGTCGTCATTGGACAAGGTGCAAAGCCAGGTGGTGGTGGCATGTTATTAGGTCAAAAAATTAGTGCGCGCGTTGCAAAAATGCGTTGCTTACCTGAGGGTATAGACCAACGCTCAGCTTGTCGCCACCCAGATTGGACTGGGCCTGACGACTTGGAAATTAAAATCGCTGAGTTACGTGAAATCACTGATTGGGAGAAACCTATTTACGTTAAAATTGGTGCAACACGTCCTTATTTTGATGTTGCACTTGCTGTAAAAGCAGGAGCGGATGTTGTAGTCCTCGATGGCATGCAGGGTGGTACTGCCGCCACGCAAGAAGTGTTTATTGAGCATGTAGGCATTCCTATACTAGCAGCGATTCGTCCAGCCGTAAAAGCGCTACAAGATTTAGGCGTTTATCGAAATGGCAAAGACAGTGTGCAACTCATTGTTTCTGGCGGCATACGCACAGGCGCAGATGTTGCAAAAGCCTTAGCATTAGGCGCAGACGCTGTGGCCATTGGCACGGCCGCCTTGATTGCACTAGGTGACAACGACCCGCATTTAGAGGCTGAATATAATGCACTTGGTACTACTGCAGGCGCATATGACGATTGGCATGAAGGTCTTGACCCAGCTGGCATCACAACGCAAGACCCTGAACTCATGAAGAGATTAGACCCCGTGAAAGCGGGCCATCGCCTTGCCAACTACCTTTCTGTGCTGACCATGGAAGCACAAGTGATTGCACGCGCTTGTGGTAAATCACACCTGCATAATCTAGAACCAGAAGATTTAGTTGCACTCACAATGGAAGCTGCCGCAATGGCACAAGTGCCGCTTGCAGGTACAACTTGGATACCAGGAACTCAGAGCTTGTAATTTAAGAACCAATTGAAAAAGGCTCGTACGCGAGCCGTTTTTTTACGTCCAATTAAATGCCGCAAATTATTTTGTGCCGCCTATTGACAAACATATCTAAATAACTAATTATATAGTTATGAAAACTATTGTTGATATTCCGTACGCGTGGAAAAACATATCTGACTTGTTTATTGCCTTAGGGGATGAACAACGGCAACGGATTCTGTTAAGCTTTGATAAAAATGAGCGACTAAATATCATGCAGATAGTCGCCAGCTCAAAACTGGGACGTACTGCGGTAACGCATCACCTTAAAGTGTTACACCATAGCGGTGCATTACAAAGCGAAAAAATTGGCAAAGAAGTGTTTTTTTGGATCAATAAAGATGCAATTACT
Source organism: uncultured beta proteobacterium (assembly GCA_963752495.1). Taxonomy (GTDB): domain Bacteria; phylum Pseudomonadota; class Gammaproteobacteria; order Burkholderiales; family Methylophilaceae; genus CAVVYJ01. The sequence continues at coordinate 289,066 of CAVVYJ010000003.1, forward strand.
GAAAACATTCAAACAGTGCTAAATTATATTCGAGAAGAGATATAGGGGGTTAAAATGAGAATAGTTGCATTATTCATCAAATTTATCTGCAAGCTGCTTTTTCGAGTCAAAATTAATGGGCTGGAAAACATACCGTCTCAGAACGGGCTGCTCATTGTTGCAAATCACGAATCATTTCTAGATGGCTTATTACTTGGACTCTTCATCCCTAAAAGAGCCACTTTTGTAGCACACACCAACGTTTTAAAGAATTTTTGGTTCCGTCAGTTCCTGCGTTTAACGCCTCACCTCGGCGTTGATCCTACAAGCCCTTATGCTATGAAAAAAGTGATTCGTCTTTTGGAAGCTGGCGAAAATGTGGTTATTTTTCCTGAAGGTCGCATCACGCTAACAGGCAGTTTAATGAAAGTGTACGACGGTCCAGGCTTTGTCGCTGCAAAAACAGGCGTGCAAATTTTGCCCGTGCGCGTGGATGGTGCTGCCGAATCGTACTTTGGACGCTTATCCAGTGAGTTCCCAAGAAAAATATTGCCCAAAGTCACGCTCACCGTATTGCCTATCACGCACATTCCCATGCCCAAACCTGCGCAGAATGTAAGTCATTTAAGCGCTAAACAAAAACGTCGAATTGCTGGCGAGGGAATGCGTAGCGTGATGCAAGATATGCTGTTTCAGGCACAAAAGAGCCGCACTTTATTTGAAGCATTTTTGGATGCATTTGAAAAATTTGGTGGAAGTTACAAACTCATTGAAGACATGAATGAAGTTGAAGAGTCCTATCAGGATCTCTTAAAAAAGAGCCTTGCACTCGGCCGAATAGCCAGCAAGGTAAGCGCGCCAAAAGAAACTATCGGCGTACTTATGCCCAACATCACCAACACTCTAGCGCTAATTTTGGGAATGACTGCATTCAACCGCGTGCCTGCAATGCTCAATTACACGGCAGGTACGGCAGGCATGCAAAATGCTTGTACCGCGGCAAATATCAAGACCATTATTACCTCACACAAATTTATTGAAGCCGCCAAATTAGAAGAAGATGTGTTGCATCTACAAGGCCTGAATGTGGTATATCTAGAAGACCTGCGTGCGCAATTCGGAGTGTTGGACCGCGCGTGGCTAATGGGTTATGCGCTACATTACCCTCGCTTAGCAATGGAAACCAGCACGCCAGAACAGCCTGCCGTAGTGCTGTTTACATCTGGCTCTGAGGGCAAACCCAAAGGGGTAGTGCACTCACATAAGAGTATTTTGGCTAATGCCTCGCAAATTATGGCAATACTCGACCTGAACCCCACTGATAAATTTATGATGGTACTGCCAATTTTCCATGCATTCGGATTTCTGGGTTCATTGTTGCCCATTTTTAACGGAATTAAAATTCATATATTCCCATCACCACTGCAATACAAAGTTATCCCTGAAATTATTTATGACCGGGGCTGTACAATATTTTTTGCTACGAGCACCTTCCTAAGCAATTACGCGAAATTCGCCCATCCTTACGATTTTTACAAACTTAGAATTGTGCTGGCTGGTGCTGAAAAGCTAAACGATGAAGTGCGTAAAACCTATGCAGAAAAATTCGGCATCCGGATATTAGAGGCTTACGGTGCGACTGAGTGCGCCCCAGGCATCTCTGTCAACACACCAATGGCGAACTTAAATGGCAGTGTAGGTCAGCTTTTACCCGGAATGAAGCACAAGCTCGAGCCCGTACCTGGCATCGAAGGCGGAGGCTTGCTACATGTAAAAGGCGAAAATGTCATGATGGGTTATTACATGTTCGATGAGCCTGGCGTACTAAAACCTCCGCCGGAGGGCTGGTATAACACGGGAGATATTGTTGATATTGATACACAGGGCTTTGTTCACATCAAAGGACGCGTAAAACGCTTTGCCAAAATAGCAGGCGAAATGGTCTCGCTTGAAGTCGTCGAGCAAATCGCCAACACTGCCGCCCCTGAATGTCAGCATGCTGCCAGCACACAACCTTGCCCGCAGCGTGGTGAATCAATCATCCTATTCACCACCGACAAAAAACTCAAACGCGAAGACCTGCAACTTGTGGGGAAAAATCTTAAGTTGCCTGAAATCGCCGTTGCAAGAAAAATAATATTGGTCGAAGAATTACCCATCCTAGGCACAGGAAAAACTGACTACGTGACCTTGAAAAAAATGGCAGAAGCGGCATAGCGCTTGCCAAAAACTCCAATGAGCAACCAATTTCAATTGATGCGAGAAAAGCGTTTTAGGCCTTTCTTTTTTACACAATTTTTAGGGGCATTTAACGATAACGTTTTTAAAACTGCGCTCATTACTCTGGTGGCTTTTCATACAAGTAACCTGAGCAGCATGAGTGGCGCCAAACTTGCCACTCTATTGCCGGGTTTATTTATCCTCCCATTCTTTCTGTTCTCTGCTACGGCCGGACAAATCGCTGACAAGTACGAAAAATCCCAAATCATACGTCTGGTAAAAGTGTTTGAAGTTTGCATTATGTTATTTGCCAGCGCAGGGTTTTATCTGCATAACATTTGGCTACTCTCTACCGCACTCTTTATGATGGGCATGCACTCCACGCTATTTGGCCCGGTGAAATATGCCTATTTACCGCAACACTTAAAAGAACACGAGCTCATAGGCGGCAACGGCATGCTGGAAATGGGTAGTTTTGTGGCAATATTACTTGGCCAAGTGCTGGGCGCATGGCTCGCCATGAAAGAGGGTCATGCCACCATTACAAGTATAGTAGTAGTTGGTCTTGCGGTACTCGGCTATTGGTCGAGCCGCGGCGTGCCTAACTCGCCTGCAGGCGCGCCAAATTTAGAAGTTAACTGGAACCCCATCACCGAAACGTATCGCAATCTAAAACTTATTTGGGGTCAGCAAAGTCATCTGGCTCGCTATTATCGGCATCTCGTGGTTCTGGTTTTATGGCGCAACGTTACTGGCGCAATTTCCTAACTTTGCCAAAAACGTGCTGCATGGCGACGAAAGCGTGTTTATTTTGCTACTGTCCGTTTTCTCTGTTCGGCATTGGCATCGGTTCATTGCTGTGTGAAAAGCTCTCAAATCACAAAGTAGAGCTTGGTTTGGTGATGTTTGGCGCAGTAGGTTTAACACTATTCGGCATTGATTTATATGCCTCAGGCACAAGTATCCATGCAGCTTCCGGCGCATCGCATATTAACTCAAATTTACGCCATTTTCTTAAATCATTTCTCCGATTGGCATTTGCTCGCCGAATTGCGCTTATTGGTATATTTCGGCGGCTTTTACATTGTGCCACTTTATGCCTACTTACAAACCAATGCTCAAGATGGTTTTCAATCGCGCGTGATAGCCGCAAACAACATCATGAACGCGTTTTTTATGGTGGTTTCCGCTGGATTTTCACTTTGGATTATGAGTATCGGATTCACTATCCCGCAGCTTTTTTTAATCACTGCGTTACTCAGCGCAGTGGTTGCTATTTATCTTTGCCTACGCCAACCAGAATTCCTCAAAAGCTTTTTGGCATGGGTAACTATTTAGTCTTTACCGCTATAATTACGTTTCTAAATTGATTTCTGGTACAACATGCGCTTTTCGTTAGCTTGCAATAAATTTCAACAACTTATTTGGCGACTTGCCAATAAAATAGGGCCTTATGCTCCGTTAGTCGCCATGCTTTTGTTAGGCTTAATTCTGCTATCGCTCTCTCGCCTCGGCCTGGTATTGTGGAAATTTGATCGTGTCACCACGACGGGAAAATTAGCCGAAATCCTAGTGCAAGGAATCCGCGTCGATATTATTGAGTTATTTCTAATTTCGCTTATCCCGCTTTTGCTCGCACCGATTTTGGCAACTAAGCAGTTTTTTAACTACTGGCGAATTTTCACCTATATTTGGGTGATTGCAGCCATTGCACTACTCTTATTTTTAGAAGCTGCTACGCCTGGTTTTATTGCTGAATATGATGTGCGTCCAAACCGCATTTTTGTTGAGTATTTAAAATATCCCAACGAAGTTGTCAGCATGCTGATAGGCGGTTTTAAAATACACATTTTTGCAACATTTTCCATGGTTTTTGTCGCTGCCTGGCTAATGAGAAAATTTATGCATCCTTGGCTGGCGACGAAGCCAAGCTGGTCTAACAAAAAATTGTGGCTTACTTGGCCGCTCATTTTCTTAGTCGCTGCATTAGGTATTCGCTCCTCACTTGGTCATCGACCTGCCAACCCAGCACTATTTGCCATTACGCAAGACAGCATGGTAAACAGTCTCATTCTAAATTCTGGCTACTCAGTCATTTATGCCGTCTATAGCCTGCAACACGAGAGTAAATCCAGCCAAATTTACGGCAAAATGGATAGGGCTGAAATATTCAAACTCACAGGTGCAAAAGAAGCCGAAATTCCTACACTCAAAATTTTGAATCCAAGCCATAAACGCGAAAAACCTCTTAACTTAGTGATACTTCTGCAAGAAAGTTTGGGTGCGACCTTTGTAGAGTCATTAGGCGGTGTGCCGGTAACGCCAAATTTAGAAAAATTAAAAGATCAGGGTATTTGGTTTGAACAAATGTATGCGACAGGCACACGCTCTGTACGTGGTATTGAAGCAGTTGTGACAGGTTTTCAACCAACGCCTGCGGATAGTACTGTCAAACTATCACTCAGTCAAAAAAACTTTTTTACGCTTGCCTCTTTGCTTGCAAAACAAGGCTATAACACCGAGTTTATTTATGGTGGCGAAACGCATTTCGACAATATGAAAAGTTTTTTTATGGGTAATGGTTTTCAACAGGTATTCGGCCAAAAAGATTATAAAAATCCCGTGTTTGTTGGTAGCTGGGGCGCATCGGACGAAGATTTGCTGAATAAAACACATGAGCAACTTTTGAAACATCACGCCAGTGGCAAGCCGTTTTTTACATTAGCCTTTAGCTCAAGCAACCACGCGCCTTTCGAGTTCCCTGACGGCAGAATTGAACTCTATGAACAACCAAAAGCTACCGATAACAATGCGGTGAAATATGCTGATTACGCAATTGGCAAGTTTATTGAGCGTGCTCAAAAAAGCGAATATTGGAAAGATACGATTTTTATTATCGTGGCTGACCATGACATTCGCGTACGTGGCGACACTCTGGTGCCTATTGAGCACTTTCATATTCCGGCATTAATACTTGGCGCGGATCTTGAGCCGCAACGCATTAAAAGCATTACTAGCCAAATTGACTTACCTGTAACGGCTTTATCTTTGATGGGAATTAATGCACAAACCCCGATGACGGGGCGAGATATTTCAAGCGAATCACCTGATACTCTGGGGCGCGCGATGATGCAATATAACTACAACTTTGCGTGGATGGAACAAACCAAAGATGCCAACCGTGTTGTTGTATTACGTGAAGACAAAGAACCGGCACATGGCGTGTATGATGCCAAAAACAAACATCTTGACGAAGCACCGGCACCTGCGGATGCAAAAGCAATCGAGCAGCGTGCGCTGGCAAATTCGCTCTTGCCCGCATTGTTATATCAAGAGCAACGCTACCGATTACCATAATGCCTTCAAAGCAACCTTCCATGCTCACAAGCCAAGTAATTCGAGATGGCTTAAGCTACATATTGCGCGGCAAATTACGTATCAAGAACGGTCACTTACCTAAGCCGAATCATGTTGTTCCGGAAGACTTTTTTGGTATATGTGTTGCCTCTAACGAGAACCCCGCCACTGATACCTATGTCATCAAGCAGCTAAAAGACTTAGGTATAAAGAACGTTAAACTGGACTTTAGCTATGACGATATTGCTGGTTTTAATGCGCGCTTTCTGCAAGCCCTAATTGCAGAAGAGTTTAAAGTTACACTGCGGCTTTTACCCCTTTTCGAAGCGGCCAAAAATATGCAGGATGCTGTAGAGCAAGAGCGCTGGAAAGCCTTTATACAAGGGGTTATTAAGCAATATGGCGCACAAATTAGCCAAATCGAAATTGGTAACACCATCAACCGCAAACGCTGGTCAGGCTTTACTTTCGATGGGTTTTTAAGCGCATGGGAAATTGCACATGCTGAAATAAAATCACATGCAATCAAGCTCCTCGGCCCCAATGTTCAAGATTTTGAGCCAGTGTACAACATCAGCATTCTTAAAACCTTACAGGCAAAGAATCAGCTACCAGATGTACATACGGACAATCTATTCGTCGAGCGCGTGAGCGAGCCGGAGCGATTTGACCACCGAATTTTTAAATATCGCTGGGCGCAGTTATTTAAATATAATTTAGTTAAAAAAGCACGCCTTTTACAAAAAATAGGCCGTGATTTCAATGTGCCTGAAACTAGTTCTGGTGCGGCATTCTGGGCGATTTATCGTATCGAACGTCTTCTTGAGAATGGTGCACAAAAACAAGCCGATTATCTCACGCGCTACTTCACTTTATTGGCTGCCTCCGGCGCTCTGCAACAGGCTAATTGGGGAGCACTCATTTGCCATCGCGAAGGCTTAATTAGCGATGGTCTACAAGACGCTGAATATCCCGAGCTAGAACGCATCGCACATTACAAAAGTGCAGATGGAGCGACTAATAACTACACACATCACCCCAGCTTTAACGCCATGAAAACGGTCACAAAATGGCTAAGCGGTGCATATTATGCAGGCGCAATCACCAGCACCAAAGGCTTAGAAATTCATCACTTTAAACAGCATGGCAAACAGCTGCATATTGCATGGACGGTGAATGGAAAAGTTGCATCTTTAAAAAAGATATACGCAGATGATGCCTTGAAAGCCGCATATATATTGAATCGTAGCGGGGAAAATTTAAATCATAATACTGAATTTATCACCGAATCACCCATATATTTGTGTTGGGACGAATCCTTTAATATTGAAACCAAGCAACTTGGTCTAGAGGATAATTTAGCAATCCACACACATGTTCAAAATCATCAATACTTTCAGTTTGATGACAATGACTGGCAAGGATTGATTTTAGCCAAAGATAAGGCTGATGCGGTGCAATTAGCCACCGTGCTAAAGCCAGGCCATCTACAAAGCCCCCAAAAAGCCGATGCATTGCGCCATGCGCGCAATGCGATTTGGGCAATAAGCGACCCATGCAATCCTACCAAGCAGCTCACAGTTAAGCAGCCTGTGAAAATGTATCCGCACAAGGCGTTTTTAGATCGTTTTAAACCCAGCAAAGCCAAGCGTAGCTGGAACGGCGCGATGGAACTGATGCGGCGCGGCATAGCAACAGCAAGGCCTATAGCGTATTTTGAAAAAATAGGTGACAAGACACTCAAACAAAATTTTTATATTTGCGAATACGTTAAGGCAGATTGCAATATTGGTAAAATTTTTTCAGCGTTCGCCAAAGATGAAACACCAATTTTTGAATTAACACCAGAGATTGTATTCCCGCAGTTTGCACAGTTCTGCCACAAAATGCACAGCCGCGGTATTTACTTTAGAGATTTTTCTGGTGGAAATATTTTGGTGAATATTTTGCCTGAAAATAAATTACAATTTTCACTCATCGACACCGCACGTGTGCGCACATACTCACACGCCACCCCGCTAAATCTGCGTATTGCAGATTTAACACGCGCTTGCCACAAGCTTGATTGGGCAGAACGTAAACGCTTTATGCAAATTTATCTGGCACTCACTGGCAGGAAGTTTGAATGGCAATATCGACTGCCATTTTATCTTTATGATTTTAAAGTAGGATTAAAGCGCACCATCGGTAGAAAAGGCATTAAGCGGTTATTTAAACGAATTAAAAGCCTGAAATAATCTAATGAAAATCATGAAAGCCTTTTCATGGGTTTTTCAATGCATTCAATGTGGTGCGCACGTAAAGTACACACTACGTAATGCAATTGTTTTAAACAGGCGCGTACGAATTTTATAAAAAGGAGAATTTACTATGTGGACAACACCAGCAGCTACTGAAATGCGTTTCGGTTTCGAAGTTACAATGTACGTAATGAATAAATAAGTTTTAAACTTATTTTTCAAAAAGGGCGCCTAAAGTCGCCCTTTTTTATTGGCTAATCTTAAAGCCCTTTGGTAACAATACCCAAATCTTGCCACTTTGCTTCATGGCACCCGCCTTTGCCCCAGCATCTGCACCTGCACCCCAAAACACATCTGCGCGAACACCGCCTTTAATTGCTCCGCCGGTATCCTGCGCTAACATCAAACGCTTGAGTGGTTTACTACTATTTGGTTGCGTCGTCGATAAAAATACTGGTGCACCCAGCGGAATAAATTTTGGATCTATTGCCACACTGCGTTCAGCGCTAATTGGAATACCTAGCGCACCAATTGGTCCTGACAGACCAGCTGGCAACTCTTTGAAAAAAACATAACTAGGATTGCTGTTGAGCAAATCCCGTAATTTATCCAAGTTATTTCTTGCCCAGTTTTTGATTCCTTGCATGGATGCCTGATCTAGCGTTAATTCACCACGCTCAACCAAAATACGACCAATTGAGTTGTAGGGATAGCCGTTTTGATCGGCATAACCTACATGCACTTCTTTACCGTTATCCAGCTGCACAAGGCCAGAACCTTGTATTTGCAGAAAGAAAACATCAATGATGTCATCTATCCATGCTAATTCGCTTCCCGCATATAATTGAGGATTTGATTCAATTTCTGCCCGTGTGCTATAAGGTACGATTTTATTCCCTGCAAGCTTACCCCTAACACGTTTGTATTTCAGCTCCGGATAGACTTCACCCAAATCTACTGTAATTAAATCAGCAGGCTGGCGATATAAAGGGTGTGGATATTTCGCAGATTTCTTACGACTCCCTTTTAATATAGGTTCATAGTAACCCGTAATCAGCCCTGCATTCGTGCCATCTTCATTGTTCGCACTATATACATCAAAATGTGTGGCGAGATATGTTGTTATTGTCGCATTACTGGGTTTGCCGAGGGTACTGGCAGCAGAACAGGCACTTTGCCATTGCTCCTTTTTAATGAGCGTACTGCAGCTTTTTAGCCAAGCAGGCCACGCGGCAACCAAATCATCTTCACTAAAGCCATCTAAATCTTGCCAATTTGCAGGCTTCAGTAAACTAAATTCTGCAATTTTTGTACTTCCGTTAGGTTTAATATCAGGAGATTTAGCGCCATCGGGTAACTGAATTGGCGGCAATTCATTAGTTTGGGTAGGTGGGCAATTGCAACCTGAAATATTCGGCTTAATATTGCGCTTGGCACAAGATACTGTAAATAAAACTAGTAGCAGTAATACGAATATCTTTTTCATCATTAGCTGGCCCTAATGCAATACCCTAGGAGCCGCAAGAGTAAATGGTGCAATAACAGTCTCGAACTGTGTGCCGTCTACCGCAACCAATTGATATGTGCCATGCATGCTGCCAGCAGATGTATCCAGCACGGTGCCGCTCGTGTATTCAAAGTTCTCATTGGGTTGCAGCAAAGGCTGTAAACCGATCACGCCTAAACCTTTTACTTCGCTCACTTCGCCATTTGCATCTGCAATTATCCAGTGACGGCTAATTAATTGTGCGGCTATATCACCAATATTGGTGATGGTGATGGTGTATGAAAATGCATATCGATTATCTTCTATACTAGACTGATCTTGCAGATATGCAGTTTTCACGCTCACGGAAAATGCATATTTTTGCTTATCGCCCACTTTAATCAATCATGCCAGAAACTGGCGAACTTGGACTTGCTGAATAAAGTTTTTTAGGCATGCGGCCCGCCAAATAAGCCTCTCGGCCTGCTTCTACTGCTTTTTTCATGGCCGATGCCATCAGAACTGGATGACGTGCACCTGCGATAGCAGTATTCATTAAAATACCAGCGCAACCAAGTTCCATGGCAATCGCCGCGTCACTAGCTGTACCTACACCTGCATCCACCAGCACGGGTACTTTTGAATTTTCAATAATAATCTGCAAATTCCAGGGGTTCAAAATGCCCATACCGGAACCAATAAGAGAAGCGAGTGGCATGACTGCAACACAACCGATATCCTCCAGCTCCTTAGCAATAATTGGGTCATCAGACGTGTAAACCATTACATCAAAACCTTCTTTAACTAATACTTTTGCCGCAGTTATTGTTTCAATCACATTTGGATACAAAGTTTTAGGGTCACCCAACACTTCTAGCTTTACTAACTTATGCCCATCTAGTAACTCTCGTGCTAATCGCAAAGTACGCACAGCATCCTCAGCAGAATAGCAGCCCGCTGTATTAGGCAGATAAGTAAACTCTTCTGGCGGCAAAAATTCTAAAAGTGAGGGTTCCGCTGCATTTTGGCCAATATTGGTACGTCGGATAGCAACAGTGACAATTTTTGCGCCACTTGCGTCGATAGCCTGACGTGTTTCGGCAAAATCTTTATATTTTCCCGTGCCTACCAACAAACGCGACTGATAAGATTTTCCTGCAATTATTAATTGATCTTCGTTATTCATTTTTAATTTATTCTAACCTTAGCCACCACCAACAGCGCCTACAATTTCCAATTTATCGCCTTCCTTAATCGCAACTTCGGCAAAAAGACTGCGGGGGATAATCTCTCCGTTACACTCAATAGCTATGCGCTTTCCTGCCACATTCAACTCTTTTACTAAATCCGAAATCGTCATGCTACTAGCAGTAAATTGCCTAGCATTTCCGTTAATTAAAATCTGCATACTTATATTAAAAACATTCCATTTTATTGTGCTATTTTACGTAACTTTTTTGCGCCTTGGCTGGCTAATTACGATTAATTTTAGTGGATTAAATTTTTGGTATTAAAGTTGCTTATAGATTTGTCGTAAAGAATTATATTTTTGTGTATTCCGCAACAAGTGTAATGCGTTACTCACTGGAATGTAATGATTTTAACGATTTACTGACTAAATCTAAAAAATAGATGAATTTATTTGGTAAATTACGCTCAACATAACACTGGGACAAAATTCCAGTATTTTCAACTCCCAAAAGGAATGTAACATGGCACAAGCACTAAAAGAAGCAAAAGCAGTAACAACAGCAGTTGATAGTAAATTATCTAAAGTAAAAGCAAAGAAGTCTGATGTCAAAAATGCACCAGAAGCAACGATTCTGAATTTCGACAAAACCAAAAGTTTCAGTCGATTTTTAGAAGCCAGCTGCGACTGTTGCTAGACAATACATTTAAAACTTCAATTTGAGGATGGCATCGCCACCCTCGTTTCGTTTCTTACTCAACTGTAAGTTGTGGTCGTTTTGCTTCTGGCCAGTCTAAGTGGAAGAACTGTCCGCGTGGCTGATCTTTACGCTCATAAGTATGCGCGCCAAAGTAGTCACGTTGACCTTGCAACAAGTTTAGCTGGTAAATCTGCGCTACGGTAGCCATCGTAATAAGCTAGCGCCGCACTAAAACCTTGAGCAGGGATGCCGTTAGTGACTGCTAAGGCAATCACTTTACGCCAACCTTCTTGACCCTCGTTCATCGCATTGGTGAAATATGGGTCTAGCATCAAGTTTTTCAAACGTGAATTAAGCGCGTAAGCATTGGTAATTTTTTGCAAGAAACGAGCGCGAATAATACAACCGCCACGCCAAATTTGCGCGATTTCACCAAAGTTAAGTTTCCAGTTGTAAGCAACTTGTGCTTTATCAATCAACTGAAAGCCTTGTGCATAAGCACAAATTTTTGAGCAATAAAGCGCATTTTTAATCGCTTCGATAATTTCTTTTTTATCACCTTGCACCTTTTTAGCTGCAGGGCCTTTTAAGATTTTACTTGCTTCAACACGCTCTTCTTTTAGGCTTGAAAGTGCACGGGCATATACTGCCGCAGCAATCGCGTTAGCTGGTGACCCAAGCTCTAGCGCATTCGCTGCAGTCCATTGTCCTGTGCCTTTTTGGCCAGCAGTATCTAAAATTTGGTCAACCAAGAAACCTTTACCCATAGGGTCTTTTTGTTGCAAAATATCTGCAGTAATTTCAATCAAGAAGCTTGATAACTCACCCTTATTCCATTCAGCAAATACTTTACCGATTTCGTCTGCTGGCATATCTAGCAAGTTCTTCATGAGCCAGTAAGCTTCGCAAATTAATTGCATATCAATATATTCAATACCGTTGTGCACCATTTTCACGTAATGACCTGAACCATCTGGTCCAATGTATTCCGCACATGAGAAGCCGCCTACAACAGGTTTGCCAGGTTTGCCGCCTTCCATGGGTTCGCCAGTTTCGTTGTTCACTTTTGCTGCGATATCGCGCCAAATTGGCTCTAAACTTGCCCATGCTTTACGTGTGCCAGAAGGCATTAAGCTTGGGCCAAAACGTGCGCCAGTTTCGCCGCCAGAAACGCCAGAGCCAATAAAATCGATGCCTTTTACAGCAAGTTCTTTTTCACGGCGGATAGTGTCCGTCCACAATGAGTTACCGCCATCAATAATAATGTCGCCTTGCTCTAAAAATGGCAAGAGCGCATTAATTGTCACATCGGTTGCACTACCAGCTTTAACCAGCAACACAATCTTACGCGGACGTTTGATACTCAATACGAAAGAAGCTAAATCGGCATGCCCAACCACATTTGCCGCTGATGGCTCATTAGCTTTGCATTCCTTAATAAAGTTCGTCATTTTTTTAGGATCGCGGTTATAAACCGCTATGGTGTAGCCATGATCGGCAATATTGAGGGCAAGGTTTTGCCCCATCACAGCAAGGCCAACTAGACCAATATCAGCATTTTTTGTTGTCATAATATTTCTCTTTAAATGGGTAATTTAAGTTTAAAAATAAAACCTCAGCTTTTGGCTGAAGTTTTGGAAAAGTACTACAAAGCGTTATAAAGTTCTGCCAAACAGCTGAATTGCCAACTGATAACCCATCAGCGCCAATTGCGAATCATAGCGTTCGCCTTCATCGCGCATGAAAGCATGTTGGCCGTTAAATTCGTGCCAGGTAAAAGTGAGATTGGCTTCAGCTAGCTTTTGGTACACCTGCGCACGGCCAGCAGCGGGGATGTGTGGATCTTGTTTACCCCAGATCATCATCAGCTCGCCTTTAATATCGGCGAGCTTTTCCATGCTGTGTTGATTGGGTTTGTTTGGAATCACGTTCGAATGTAAATCTGTCGCATAAAAACATGCAGTTGCCTTAACTTCAGGCTGCAGAGCCGCTCGGAAAGCCAAATGACCACCGATGCAGTAACCCATCGCCCCTAAATTTCCGCTGTACCATGCCTGCGCATTTAACCACTCAATCATCGCACGATTGTCTGTGTCATAACCTTGCACATCCTTGGCAGCCTTATCCGCATTACCTTTATCGCGGCCAGCATCATCATATCCCAGCACTGTACCGATTGGATTTAACTCGTGAAACACTTCTGGAACCAGTACCGCATAACCTTGGCCGGCCATAAAGCGCGCAGAGCGCTCGATTGGACCTGTTTGCTGAAATATTTCTGAATAAAATAAAATTGCTGGAACTTTATTACTGTGAGCGGGACGATGTACATAAGTACGCATAATCCCCGTTGGAGTAGGGATATCTACAACTTGCGTCTGAATCAACATGGCTTTTCCAATATAAAACTTTGCTAAAGCATAATTTTACAAGGCTTTGCTATCACTTTCATCTTAAATTTGAAATAACTATAAAATTAATTAAAAAATTTATTTTAAATCCTTAGTAACTAATGTCACTTTACACAATTAGCTATATCACTTACTTTATCGATATAAAAATATATATATTACATATTGCCTAGATAATCTAATAATGCGCTCTGTGATTAATTTTTTTTGCTTCGCCCTAGTCAGCACTCACTTACATGCCGAGTCAGTGAATGAAATGGCCTATAAGCTAAAAGCCTCTGTAGTAAAAGTACATGTGGCCACTAAATCTGGCGGACATGGCGTCGGCACAGGCGTTGTGGTTGGCAAAGATCTAATCGCTACCAATTGCCATGTTCTGGCAAACAGCAATGGGGCAAAAATTACCAAATTTGGTGATAGCTTTACACCAGTTGCACTAAAAGCCGATTGGAAACACGATTTGTGTATTCTACGGTTTGAGTATTTAGAGCTAAAGCCTGTAGAGCTTGGCGACTCAGAAAATTTAAAATATGAGCAGGAAGTTTTCTCTATTGGCTTTCCGGGTGGGCCACCAAAACCACAGACAACTCAGGGAAAAATTAAGGCCTTATATCCTTTTGACGACAGCGTAATCGTCCGCACAGATGCCTCATTCGTTATGGGCGCCAGTGGCAGCCCAGTATTTGATACAAGCGGCAAACTAATCGCTATTAGCACCTTTAAAAGTCCGGGTAAAGGAGCGTATTTTTACAACATCCCCGTAAAGTGGGTAAAAACCTTACTGGAAGCGCCTGATATCACTTCCATGCAAACCAGTGAGTCTCCATTTTGGGATGCCCCTTTAGAAAAGCGACCATTTCTAATGAGCGTCGTTTTACCCTATCAAAATGAAAAATGGGATGAACTTTCTTCCATCGCACAACAGTGGGTCAACAGCGAGCCAACTTCAGCGGAAGCGCATTATTATTTAGGTGTTGCTCATGAGAATCTTGGCAAGCTTGAACAAGCAAAGGCAGAATTTTTGCAAGTGCTAAAATTACAGCCAAATCACACGGCAACTTTATTTGAGCAAGGATTAATTGCAAATAAAGAGGGCAATCAGCCCGAACTAGAACGCATCAAGACTGTCATAAACTTGATAGATTCAGGCATGCTAGCCGCTTTAAACGACAAAATTGCCGCAAAACCACAAAGCGAGACAGAATGTTCAAGCAGCTACTGTTAGTGCCCGTATTATTATTTTCTGGTTTAGTGCATGCGCTAGATGACAGTGTGACCGAGCCAACAGACGCGTTTTTGTATACCCTAAAGCAATCATTAGTTAAAGTAATTAGTAACGAAAAATCCGGCGGTCTTGGGCATGGAACTGGGGTGGCAATTAGCAAAAACCATGTTATTACGAATTGCCATGTGATTGCGAATACGCTTGGGGTAACCATCCGCGTGTGGGGAGATAGTTACTCTCCAGTTGCCATGCAGGCCGATTGGAAACACGATTTATGTATTATGCGTTTTGAATGGGCAAACATTACCCCCGTTGCCTTAGGTGATTCGGAAACACTCAAATATGAGCAGCCGGTGATTTCCATATCCATGCCTGGCGATTCTCCTGCCCCGTATGTTGATTTAAGCAAAATCAAAGCACTTTACACTATGGATGGAAGTCAAGTGATTCGCACCGAAGCGGCATTCTCGATTGGCGCTAGTGGTAGCCCCATATTTGATTACAACGGCAAACTTATTGGCATCAGCACATTTAAAAGCCCAGGGCATGGTGCGTATTTTTATAATATGCCTGTGGCGTGGGTTAAAAAATTACTACTAACGCCAGAAGTGCCAGTTAACCAGGCCTATGAAGCGGCTTTTTGGGATACTCCCGAAGAGGCTAGGCCATTTTTTATGCGGATTGTGCTTCCATTTCAAAACCTACGGTGGGCTGATGTAAAAAAAATCTCTCAGGAATGGATCACAAAAGAGCCTAGCAGCCCCGAGGCCTATTATTACGCAGGCATCGCAGAAGAAAAATTAGGGGATAAAAACAAAGCTGATCAGTATTTTCAAAAAACCTTATCACTACAACCTCAACATCCAGCGGCACTTGCCGCAATCAAATGCGCTACCCATGTGGCTTTAGAGTGTTGATTTAACTAATAGTCACTGCTGCGGCCTGTGGAATACCCCTGTGGCACATCGTTTTGCCACTCGCCACAAGCGTTGCATAAGTGATCATGCATCGTCGGGCTCAAAGTCAAATCCGTGCTGCCACAAAATTTACATTGCGCGGCTTGCACTGCAGATGTTTTGTGTTGCGTTTCATGGTGCTCTGTAGCAACTTTTGAACTGCCTAAACCGTACTTATTGTCCATGGCATACTCCATAGAAAATCTATTTACTGAAAGCTAAAATTACTCGTTTTTTCATTCAATAACAAGTAGTTTCTATTAAATTTTTATTGCACTGCTCGTGTTAACCTATCAGTAATAGCTAGCCAATCTTGCTGGTTTGGCGGGTTTTCAATCAATAGCGTTTTAACTTTTAACGCATCCATATGGTGCAAGGTATCGTAGAGCCGCTCTGCGGCTTCCTTTGGATAATCCGGCAGAATAAAATACTGACAATTTGGTAGCGCACCATCGCCAAACAATAGTGCGGCACAACTTTTTTGAGATTGCGCAAAATTAATTAAATCACCACGCACTTGAAACAACATCGCTTTAGTTTTTGGAGAGTAGTGCTGCAAGTGCTGACCTGGAACTTTGGGTAAATTAATGCTGTGTTGAAGCGCTGGCTTACCTACCGCTTTCTCTATTGCTGCCTCAGAAATCATTCCCAGCCGCAACAAGCGCCAATCATCATTTTCTACACTTACTATGGTGGATTCGATTCCAACTGCACAAGAGCCGCCATCTAACACTGGCACATCCTCGCCCAAGCCTGTCGCCACATGCGCAGCTGTGGTTGGACTAAGCTGTGTGAATTTATTGGCCGAGGGGGCCGCCAGCGCTAGGCCAGATTGTTTAAGCAATTGCAAAGTAATTGGATGACTTGGCACCCGCAAAGCGACCGTTGGCTGGTTACCGCGCACAATTGTCGAAACGCATTCCTTAGCCGGCAACACCAGCGTAAGCGGTCCCGGCCAAAAAGCACTTGCCAGCCTTTGCGCGAGCGGCGGAAACTCTGTGGCAAAGTCCAACGCTTGACTCGCATCAGCAATATGTATAATAAGTGGATTTTCTGATGGACGCTGCTTGATGGCATAAATCTGCCGCAAAGCATCTTCGCTGCTGGCATTCGCGGCAAGACCGTAAACGGTTTCCGTCGGAATCGCCACCACCTCGCCACGCTTTAACAGGGCAATTGCTTTTGCTAAATCAACTTGCATGTGCATATTTTACCCGTTTAGCGAGTTCACTGTTTGAAAACGTTATAATGTAAGAATGTCCGATCCACACAAAAATGCGACTGATTTTCTAGCTAATATTGATGCAGATTGGAAACAATTGATAAAATCAGTTGGTCCTTGCACTTTTGCACCAGAACTGAAAGAAGCCCCATATGCATCATTAATTAGCGCTATTGCATACCAGCAGTTACACCCAAAAGCGGGGGATGCAATACTGGCAAGGCTCTTAAATTTATACGCAAATAGCTTTCCCACACCCGAGCAAATTTTATCAACTGAGTTTGATACTTTGCGTGCTTGTGGATTTTCTGGCCGCAAAATTGAAACGATTTATGGTATCGCCAACGCCGCTCAAAATGGCCTTGTACCGGACAGAAAAGCGGCAGAAAAATTGAGTGACGAAGAATTAATTGAACGTTTAATAACACTTAAGGGCATAGGCCGCTGGACGGTAGAAATGTTTTTGATGTTCACACTTGGCCGCATGGATATTTTACCTGCGGATGATTTTGGTATTTGCGCAGGCTATAAACGCCTAAAAAAATTGGAAACTGCGCCAAAACGCAAAGAAATCATTGAAATTGGCCTAGGCTGGCGCCCACACAGAACCATAGCGAGCTGGTATTTGTGGCGGGTTCCAAAATAATTAGAAAAAGAAAATAGATGCAAATTTTTAATAATCCGTTTTTTCGTGCCCATAACTACGCTTTCCTTAGGCTACTGGCATTCCGCATTCAAATGGTACTTGCATACCAAATTGTCGCGGTTGTAGTTGGTTGGCATATTTATGAGCTTACGCACGACACATTAGCTTTAGGATTAATCGGCCTCGCCGAGGTGATTCCCTATTTCAGTTTTGCGCTATTTGCCGGCCACGCAGTTGATCATTTTTACTCACGCCGGGGTTTTGGAATAATTGCAGCACTCATGCTTTTTTCTAATACACTTGTGCTCACTGCAATCTCATTAGGCTGGATTTCAGGTAACTCCACATTTTGGATTTATGCCAGTATTGCTTTTGCAGGTGTGGCGCGCGCTTTTATCGCCCCCAGCTACAGCACCCTATTCGCGATTATTCTTCCACGAAAAGATTTCGCGCGTGCCTCAGGTATCGGTACTTCAGTTTTTCAATTTGGCTTGGTCATCGGCCCTGCGATTGGTGGTTTATTAGTAGGTTTTACCAACAAAACTGTGGCCTATTCAATCGCTACTTTGCTGTTTTTAGGTGCCGCGATTACTTTATCTACATTGAAAATAAAGGAGCCCCCAGCCAATAACGACGCGCCCCCTGTCTTTACGAGCATCGCTGATGGTTTGCGCTTTGTAATTAATAACCAAATTTTATTTGGGGCTCAAATGCTTGATATGTTTGCCGTGCTGTTTGGTGGCGCTGTAGCTATGTTGCCTGCATTTATTCATGATATATATCATTACGGACCGGAAGGCTTGGGCATTTTGCGTGCCGCACCTTCTATCGGTGGCATTCTTACCGGACTGTACCTCACGCGCCATCCCATCAACCTCCATGCAGGGCGTTGGCTTTTAAGCGCGGTGGCCGGATTTGGTATATGTATTATCGCATTTGCGCTTACCAAGCAATTTTGGCTGGCGGCTTTTCTGCTGTTGCTTTCTGGCACATTTGATGGGATTTCTGTTGTGTTGCGTAGCACCATTATGCAGCTTGCCACGCCTAACGAAATGCGCGGTCGTGTATCCGCCATCAACGGCATATTTATTGGCTCGTCGAATGAGTTAGGTGCATTTGAATCTGGCGTAGCGGCAAAATTGATGGGGCTCGTACCATCGGTAGTTTTTGGTGGACTGATGACGCTGGGAGTAGTCGGCATCACTGCAAAATTCGCACCAAAATTACGTAACCTTGAGCTTAATCAACTACACTAATCACTACAAAAACTTCATTCACTTTAGGAAACTCATGAAAAATATCTCTGTAGAACAAAACCCAGCCCAAACTAAACTTGATGCGCTTAAAGTAACAAAATGGCCAACATGGCAAAAAGAGGTTTCCACCTTTGACTGGGTGTTCCCCGAGCAAGAAATTGCGTATATTCTGGAAGGAGAGTGCGTGATAACGCCACTAGATATTGATGGTAAGCACGGCACGCCAGTAAGCTTTGGCAAGGGCGATTTAGTCACTTTTCCGGCTGGGTTAAAGGCAGTTTGGCAAGTAAACAAGCCGTTACACAAGCATTACAAATTAGATGGCAATATGCTCACCCAAATGTGGTGTCGCCTTAAATTAAAACTCGCGCCATTTTGGCCAACCGTATAGGAGAATCAACCATGCTTTCCATGTATGACGCAACCATTCCACCACTCAAACTCACGCTTAGCAATCTTGCTCATATTCTTAAAAAAGGTGAAGCGCATGCCGAAACAAAAGGTATTGAGCCTGCGGTGTTTTTCAACGCTAGGTTGTTTCCTGATATGTTTCCGCTTAGCCGCCAAGTGCAAATTGCCACTGACATGAGCAAGGGAGCGGCGGCGCGACTGGCCGGCATAGAAATTCCAAAGTATGAAGATGACGAAACCACGTTTGCTGATTTACAAGCACGTATCGCCAAAACCTTAGCGTTTATTGACAGCGTGACGCCAGCGCAATTCGAAGGCGCCGAAAAGCGCAATATTGAATTAATGGTACGCAAACATAAAATGGAATTTAGCGGACAAGACTACTTACTAAAATGGGTCATGCCAAACGTGTATTTCCACGTTACTACCGCTTACGATATTTTGCGCCACAACGGTGTTGAATTAGGTAAACCGGATTTTTTGCGCGGCGGAATTTAATTTAAATCAGGGCTTAACGCTGACGGGTTCCACTGCCAAAAAACTCCGTCAGCATAAAATCTTCCAGCGCGTCGTTATCTTGCAGACGCGCTGAAAGCACCAACACTCGACCTAAGCGTCGTGAATCCCAATTAAAATCACCGCTATATTCTCGGCGAATAATTTCTATCATTTTTTTAATGACTTCACGCCTAGCATCCGCGCCGTCAGGCACATTCACATCGATAATTTCCAGACGGGCTGTGTTTACATTAGTCTTCCAGCCTTTAAAGCTAAATTGCGCGGTGTGTATTCCAATATCCCGAATTTCAAAAATGCCGTTGGTACCGTCAAATTTCAAATTTTCTCTTATTTTTGCATCACGTTTTTCGCCCTCACTTGGCGCGTTGTTACTCGCCAGAACTTCTTCTACGTCTTGATTTGAAGCGCCTTGCTGCGCTAATTTCGCCTCTTTTTGTCGTTTGATGTAAGCCTGCATATCCTCCCCTGGTAAAGGCTCTGGCGATGTTTCAATTGTCTTTTCAGGCTTCTTTGGCAAAGTAAGATCCGATTTCTTTGCTACTTCTACCGGTATCTCCACAGGAGTAACCTGTTTAGGCGGCACAGATTTCTGTTTAATTATTTTTTTAGGCATTGGCTTAGGGGGTTCTGGAGTGAGCTCTGATATTGGCTCCACAGTTGGCAACGCAGGTTCAACATTGGTAGTTTGTTTCTTTTGCGGTGGTCCAAGACTGACTTCGAACGGGGGTGAATCTTTAATCGGAGCGCCCATTGAAAATAATTTTGGCGCAAAAATCCACAGCAATGCTAGATGTAGACAAATTGAAGCCAATAACGCAATTAACGTGTTACGACTGACGCGGATGTTGAACACCTTGTCGCCACGAGGTGGCAAATCCCAATCGGAATTGTTGATAATAGGAGAAGTCATGCGTTACTAAATTTTAGTTTGGCTTAATTGCATACGAATAGAATGGTAAATAACTAGACCACGACAAAGGAAATATAATTCAACCATGCCATGTCAAACCAACCAAAGGCTTAGCCAAATTGTGCTAATAGTTAAAAAAAGTCCAGGTAAAATGCGCACTAAATATTGCATGCCCCCAGCTTTATAAGCTACAGCCGCTTTCATTAACGTATTCGTTGTTAAGCCCGCAAGTATTGCCCAGACCGCTTCTTCTACTAACAACTTATTTGTTGCGACCAAAGTAGCCACCGAGGCGGCCGTTGCATGCGCATCAACCAATCCAGATAGGGCCGCCGCTAAAAGCGTACCACGTAATCCAAACCATGCACTCAATGCAGTGGTGGCTAACAATATACTGCTTACAATTGCTGCGAAAATAAATGCTAATTTCAAATCAAATGCACGACCCATATTTTCACTTTGTAGCGCATTACTAATGGTTGATTTTTTAAAAATAAAAAACAGGCTATATACCCCTGCTACTAACCCACCACAGCTCAATGGTAAAAAAAGTACATGTAACAGCGAGGGCTGTACCAACGCAATAACAACCGCCATCTGAATAATCGTAGCTAACGATGAGAGTGTCGCACCAGCTACTGCACCTGACATTTGCAGAGGATTTCTCTTCGCGCGTTCGCCCATTAAATAAATGGTGGCGGTGCTTGAAACAAAGCCCGCAGCAAACCCAGCAACGGGCAATCCGAAACTTGGGCCTAAAGCTCGCATAGAAATATGCCCAAGCCCTCCGATTGCCATTATCAACACCACTAAACGCGCAATCGAGTGTAGGTTAATCGCGTCAAAGGGTCCAATAAAACGATCTGGCGATAGTGGCAGCACAATTAAAGCAGCAGCAGCAAACAACACTGCATCATGCAGCTCACGCTCTGTAAGTACACCACGAACAAAGTAATGGATGCGATTACGCGCCGCTAAGAGTAAAGCTAACCCTGCGCCTATTCCTGCGGCCAAAGCTGCGGCTTGAACTGCTAAGCCACCCAGTAAACAAGTCAATAGAAGTGCAATTTCGGTTGTCATGCCTGGGTCATCTTCTCGAGAGCGCTGATAAGCAACCACGGCAAGCATCCCTACAACGAAAGCAACCACTGCTAACACTATGCTACCGCCCAAGAGCATACCCACTGCGCCTAAAGTTGCCGTTACAGCAAAAGTACGTACACCTGCCGCGGCACGAGTTGGACCAGCGCCCTTGCGACGCTCACGCTCAGCTCCGACTAGCAAACCAATACCCAGCGCAACGCACAGGCCAAATATTGAAGAGTCGCCAACTAGCGAAGAGAATGAAGAAATCACTTCCTGCCTAACTTTTTAAGAGGAAAAGTTTAATGTATATTAAAAATTCATCCGGTAGCAAATTTATCAGCCAATTACCTGATTAATTTTTGTTATACTTTAGCCAATAAGTTGCCTATTTAAACTAAAAAAATGATGAAACTTTACCCACATACTATTGTAGAAAATTTTTATGAGAACCCAGACGCTATTCGCAAATTTGCTTTGGCGCAGGAGTATAAATTTTTGAAAGACCGCTCAGATATGCCATATGTTTATCCTGGCTCAAGAACAGCGGATTTATTTGATTTAGATAAATCATTACACGAAAAAATATGTAAAAAGCTGGTTTCAATCTTCCATATCCATGAACATGATTTCATGCGCTGGGCAATATCTACCAGTTTTCAAAGTGTAACGGAGGAATACGGACAGGGCGTCATTCATCAGGATCAAAATACCATATTTGCTGCAGTACTTTTTTTAACGCCTGTTGCCCCCTTAGATTCTGGCACCTCACTATTTAAGCCTAGTAAATCATTTAACGAAAAAAAATATGCGCTGTCCTTAGCCCAAAATGATGACCGATTCAAAGAAGGAAAAATTAAAATGGATACAAGTTACCATAGCATGTTTGACGAGGTTGTGCGCGTGAACAACGTATACAACACACTGGTGCTTTATGAAGGCGATAACTACCACGCAGCCAATAATTTTTTTGGTAAAACACTTAAAGATTCGCGACTTACCCAAGTATTTTTTATCAATCGCATTGATGCAAACAAAGCAGATTCTTTCCCAATTAACAGAGCAAAAGCTATCAAAATTTAATTTGATAAATTAAAGCAAAAAAACATGCTTCTTCAATAGATTGTGGCGTATTGGCACGTGCAATACTTAGCTCGCAATTGATTAAAGGAGCGAACATGCTGATTTATCAAGTATTAGACGAACAGAACCAGCCAATTGGCGAGTATAACAATCTGGATTATGCCTTACACAGAGCACAAGATCTAACGTTGTGGCACACCGAGCATTATTACCACGTTCAAGAGCTCGAACTAGAAGCAGCTTAAGCACAAACTGGCCAAACATCTAGGCCAATACTTTAAAACACCTCCGTAGCCAGACCCCGCATGGTTATTGCCTTGCAGGGCATCTGTAATAAATCTTTAAAAATTCAATATAACTGCCTAATTTTGCTCAAGCTTAAATTTTATTTGCCGATAACAACTTATCCGTCAAATAACTGAAGGAGCGACAAAATGGTGATTTATCAAGAGTTGGATGAGCTTAACTATCCTGTTAGCGAATATCTCGATCTGGTAATTGCAGCACAAAGTGCTGATGACCTTGCATATTGGCACGACATGCATTTATTCCATGTGGATGAAGAGATGGAGCTTGCGGAAGAGCTTGCTTGGCTAGGCGTGGCATAAAGGTTTTGCATGCCACACATGCACGCTGATTTTTAGTTACTCGCCTGAGAAAACTTATATTAAAAAAGGCGCATTTCTGCGCCTTTTTTACTGTAAATCAAAGGTCAGTTATTCTTGCCCGATTTGATAGTTTTCGTAGCTCACTTCTACTATCTTACCTGTTGTGGCATCGACTTCTACTTTAACTTCCTCTTTATCGGCTTCCAATATATCAAACTCATATGAGGCTTTGCCATCAGGTTCAAGTTCATATTCAACTTCTGTTACCGTGCCAGGATGTGCTGCCAGCGCCGTTGCCTTTGCATCGGCCTCTGTCACTTTGGCTAACTCTTTAAACTTAGCGTCATCTGCTTTAACCTCTTGTTCCACTTCAGTTACTTTGCCTGTTTTAGCGCTACACTCGATGTCCCACGCAGTGCCGTCTGGTGATTCAATGTCAAACTCATACACGCCTGTTTTCTTTTCAGATTTGTACTCCACTTTAACCACTTTGCCATCGTGCTTGGTCAATGCTGCTTTAAGGCATTTCCCCAAACTATCATAGCTTTTAGGGGTAAAAGTCTCATGTCCTGCAATGGCCGAATTGCTAAAAAGGGCAACGGCAACCAAACTTGCGCCTAAAGATAAACGAAACATATTGTTCTCCTGTGAGTTAATAAAAAGATAAAAGTTAGAAAAATCTAAATTGAAAATGCGAGTCTCAATGCCAATTGGATGGAGGCTGCTCGAAAAAATTCAATTTGCTTTTAATTTGGATTTGCTAGTAATACCCAAAATAAAGGTTCATTTTGCTTAGGTGTAGTCACCATCATTGTAGCCCGCCTCAGGTTCTCAAACGCCTCATCAATAGAACTGTTCTCCGCTTTAGCTTGTTGCTCTGCAATTGGCTCGGCATATTTTGTCCACACGGGGTTTTCCTTATACCCGCGATCTTTCATACAGGTTTTGAACACGTTAGCTTTGCGTCCGGCAATTTCCAGCTTTTGAAACTCCACCACAGCCACTAATTTGGCTGCCGCCTTTTCTGTAATCGCATCACAGTCATCCACCGCACGCGCTAATGCTGTATATTCTTTGGGCGGAATAACATCTGGTTCTGCATTATTCAAAAGCCACAAGCCGCCTCCCAGCATCAACGCCACTAGCACAACCACATACCAAACAGTTGTTTTCAAAGCTACACCTCAACGATTAAAGCGTTAAGGCATTTTAACGCTGTTCTGGCGTAATACCCATTGCCAATTTAAGCTGATCTGCCGCTGTGACATCCAAAACATCTAGCAAAGCCACATTGGTGAGCGCTTCTATACGCCTGCCGTTAGCATCTGCAATCAGACCCAAGTAGTAAATCGCCTGGCTATGTTCATGGTTCATCGCCACAACTTTATGCATATGCTCTTCTGCACTGCTTATGTTTTTTGTTGCATACTCAGCCGCTGCAAGGTAAAACCAAGCCTCTGTGCTTTCTGGTTCTTGCGCAGTCCATTTTGTCGCAATGGCTAATAGTGCCTGCCAATCTTCCGTGATGTAAGGCTGTACCACACGCATAAAATATGGCCAATTCTCTGCCGCCACCGCCCAAAATGGCAGTTCGCCTTTTGCGTTAATGGCTTGTTCTGGTTGATTGAGTGCAGCCTGTACCCATTCCACAGGCATATTGTAATAATAGGCATTACGGCCGGGGCTTTTTAGCGTAATCACACCCACCAAGTTGCCATCATCATCAAACACACCGCCGCCACTGGCACCTTGGCGGAAAGTGCTGGTAGCGCGAATCACCACGCTATCATCCATTGGGAAAAGGCCTTTAACAAAACCAAAAGTAGCGCAAGGGAATGAGGTAAAATCAGGATATCCGACGGCAAATACAGGTTGCTCGTACTTAAGGTTTTTGCTGCTTCCTATCGTGGCAACGGGTGCATCCAAACCTTCCACTTTTATTATGCAAACATCGTGGCGCCAATCGGGCTTAATTGCGGTTACTGCGTAACTTTGACCATTATTCGCAACACTAATAATGCTTGCGTTTGCAATCACATGACAATTGGTGACGACCTGATCTTTTGCTACGACAACACCAGAACCAACCCCATAACCGCCGTTTGCAAGAGCAACTTGCACACGCACCACATGGGCATTGATTTTATGCAGCAACTCATCGGTGGGTGCTGCCTGCACTGGTAACGCTAGACACAAAAGTAAAGCACTAAGTAGCTTTGTCATGATTGTCCCCAATCTACATATTAAAAGTTGTCACACCTCATAGAATTAAAAAATTATTTTAAAAAACAAATTATAAAAATTGCACTTGAGTTTAATAAAGCATATCGCATGCCAAACCGTGCAAATCTCCCCATAAATACTTTCCGCACATAACCTAATTACGGCAGAATATGATTAAAGATTAGACCAAACAGGGTAAAACCAATTGCCCGAAAACACGCATAAAATATGACTTGTTTGAAGGTTTTCGATCAAAACACAACTAAAGCTTGGCTCTAAAAATACACTGGACATAAGGTTGTCGAGATTTAATCACTAATATCGAAAAATGCATGACAATTTGACTACTCCGCACTTTTTCTGTGCACAGATTATGGGCATGCATTAAGAATTTACTTTAACTATGCCAATCAGCACTATGATAAATAGGAATTTTTTTAAATTTACGTTAACTCCTTAATTTAATTGAATTTTTGGCCTAGTTTTTGCTCCAATAATTATGTAATGAATGTGTAATAAAGCGTTTCTATACTCAAATTTTTAAGGAGTGAAAAAATGGCGATTTACCAAGTATTAGATGAGCAAAACCACCCGGTGTTTGAGGCTAAAAGCTTTATCAGAGCACTGGAAGAAGCTGAATTATTGAACGAATCGTTTGATGATCATTACTTTTTTGTGGAAAAAGCAGAAATACAAAAACACTAAATACATGCCCTGAAAGGCTCATGGATATTAGACCGTAGCCTAACTCATTTTAGCTACACGCCTTTTAACAAGCGCTTAATTGCGCGCGATTTTTCGGTAAAATCTTTATCGGCGCGGCTAATCAGATCTTCCATCATGCCTACATCATCAAGCGAAAGCGGCATGTCTGACTCAAAATTCACCCGCACGGTTTGATGTTTTTCCAGCAAAAGCTGCGTTACGTTGCGTGCTGTGTCTGATTGCAGGTTTAAAATCATCGAGATAAATTTAGCCACACCCCAGCCAGTTAAAAAACCCCAGCGCAATTCCCCGTTAACAACCCTGTAATAATTTTTACCGATGCCGCTACCCACCGAGAGCAGGCGTATATTTGCACGCTCGGCTTTTAGCCGTGTGAGCGCCTCGGTTACTGCCACCAGAGATGGATTATTCGCCCACAACCCACCATCACTTAGCTGGTATGGTCCCACGCGTGCCGGTGCAAAGTAGGAGGGCGCGGCTGCAACATGCCAAAATCGCATCCACTACTTTCACTTTGTGGTCGCGAATAAAGTTTCTATCGTAGCTTGATTTAAAAATATGCACGCCGCCATTGCCAACATCCGTTGCGGGGATAATCAACTTGGTTTTTGCTTTTGAAAGTGTCGCGTCGCCAAACACTTCCACCAGCGCATCGCGCAGTGGCGCACTGGAATAGCGCGGGAACAAAGTGCCGCCAAGCGACAACCTCCGTGAAGTAAAAATACGTGAGCCATGCTGCAAATAAAGCTTTTTAACGCGCGAAATCGGCACACCAAATGCCAAGGCGGCGGCAATAATTGCACCAGTGCTGGTGCCGGCGATTAAATCAAAATCCCGGTGGAACTCGATTTCGTATTGTTCCTGAATGCGCTCTAGCACATGGCTGGCGTATACACCACGAATGCCGCCGCCATCAATCGCCAGAATTCTCACAGGCTGCGCAGGTTGATTTGCTGGTTTTTGGTCAGCAGAATTTAACGTTTGCGCATCCATTGGTTATTTTACGGCTTCTTTATTCACTGAACTCTGCAAATCGACCATACTTTTTTGACTCACTTCCACAAAACCGCGGCGCGGGTGATCAAGGTCGAGAATAATAAACACTAGCACGGTCATCAGCAGCACCATCAGGTAAGTCGCGAATGCTGGCCGATGATTTGCAACGCCAGCACTAAAACCAACCACTGCACCGGCCAGCAAAAACGTTAAAAAAAGCAGCGACAGCACGGCTTCTGGCACGTGGCGGTGGAGTGCTGCTTCGCGCAGGCCAAAATTATCAATCAGGTCATTAAGCGATTGTATAAACAAACCAGTATGCACAGGATTTGGATCTAGCTCCGCCGCCTTTGTTGCATAAACCCAAAGGGCTGCCTGGCCAGATTCCGCCTGTGCCAGCAGCTTTTGGCGTGCCTCGGTATTGCCTAGCGAGACTTTGCCTTCTTGCACACGCAAATCAATATAATCTCGCAACGTGGCCTGCACATCCGCCCGAACGAGGGTGGGCAGCAATTGCGCACGAAGATAAGTGGTGCCAATGGCATTGGCTTCTGCAGCTACGGCTTCACTCCTGCTATCAAAACGCTGTAGCGATAATGAAAACGTAAACCCCAAAATAAGCGCAAGAATCCCCAGAATAGCCGACTGAATCGTATTGATATGGTTTTTGGAATCTACAGTGGCTGTATGATTTTTACGTTGCCCAAGCCTGAAACCAAGCTCAATCAGGCCCACCATCGATGCAAACAACACAAAGGCAATCAAACCGCTATTAATGTTGTACATAATTGTTCACAAATCCTGAGTAGTAATTTTATTATAAAGGGTAAATCCTACAAATCATTCTAAACTATGTTGTGTGAAATAAGTAAGCTGTTGCCCGCCTCAATACATAGTCTAGCCATTTTGCTCGGTGAGCTTTCTCACGAATTCGGAAATATCCCACTCACAGCCAGAGCAGCCAGAAAGCGCGCCTGTTCTACGCGAGATTGTATCTAAATCCAAACCTTGTTTAACCAGCGCTTCAATTTGCCCACGCGTGGTGCCGCTGCAAGCGCACAGTATTTCATCGGCTAAATCGGGCTGCATGCTCATATTGGTCAGGCAGTAGCAATCGCCTGCACAACGGCGCCAATGCCTGTGTGGTAAATGCCTTCTTGCACATCGCGCTCAAGCTCGATAAGGTGCTTAAATTTTAGGCCAGCTAACTCCTGACTTAATGTTTCTTTAGTCTGCATTGTGTCGGCAGACTTTCCGCCGCCTGTATCATTATTAAGTTGCGCTGGCGTGTAGGCCTCAAGCAGAAAAACGCCGTTTTTCTTTAGCGCTGCCTGCACTTTTTTATAGAGTTGCTTTCTTAATACAGAAGGCAGCGGACAAAATATAGAAACGATGCCATCCCATTTGTTTTCGCCAATATCAAAATCTGCCAAATCTGCATGAATAAAATTAACCACTACGCCATTCTCTTCGGCCAATTTTCTGGCTTTATTCAAGCCGACGATTGATGCATCTACAGCGGTAACGGTATAGCCTTGTTTTGCGAGGAAAACCGCATTTCGCCCCTCACCTTCGGCCAGGCTAAGCACTTCACCTTTTGGAATATGCTGAAAGTTTTCTTCCAAAAACTTGTTTGGATTTTTACCATACGCAAACTCTTCTGCGCTGTATCTTTCATCCCACATTTAACTTCTCCAACTATTGCCGCTGTTGCTGCATCTTTTTCATTTCTTCCATCAGTTTTTTCATGTCCATCGGCTTGCCATCTTTGCCCATCGGCAGCGCTGCATTAGCCTCGCTGGCGGAGCAATCACCCACGCGCTTTGTAGTGTTTTCCATATGCATGGGTTTGCCGTTATGCACGGTGTCTGATTTCATCCTGAATTCATTGGGTGAAACTACTGTCACTTCGGCTTTGGTGACTACGGGCTTGCCGTTTTCATCTTTGCAGGTCATTTCCATGTAGTGCGTGTTGCCGCTTTGCTTATATTTCTGGTTGGTACATTTGTTCTCGTAATCTGCTGCCATTTTTTCCGATTCTTTCATCTGCGCCTCTGTAATGCAGGTGCGCATGGTTGGCATGGCTTTGCCATCGGTTTGCATGTTGGTTTCTATCAGGCCGGGTTTCATTTTTGGCCAATTACCGGGCATAGCGGCAAAGGCGCTTTGCAGGCTAAGGGTGAGCAGGGCA
This sequence comes from uncultured beta proteobacterium, assembly GCA_963752495.1. Taxonomy (GTDB): domain Bacteria; phylum Pseudomonadota; class Gammaproteobacteria; order Burkholderiales; family Methylophilaceae; genus CAVVYJ01. Next base: position 318,703 of record CAVVYJ010000003.1, read on the forward strand.
GCTAAAATAATCGGTTGTTTCATAATAATTATCCTCAATAAAAAATGAAAAACACTTAAAAATAAATGCCCTGAAAGGCGCATGGATACTAGGGTTTAGCGCATGCAAGTCATCAGGCTTTTTTCACAAATTCCGATTTTAACTTCATCGCGCCAAAGCCTTCGATTTTGCAATCGATATCATGATCGCCATCCACCAAGCGGATATTTTTAACCTTGGTGCCTACTTTAACCACAGACGAAGAACCTTTAACTTTTAAATCTTTAATCACGGTAATTGTATCGCCATCTTGCAGCACGTTGCCATTTGCATCGCGCACCACCTTGGCGGCATCGGCGGCGTCTGCCTGCGCGGTGGCACTCCACTCATGCGCGCATTCAGGGCAAATCAGCAAGCCGCCATCCTCATAAGTGTAGGGGGATTGGCATTGCGGGCAGGGGGGTAGTGTGGACATAACGGCTTTCTGAAAATAGTGGCTAAATAATATTAGGCTGATTGTAATGTAGCGGGCAAGATTAAGAAACCAAACCGCCTATATTTTTTGTTGTTTAACCAGTTGAACCGCGCAAGCATTGCGCTATACAATCGCCACATGGAAATGACTAAAGTAAACGCAGGCAAACTGCGCGCGATTGGCTTTGAAGCCAAAACCCGCACCTTGCGGGTAGAGCTGGATGACGGCAGCGCGCTGGAATACGCCAATGTGAGCGAAGACCTGTGGCGCCGTTTTAAAAGTGCTGGCGCGCAATGGAGCTTTTACCGCGACAATATTGAAGAAGAACTCACCGCCAAGCGCGTTTCTGCCAAACCTTCCAGCGGCGGCAAAAATCCGCTAGATGACTTGTTTAAATAATCTTATTGGGAAAATCTAACATGAAGTACCGCCTCTTGCTTGCTGCCATCATCGCCATCGGCAACCACCACGCCTTTGCAGCAGGCCAGCCCGAGAACATTGTGTATACCTGTAAAACACCCAAACACATCATCCTCATCGACACCACCAGCGCAGACACATACCGCTACCGCGCGTGGAACCTGCCCAAAAGCACCAGCCAAAAGCCAGATATGGTGGTGCAAAACGGCACCATGAATTATGAAGGCACAGGCGTTTGCGGCAGCAATTACTACACGTTTAAAACAGGCAACGTTGAGTTTAATGTGGATGACAGCGTGGCATGCACAGAAGAACGGCCGCCCAAAGATGCAATCGGCAGCCTATATGTGAGGGTAAGTGGAGAAGAGAAGAATCACTATTATTGTTTTAAGTAAATCATGTGGCAATCGAATCAAAATTAAGTGCTAAATGACTTATTCAATTAGCCGATTTATTTAAATTGCTGAACTTAGCATCGCGAAATAACCTCCAACCTTATATAAGTTACAAATTGGCGAGGAGATTCAATGCGCAACATTCTAATAGGTTTAATTTTAATCACCCCATTTAATCACAGCCAATGCCGCAGAAACCAATCTGCGCGCGGGGTTATGGCAGATTACCACCACATCTGATTTATTGCTGCTGGCGCCACATGTTTCGCCAGAGCAGATGAAAGACATTCAAGATTTAGCCAACGAATACGGGCTGGAGATGCCGAAAATTGAAAACGGCGCGGCAATCTCGCAAGCGTGTATTACCCAAGAAATGGCTGACAAAAAAACACTGCCTAATTTTTACCAATCGCAATTGGGTTGCACCTCTAAAAACGCAAGCCGTGACGGCAACAACTATAAAGTAGATTTTGTATGCGCCAGCGCCGAGCTTAAAGGCAACGGCACCGCAACGGGCACCATTACCAACCCAGAGGCGTTTACAGGGCAGACTAACTTTATTGGCCAAGCCCAAGGCAACGCGGTGAACGAAAAGGCAGATATTAGCGGTAAATGGTTAAATGCAAGCTGTGGCGCAGTAAAACCGCTATAGTAGAAACATTATTTAAGGGGAGATTTGTATGGCCGAACATGAATTAAAAAACACTAAATTCGACGCGCATGTAGACGCGATTGAAAAACACAAAGCGCTGCTGGAAAAGCTGCACCTAGATTCAAACACGCATTTGGATGAAGTGAACAACTCGCTTGAGCAGCTCACCCTGACGCTTGAGGAATATCTTAAGGTAATCGGGATTCCATAAACTTTAAAATAATATGCCCTGCGAGCCAATATCCATGCGGTCTTTGGCGTATCCTACTTTTTTACCCCATTCCATGGTTTTTGACTTTAATCCCCTTTTGCCGCGCCTTGACGGCTTGAGCGGCAGATGGCAGGTGGCGACAACTAAGGCTGCAAAGCAGCCTGTTGCGGCGTAGGCTAACTCGCGTAGCGACGTTAAGCGAAGCGGCCGAAGCCACGACTGTTGGCAATTAGGGGTGTCATTTTGTTTCCCCACTTTATTTTGGACAAGCAAAATAAAGTGGGTCGCCAAGAGGCGAAAACAAACTTCAATTAACTATGTTAATACGCTACTATCTTAGTTAAGATACATATTAACATAAGCTATGTCAGCTGAAACTTGCTGTCATCTACGTTTGATGAATCTGCTCTGACAATTTCCATAATGACAGCACATTATCATGCTATCGTATAATAACCATTGGCTATTTCCATTCAAGATTAACAAGCATTTAATGTAAGCATCTTGCTACTGAAGTATCGATAAACTTGCTTGTAAGTTTATGGAATAGATTTCTCTACAAACTTAGCAGTTACCAAGCTTTTGCATAGAACACCATTCCATGTGATTAAGTCATAAATAGCTAAATTATTTTCGCTTCAACTTGTTAGACGATGCTGTCTAAATCGCGATTGCTATTGCTCTTGTCTTCAATGAGTAGCAATCTTAGTATACATACTATTAATTTGAATTTCGTCCAACTATCGCTAAACCTCCATAATGCTCTAACTATAAATTTAGTTTTTCAGATCTGATCTTCATAAGTAATTCGTAATGCTTGACATCAAATTCTTTAGCAACACAGATCTTAGACCGTCAGCCTAATCAACCCTATGCAATCTATATGCAACGTTGCTCGTCTCTGTAATACTTTAGGTTCCAGCTATTATCGAGCTAGTTTCATGCAATAGATTCGTTCTACAATACATGATGGTTGCATTTATCAATTTCTAAATGAATTTTTCTAATATAACTTCTACATTCTCAAGAGTTTATGCAAGGCAGACCTAAATTCTAAATTGGAATTCTAAGCAATATTAAACTACGTAACATAAATACTATTTGTCCATTATGCTCACCATCAAATATCATTGAATGGCAGCCATTCTTTAGGGTACATTTAATTCGATTGCTTGTCTGATTAAGCTATGACTTTACGACAATAGATTAGCCACTAAGCCATCTTGATCGAACTCTCAATCAGCTATTAAGAGCAAGCATTACAATATGTAAAATGATTATTTACGAACTATCCAGATCTGCAACCATTCAATATAGTATCTAGCAAAAAACGAGCTGTAAGCTCCTTTTATTATCTTAACCGCACTTACTCTCACCACAATTCAAGCACGTCAAACAACCATCCATAATAATCGCCGATTTATGGTTGCACTTGTTGCATAGCTGCGCCCCTTTGGGGAAGCCTTCTGCATTCATCTCTTCGTTAGGCTGGGCGTGCTTTTCAAAATATTCGGTGCGTTTTTCTTCTACCAGTTTTTGCTGGTGTTCATCCAGCCCCGTTTTTTTAAGCATGCCGATGTTTTGCAGGTGCTTCTCGACCACTTCGCCAATCTCTGCCACCAAGCTAGGCACAAACTTGCCGCCTTTTTTAAAGTAGCCGCCACTTGGCTCAAACACGCTTTTAAGCTCTTCCACCAAAAAGGTCACATCGCCACCCTTGCGGAACACCGCGCTCATCACGCGCGTTAAAGCGACGATCCATTGAAAGTGCTCCATGTTTTTGGAGTTGATGAAAATCTCGAAAGGGCGGCGGTGCTCTTGCGGCGTGCCCTCGTGCATAATCACATCGTTAATGGTGATGTAAAGCGCATGCTCTGTTACCGGTGTTTTAATCTTGTAAGTGCTGCCCACCAGAATATCGGGGCGGCTTAGCGGCTCGCCCATTGGTATTACGTTGCTGGCCTCTTGCGCTTTTGCGGCTGCGTCTAGTTTATCTTGCTCGCTCACGAGCTTGTAGCCGGTGATTTTTTTATCTATTTTAATTGCCATGTTTTTCTCCTCTTACGGTTAAGTTAAAACTTACCCTAGAACTTACCGTAGTAGCCTTCTTTTAATGCGTCATATAAGTTTGCGGCGCTGTGAATCTCGCCATCGTATTCAATCTCTTCGTTGCCTTTGGCCTCAATCTCGGTGCCATCATCTAACGTAAATTTGTAGGTGGTGTTTTCCAGATCTTTCTCTGTTACCAACACGCCCTGGAACGCCTCTGGGTTAAAGCGGAAAGTCGTACAACCCTTAAGGCCTTTGTCGTAAGCGTAAAGATAAATGCTCTTGAAATCTTCAAAATCATAATCGGTCGGCACGTTAATGGTTTTTGAGATTGAGCTATCAATCCATTTTTGTGCAGCCGCCTGAATATCCACGTGCGCCTTAGCCATAATGGTAGAAGAATCCATAAAGTAATCAGGCAGTTTTTCTTCTTCACTCGTGCCAAACGGCATGGCTTTTGGGTTTATAAGCTCGCGGTAAGCCAAAAGCTCGTAGCTGAACACATCGACTTTCTCTTTCGATTTTTTGCCTTCGCGAATCACATTGCGGTTGTAATGGTGCGCGAAGCGATGGCTCGATACCGTTGCTGGCGTTATTTGCCAAGCTTAATGAGATAGTGCCAGTTGGCGCGATAGAGCTGTGGTGCGTGAACCTAACCCCTTTAGTGGCGATTTGGTTACGCAAACCTTCGGGGAACTGCTGCATATAGCGGCTATATTTGCCCAGCAACACTTTGCCAAACACTTTGCTGCCCACTTTAAGGCCATCTGCCGCCATCTCTGGGCGTTTTGCCAGCATGTCGGCAGTCACTTCAAATTTTTCATCCATAATTGGCGCAGGGCCTTTTTCTTCTGCCAAATCTACGCCCATTTGCCAACCCACCTCGGCCATCACGCGGGTGACTTCTTCAGTAAATTTAAGTGAATCTTCATCACCGTATTTCATCTTTAGCATGGTGAGCGTTGAGCCCAAGCCCAAATAGCCCATGCCGTGGCGGCGTTTACGTGCAATCTCCTGACGTTGCTGCTCTAAAGGCAAGCCGTTGATTTCCACCACGTTATCCAGCATGCGGGTGAAAATCGCGACCGTTTCACGGTATTCTGTCCAATCGAAAAAGGCTTCATCGGTAAACGGTTTTTTCACAAACATTGTCAAATTAACAGAGCCCAGCAAGCAAGCGCCATAAGGCGGCAAAGGCTGCTCGCCGCATGGGTTGGTTGCGCGGATGTTCTCGCAGAACCAGTTATTGTTCATCTCGTTTACGCGGTCAATCAGAATAAAACCAGGCTCGGCAAAATCGTAGGTGGATGACATAATCACATCCCACAAACGGCGCGCCTTGATGGTTTTATACACGCGGCAAGCCACCTTGCCTGCATCTACGCCATCGGCACGGGTTAAATATTTGCCTTTTACCGGCCACTCGCGCCACACCACTTGTGCTTCATCGTTCACGTTCAGGCCATCGACAATGGCTTCTTTTTCAGTCACAGGGAAAGCGAGCTTCCACTCAGCATCGGCCTTTACGGCTTCCATAAACTCTTTGGTGATGAGGCAGCTTAAGTTGAACTGGCGCAAACGGCCAGCCTCGCGCTTGGCTTTAATAAAATCGCCAACATCTGGGTGCGAGATATCAAACGTAGCCATCTGTGCGCCACGGCGGCCGCCTGCTGACGACACGGTAAAGCACATTTTGTCGTAGATATCCATAAATGAAAGTGGGCCGCTGGTGTATGCACCAGCGCCCGCTACAAATGCGCCTTTTGGGCGAAGTGTAGAAAACTCGTAACCAATGCCGCAACCCGCTTTTAGGGTTAAGCCTGCCTCGTGCACTTTGTTGAGGATATTGTCCATGCTGTCTTCCACAATGCCGGAAACCGTGCAATTGATGGTGGAAGTCGCAGGTTTATGCTCCAACGCGCCTGCGTTTGAGGTAATGCGGCCTGCAGGAATCGCCCCATGGCGCAGCGCCCACAAAAATTTCTCGTGCCATTCGGCTTTTTTCTCTTCTGTGGTCTCAACATCTGCCAGCGCACGCGCAACACGGCTATAGGTCGCATCCATGTCGGCATCAACAAACTCACCTGTTTTGGTTTTTAGGCGATATTTTTTATCCCAAATATCCAGCGATACCGACTGGATTGGAATTTCATGTCCCGCTTCTTGATTTGTTTTTTGCGCTGATTCAACTGCCTTTAGCATACCCAAGCTCCCAATTTTTTATTCTGTTTTGCCGCATTCTGTACAGCATTTTTAGTAACTATGTGATTTATATAAAAATATCATTAATTTTTATAAAAATAATTCTTTTTGCACAAGATATTGTGCTGCGGATAGAAATTTATGCCTTTATTTTGTGTGCGTCAACAGTTTTTTTAAATCAAATTTTGCACCATTTATGGGCAATTTTAGCCAGTTTTTAAGCCAATAATAGGATAGCGGGCATGTCAGTAAATGCTCACATTTTTTTAAAAATAAAAAATAAATTCCTAGTCAAAATTTTCAAAATAGGATAAGCAAAAACTGGCACTGCGAGCAAAAGCATAAATTTATGAGAAAATGCCGCATGCCAAGATTTATTTATACCGCGCTAGTCTTTATATTGCTGCCTTTTGTGCCAGTCAAATTGCTTTGGCGCAGCATCAAGCAACCAGAATACCTAAGACACTGGAATGAACGCTTTGGTTTTTATACAACACCTGTAACCAAAAAGGTAATCTGGCTGCATTGTGTATCGGTAGGTGAAACCCGCGCCGCTGCGCCTTTAATCGAAGCGCTAAAAAGCCAATATCCAAACCACCAAATTTTGCTTACACACACCACGCCAACTGGCCGCCATACCAGTGAGCAACTGTATGCGGATGGTGTGCAGCGCGTTTATTTGCCTTACGACCTGCCGTTTGCCGTAAACAGATTTTTGGCGCACTTTAAACCCAGCATTGGCTTGCTGATGGAAACCGAACTTTGGTTTAACCTGATAGCCGCATGCAAACAGCGCACAATCCCATTGCTGCTATTAAATGCGCGCCTTTCAGAAAAATCGGCCAATGGCTACGCAAAACTAGGTAACCTAGCTAAAAATGGCTTGCGTGATTTAAGCGCGATTGCCGCCCAGAGCGAGCAAGATGCAGCACGCCTGCGCGCGCTGGGGGCGAGCAAAATTGACCGTTGCCGGCAACTTAAAGTTTGATGTAAAACCACCCGCAGATACGCTAGAAAAAGGCTTGCAGTTGCGCAAACTGTTGGGCGAGAAACGCACCATTTTTTTAGCAGCTAGCACCAGAGATGGCGAAGAAGCGCTGATTTTAGACGCGATAAAAGGTTTGGATGTGTTAACAGTGATTGTACCGCGGCATCCGCAACGTTTTAACGAAGTTGCAGCCTTGATAAAGAAACAAGGGTTAAACTACGCGCGCCGTTCTGAATTAACGACACCAATAAACCAGAATGTTTCAGTTATGTTGGGCGATAGCATGGGCGAGCTTTTTACCTATTATGCCGCCTGCGATTTTACGTTTATTGGCGGAAGTTTGCTTAATTACGGTGGGCAAAATCTAATTGAGGCGGCAAGTCTGGGTAAGCCGATTCTGGTTGGCCCACATACATTTAATTTTGCAGAAGCTACAAAAAACGCCATAGATGCCGGAGCGGCGATATTGGTAAAAGACCTTCGGGAATTGCGCGAAAAATTACAATATTTACAGCAAGATTTAGCACAGCGAGAAAAAATGCATGTGGCCGCACTTGCGTTTAATCAGGCTTCTGCAGGTGTAGCAGAACGTATGATGCCATTGATTAATAAATACTTAAGTTAGCCGCCTACCGCCTCAAGGCGCTCGGCAAGGACGCTGTTTTGATAAAGCATTTGATCTATTTTTTTAGCTTTGACAGGCGCACTAAATAAATACCCTTGAACTTTGGTGCAGTGTTTTGCCCTTAAAAATTCAAACTGTTCTTCATTCTCAACGCCTTCGGCCACCACATCAAGCTGCAGGCTCTTGGCCAGCGCAAAAATAGCTTCGATAATCGCTGTATCCACACTATCCGTTGGCAGGCCACGCACAAAGCTTTTATCAATTTTGATGGTGTCTACCGGAAACTGCTTCAAATAACTCATCGAAGAATGCCCGGTGCCAAAGTCATCCACCGAGATACCCGTACCCATCTCTTTTAGCGCTGAAAGTATCCCAACCGCTTTATCGACATCTTCCATCAAAAGCGATTCTGTAAGCTCGAAGTTAACAGTCTCTGGCACAACGCCAGAATCTTTAATGGCCGTACTGACCATCGTTACAATACGCCTGTCAAAGAACTGGCGTGCGGAAAGATTAATGTTAACAAACAGATCTGGATTAAATTGATCTTGCCAGTCTTTTAGCTGATCCAATGCGCTTTTAATCACCCATTCACCAATTGGCGCAATCAAGCCAGTATTTTCAGCAATCGGAATAAATACAACAGGGCTAATAACGCCTTCTTCCGGATGATTCCAGCGCAAAAGCGCCTCAAGCCCAACGATATGCGCAGATTCTGTATGGATAATAGGCTGATAATAAAGCTCAAACTCATTATTTTTTAATGCGCTGTGTAAATCTGTCGTCAATTTTTGCTGATGAAAGTTTGCTTCTTCAATCTCTGCTGAGTAGAACTTGAAGGTATTTTTGCCTGCCGATTTCGCCCAGTACATGGCAACGTCGGCATTTTTTACCAAGTTGGATTCAGAATAATTTTTATCTTGATACTGCACGACACCAATACTCACCCCTACAAAAATTTCGTGCGAACCAATCATAAACTGCTGAGCAAGTGCATGCGTAATACGCGCGCAAATTTTCTCTACGTCGTGCACGGTTTTTACTGCTCTTAAAATAATCGCAAATTCATCACCACCTAAGCGAAATACAATGTCATCTTCATTTAATATCCAGCGTAGCCTTTGTCCACACTGTTTAAGAAGCTCGTCACCCTGCTCATGCCCATAGGTATCATTCACCACTTTAAAGTTATCAAGGTCTAACATCAGCAGATAAAAGTGGTTGGCGCTTCCTTCATCCATCCCCATTAATTTGTTGATCTTCTCGGTGAACGCATGGCGATTTGGTAACTTGGTTTGACTGTCGTAATAAGCCAGCTGGTCTAATTTCTGCTCTACCGCAATTCTCTGCTGAAGCTCTTCAATCAGCCTGTCGTCGCGCAGTTTAATGTTATCTAACATGTTATTTATACCAGTCGAAAGTGCCCCAATTTCATCTGATGATTGAATTTTTGAGCGATCAGTATAATTATGATTATTCGTAATATTGCTCACCATAGATTCTAAGTAGCTTATTGGTTCGGTTATATACCGATTCAATTTTTTAGATATCACTCTAACCAGAAGCATTGCGATAAGTGCAGCAAGCAATAATGCAAAGGCAAAAAACCTCATCCGCTCGTTAAACTTGTCCAGGCTTGCATCAATATAAATAGTGCCAACGCGTTGGCCACTTACTAAGATATCCTTACTTATATGCATCACCCCGGCAAGCGCTAATAACGATTTTTCCTTGGTAACATGCTTATTAGCACTTGCTTCTGCATGGTATTCTGCAAAAATTTCATATTGTTCAAGTTCAATATAGGCTTGCTCTACGTTTTTGTTCATGTTTAAAACACGCAGAGTTTCAGCTGCCGCCACACTGTTATTATCGGAAATTGCCCTAATTACACTGCTTTCAACAACTTCCAGTTGTGAATCAATATCACTCATCAACTCATTTTTATAACTTGAGTATTGATAAGCCATAACCAGCACAAAAACCAGCAGCATGGCAAAACCCACCACCAGCAAATGGATAATAAAGAGTTTTTCTCTAATGGCTAATTTTTGTAAATAATGTGCGAGCATGTTAGTGAAGACCCTGCACAAGATATAACACTGAAGTTGTCAGATTTTCATTACTATCGGCGAAAGCCAGTACAATCGCACACGCCATGGTTAAACCCAGCGAAGAGATATAAAATATCTTATTAAAATCAATAAGATAATTAATTTCTAAACTGCTATTTTTGGCGATTAATGGCATAATTTTTTGCGTAAAATTTCTCATATTTCAAATATTTAATTGAATACAGCAAGTTACATGCCTGTACATTTAAGTATTAACGGGGAAATTAGCTAAAAATTGAATTCAGAAACGCTGATTTACGTGCATTTGGTTACTTCAGGATAAGGCTTTCTACAAACACGAGCTCACATGCGCCTGCGCCAGTGTCATTGCGGGTGAGGGAGCTTTTCCAATGCCAGCCATCGTTGGCTTTTACTTCTACCAGCTGACCTTTGAAAGCCACGATTTGACCTACCCGCGCTGATTTCAACTGCGCCTCGATTTGGCTGTTCGCAGGAATCATATGCATATTGGCACTATGCGTTTCAATTTCTTCGCGCGGAATCGGAAACTCGTTAACATGCCAATAGTAAAATCGACCTGACTGTTTGATATCAATATCTTTTAATATCGACTCATCCGACATTCTGCCCCAACCCAACGCTAAATCAACTGGTGATAAATCTGCTTCTCTATCAAAAGAATAATGCTCGGTGGAAAGTATGCGCGCTTCTAATTCAAAAGATTCTAACGGAGTGATTATGTAGCCATCGCGTTCAAATTTAGACTGGCTTGTTGATTGTTGAATTGGTTGCAGAGCTGCAACAACGCCATCCGCCTTGTGAGAAACTGGTCGTTGCGATAAATGCTGATAAGCCCCGTATGCGATCAGTGAAGCAAAAAATATTAGCTTCCAGTTCAAGGCTATTTAATGAGTTTAGAAAGCGCCTTAAACGCTTCATGGTTGGCATCGCCTATCCACTCAAACAATACTGATTCAGTATTTGTTATTGTGCAGCCAACATTTCGCAATCTATTGATTGCATTCGCTTTATTGTTTGAGTCGCGTGAAATAATCGCATCTTCTACCACAAACACTTGCTTGCCTTGTTTCTTTAAATCTATAGCCGTTTGTAGCACACAGATATGCGCCTCCATACCTGCCAATACAATTTGAGATTTATCGCGATGTAAATGCTGATTAAACTTTGGTTCTTTACAGGCTGAAAAAGCTGTTTTGGCTATTATTTTAGCATTGCCAAAATGCTGAGAAATTTCGGGCATGGTCTCGCCTAAGCCTTGTGGATATTGCTCGGTAGCAAGTAGTGGAATATTGAGCAATTGCGCTGCCTGCGCCAAAATACCGCAATTTTTGGCAGCCTTTTTCATTGTTTCTGCCGGCATAGCCGCGCCCAGTTTGATTTGCATATCCACAATCAAGAGCTGACTTATCGTGAAATTTGCAACTAAATCAGACATCATCTTACTGCGCCGCTACAACTAACTGTTGATTGATTTCTTGCAAATCTGCCTCAGAAACCAAGCCAGATGCGGACTTGAGGCGAATGATATTGACCAGATAATTGTAACGCGCCTGCAGTAAATCACGCTTGGCCGAGAACAATTGTTGCTGCGCATTCAGCACATCCACGCTAGTTCTCACACCAACTTCATAACCAAGCTTGGTTGAATCAAGCTGGCTTTGACTGCTCAGCAACGCTTGCTCAAGCGCCTTTACCTGAGCGATGCTTGTACTTAAATTCAAGTATGCACGCTGTGTTTCCAAATCGGTTTGACGGCGCGCGACATCAACATCGTCTTGCGCTTTTTGCTTATTCATGACCGCTTGTCTTGCACGCGAGCTGATTGCCCCACCTTGATAAAGTGGGATTTGTAGTTGCAATCCAATCGTTGCATTATCCAAATCGTTACCGATTCCACTAGTACCACCATTGGAATAATTTTTATTGTAGCTTGCCACAGCATCCAAAGTGGGTAAGTGGCCGGCATTCGCACGATCCACCTCTTGCTCGTTATACTTGAGTGTATCTTGCTGAATTTGAATATTTAGATTATTTTGCACAGCTATTTGCTGCCAATCTTGCATGCCCTCTTTAAGTGGAACCACTTGAATGTCTGATTTTGCAGTTGCAAGCTTGTTAGGGATTTCACCTGTAATTGCTTGCACTGAACGTTTAGCTATTTGATGTTCGTTCACCGCTGCGATTTCTTGTGCCAAGATTAAATCATAACGGGCTTGCGCTTCATTCACATCAGTTATTGTTGCTGTGCCTACTTCAAATGTGGCTTTGGCTTGATCGAGCTGACTTAAAATCGCGGTTTTTTGTGCGCCTATCAAATCAATTTTGTCTTGTGCAATCAGCACGTCAAAATAAGCTTCTGTTGTACGTAAAATCAGTTGTTGCTGACTTAAATGATATTGCTTATCAGCCTGGCTTACTTGTGTTTTAGATTGCTCCATTTGTACCAAATTTTCTTTTCGGAAAATTGGCTGACGGGCCTCCAAACCATAGTTGTAGCCCTCAAAGTTCTGCCTGCCCTCATCCCTAAACTGATTAAAACCAGTACCAACGTATTTAATATCTGTCTGCGAAGCCGTGGCATTTGCATTAAGATTAACCGTAGGGCGATACAGTGCCTTGCCTTGCTCGATGATTTCCTGAGCAGCTTTATTGGCGCTTAGCGCAGAGGCAAGCGCTGGATCATGCGCCAGCGCCTGATGATAAACATCCACTAGGTTTTGTGCCTTAGAAGCAACTTGGGCTTCTTCCGCAAAAATAGCAGAGCTAAAAAAACTTACCAGCAAAATTAATGAGATGCGCATGATTATTTTTTAAAACTCGAATGCTGTTGTTTGCGTTGCATTCTCCAACACAGGAATGCAGGTTTCAAACAATACGTCTTCATTAAATGCTTCTTCAGAAATACGTCGAATCAATGTCGCCTGCATTACTGGAGCTTGGCCAATCACAATAAACATAACGCCACCCACTTTCAACTGTTGGCGCACATTAGGGGGTTCAGCAGGAGATGACCCGGTAAATACAATCACATCAAATGGTGCTTTTGAAGACATTCCATTTACACCATCAGCTAGCTCTAAAGTAATATTGTGAATGTTATTTTGCGAGATTGTATAAGCAGCTGTGGCGCTTAACTCTGCATTTATTTCTAGAGAAATTACATGGCCGGCAAGGTGTGACAACAAAGCAGCAAAATAACCACTGCCAGTGCCAATATGCAGTACATTGTCAGTCTTTTTGATATCAAGCGCTTGTAAAATGCGGCCTTCTAATTTGGGTGAAAGCATTGTTTGCCCAAATCCTATCGGAATTTCAATATCAGCAAACGCCAACCCCTTATAAGCCTCGGGCACAAAGTTTTCTCGTGGAACATCGTTCAATAGCTGTAAAACTTTAGGATCCAAAACTTCCCAGGTCCGAATTTGCTGTTCTATCATATTAAAACGCGCGGTTTCATCTTGCTGATTAATTGTTGTTTGTGTCATATTTAATACCCGATTAATTTTGAGTTCATTATAGCTTAAAGATTTATGCAACTTGCGGTACTTTTACCCTAAACCAAGCTGCATATAGCGCCGGCAAAAACAACACCGTTAACAACGTTGCTACCGCCAAACCGCCCATAATTGCCACTGCCATTGGCCCAAAAAACACGCTGCGTGTTAGCGGCACCATTGCCAAAATCGCAGCGGCCGCTGTTAGTACAATCGGTCTAAAGCGGCGTATGGTAGATTCTACAATCGCTTGCCAATCCGCTAAACCGCTTTCTTTATCTTGGTCTATTTGATCCACTAAAATTACAGAGTTACGCATAATCATGCCCGAAAGCGCGATCGTACCCAGCATAGCAACAAAACCAAATGGCTTGTCAAATAACAACAATGCTATTGTGACCCCAATTAAGCCTAAAGGTGCCGTAAGTAAAACCAAAAACACGCGCGAGAAGCTTTGAAGCTGTATGATCAATAACGTCAGCACAACAACCAAAAATAATGGGGCGCCTTTTGCTACCGAGGCACCGCCTTTGGCTGACTCTTCCACCGCGCCCCCTGTTTCTAATGTTACGCCTAAGGGAAGATTATCTTTAATTTTGGTTAACTTTTCTTCTACTTGTGCTGATACAACAGGCGCTTGCATATTGCCTCGCAGATGTGCCCGCACGGTAATTGATGGCACACGATTGCGCCGCCAGATCACGCCTTCTTCAAACTCTGATGAAATAGTTGCAATTTGCGAAAGCGGCACGCCAGCGCCTGTGGGTGTAATAATCATTAAATTAGGCAGGCGTGAAAGCTTTTCACGTTCAATTACCGCGCCACGTACAACTAAATCAATACGCTCATTGTCTTCTCTAAACTCGGTAATGTAGAGCTCACTCATTGCACCATTCAATATATTGGCAACATCCACTGAGCTGATACCAAGTAATCTCGCCTTGCTTTGATCTATCTCCACTTTAACTACTTTGCTTGGCTCTTCCCAGCCAAGCTGAACGTTAGCTAAGTTAGGATTGGCGCGCATAATATCCGCGATTTGGTGCGAAATTTCACGAATTTTCGGAATATCCGCACCATCAACTCTAAACTGCACCGGAAATCCAACAGGCGGGCCATTTTCAAGACGCAATACCGAGGCTCTTAAATTTGGGAAATCATTTTCAAATAGCTTGAGCAAATCACTGCGCAGAACTTCTCGTTCATTCAGGTCTTTTGTCAAAATCACAAATTGTGCAAACCCGCGATGCGGTAATTGCACATCCAAAGGCAAGTAGTATCGCGGTGCGCCTGTGCCAATATAAGCCACAAAATTTTGAATACCCTGATGCTGCTTATTCCAAGTTTGTAGCCACTTTTCTAACTTTTTGACCTCGTCATTAGTTGCGTGATAAGAAGCGCCTTCTGTCAATCGCAAATCTACCACAAGCTCTAGCCTTGTAGAATCCGGGAAAAACTGTTGCTGCACTTTACCAAAACCAATAATAGACAGCACAAACATTACAAGTGTTATTGCAATAACCGTTTTACGGTAGCGCACACAAGCGGTTACAAGCTTACGAAACATGTTGTAGAACTTCGTGTTGTAAATATCGTGATGATGGTTGGCGTCTTCTTTATCCCCAAGATTCAGCTTGGTTTTGAGCCATGTCATGAGTTTTGAAGGCTGCGGCGCATGCGCATAATCAGGTAGCAAGTGATAACCCAAATATGGCACAAATATGACTGCTGCAAACCACGAAATGCTAAGTGCTATGGCAGAAACCTGAAAGATAGAGCGCGTGTATTCACCTGTGGACGATGTTGCAGTGGCGATTGGCAAAAATCCTGCCACAGTTACTAGCGTGCCCGTAAGCATGGGCATGGCGGTTGAATCATACGCAAACGAGGCAGCCTTTACGCGATCCCAGCCTTGCTCCATTTTAGATGACATCATTTCTACCGCAATAATCGCATCATCTACTAGCAAGCCCAAGCGCCAATATTAAGGCGCCTAGAGAGATTTTATGCAATCCAATATCATATATTTGCATCACTAAAAATGTGGCTGCTAGCACCACTGGAATAGAGATTGCGACAACAATGCCCGTGCGCAAACCAAGAGAGAGCAGGCTTACGCCGAGCACAATCACCAGCGCTTCTACTAAGGATTTTACAAAATCATTGACTGAATTTGCCACAATCTTGGGCTGAGAAGTCACTGTTTTAAAGCTTAAGCCCACAGGTAAACCTTGTTGAATTTTGGTTATTTTTTTATCCAGCGCATGGCCTAGTGCAATCACATCGCCGCCCTCTCGCATGCTTACACCAAGTAGTAACGATTCGGTACCATCAAATCGCACGGTATCACGAGGCGGATCCTCGTAGCCACGATAAACACGCGCCACATCTCCTAGTTTAAATTCCTGACTATTTACCCGTAATTTTAGTTGGCGCAAGTCTTCCAGCGTTTTATATCTGCCTGAAACATCAATACGGATGCGCTCCTTAGGCGAATCATAAGTGCCTCCGCGCACCACGGCATTTTGCGCCTGCAAAATATTAACTAGTTCTGTAGTACTAACGCCAAGCGTTGCTAATTTGGCATTTGAAAGCTCGATATAAATACGTTGCTTTTGTTCGCCAAAAAAATCCACCTTGGCTACATCGGGTGTTTTAAGCAACTCTGCCCGAATGATTTCTGCCTGCTTTTTGAGCGCAAAATTGTCAAAACCGTCACCTGTCAGTGCGTACATACTGCCGTAAACGTCACTAAATTCATCATTGAAAGTGAGACTTTCAATATTGTTAGGAAGCGTATGGCGAATATCGCCCACTTTTTTACGTACCTGATACCAAATTTGTGGAATTTCATCAGAAAATGTATCGTCTTTAATCACGATAAAAATCATTGACTCTCCAGGACGAGAATAGCTACTGGAGTAATCTATATTAGGAACTTCTTGGATTTTTTTCTCGAGCTTGTCGGTAATTTGTTGCTCGACCTCAACAGCACTTGCACCTGGCCAAGTGGTATGTACAAGCATCACCTTAAATGTAAATGGCGGATCTTCCGATTGACCAAGTTTTGTGTAAGCAAGCAAGCCAGAAATGACTAGCATCAACATTAAATACAACACCAAAGTTTGATGTTTTAGCGCCCAATCAGAAAGATTAAAGCGCGATTTGTTTTGCGCTTCAGTCACATTGTTCCCTCAATTTTAGGTTTAACTTTTTGGCCTTTAACCAATGTATGCACGCCAGCTATCGCTATCATTTCATCGGGCTGCAGGCCTTTTATAATCGTCACGCCTTCTTCGGTATATTGTCCTGCCGTCACTTCTCGCGGGTTAGCGATGCCATTTTTATCAATCACCCAAACACTATTTTTACCATTCACTTGTGTAAGGGCGCTTGTTGGAATCACCAGATCAGCACTTGCATCATCGGTAAAACGCACGCCTGCCGTCATGCCGATTTTTACTGCCTCGTCAGCATCCACAACCGTTACACGCACATCAAAAGCACGGGTTGCGGAGCTTGCTGCGGGTGAGATTTCACGTATCTTACCCATGTATGTTTTTTCACGGTCTGCCCAGAGCTTTATAGCAACATTATCATTCACCTTAAGTTTGGCCATGCGCGATTCTGGCACTGCAACCAACACATCAATTTGCTTGGTATCAACGATTTGCGCAATGGCTTCACCCGCCTGCACCACTTGCCCGGGCTCAGCCTTTATTTGTGTCACCACACCTTCTCGGTCTGCCAATAAAGCCGTGTAGTGTGATTGGTTCCCCGATACAGCAGCTTGCGCCTTAACTTGCTGCAAACGCGCGGCAGAAGTTTTAAGTTCAGCCTCGCGTATATCTAATGCAGATTGTGAAATGAATTTTTTTTCTACCAACTTACGCTGCCGCTCAACTTCTGCTTTTGCAAGCTCGTAACTTGCTTCTGCCGAGCGCACATCAGCACTAGCCGCTTGCACACTTAGATTTGTATCTGTCGCATCCAGCCTAGCGAGTAGCTGACCTTTTTTTACCATGCTACCCACTTCAACTTTACGCTCGATGATTTTGCCATCTATACGAAAACTTTGGTTGGATTCATAACGTGATTTCACCTCACCTACTAGCACCATCGCTTTGTTACTTCCAGTCTTTCCAACTATGCTTACCAAAGCTGGGCGTGGTGGAGGGGGGGTTCTGCTGGTTTTTCACATGCCTGTAAAAACAGTGTTGCCACAAGTACAATTTTTATATTTTTCATTTTTTTATTCTTTCAACAAACCTTGCATCATGACCTTTTGCATCAGTTGCAAGCGAGTAGACACATCTCGCCAATTTACCCAAGTGTCCTGCGCCATAATAATTTCTAGCGAACACACACCGTGCATCGCTGCCCACACTGTTTGTGCAATTAATTCCGAGTCTGCTAGTTCTGGTTTAAACCTGCCTGCTAAAAAGACATCGTTTACGACTGTTTTAAGCAGAAAATATGCATCTTGTTCTGCATTATTTTGCTCTAGGCTAGAACTTTCTGGACTGCAAGGTGTACGAGGTGTCATAAACATCATGCGGTAATGATTCGGGTGGGTAAGCGCAAACTCTGAGGTGGCGGAGCCCAATGTTCACGTTCCCGCGCGGTGTCTAACGTCTTAGGGCATTGTTTTGTCTGGAGTCTGACATGAAAAATCCCCATCCTCAATGCCCGTGTCAAAGCCCACCTAAAAGTATCTGAAAACAACGACTTCGGATGTACCCTTTACCAATACGAATGTTCAGTACGAAAGCCCCCGACGCAACAAATGAATGGGCTCTGATTATCATTGAAGGCCGCAAATAATGCACAGGGGGTATGTAAAACTCTGGCGCAAAGTGGAGGAAACGGGTCTGTTGCAATTCTACATCCATTGTAAAGCCCGTGTGCTAAAACGAGCAGATCTCCAAAGTCATCAAAGTCTGAAAAATCTACACCTGTTGCTTCCATGCTTTCGTAAATCAGAAGGAAGTAATCGAACACTTCCTGGTTTATCAATTCAATACTGAACATATTCCACAAAGGGTTTTCTCTGTCAATTAACATAGAATTGAAAACCTTGTGAACATTGTTATATTTTTCCAGATTGGCAGGTTTATTAATTACCCAATGCGCTTCTTCAAGAGTACTAATCGGAATGATGAATTTCCCCGCTGTGCCGCGTGTTCGAATGATCTCAAAGAATTTCCTTTGTGCGTTTTCTGATAATCTGTCGGGGAAATTGATATTGATTTCAGCCATAAAGCCGTCACTGGGTAATTGATTGACCAGCTCGATGAGGTTGTTAGTGTCGAGGACAATATCCTGGTCATTTTCTTTCAGAGTTGGCTGATCAGGATATTCCTCGGGCGGGGTTGCGCTCCACCAATCGACAATGGGATCTATCACATAGGTTGTCTTGATTCGATGAACCAAGTGCTTGTTATGACCCCAGTATTGTTCATCGTCTCCATAAGGAGCGACGAGATCGTCTGGCAAAGTCAGAGGTAAACCGATTATCTTCTTACGCAAATTGTCAGTATTGTCGTTCCCCACATGAATAAAATACTCCCCCGCTTCAATATGCCGTTTGCACACATCTGCCCAGCATTTCCGAAAGTCAGAAGGAGAAACATCGTGATGCTTTACCAGTATGTGTAAAGCATGACACAGTTCAAACATGGGCAGTTGGTAAATAGGTTTAGCTTGATTATCAACTGCACGCTGAAAACTAGCATCTCTATCGTCGGAACTGCTGTCACAATATTCAAGGATTTCGCAATCAGTTAAGAATTGCATATGCGGCAATTAGGCTGTCAAGTCGCTGATAGCAGGCGGAGGATTGAAAAAGACATCATCTTCCTCCTGTGGAGGTTTGACACCACCCTGGATGAACTCTTCCACAAACTCGCGGCTAATTGGCGCAGGGACATTCTCCTCAGCAGCCTTATGGAGCAATTTGTTGGCGTACCAGAGTGTGCCACGTGGATAAAATCTTGCTTCATTTATTGCAGGGGCAAGTGCATCATCATTGAAAGGATAAAGTGAACCTTTTTTCGGGTCATCAGTGTTGACGCGGAAGAAATCCAAATAAGAGACCAACAGATGTTCAAGTTTGGCTTCGTCTGAAGCTCCAAGCTCCACCGAAACATTTTGAATGCGGTCAACGTCCAAAGGTGCCAGGTTGTCTAAGCCGACGCGGCGCCAGTTCGTGTCTACGTAGGTGTAAATTGAAGGGTGGATTGTGAGTACTGTAGTGATGTATTGAAATTTGACTGCTACAGAATCGCGTTCGTAAAAATATTGGCGTAGCCCATCGAGAAATTCATCGCGTTCGCGCCCATTTTGGGAGATGTAGATCTTTTCAAACTCATCCAATAGAATAATTAACCTTCTGTAGCCAGCTGCCAACATGACAGGGACAAGACCGTTGGTGAGCCATTCCACGCCCTCTTTGCGCCACTTGTAGTCGTTCCCAGCTATTCCCTTCTTTACCCAATCCGCCCAGATCGCGGTGAGGCTGCAATCGCTCTCGAGGAAATTCGCTAAAAAGAGATTTATGTCAGGTTGAATTTTTTCCAACTGAAGCTTTACCAAATCAACAAAACCAGAGAACGCAATGTCGTACTTTGCCAACAAATTGGAAAACCCTTGTACATCCGATAAAGACTGGTTCAATTCTTCTACTTGCAAGTTGCCAAGTTCGGTCATTTGCTCTTCGGTCAGCAGATTGATAATGATCGTGGCACGAAGTTGCTTGTCAATTTCTGCAAAGAGTTTTTGTTCGGACATGGTCTCGAAGACCAGGCGAGCAAACTCCCAAATGCGTTTTTGTTTTTTAGGCTCTGGCAAGATGTGGACACCAAGACAAAACAGATTTGGATCATCTGCATTGGTTTCCCACTCATGTTCCCATTCCTGCCCGTTGATCCGCTGCATGATGCGGTGTAGAAAAGCTGACTTACCATTCCCGCGCCCGCCTGCCTGTGGATCAAGCCGGATAAATCCTAACTGGATTGGGCGATCGTTGTTATCAGGCTGAATGAACATTTTGAAGAACTGCCTCTCTTCATCCTTGCGAAATTCAGCGTCGTAGATTTCACCATTTCGTCTGGGATCGTTGATGTTTGGCGTGAATAATGCCATTGACGGAAATGGATTTTCCCGTAAGCCATATAGTTCCTGATAGGCGTTCTTCTGCTCGACAGGTGGATTTGCGTTTTGCAAATTTCTCTGGCGTTCAAGTGGATTGAGGGCATGATGTAAACCTCCTATTTAGTTCGGGAACGCATGGAAATAACATAACGTGGACTACGATCGATTATGACAGGGCGGGCATTGCCAAGGCGGGCAAGATCTGAGTGGGATATATCCACTTCGAGAGCAAGTGAGTATGGAATTTGTTGACGGAGAGCAAGCAGAAATTGACTTTGAAGTGTTTGCTCGAAGATCTCGTGACTTATCCGCAGACGATAGCAGACCCAGTCGCGGACAGCCAGCAAGGAAACGTATTCTACGTTTGTCACTTTTTGCGCCTGACGGTAGCCGTCATAAAGGGTGGACATAAATTGTTCGGCGAACCGCTTTCCGCTCGGGGTGAAGCGGTGGAAAGTCTGAGTTTCAGCATTCACCAAGCCAGGCACAGCGGTAAATTCATCGCCTTGCTCACGGAAAGCACCGACAGGAAACCAGATGTGTCCCTGAGTGCCAGGTAGGTCACACGCGGTGTGGGTCAGACCTGCCCAATCCATACGGTTTTGCCAGATATCCACATCGTTGGGTGAGATAATCTCGCCCAGCATGGCTTGGAAAAACACTTCGCCGATCAGAGTTTGTAAACGGTTGACCTTTTCCGAGAGCGGAGCCTTCTCCCACCGAGCGGACAGACCATTGACAATGTTTTCGGCGTAATCATTGACGTGATCAATACCGCCAAAATTTATCACCTGTTTTTGCAGGGCTGCACTCCATTTTGACAAATCAGACTGCAATTGTTTCTTGAGTTCATCGAGCGACTCGGGCAGGTTCTCAAGGGCGGGCTTGGGAATGATGATAGCGCCCTGCAAATCAGGGCTGATTAGCCACATACGCTGCAGCAGCCTGCTGACCACTCGCTGATTGTAGCGATCGTTATCCACACACAGTTGACGGGCAAATTTACTAATGTTTTTTTCAGGATCCATTGACGCTAGATCTTTGCCGCGCTCAGTCAACGTCCATTTGGATTGCCCTGGCTCGATCCATTTCAGGAACTCGAATTCCCGCCGAATGGTTTCAGCTTTGTCTGGACCGAGTTTGTCACGTTTTTTCTTGTCCTGGTCATCTCGGAAATCTACAAAAGCGCCAGACAGATCACGTGTGGTGAGCGGACCCTGCCAATTCAGCACAGACATGATCCTTGCCAGATTATTCGGGTCGCTTTCACGCGCAATGGATAGAGGCTTTTCAAAAGTGGCTGCGGGAGTTGTGGAAATGACCTCTTTAACTAGCTCAGGTCGTTCCTTACCTTCCACAATCACGATCTCTTCTTCCGTCAACCCATACAGACGATACACTATCTGGTCGATCAAGTTATCCGTCCACTTGAGCGCGGACTTGATCGGACGCAGAACTTCCAGTGACTTTTCATACTCATCGCGGACTTTTGCCATCAGGCGCGAGTTGTTGAGAGAGACTTTCACTTTACCCTTGTTCCTGAACAGGACGTCGTCCAGTTCGGCAAAGGTGAGTTCGGGTTCATCTTTTTTGTAATCGCCAATATAATTGCGGACTTTGCTCCTGCCTGTCAACTCATCCACGCTGACCTTTAGCACACCTTCCAGCCAGCCAAGCAGACGTTTCATTTCGGCTTGTTTTTGTTTATTGAGTTCAATCATTTTTTGAGCAAGAAACACCAATGTGTCATGCAAAAATTCGTTTTCGTCATGCTTTGAAGCAAGCCAAGAATTCTATAAATGAAAGCAATTCCGTTCCATTGTTGTGCATTAACAATGATGTTACTTTCTCTTTGTTGCGATTATGCTGCTTCGCGTCACTAAACCTTATTTTGCGAATGGGTAACACCCGCAAGTGGGCTGGTTTTACCTCATATTCATTGAACGCCCAATTGAAGTAAACATCGAGCAAGTGAGAATTCAAAAGAGCCAGTATGTATTTTAGATCGTAGGAACTATTATCTCTTAGAACTACATTCGATAAACGGTTTAGGTTGTAAAATTTCTCGTCATCATATGCAGTTATTAGTTTAACTTCCATACCACGACGAGTCCTTTGTAGAAGCAATTTGGGTTCGGTAAAAATATATTCAGGAGGCAAAGCCCGCCCCTGGTCTCCAAAATTTGAAACTAGTTCTGGGTCATAGCATATCCATTCGCCGTTCCATTCAAAATCATATCTGGATATATCGCTTCCAGAAAGCATCTTGTGATAACGATTATCTACTTGATGGTCACTAGTCAGTTCATTCTTGATATAGCCGGTGTTAATGCCAACTGTGACATAGCAAATCGATTTTAATTGCTCTGAAAATCCTTGAAGTTTATCTGTTATTACTGCCCTGTCTGAACTTTAAAGAGATTTGTATTGCCCTATCATCAGATTTACCAATTTTCTCTAAAGGAATAGTGTGCTGAGAAAAATGTAAGATTTCAGGCTGAATATCGGGTAATAAATGTTTGACAACCACAGAATTTGCCTGATTTGTGGGAGAAACAAACAAGAGAACAGACTGAACTGTAACTCCTTCAAATATGTGCAATCCTAAATAGTCAATCTCATATACTTTAGCCTTGTCCAATAAATATTCCCTGAAGGATTTGGCGTTTTTTGCAGATAAAAACGTATGAGGGGTAATGAAACCCAATCTTGCTTCTGGTGAAATTAATTTCGCCCCAAGTTCGGTAAAGTAAAAATAACTCTCGAAATCATACTGATGTGATTGATAGTTTGACTGGAAAAATGATTTATCTTGCTCCGTTGGTATCATACGATATCCATATGGAGGATTTCCAATTACAGCATCAAAACCAGCATTTTCCTTCAGAACAATTTCCTGAGCACTGTTCTTGCTCGGACCAAAGAACACTTCTGGGAATTCCAATTCCCAATGAAAGAAGCGTTTTTCACGAGCTGCTTTCAGCGTAGTAACAGCTATTTTGGCGGCATCAGACTTGAGTGCCGTTTGAGCCGAGCGCGGGCTCTTTAGCCAAGCCATGTTGGCACCGTCCCGCAAAAAGAGCAGGGTGGGCTGGCTCTGCTTGGTATCGTCATTGCCAAACCAGCGGCTGGTGTATACATCCAGGATCAACTTGAACGGTGCTAGCTCATCCGCCGCTTTTTTGTATTCCTGTCGGCTCTGGCGCACCTGCTCGGCGGTTACGTCGCTCAACTCACCTACCTGGCGCATCAGGTCGGTTGCCAGCATCGCGCCTGTCCACATCGAACCGAACATATCAAACTGCATTCCGATGGATTGGACAGTTTTAGATCCTTTTTGTTTTCGGCAACCGCCTTGTGTTTGCGGGTGGTGGTGACCATTTCTATCTCGGACGCGCACCGTCTCCACCTGTGCGCCAATGAGCGAATTGCCGCACTTCAGATGGTGGTCCAGGAACGAGAGCGGCGCGCCGAGCGTGAAACAATCCAGCCACAGGCTCACCTTGGCCAGCTCCACCGCCATCGGGTTCAGGTCCACACCGTAGATGCAGCGCTTGAGCACATGCCGCTTCAGCAGGTTCACATCCGTCAGGCGGGCGGGGTCGATCGCTCACGCCCTGGCGCTGCATCTCGTCCAGGATGGTCTGCCGCGTCTGCCGCAGCGTCGCCGTCACCGGGTTCCACGGGAAGGCGTTCAGGAACGCCAGCAGCCGGTCGGTGATGAAGTCCACCGCCTCCACCAGGAAGTGGCCACTGCCCATCGCGGGGTCGAGCACCGTGATATCGAACAGGTCGTCCACACGCTCGCGAACGTGAACGCCGTCTTTTCGGGTCATCGCCCTTCTGCCCCATCTTCTGGAACGCCTTCTGCGTTCCACCGCCTCATGATAGCGCTTTTCTGCGCCTCGCGCAGCCGCGGTCGCAGCGCTTCACACTTGGCTTCCAGCACCGGTCCC
This sequence comes from uncultured beta proteobacterium, assembly GCA_963752495.1. Taxonomy (GTDB): domain Bacteria; phylum Pseudomonadota; class Gammaproteobacteria; order Burkholderiales; family Methylophilaceae; genus CAVVYJ01. Next base: position 343,397 of record CAVVYJ010000003.1, read on the forward strand.
ACCGTCTGCTGGACGATGTACTTCACGATGTAATCGGGCGTGTAGTAGCGAGCCCGTCGCCTTGCGCTCGTGCTTGTCGTTCTCCAGATACACAGCACCCTTTTGGGATGACGAACTGGTTCGTGCCGCGCCCCTGCCTGTCGGATTTGCATCTTGAGCTTTTTCTCCACCGCTTCCTTGTACGGCACGATCTCCTCGCCCTTCTTGCCCGCCACGATCGCCATCTTCTCGCGGCGCGACGCGCACCTTGAACTCCAGCAAGCCTTCATAGATCGAACCCAACTGCCGCACCCCCAGCGACTTGTAATCGATCATCGCCAGCGACTGGGTCTTCTCATCAATGTTGCGCGCCAACCTATCCAAACCCAACGCCAAATAACGATCGGGAATCTTGTGTGTGGATAAAAAACGTGCAGCTCGGACTTCCTCCGCTTCGGTCTCATCCACCTGAATCGGCGGCATACCGTCGAACGTCACGAACAATCCGCCGTTGTACATCGGCATATTCAGGTCTGCCTTGCCCTTGTCGATCACAGCAAACAATTCACTCAGGCGGTCGTAGAAATCCGTCTCCGTGGCAGAGTACTTCTCCAAATTGGACTGTGCAAGATCAAAGATCTCGCCTGCTTTCTTCGCGATCTCTTGCTTCAGTCGGCTGAGCGAGACTTCCCAATACCCGCGTGCTTCCTTCACCGGTAACAAGTCACGCGACCTTCTGCGTAAAGAAGGAACAACAAACGATAGAGGAAGGTCAATGTGGCATGGAAGGTTTCATCCAAGTCCGCATCTGTTAACTCTGGGGCGGGCTTTCCCCAGTTCTTTATAAATCCTTCCGCAAAGTAAGGGGAACACATCCTTCAAAGATGTTCTCCTTCAATCGGTCTCCCAACGCCTTGGCATATGAAGCCAATTCGTTCAGAAGTGAATCAACGAATGAACCCTGTTCATCCTTTTTGAAAGCATTTGCCCGGAAGAAAAGCCAGAAATAGCGGATTGCCTCATTAACGTCTGGACTGGCAATAGTCTCTTCCAGATCGATCTCGTAGTAGTTTGTAGCACGTGAATGTGCACGCGCCGAATACAAGCGCCAGGTCTTGCCATTGGTCACAATCGCCCAACCTGCCGATTTCGCATCCATACCGTCGAGAATGCTCACCACGGTCTGCGCGGGATTTTCCGTAGGCGTGCTCGTATCCCGTTTTTCGTCAGGCCCATCCAGAGTCCGGTCCCAGGAATAGACCAGGCACGGTACTCTTTCGCCCATGGAGGTCTTCAACCAATAATCAGGTTTTAAACTATCATCTTTTGAGTGTTTACCGGATTCCCATGTCCAATCAAGAATCTTGAAAACAGGCTCCAATAATCTCTTGCGGATCGTTTCTTCAGTTTGACTTGAATAATGTTTGGCGTGCTTCTGCCATCAAATTACTAAGGAGCGATAGGCAGGGCGTGCGTCTTCTTTCCACTCGCTGCGCTGGGTTAAACGCTCGCTAAGATAATAATCTGAGAACAACGCCCGGTTATTGAAAAGCGGCTCGGACCATTCCGCCACACCATATGCGGAACGCAATTTGTCCCACTGATAGTCGACATCAACTTCCGTGAACGAAAAACGGCGCAGGACACGCAGGCTCACTCGGTCAGGATCTCTTCGCGTCGACACTTAAAATACGCGGACGCAAAATTGACTGCGGAGTGCTGATCCCATTCTGGCTGCTGGTGGGTGCCATATGCTCCAGCAGAACAAAATCCAGCTGTTCATAGTCGGTTGTCGTTAAAACCAGCAGGAAGAGCCCTGCGCGGCTTCTGAACACTCGTGCCAGGTCCTGAGTCAACTTTACCGTTACATGCCTCATCTCGATGAGATAGACCTGCAATGCCCCTTGTTCGTGGTCCGCGATTTGCTCGATCCGCTTCACCTCCCGGACAAGTGCCTCCGGGAAGCCCATTGCTTCTGGCTTTTGGGTCAGGCGGGTATCGACATCATAGCCGAGCGCAGCGAACATGCTGGCCAGAGCATTGGCATTTGAAATTTGTTGAATTTCAGGCTACTTAAGGTCGTAGTCGTATTGAAGCATCAGGAAACCGCCGAAGAGGGTAATTACTTAAAGTTTAGCACGAAAACTGACTTGGAAAGGAAGGATTTGGTCTCAAACCTGTTCCATGCTTATTTCAATTGTCTAACAAACTGTGACCTCCCCAGTTTAGGGGAGGTGCTTGCGAGACTTTATACTTGACAGAAGCTAGAAAGAACATATAATCGCCGCTCAGAACAGGTGTTCTAGAAAGGAGACTTGAACTGGCAGGAAGTTACATGTGGATACCATGTCGTAGTGTTTCGTGTTTTATTTCAAATTTTTATAGAGGAGATGTTCTATGGAATTTTACCCTTATCTCCGCGGTCAGTATGTTCAATGCTTAGGTGCAGAAATGAACATACAGCTCACCCTCATCAGACATAAGAGAATTACTAAGACATATGATGATCGGTGTGCTGAAACTCACGAGGAATTCGAGATGTTATTCATCTCGGAATTCAAGTGAATGGAAAGCATCTACTTCCAATCTTGCCAGAAAGAAGAAAAAACTACCCCTCGCCAAAGTGGCAAGGCGCGCAGAAAAGCCCAAAAGTTCAGCCGAGTTGTTCGGAATTTTTGGAGATGGCGCTCGAAACATAAGAAAGTTGTGTTGTTGATCTTGTTTGGAATTGTCTTGTATGTAAGACCAGACATAAAGGAGTTTTTAGTTGAAGAGAAGATAATCCAATTGTTACAATTAGTTCTCGGTTTGTAGTGAACTAAAAAAGAGCCCTTGGGAAAGGCTCTTTTTATTCGATAAACTGCAACACTATAGAACATTATTCATTCAATTTGCATTATAAGGCGATGCACAGATCAATTGTTGGAGGTTTGCTGACCAAAATCTTTTCATAGTGCATACCTGTTTCTGATGTCAGGAACAAGGCAATCCTAAACTCGCTGAAAATGTCTAGATGCAACAATAGGTATGCTAAAAGTAGTTTTTGTCTTATACTTTTATGTGGACCACCTATGAACTTGAGGTAGTAGGGTAGTGGAAGTATCGTAGAGAGGAGCTGTAATGGCTTACTACATTGACCTGTTCTCACCCGAAACGTATGAAATTTTCTCAAAGTCTGGTCAAAGTACATCTGGTTTCCGATTGCGCCAAGAAGGCGCTGCGGTCCGTATCAAGATCGGTGATAAGCTAATTTGTTATATGACAAAGCTCGGTCGGTGGATAGGGATTTTTGAAGTAACCAGTCCTTACTTCAAAGATAATACACCTCTCTTCTATAATAGTGATGATCCTTATATCATTCGTTTTCATGTAAAACCAATTGTATGGTTGCCAAAAGAAAAGAGTATTCCGATACATGATGATCGAGTTTGGAAGAAATTATCTTTCACGAAAAACGTAGATAAGAAGACTTCCGCATGGACGGGAAAAATTCGCGGCAGTCTAAACAGTCTCGACGAGGACGATGGTAATTTTTTGGAGCAATTGATTATCTCCCAAGTAAATGGGAAAGACATTTTTGAGGGAAACGAACGCGAATATGTAAAGTATCTCAAACACAAAGTCCGTAGAGCCGAAGGGGAGATTGCCGTATCAATTCCACAAGATGCGGACCATGAGGAAGAAGTAGTCCCTCGCTCAGAAGCAAGAGAGTTCATAGAATTGAGGCGTTATTAGCCCAAATTGGTGCTCAAATGGGGTTAAGATTTGGCTGCCTCGAAACGACAGGATCGCCGTTTTGTCAAAATGGAAGGCAGACGAAAATGACTTACTTGAAATTCTGCCATTAAACTATGATGAAACAACAATAAAGACAATTGAACAAATAGATGTTTTGTGGCTAAGAAGGCGAGCTATTGTTCGAGCGTTTGAAGTTGAGCATACTACATCAATTTATTCCGGTATCCTTCGTATGGCGGATTTGTTGGCTCTCCAACCAAATATGAATATCAAGCTGCACATTGTCGCTCCTTATGCCAGGCGGGATAAGGTTTTTCAGGAAATCCAACGGCCTGTATTCTCACTTTTGGATGAGGGCCCCTCTCTCGGAAAGATGCACATTCCTTTCTTACGATAGTATTTATGAAATCTCTGAGCTTAGACATGCTGAATATCTAAAGGAAGACGTCCTTGATAAATATGCAGAAGAGGCTGAATAACACAGGCGAATAACAGAATAGTTTCCGATGCCAGAAACGAACTATGCCTCAATATCGATACGCCTATGACGAAAAAGGATCACTGATTGATATCACTCAGTTGCCTCAAGATCGTTCGGCATTAGGCGACTACTATATTTGTATTGGTTGTGGGGAGCGCCTAATTCCGAAGACTAAAGCACAGAAGAAAGAGAAACACTTTGCGCATAAAGCTGAAAACGCAACCTGTACAAGGGAAACGTATCTTCACAAATTGGCCAAACAAACTTTTTTTGAAGTGTACTTGCACTGTCTTGGAAATGTTCAGCCTTTTATCATCGAATTAACACACCGCACGGCTGCTCCGTATTCAACGTGCTTCTTGGGCATGTTTGCTTAAAAGGCACGGTCAAACGGGAGCACGACTTAACCCAATATTATGATCAAATTCGGCTAGAACAAAGGGATGGGGAATTTGTTCCTGATGTAATCATATTCAATGGGAATGATGAGACTAAAAAGGTGTACGTCGAGATAGCCGTGACCCACTTTTTGTCAGAGAATAAGCATGGATCGGACAATAGAATTATTGAGATACCCATTGAGACTGAGAACGACGTAAATAAAATCCGAGTTCGAAAGCTGACAGAAGCAGACGCCTCCTTTGTGAATTTCACTGCCAAACCTGTACAGGTCACTCGTATCAAGGATTGCATTTGTGCGCCCTATAAGCATTATTGTTTATTTGTTTATAAAAGTGGAAAGAGTTTTATGGAACACGGTTCACTAAAGGAGATTGAAGCTAAACTTCATGAAATCTCTACTAGGATAATTTATTCTAAGGTCTTCCTGCCCCCTTTTCCGATTACTTTCTAGAGGGCGGCTTATTATTCGTCGAATTGTTGAAAGAAGCGTATCAACAGGGCGTTCCAATTAAGAATTGTTTTTTGTGTAGGTATGCAGCAGAGAACTCACTGCCAGGTTCATCGACACCGATATTCTGTAAATTTCTCAGAAAGTCGTATGGCTCAAATCAAGCGGCTGTCTGTAACTATTACCGTACGCACCCAAAAGTTTACCAATTGGATAATCCCAGTCTCAGCTTGGTTCATAATTGCAGTCACCTACTAAATTAGCTAGAAATGGAGAAGTGATGGCGAATGCAGAGCAATTGGAAATTCTGAAACAGGGCTTTGAAGTTTGGAATAAATGGCGAGAGAAAAACTCGCGTGTCAGAATTGACCTCAGAGATGGTTATTTGATTGGTGTTAATATTCGGTAAAGCCGACTTGAGTGGAGCCGACTTTTATCGAGCAATGCTTTATGATGCCAATCTGAATGAAGCTAATCTCAATGGAGCTGATCTCCGGGAAGCCAATCTCACGGGGGCCGATCTGAGTGCAGTGGACCTCCGTGACGCCAATCTTAGCGCCGCCAACCTCTCTGGATGTCACCTGATTGGAGCAAATCTCAGCAAAGCTGTTTTCCATAGTGCTGATCTCACTAGCGCTTATCTTAGCGAGGCTACTCACTGGGGCTTATTTGGATGAGGCCAATTTCAGTAAGGCCGATTTAAGAGGAGCTAATCTCGAGAAAGCTCTTCTTGAGAATGCCGACCTTGGAGAGGCTAACTTGGACCAAGCAAATCTGCGTGGCGCCAATCTCAGTAATGCACAGCTCTTTGAAGCCAGCCTCATTGGAGCACAACTTAGCCAGGCTAATCTTTTTGGCGCCGATCTCATGTCGGCGGATCTAAGCGGAGCTGATTTGACAGGTGCGGCGCTTGCTAGAGCTACTCTGGTAAATACAAAGGTTGATAAGGCAAAGGTTTCAGGAAGTTGGGTATACGCCGTGAATGTTTGGGATTTAGAGGCGAATTTGATGAACAGAGAGATTTGATTATTACGCATAAAGGACAGCCGATAATCACAGTCGACAACATCAAAGTAGCTCAATTTATCTACTTAATTTTGAACAATGAGGATATTCGAGGAGTTATCAACACGCTTACCTCTAAATCAGTGTTGATACTTGCCGTTTTGCTATTCCCGAGCGCAAAGCCATATTAGATGCATTGAGAAACAAACTGCGCGAATACGATCTTTTACCGATTGTCTTCGATTTCGACCGACCTACTGATAAGGATTTCACAGCTTCAGTGTTCCAGCGATTCACCGGTTGGAAACAGCCTTCGGCGGCGGAAAGACTCATACGTTGATCGCGTGTACCCACATCGCATTCAAGGGTCGGGAGTTCCAAGACGTGACGGCGGATCTGATTGATCCTAGCTTTTCCTGAGCCGGGATAGTGTAGCGGTTGTCGGGGTTGCAGGCGATGAAATATCCGGTACATAAGCCCCAGGGTGAGGCCTTAGTTCCATATACGCTATGGGGTGAGATAGCGTATCAGATCGGCAGGGAAGAACTGCGCCAAGGTCGAGGCCGAAGCAATCGTCGCTTTGCGGCGCCGGGCCGGATATATTTCCGAAAAGGTATTCGGTGGACGTAAAGTGCTCATCATGTTGGATGAATTGGCCCAGTATGCAGACTAGTCTCGAAACGGCGGCACGCCCGACGGGGCTAGTCCAGCTCGGTGCGTTCCTCATGAGCTTACACGGTTATCCCGCAACAATCCGGGAATAGCTATAGTGCTCACTTTGGCGAGTGCCTCGGATGCATTTTCTCGCCAGACGGAGCGTCTAGCCCAGCTCATCGGCCAGGTGCACGGTGAAGATGTCGGGGGAAGATGACGCCCTCAGTATCAGGTGAATACGCCGTACAAAGCGTAGCGAGCGTCGTGGCTAGCGATGCAGTACAAGTCATTCCCGTACACGGAATGGAGATCGCGTCAGTGCTCGCCAAACGTTTGTTTGTCTCCATCGACACGGAAGTGGCAGCGGAGGACAACGACGGACGCCTATATGGAGATGTACCGGCGGAACTCGGAGGCTTATGCCCGATGCAGCCGTCGTCGGAGGAGTTTCGGGAACGAATCGATCGCCAACTATCCCTTTCACCCGACCTTAGTGGATTTTTTGAACCATAAGCTTGCCGTTGCTGAGAATTTCCAGGGAACACGCCGGCGTGTTCCGCGTGCATCGCCTTGGCGGTGCGAAGCTTGTGGGAGAAAGGGCAGCGCTGTGCCCTATGATTCATGCGTGTCACTTCGACTTGCGGTCGGATCGGGTGGTCAACGAGATCTCGGTCGGACAGGCAGTTCGGACTTGATCTTTGTCTTAACGCAGATGTCGGCAGTGTGGACACTGGCAGATCTCGAGGGCGGCCAGAGCAATCCGGAGGTCGCGGATGAGCGGAACCCTCATCCCGAAGGCTATCCGATACACGAATATGCGTGGAAAACGGTGTTCCTCCACAGTTTGGTCGGCCGGTCCGAAGGGTCGGAGTCGAACATTTTCGGGTTGACCGAGTAGGAGGCGCTGTTTAGCATGTTTCCTTTCCTGGTATGACTCCACCTCAAGTTCTGAACTGCCCTTAAAGGAAATCTCCTACAGCGCATATTATCTCCGGCTACGATCAAGGCAAGTACTTCGCAAGTGAAGAGCCGTCGATCAACAGCGTTTTGGCTCGCATTCGTCGTTCGGTAAGTACCGATGAGATTCGGGAAGCTACTTGGAACGACTGCGAGAAAGTGGTCATCTCCGACAGGGAGCACGCATTCCACGTTGAACACGATGTCTCGGCTCCTGAATATATGCCCGGACAATACGCGGAACAAGCCGGTGTTGGGCGTCGTTCCTCAATGCCGAGAGTATTGATGTGGAAGCCATGATAACTACCGCGGGAAATGAACCGGCCGCGGTAGCAGCAGAACTTGGTGATTCTGTCGGTGCCGGAAACGGTGTCGGTAAAAGGTGATGCCGAACAGGTTCAAATGCTCACGGAGTATCCGATCCGAGCGCTTGAGGCAAAGCAGCGACTGGAGGGAGTAGCTCGGCAGGTACGGGCCCTGCGGCTGCTTGCCGCGAACCCCAGCGTTACGGCGTCAATCCTGCACACCTTGACACACCGGACTTCAAGGAACGCAGCAGCGAACGAGAGAATGCGTTGCTTACGGAGGTCGCCGGAGTATACACTCGCTTTTTCTATCCTTCCGCACAGGGCCGTATAGTCCGGCGCGATATACGAACGGCAGGCGGCGAAGGCGGGACTCCCTTCTTCGAGCAAATTCGTGCCGCGCTCGATTGAAGAAGGCGAACTGCTCACGAGTGAAAACACGACCCACGCTGATCTTTTGAACATGCAGCAGCTTCTGTTTCAAAATGGTGATGTGATAAGCTTAGAGCAGGCTCTGAACAACTTCCTTATGCTTGCGCAGCTGGCCGATGTTGGAGAGCCACGGACGTGCTCGAGCAGATTGTGCGTGCCGGGGTACAGAAGGGCGGTTGGTGTGTTTAAGATGGGAGAAGGACGGCGCACGGCCGGACGAGTTCTACCACCAGCAAAACGAGGTGCCGATGAGTGTCTCGCTGCTGCACGGAGGCTACTCGTTGGTTACGGTGCAGGGGGCAAAGCAGCGGGGGTGGACGGAGCCCGAGCGTCCCACCGTCGATGTCAGGCGCTATCTACTCGACTACATGGAAAAAAACCAGAGAGGCGCGAATAAGTGAACTCTCCTCGGCGTTAATCGAGCAGGATGAGAACATTACACCGAGGATGTCCAGGAAGCGCGCAGGCGAAACTGATACGTGATTCCCGTCTTATGAGCTATCGAGGGGGACTCCGGGCACCGAGGACAAGCCGGACCTGCTGTATAGCGCAGAGCGTTCATGTACGCACCGGATGTTGACGACGTGCTCGTCCTTCCGAAGGTAGCGGAGGAAAAAGGTTGGATTGACGAAGACCGTGGCTTAGATATCAGCGGTGCCGAGGCCGTGGAGCGGCTCCCGGGTCTCGTTCACCGGTTGGGCAGCATGTATACCCGAGGGCACACCATTCAGGCGTTAGGTCTTGATGAGATTATACTTCCAGACGGCGGCATGCTCACCGTGCGTTTGGAGGATGTGACCCCCGAGTCGATGAAAGCGCTCGGTGAGCTGTTTGAGGTGCTCGGCACCGTGCTGCAGTTTGCAGAGCTACGGGATGCTTATATCCAGATCGCCGATGCCGATGACAACTGCCCGCTCGTTCAGGAACTCAAGAAGGAATAAGATCGCGAGGCGAGGAATGAGCGAACAGGAAAAGCAGTTACAGGACCTTTACAAAAGCGCCTTCGCCCGCTGGTTGCTGAGGCGCCGTGGGTCTTCCGCGTTACGGAGCAAAAGGAAAGCCGGTTCCGGTGGTAATCGTCAAGGAACGCCGGCACGTCGAAAGACCGTCGGAAGATAAGGCGGACGGATCTCAACCGAAGTGCTGCGTGATGCCGGGCTCATCTATGGCGCCTCCCTGAGGAGGTGCCTCCCTGTCATTCGGTCGATCGTGGACGGGTGTGCGAAGATGCCGGGGTTCCCCTTGAGCTCCAGCGGTTCTTCGCTAACGGACGCATTGCTTTTCGCGGCAATCTGCCCTTAGACAATGAAGCCGGGCCCAAATTGGCTTTGATCTTCAAATTGCAAGAACGTATGTCAGACTTAGACCGCGTGGAGCTTATAGCTCGGCGTGTCGAACGCTTTACCCGGGAAGAAGCCCATTACTGGTTGACCGCCTAGCAATTTAGCCCGGAGGCGAATCGCTGGGCCCAGGCAGGCATGCGCATCATGTTAGGCGGACAACCAGGCGACAAGGCAGTCACCGAAATGCTCGAGAAGCTGCGGCATTGAAGGAGAGAGTGAATCAATGGCGGTTCATTCTATGCCATCCCAAGGAAACGACGTACGACTCATCGAGGCAGGATTTCCATGCCACCAGGTAGGAGCGGAGACTCAGAGGGAACGTGATACCGGGGAAAGCTCCCCCTACGTACCGTCTCCACGTGTGGTGGGCCCGTCGGCCGCTGACCCCCAGCAGAGCCGCCGTTTTGGGCTCACTCCTACCTGCTGACACTGACGTGGATTGGTTTCTGCGCGAGTTAGGAATTGAACAGGTACAGGCGGATGTGAATGGTGTTCGGTGGGTGTTGGACCGGGAAGCTGATCGAGCGAGTCGAAACGATTGCCGAATGGCGATGAAGTGTTACCTGTGGATGCGGTGGTGTTAGCTATTCAAGAAGGAGCAACAGGAGCGACTATGAGCACCGGGAGCGTAAATTGATCCAGAATTTGGTGGATCGAAATAGTACGTCGCACATTGGCCGATGATCCAGCGATCAAACGCTGGAAGACGAGATCGAGAACATTTCCGGAACCTTTACCTGAGGTCGGAAGGCAGCTTCTTTAGTGAAACGGTAGCTGCTGATCCATCTTGGTTTGCTCGGATATTAGATTTGGCAGTGTCGCTGGAGTTCGTGTTCCGAGGATGTACGGATATGTCGGCGCCGACACCAAAGAACCCGAATGGATGCGGGAGAAAGCCACGTAGTATTAGATCCGACAGCGGGTGGAGGGTCAATTCCGTTTGAAGCCCTCCGATTGGGAGCGAACGTTGATTGCTAATGACTTAAATCCGGTCTCGGCGGTGATTTTGCATGCGACCTTGGATAGTATCCTCACGGATACGAATGAGTTGGCTTCATTGATATTGTAAATTGGGGCACAAGCTGTTAAGCGTTTAGATCAGGAATTCATGATTTATTCCCAAGAGCGATTTTCTCTTCCGCAACGAAGAACTCAGGTATTAATTAATTATCTGAGAGGATTCCAGAACTGGTTCAAGCGTACAATCACGAGGAAACAACCAGCTTATTTGTATACCCGTCAAGTACATGCCCACACTGTCGGCGGTGAGGCGCCCCTGCTATAATACATGTTGGCTTTCCAAGACTGGGGACAAGTGGGGCGTTCGCATGTCGACGGATGGCAAGACCGCCGGCGGAAAGGTGACATTCAAGCCGTACCGATTCGGAAAGACAATAGGGCCCAATGGCGAGGACCCAAACGAAGCTGCAGCTCGTGGACGGTGAAGGCACTTGCGTTCACTGCAAACAAGCGATTGAGACAGACGAGATCAAAGCACAGGCTCGGGGAGAATCGCCACATGGTAAGTGGAAGGATCGCCTATATTGTGTTGTAGCAGTGCGGTATCAGCCCAAGCTGGACAAGAATGGCAGCCCGCAACGGTACAAGATCAGGTGATCGTGCCGGGGAGATCAAGACCGAGAAAGGTCCGGTTTTTCGAGGGCGCCGAATCGACGTGATCTTCAAGCGCTGGAGGAAGCTGAAAGGCGTCTAGAAGAGCGGTGGCCCGAGTGGGATGCTAGGGGACTGATACCGACGGAGCGATACCTGAGGGGCATATGACATGCGAAGCCCCAAAGATATGGGATGCCGCGATGGTGCGATATGTTTACTTCCACGACAACTCCTCGGTCATCTTATACTCATTGAGGAGCTGAATCGCCTAAAACCACAGATTATTGCCGAGCATGGTGAAGAACGAGGGCGCGCCATAGTTACCTACTTGCAGTTTGCTATTGATAAGGGTGCTAGACTATAACAGCAAGCAGACACGCTGGGAATATACGTCGTGGCAATGATAAAAGGCACATTTGGGCGTCATGATTTCTCTCTAAAATGGACATTCGGAGAAATGATCTTTACTGGCCGGCATCTGGTGCGGCCTGGGGCCTCTCTCAAGTACTTGATGCATACCGAGGCGTTGCCGAACTGTTAGCACCATTTCACAACATCTCAAGGCAGAACGGTCTAGCGGTACAAATCCGCTGCGATACCGCAGCCAAGCTAGACGTCCCGACACGCTCGGTCGACCTCATTGCTATGGATCCACCCTACTACAATAACGTTCAGTACGCAGAGCTCTCGGATTACTTCTATGTGTGGCAGAGGCGGACACTCAGTGACTTATACCCGGAGTTTTCAGTAGACGATTGACGAACAAGCAGGAAGAGGCAGTAGCGAACCCGGCACGTGATGGTCCACCAAGGCGGCGACGGAAACTTATGAGCGAGATGATGCGGGAAATTTTTACGAATGCTTTCGCGTGTTAAAAGATGACGGCGTCCTAACCGTCATGTTTACTCATCAAGACCCAGGATGCTTGGGAAGCGCTTGACGCGTCGCTTATTGAGAGTGGCTGGACTATAACGTCGTCAATGCCTGTAGAGTCAGAGGCGGCATCGTCCACTCACCAGATGAACATGGCCGCAGCCGCTAGCTCCATCTTCATCACCTGCCGCAAACGAGACAGAAAATCGTCCGCCTGCTACTTGGTCCGGCTTCGGCGGCACAGGCGTCGCTCAACGTGTGCGTGAAGCCGTTCGCGAAGGATTGAAGGAATTCGAAGCTCTCAATCTCAATCCGGTGGATGAAATGGTGGCGAGCTATGGCCGTGCGCTCCGCGTGCTGTCTGAAAACTGGCCCGTCTACGACGGCGACGAAATGGTAAGTCCACGTCGTGCCATGGACGAAGCGAGTGCCGTGGTGGCTCACTACCAGATGGAGCGTCTGACCCATGGACGGCTCAGAGTAGAGGACCTCAAGTCCGAAGCTGCCATGGCCGTGACGCTGTTTGGAATCTTTGGTTTGCAGCAGTTCCCCTATGACGATGCCCTCAACTTTTCACGGTCATTGGGGATTCGACTCGAAGCACGACCGGCCGGGTACACCGTTCAGGATCATATGATAGGCATTAACACCGAGCGTACCGGGCGTCGGGGTGCCCGAAGTGATGACGGGGAAATCACCTATCATGCACCGTTGGTAATCAGCGGGTCCAAGCTGCGTCTGGCGCTGCCGGAGGAACGACATCCCGTGCGCTTGGAGAACAAGCCACAAACCGAGTGGGATGTCCGGAAGGCACAATCACGGCCTACCGTGAAGGTGACATCCCGGTAGCGTGTGCATATCTAGAGCAGCACGCCGGTGGTCACACCCAACTCATCATGGACCTGTTGGCAGTGTGGGCCCAGCACGTAGGCGATCAAGATCTCCGTAAGGAAGCCGATGCACTTCTCTTCGGACTTAGGTGATGCAGCATGCAAGAGCAGCGCCGGGAGGAGCTGGGATTCCGGTCACGATCCTGGCAGTACTCCTACAGAAGCTCCTCGGTGAAAAGAGATGAGCCGCCTGATAACATCCTTCATGATTTCTACATTCCCGCGGTCCTTAGCTGGACAAGACATATGACCGAGTGGCTGGATACTTTCGGTCCTCGTCGCTTGCCGCGGCTTCGCAGGGTTTTACGAGCTTCGTAGGTCGTGAGGGGAAAGTTGTCACATTACCGGCGCTGACCTTGACCCCGAGGATGTAAAGGCCATATTGGCGGGCGATCAGGAGAGGTTTGCACGCGTGTTAAATGAGCGTTTAGAGCGAGACGATGAGTGGCCCGAGGATGTTCGGCGCGGTGTCACGCTCCTTGCGTGGATGGTCGCCAATGGGTACCTCGAGTCCGTGTCGCCTTGCGGAGACACGCGTGAAACAGGCGAACCTATTCCCTTCGAATCCGCCGAAGACGGATACTTCCATGAAAAATGGTTCGTGATGACGGATGAGTTCGGGAACCGCATTACGGCACCGGTTCCCTCAACTAATCAAAACGGCCCGGCAAGCACAACTTTGAAAACCTCACCATGTTCTATGATTGGATGGGCGAGCGCGACCGTTACGAGGTGGAGAAGGCAACAACAGACTTTGAGATTCTCTGGAATGACGATGCGCCGCATGTAGCTGTCCGTAAACTTCCCGAAGCGGTCCGGCAACGGTTGATTCGTCTTGCCGACGGTATCACCGTTCCGGCGGAGATCGACGGCACTCGTCCCAAAGTTTCGCTGGCATCGGTGGGTCCATCCGCTTTGGAGAGGCTTCGGTTTGCAGTGCTGCGGGATGCGCCGAAAATGCCCAACGGCACGCTTGTGGTCAGCACGGCCCCCGTCGACCCGTGGCCGCATCAAGAAGTGGTTGTACGGCGATTGGTCGCTACGTGGCCTTACTCCTACTTGCTCTGCGATGAAGTGGGTCTAGGTAAGACGATCGAGGCCGGCCTAGCCTTTCGGTGCCTTTACCTTTCTGGTGTGGTCAGGCGCATCTTAATCGCTGCACCGGCGAGCCTCACGGGGAGCAGTGGCGGCGGCAGATGGCAACAAAAGTGCTCATGCCTTTCGGTAAAGCGGTTACGGTTGGCGGGGTGGGGCATGAGTAGTTGTCGAACCGAGCGGAATGTGTCTGCCGGATCTCTGTTTGAGCCGGATCTCATGATTATCTCCACCGGGCTCTTGGCGCGAAAGGAGCGCCTGCTCAAGACATCCGAAAGGCAGATCCCTTTGATATCGTGCTGCTCGACGAGGCACATGCGGCGCGACGCAGCAACGCGACCCTGAGGGTACAGCCGTGTATCCTGAGTATGTGGAGCTGTACAAGAATCTACGTGACCTGCTTCGACCGAGGGCCCGCAGCCTGTGGCTTGCTACGGCCACCCCGATGCAGTTGCATCCCGTTGAAGTGTCCGATCTCATCGCGCTCACGAACCGAGTTGGACCCTTCCAATACGCTCCACGTCTCACGCTTGAGTATTACGCCATCTTGGCGAAACTTGCGAACAACGCTGGGATAACTGATGCGGAACGCTCCTTCTTGCGCCGAGCTGTTGGCGCCATCAAGTTCCAGGATCCGTTCCTGTGGGACTACATCCGAAACTACGTGATGCCTCTTCAACATTTCGACGGGTTTTCGACCGCTGGCTCGAGAACGGACGCATTTCGAGAAGCCGCCGCGATCAGGAGATACTGCGTCGGGTCTTGTTTACTACAGCGCCGCTGTCACGCGTCATGATGCGTCATACGAGAGAGTTGTTGGAGATCTACCGTGAGAATGGTCAGCTCAAGCAGAACCTCGCACGCAGGCATGTTATGCCTTTGGAAAAGATCGTCTTCTCACCGGCGGAGCAGCGAATCTACGATCAGCTCGACGAATACTGCAAGGGTCTCAATGAGCAGATGTCAGCGAATGCCAGTGCCCGAGCGCGCAACATGATGCAGTTCTTCCTGAGTTTCTTGCGTCTGCGCTTTGCTTCAAGTTTGTATGCTATCCAACAAACGCTTAAGCGCCGCTTAGAGAGAGTGGAGGCTACTCTGGCGTATCAGCAGAGCGCTGCATCCCGTGACGAGGAGGACCTATTTCTTGACGACCTGCTCGAAGGGGATCTTGACGAGGATTTACCCCATGCCGACATGTTGCTGAAGGATCGCAATACTAACGATCTGAAGTGGGAACGTGAAAAGCTGCAGAGGCTGCTTCAAGATCTGGAACAACTCCAGGATCGTCCGTCGAAAATGAAGACGTTGTTGCGCATTCTTGATAAACGGAAGCAGGATGGACGCATCCAACAGACAGTGATTTTCACTCGCTTCTTCGATACGCTGAGTGACATTGTCAAACAGCTGCGTACTGTAAACCAGCACATGCGTATCGGCACGTATTCTGGACGTGGTGCTTCCTATTACGACCCGGAGATCGGTAGGATGCGGGATGTCGACCGAGAAGAAGTCAAGTCTCTGTTTCTGCGAGGCGAGATCGACGTTCTGGTTTGCACGGACGCAGCAGCTGAGGGTTTGAACCTGCAAACGGCCGATACATTAATCAACTTTGACCTCGGATGGAATCCGATGAAGATTGAGCAGCGCATCGGCCGAATCGATCGTATTGGCCAGCGTCACGATGACATATACGTGATCAATCTCTGTTATACCGGCAGCGCTGAGGAAAAAGTCTACGGTCGTCTGTTAGAACGTCTGCAAGCGGCAAACCTTGTTGTCGGCACCCAGCAGATTTCTCTTCTCCCCGTAACGTCTGATGACTTTCGCCAACTGGCTGAAGGTACGCTCAGCGAGGAAGAGCTTAGCGAACGTGCCATGCAGCAACTACGTGAGCAGCGGGAACGAACGAGAAGCATGGAGATACCGGCGACAGAGCTGTATGACATCTATTTGCGCATGGCATCCGATCCAAGGCAACCTCAGGCACCTATTGACCGTATGTCTATTTGGCAAGCCCTGACAGAGTCCGAGTATTTGCGCCGTCTTGGCTGCGAATTTCATACCGAGGACGAAGCAGTTTTTTGCATACGGGGCGTCAACGGCATTCCCGACGGTACCCTGTTTACGGTCTCACCGGAAGTCTATGAAGTCGGTATTCCCGACTCAGGAAGACGGGTTCACTTCGCGTCCTATGGAGATCCGCTTTTTGATGCGTTGTTGGACCATATGACGCAGTTTGAACTTCCTGGATGTATCCGTAGGCTCGAAGGTCCCGCCAGACAGGACGAGCCACTCTCCCTAGTAGGATATGCTGTAGCTTGTCGGACAGCTTCGGGTGCCGTGGATGTGCGGCTCATAACGTCGTGGCGCGATCTTGACAACTTGGAGCTCGCCCTGGACGTCACGCTGGATGAGGCGGAAGTTGCTCCCTTGCGCCGTAAACTCAGGGACCTAGCTGCGGAGGAATTTCGGCTGACGCGCGAGCGTTCATCTGATTGAAAAGGAAAACGTCCGCAGCGCACGTCTCCAGCGCCTTCTTGAACTCGCAGTGATCAGGGATCTTCTTTACGAAGTAGGCCGACAAGCAGGTTCAACGGCAAGCCTGAACCGCGTTTTTCGCGGAAGTGGAGGAGCTCTGCGAGTCTCGTTCTTCAGTTCTTACAAGTATACCTGCAGAACCATTCCGACGAGAGGAAAGCCTTCTGTTTGACCTCCAGATTCTCACGGGACCGACCCGTGTTACGGTCCCGGTTCCACGGATGTTAGTGGAGGTAAGCCTTGACGCTGCCAGAGCGATAGCAGACTCGTACAAAGTTCGCGGAGGATCAGTGCCGGTTCGGACCCTGCTGAACAGGCTCGATGGCGAGATCGAGCGGTTAACAAAAGAACTGAAGCAGGCAGGATGAGGGTTGACATATGCGTTGCAAGGCCCGTCGCAAGTCCTGGTATGCAGGCGGTCGGCTCAGCTTGTGGGCCGGCTTCGCATGACGGAGCGGAGGAATCCTAAGCGTCAAATAGCCCACACCTTCCTGGCGTCGTGACGCCGAGAGATAATCTCTCCAGAACGAATGTGGGAGGTTGTCTTCGATGACGCGTCATGAGCGCCGGCTGATGTGGCAGGAACGAGTGGATCAATATCGGGCAAGCGGGATGAGTGTTGCCGCGTGGTGCCGTGAGAACGAAGTGTCGGAACAACAGATGTACTATTGGCTACGGAAGTTCCGCAGCGAAGAAGCGGACGCAGTGGAAGACGACATCCAGTGGATCCAGCTTGGCCGGTGGGACCGCCAGGCTGCGATGCGTATGACCGAAGACAGTGCCGTGCGGATCCACATCGGTCGTGCCATGGTCGAAGTGCGGCCGGGATTTGATCCCGTTCTTCTTCGAGGCGTCGTGAAGGTGCTGTTGGGCTCATGCTGATCGGCGCGGCGGGAGTGGAGCGCGTCTACTTGGCTTGCGGCAGTACGGACATGCGCAAGTCGATTGACGGTTTGGCGGCGTTGGTCAGCCAATCGTTCCAACTCGATCCGTTTTCTCCGGCGCTCTTTGTTTTCTGTAACCGCCGCCGGGACAAAATTAAGATCCTGCATTGGGATCACAACGGGTTTTGGCT
>CAVVYJ010000004.1:0-104452 GCA_963752495.1 uncultured beta proteobacterium
TTACAAGCTGAAGTTTCTTTTCAGTTAAGTGCAATGCATGTGCATCATGGCTTAAGTGAGAATGCAGATTCTTGGGCGAAGTTCTGTGCAGAGACTTGTGCTAAATTGAACATTCCCCTGACCGTTAGTAAGGTCGAGGTAGATAAAAAAAGTGGCTTAGGGATCGAAGCAGCTGCGCGGATTCGCGTTACCAATCTTTAAGTTCTGTAGATATCGATTTTATTTGTCTAGCACATCATCAAGATGACCAAGCAGAAACTTTGCTATTACAGATGGCACGTGGAGCTGGCGTAAAGGGTTTGGCAGGTATGGCTCGGCTGGATGTTGAGCGCAAATTGATTAGACCGTTGCTATGCTTTAGTCGGAACGAGTTAGAGGCCTATGCCAACCAAAATCTCTTGCATTGGGTTGAAGATGAAAGCAATGACGATACGCAATATGATCGCAATTTTATGCGCCAAGATATTCTGCCGTTGCTCAGTCAGAGGTATCCGGCAATCGCACAGACATTGAGTCGCTCAGCTCGGAATTTGGCCGATGCAAGCATATTGTTAGATGATTTGGCGCGCATTGACGCGATTGAAGCGCTCGAAATAATAGAAAAAAATCAGCATATTAATTTAACAGAGCTTAATAAACTGAGCCCGCAAAGACAAGCCAACCTAATCCGCTGGTGGCTTGCACAACATGAAATTAGCTTGCCAAGTGCGCAGCAATTGCAACAAATCCAGCAACAACTTTTGCATGCTAAATCAGATGCGGCAGTAAAAATAAAAGTGAGTGATCAGTTAAATTTGATGCGCTATCAAACGCATGCTTACCTGGTAAAAGTGAGCGCAGAACTGATGCCGATTAATTTATTGTGGCAAGGTGAAGACATTGTCGTTTTGCCAAATCAGTCGCGATTGTTTTTTACCAGACAAATGGGCAAAGGGCTAGCATTTCAACGAGGTGGTAGTGACCTCAAGTTACGCATTAAGAATCGTGAAGGCGGTGAGCGCTTTAAACCTGATTCAGGCAGACCTAGTCGCACGCTAAAATATGTTTTGCAGGCAAGCAAAATGCCACCTTGGCAGCGTGAGCAACTACCGCTTATTTTTATGGACGAAACACTGGTTTATATTCCAAATTTAGGGGCAAGTGCGGACTTACAGGCAAAAGAAAATGAAATGGGTTGCGTGATTACATGGCAACAGACACCTGGAAGTGATCATGAGCCTTAAGTTGCGTTTAAACCTCATTATTACTTTGCTTTTGACGATGGTTTTCGTTGCCGGCATTATTTTAAACATCATCAATGCGCGCCAAAATGTTCGTGCAGAAGTTGATTCTACAGAAAAGTTAGCCTTGTATTTATTCGATACTGGATTATTGCAAAATCCTGGCGAGGTCTTCAGTAAAACTGCTAATAATCCGCTGCGTTTGCAAAGTTTGAAGCATATGCGGCATGTGCGCATTGAATTTTATGATGCTCAAAATAAACTTTTAGACAGTAATCGCCAGCAGGATGAACTAGTGCAAAGAAGCAATCCTCCAGGTTGGTTTAAGAAGGCGCTGGATGCTTTTTCACCCCCGTGGGAAGCGCAAGAGCGCGAGGTGAAGTATCAGGACAAATTACTTGGCAAACTTGTAATTACGCCGGACCCTACTTATGAGTATGCTGAAATTTGGAAGCAACTGCTAGATTTGTTATTGTTGCTTTCACTTTTTTTCGTGGCAATTAATTTGATGATTTATTGGGCGTTAGCGCGTGCTTTGGAACCAACGCTCAGTATTTTGCAAACGTTAAATTTGGTGGAGAGCGGCAATATGCAAGCGCGTTTACCCGCATTTAAGTTGCCAGAGCTTGCAAAAATCGGCGATAAATTTAATCTTATGGTAGAAACTTTAGAGCAGAGTATTTTGCGCAATCACCAGCTTTCGCAACAGCTGATTAACTTGCAGGAGTTTGAACGCAAAAACCTTGCGCGCGATTTGCATGATGAGTTTGGACAAAGTTTAACGGCAATTCATGCTGATTCCACAGTGGTGCTAAAATTAGCGCAAACTAAATACCCTGAGCTGAAAGCAAGTGCTTTGGCTATTACACAGCTTTCTAAGCATCTTATGGAAATGGTGGGTGGTTTACTTCAGCGGCTACGCCCTGGGGCATTGGATGAACTTGGGTTAAACGAGGCGTTGCAAGAATTAGTTGCGATGTGGCGGGCACGAAATGAGAGCATTAATTGCAAACTTAGTATTGAGGGCGAACTTCCTGCTAATTTGCATGAGGCCTTGCGTGTGACTGTTTATCGATTGGTGCAAGAGTGTTTAACGAATATTGCGCGCCATGCTGAAGCCTCGAAAGTCATTATAAAGTTAGTCAATGACGCTGAAAAAAATGGCCTCCACATTAGCGTTTACGATAATGGCAAGGGTTTTAATGTAAGCGATTTGATAGGTTTTGGCTTGCTTGGAATGCGTGAGCGGGTAGAGGGATTGGGCGGTAAACTGACGATAAATTCAAAGGTATCCGGTAAATCTGGCACGACAATTGAAGCATGGCTGCCATTGGGTGATTAAATGATTTCACAAACAAATATTATGCTGGTAGATGACCACTCAGTGGTGCGCGCAGGTGTGCGTCGATTGCTGGAACAGCACAGCGGGTTCAGCGTGGTAGCTGAGGCGGAGAGCGGCGAACGTGCATATCAGTTATTTGGTGAGCACCTGCCAGATTTAACTGTAATGGATTTAACTATGCGTGGGATGGGTGGTCTAGAAACCATCGGCCGCATCATGATGCGCTATCCAACGGCAAAAATATTGGTGCTTTCTATGCACGAGAGTAGCGTTTTTGCGGCTCAGGCACTTAAAGCAGGGGCAAAAGGTTATTTGTCTAAAACAAGCCTTGGTGATGAACTGGTGAATGCGCTTGAAGTGATATTACAAGGGCGCACTTATATTGACTCTACGATTGCTAAAAGTCTGGCATTAGACAGTTTGGATATCTATGACAATCCCTTGCAGCAGCTCTCGGCTCGCGAGTTTGAAATCTTCCGCTTGCTAGCTGAGGGCGATGATTGTGATGCGGTTGCAGAGGTGTTAAAAATAAGCAGTAAGACAGTTTCAAATTACCAAACGAGCATTAAACAAAAGCTTGGTATTGGCACTTCGGTAGAAATGGTGCGCATTGCGATTCGCTACGGGGTGATTAGCAGCTGATTTTTTGTTGTATTTCTAGCACTTAACGCGTACTCGGGAATTTTTCCTAATGCTTTTCCCTTTGAAGTTTTATATATTCATGCCTATAAAATAAGACGCGAACGCGCATCAATATTAATAGGCAATTACTATCTCAAGGGTAAAGATGAAAAACTATCAACTAAAATCGACTGTACTCGCGGTTGCAAGCATGGCTATCTACATGCAGTACGCAAATGCGGAAGAAAAACTGAAATCGCTACAAACTGAAAAAATTGAAGTGATCAGCACAACGCCTTTGCAGGGGGTGGGACTGCCTAAAGAGATTATTCCAGCCAACGTCCAAAGCGTAAAAGGCGATGAGATGGTGAATCAGAACAACCTCAGCATTGCTGATTTTTTAAATAGCGGCATGGTGGGCGTGAATGTCAATGAGATACAAAATAACCCGTATCAGCCCAATGTGAATTATCGCGGTTTTACCGCTTCGCCATTGCTTGGTACGCCGCAAGGCTTGTCAATATTTGTAGATGGCGTGCGCGTGAATGAGCCGTTTGGTGATGTGGTGAATTGGGACTTGATTCCGCTAAACGCGATTTCTAGCATGAATTTAATCTCGGGCTCTAACCCGGTTTTTGGTTTAAATACATTGGGTGGCGCGCTTTCTGTGAATACTAAAAGCGGCCGCACCGACCCAGGTGGCGCTGTAGAGTTATCAGGTGGTTCTTGGGATCGTATCCAAGGCGCTGCGGAATTTGGCGGTGTAGCACAAAACGGTGCAGATTACTTTTTTGCGGTAAACGGTTTGCATGAACAAGGTTGGCGCGATGCTTCACCTTCTGATGTGCGTCAGGCGTTTGCAAGATTGGCTGGCAGGGTGAAAAAACAGATGCGAACTTAAGTTTGACACTGGCAGACAACGAGCTGGTGGGCAATGGTTTAGTGCAAAAAGAGTTTTTGGATAATTTGGGATGGGATTCAATCAATACCAAACCTGATATTACAGAAACCAAAATGTGGTTTTTAAATTTTAATGCTAACCATTATTTCACTGATGAAACCGTATTGAGTGCAAATACCTATTATCGTAATGCACGTACAAAAACCTTGAATGGTGACGTGAATGACGATGTAGATGATACCGTGTTTTTGGATGACTGTGCTGATGAGCAGGTGGTACGCTTTTGAAGACGAGTGCGGAGGCGCGATTAATCGTAGTAAATCAGATCGTGATAGTTATGGATTTACATTGCAAATGGCATTTAATCAAGATTTCCTTGGTAAAAAAAATCAATTCATTACAGGCTTGGGTTACGATTATGGTCGAACAAAATTTAAACAATCTAGTGAGTTCGGCAATATTACCGAAAGTCGTGGTGTGGCAGGCGTGGGTGAATTTAGTGATGACGCTCCAGGTAAACTTAAAAGCTAAAAGCAAGACTTGGAGCATGTATGCAACTGATACCTTCTCATTTAGTGATATGTATCATTTAACTTTATCTGGTCGCTACAACCATACCAAAATTGATAATAAAGATGGTTTGGAAGATGATCCACCAGAAACACTCACAGAAAAAGCATCATTTAGTCGCTTTAACCCTGCGATTGGTTTGAGCATTACTCCAAATAAAGATTTCTCTTTTTACGGTAGTTATAACGAAGGTAGCCGTGCGCCGACTGCCATCGAGCTAGGTTGTGCGTTCCAAGACTTGGATGGTGACGGTTTCGGTGACACACCATGTCGTCTACCTAATGCAATGGCGGGTGACCCACCATTGAAAAAAGTGGTTTCAAAAACTTTTGAGGCTGGTGTACGTGGCAATTTGGCGGGTGAAATCGGTTATAGTGCCAGCATTTATCGCACACAAAATACTGACGATATTCAATTTATCGCAGCCAATTCGCAAGGCGATGGTAATTTCCGAAATGTGGGTAAAACGCGTCGTCAAGGTTTGGATTTGGGTTTAAATGGCAAAGCGTGGTCAAACTTTAGCTGGAATCTGGCTATAGCTATATCCGTGCTACTTATCAATCGCCATTCACTATTGCGAGTGAAGTCAATACCAGTGCGGTTGATACCAACGTGATGGTGACCCAGATACTATCAATATTTCTCGTGGTGACTATTTGCCGGGTATTCCAAAGCACCAATTAAAACTACGTGGTGAATGGCAAGCCTTGCCAAACTGGAGCATTGGTGCAAACGTTGTTGCGTTTACAAGCCAGTATTCATTTGGTAATGAAAACAATGACCATGAGGGCGAAGGAGCAAAAGTACGTGGCTATGCGGTCATGAATCTAGATACGCGCTATAAGTTTGGCAACAGTGGCTGGCAGGCTTTTGCGCGTGTGAATAACGTGTTTGATAAAGAATATTACAGCGCAGGTATGCTTGGTGAGTCGTTCTTTACACCAGACGGCGACTTTGATGGCGGCGATGATCACTTTCAACCGCTATATTCACCAGGCGCACCACGTGCAGGCTGGGTAGGCGTGCGTTATGAGTTTGGCGGTAAAAAATCTTCGTCGAATTTTGACAACGATTAATTAGGCTGTACTTTAAAAACGGCTCATTATGAGCCGTTTTTTTTGGCTAAATTTAAGCTTGCTTCATGCTAAAATTGCCTATTAGCAGACTTCATTGGAATTCCCATGGAAATTGGTACGCCTCTTAGTTCATCCGCCACTAAAGTGATGTTACTCGGTAGTGGAGAGCTTGGTAAAGAAGTGATTATCGCGTTACAGCGTTTAGGTGTGGAAGTGATTGCGGTAGATCGCTACGAAAACGCGCCGGGACATCAAGTTGCGCATCGTGCCTATACGATCGATATGACCGATGCAGTGGCTTTGAAAGCGTTGGTTGCCAAAGAAAAACCACATTTAATCGTGCCGGAAATCGAAGCGCTTAACACTGACGCTTTGGCGGATATTGAACAATCCGGCATCACCGTTATTCCCACCGTTAAAGCTGTGCAACTCACCATGAACCGAGAAGGCATCCGCCGTTTGGCGGCTGAAGAGCTCAAGTTACCAACTTCACCATACGCGTTTGCGCATTCTGAAGATGCCCTGAGAGCCAATATCCATGCGGGAGTTGGCTATCCATGTTTTATTAAACCAACCATGTCATCTTCTGGCAAAGGCCAATCGCGCATTACGCAAGATAGTGAAATTAAAGCTGCGTGGGATTATGCGGCAACCGGTGGGCGCGTCAATCAGGGTGTGGTGATTGTGGAGGGGCAAATTGATTTTGATTATGAAATCACTTTACTTACCGTGCGTGCAAAAAATGCGCAGGGCCAAATTCAAACTTACTTCTGTGAACCTATCGGCCATGTGCAAAAAAGTGGTGACTATGTAGAAAGTTGGCAGCCGCAAGCAATGTCAATAAATGCGTTAAAAGCTTCGCAGGACGTGGCTAAAAAGATTACTGACGCGCTGGGCGGCCTGGGTTTGTTTGGCGTGGAACTGTTTATAAAAGGTGATCAGGTTTGGTTTAGCGAGGTGAGCCCACGCCCGCATGATACAGGCATGGTAACGATGTGTAGCCAGCGCTTGAGTGAGTTTGAACTGCATGCGCGCGCAATTTTGGGATTGCCTGTAGATGTCAGTTTGAAAAATGCTGGCGCAAGTGCGGTGATTTATGGCGGCGTAGCAAGTAAAAATCTAAAATACTCTGGCTTGGAAGCCGCACTGGATGTGCCTTGTAGTGATGTGCGTTTATTTGGAAAACCGGAGTCGTTTGTTAAAAGGCGCATGGGCGTGGCGCTGGCTACAGGAAACAATACAGATGAAGCAAGGCAGCGCGCGAAACTTGCCGCTAGCCTCGTAAAGCCAAGCTAGTTAAGTCTAATTAAATGCTCAATAAAATTGAAGAAGTGGGAAGTAGCAAAGCGACCTTTTTTGACTTGCTAGGTGGCGAGGAGACTGGTGCGGTGAGAGTTCGTGAGCTGGTGGAAGCGTTTTACGACATCATGGACACTGATCCAAAAGCCGCGGGTATTCGCGCTTATCACGCCAAAGATCTCACGGAGGCGCGTGAAAAGCTTTTCATGTTTTTGACTGGCTGGACAGGCGGCCCGCAGCTATATATCGAGCGCTATGGCCATCCACGCTTACGCGCACGGCATATGCCATTTAGCATTGGTGAGTCTGAACGAGATCAATGGATGTACTGCATGATAAAGGCAATGCAGCAAATTAGTTTGGAAGAAAAATTGATGACGAATTTAGCTGCGCAACTATATGGCGTGGCTGATTTTATGCGTAACCAGAACACTTAAGTAATTGTTTTTATGAGCTCTTAAGTGCTATAGTGTGCTTAAGATATTGTTTGTTGTACGAAATAAAACTAATAACAGTGACACAACATAGGAGCCTTACTTGCTTAGGCGTAAATTCTATCTTGAGGTATATCACAGCTCGAAGCTGATTTTTCAACTTTTTTGTTAGGAGTATCTAAATTCCTAACTTTAATACTCTTGTCGCTAGAAACCTCCTTATCGGCATAATTGCATTATTCATTGCCTATTTGCTTATCGTCTATTTTACCCCTTCAAGTCAAGTGCTAACTCGACTGTATTTGTTGGGGGCGATTCTGTTTGCAGCAGGCGTGGGTTATTTGCTTGGCGGTCTAAGGCGCGATATGCGCGTAAGACAGCTAGTGAATAGTCTCAAATTGCAAATGCACAATAAAGAATCAGCGCAAGAAAAATTATTGCTGGCAGAGTTGCGGCAAGAAAGACAAAAAGCTAGTTTGGCAAGGCTTGCAGTTGCACGCGCAGCTGCAGCTGTACCACTTGAATACTTTAAACTACTGGTTGCAGAATCTGCCCATACGCTCAACGTGGGACGCGTTAGCATTTGGTTCTTTTCGCCAGATAAACAGTTGCTGGTATGTGAGGTCATTTATCAGCTTGACAATATGAGCTATAGCAGCGGGCAAGAAATCAATGCGCTGGAGTTACCAAAATACTTCGCAGCTTTATCTCGAGAAAGAGTAATTGCTGCAGGTAACTCATATGAGCACACTGCGATGGAAGAGTTCGTAGCAGATTATCTGCCAAAAAATAATATTGGCGCGCTACTGGATGCCACGATTTGGACGGGCAATGAAATTATAGGAGTCATTTGTCACGAGCATATTGGCGGAACGCGCGATTGGACCATTGATGAGCAGAATTTTGCTGCAGCACTGTCTGATATGGTGAGTGTAGCCTTGGAATCTCAAAAAAGAAAAAAAATTGAAATTGATTTGTTAGAGCAGCAGGCCAACCTTGAAACGATTGTGAAAACTCGGATTGAGAATATTGAAAGCAATGCCAAGCTCTTTAGGTTTTTGGTAGCACGGGCGCCGATAAATATTCTCTATATGAATCGTGCGACTGAAGTAATTGAAATTAATCCAGAAGTTGAATTGGAGTCGGGATACTCTCGAGAGTTTGCACTTGGAAAAACTTTTTATGCGCTGTTTTCGAATAAAAAAACAAGAGCACAGCATCTGGCGTTATTTAAGAAAATTCTTTCAGGAGAAAAGATTCAAGGGCAAGAGTTATTAATGCAGCGAGCAGATGGGCAGATGGGAGAGTACTCGATCTCTGCTAGTATGGAGCAAGACGCTAATGGAGAGCCGGTGATTATAGCCATTGCGCAGGATATCACTCAGCAAAAAATGGTGGAACAAGCCTTGCAAAAAGCACGTGAATCAGCAGAGTCGGCCGACCGCATCAAGTCTATGTTTGTCGCATCAATGTCGCATGAACTGCGCACCCCGCTAAACTCAATTATCGGTTTTTTGGGTGTGGTTCTGCATGGAATGTCGGGTGAGATTAATGCTAGACAAAAAGACCAGCTTGGCCGTGCTTACAATTCATCCAAGCACTTATTGGCGCTTATTTCTGATGTGATTGATATTTCTAAAATTGAAGCAGGTTTTTTGCAGATACATACTGAAAAGTTTGAATTGCTAACTTTGCTGATAGAAACACAACATGCTGTGCATCACATTACGGAGGAGAAAAAACTGATATTGCAAATTGATTGTGCAAAGGGAATAACGCTCAACACAGACAGAAAGCGACTTTATCAAGTCATATTAAATGTTGTGAGTAATGCAGTGAAATATACTGAACAAGGCTCAGTGAATGTGAGCGCAGCTTTAAAAGGTGAGCGTTTAATTGTTGCCGTGCAGGATACTGGAATAGGCATAGACGAAGAAGGGCTTGCCAATTTGTTTAAGCCATTTGAGCGTGTAGAGTCGCGACTTAGAATTAAAACACTCGGCACGGGTTTGGGACTATATCTAACGCAGAAAATTTTGACACAATTGTTAGGTGGCAGTATTGAAGTCGTTAGCACACCGGAGGTTGGAAGTGTTTTTACTATCAACATTCCTATTAATGCACCAGAACCAAGTGAGGATGGCGTTATTTCTGTTTTAGAAAGTACAAAAAAATGATTACAGCTTTAATTATTGAAGATAATGAAGATAACTTGGAACTGATTAAATTTATTTTGGAGCAAGCCAATTTTAAAACACGTTTTGTGATGACTGGGTTAGAAGGAGTGCAGCAAGTGATAACCATTCCACCCGATTTTGTGATTTTAGATATACAATTGCCTGATATAAACGGTTTGGAAGTGTTAAAGCGTATTCGGGCACATCCGGTCAGCAAAGATATTCCGGTCATCGCGATGACTTCTTATGCAATGTCTGGAGACAAAGAGCGATTGATGGCAGCTGGCTGCACGGCGTACATAGAAAAACCAATAGATCCAATGCTAGTAATTGGGCAAATTGAGCAGGTCATTGGCAGGGGAGCCAGCAAATGAAGATTGTAGTTGCTGAGGATGACGAAAATTCAAGAAAACTCATAGAAACGGTACTAAGTGCCGAGGGCTATGAGGTCATCTGTTTTGAGAATGGTTTAAAAGCGCTCGCACATTTAGAACAAGAACCAGCGGATTTGGTTGTCTCGGATATTCTGATGCCGGAGATGGATGGATATGGTCTATGTAAAGCGATGAAGCAAAATCATGAGTTGCAGAAAATACCATTTATTTTTTATACAGCCACCTACACTTCCCCACAAGATGAGCGTTTTGCCATGACGTTAGGTGCGAATAGGTTTTTAATTAAACCAATGCCAGTTAAGGAGTTGTTGGCGGTGATTGCGGAGACCATCAATACAGATGCCAAATCCAAGATTGCTAAAGGTCGTGGCCTTTATCGTTCAAGCCCGTCAAAAATAGATAAGCAGCATGCAGACCGGGTACGTGCAAAGCTGGATGAAAAAATTGTAGAACTTAACGAAGAAAAAAAGAAGCTAATTGAAAATGAGGCGCGCATTCGAGATTTTGCCGAAGCTTCTGCAGACTGGTTTTGGGAGTCAGACAAGGCGCTTAATATCAAAGTGGTTACTGGCGACGAGCCTACCGAGTTTAATTTTACCAATCTGAATGATCTTGCCAATGCCTGCCATAGCCATACGTCAAACGAGATGCTTAAAATCTTGCAGGCGCATAAAAAATTTGCGGATTTTATCGTGCACTCGACGGATAGCGCAGGCAAAATGACCTATATGCGCGTATCTGGCAAGCCGGTTTTTAATAACGATGCGGAGTTTGTTGGATATCGTGGCGTTGGGCGTGATGTCTCTGAAATGATTGCGCTTAATCGCCGCGTGGAGTTCTTGGCCTCTCATGACGATCTTACAGGATTGCCTAATCGGAGCTTGTTTAGGCAGCGTCTGGAACATTCCATTTCAAAGGCGGAGCGTGCGGGTCAACAGGTTTTATTGCTGTTTTTTGACCTGGATTACTTTAAGATGATTAACGATACGCTTGGTCATGAGGCGGGTGACCAGTTGTTGGTGTTGGCAACCAAGCGCATTACGGAGCGGGCGCGTTCAACAGATATTTTATGTAGACTTGGTGGTGACGAGTTTGTCATGGTCATGGAGAGTGCCTCGCCGCAAGATGGACACCGCCTTGTACGCGAGATTATCGCTGCATTTGCAGTGCCGTTCGAAATTCAGGGGCAACGCGTTTATACCACGGTGAGTATTGGTGTGAGCGTTTATCCCGATGACACAACCGACCCGCAAACATTGCTGCTCTATGCAGATTTGGCGATGTATCGCGCCAAGCAAAATGGGCGTAACGATTTCGAATTTTACACCACAGGACTCAATTTTATCGCACACCAATGGCTGGAGATGGAGCATGGGCTGCGTAAGGCGCTGAAGGAAAATCAATTATTTTTAGTGTATCAGCCACAAGTTGATCACGAAAATCAGCAGCTGGTAGGTATGGAGGCGTTACTTAGGTGGCGTCATCCGGAGCGCGGACTTATTCCACCACTGGAGTTTATTAAAATTGCTGAGCAATCCTCATTAATCAACGATATCGGCGATTTTGTGATGGAAGTAACTTGCAAGCAAATTAAGAGAGTGGCTGGATGCTGGTTACCGTGTACCACGCGTATCGATTAATATTTCTGCGCGCCATCTGCGCTCTCCGAATTTAAGCAAAACTCTGATGAAGATTTCTTCAGCACATGAAATTCCGCCGAAGATGTTGTGTATCGAGATTACCGAACATGCCCTGCTGGATTACGCAGAAGAAGTAAAAAAGAACATGAATTACATCAAAGAAGCCGGGTTCCATATCTCACTGGATGATTTTGGTATGGGGCACTCCTCTCTGCTTTACCTAAAGCGATGGGCAGTTGATGAAGTCAAAATTGATCAAACATTTGTGGATGGTTTGGTGCACAGTGAGGAAGACCGTGTGATTGTAAAAGCGATTGTTGCGTTGGGCGATGCCTTGGGATTGAATTTGGTGGGTGAGGGCGTTGATAATCAACAGCAATCTGACATTCTAGCAGCCAGCGGCTGCAAAATCATGCAAGGATATTTTTATTCCCCACCACTCTCCGCCACAGAAATGGAAGATTGGCTAAAAAAGAAGTAGTGCCAGCCTTAGTGATGGCGCTTTAAACCACCCAGCAAAGCCGCCAAAGGCACTTTGCGCAAAGCTGGTGATTTCACCGCATCGGCCTGATTGCCTGCCTGTGTCGGTTCGTATGGTTTATCAAACCAGGGGTCGTTGCTCTTGCTAGGCTTACGGGCATGTTGAGTGCGTGCAGGCGTGCTCGAGTGTTTGTTTTCTGGCTTTTCGTTTCTTGAATTTACTGCCCTGGAAGCCAATATCTGCGCGGTCTCCCGAGGTATGCTTTTTTTAATCAGTTTCTCAATTTCAGTTAAATATTTTTCTTCATCTTCGCATACCAGCGAAATGGCAATACCGCTCGCTCCTGCTCGGCCGGTGCGCCCAATGCGGTGTACATAATCTTCTGGCGCTGATGGAATCTCGTAGTTAATCACCATCGGCAGATCGCTAATATCCAGCCCGCGTGCGGCTACATCGGTCGCTACTAATACGGTGACTTTGCCAGCTTTAAACGCATCAAGCGCTTCAATGCGCTCTTTTTGACTCTTGTCGCCGTGAATCGCATCGGCGGCAATGCCTTCTTTTTGCAAGGTACGACTTAAACGGCTGGCAGTTAGTTTGGTTTTAGTGAAAATAATTACCTGATTAGCAGCTTCATTTTTAAGCAACTGCGTTAGGAAAGCTTGCTTTTTGCTTTGCTCTACAGCATATACTTTTTGCGAAACATTTTCATTGGTCGCATTGCTACGCGCAACTTCTACCAATACGGGATTCGTTAAAAAATCATCCGCAAGTTTTTTGATATCGTTGGAAAATGTTGCTGAAAACATCAAGTTTTGGCGTTGTTTTGGCAGCAGAGCCAAGATGCGCTTCAAATCAGGCATAAAGCCCATATCCAGCATTCTGTCTGCTTCGTCCAATACTAATATTTGCACTTGGCTTAAGCTTAAAGTTTTTTGCTCGACATGGTCCAGCAAGCGCCCCGGAGTTGCGACAAGCACTTCTACGCCGGTTTTAAGATGTGGTGTTTGTGTTTTAATATCAACACCGCCAAACACCACCAAACTGCGTAGTGGCGTATTTTTGGCATACACCTTAACACTTTCTTCAACCTGAATTGCCAACTCCCGTGTGGGAGTCAACACCAATGCGCGTATTGGATGTTTGGCTGGCGAGGTGCTGGTGCTCGCTAGCGGTAAGAGTTTTTGTAATAGGGGTAACGCGAAGGCGGCAGTTTTGCCTGTGCCTGTTTGTGCACCTGCCATTAAATCTTTGCCGGCTAAAGCCAAGGGAATCGCCTTGGCTTGAATCGGCGTTGGCGTCGTATAACCCGTATCTTTAACAGCCTGCAGCAAAGGTGCTGCAAGGCCGAGTGAGTCAAAATTGTCTATGGCAGTAGTTTCTATACTCATAAATGTTATGCGAAACTACGTGAGCGACGAGCGCCATCAGGCTGTGGACGGCGTGGAGCGCGATCGCCAGCAGGTGCTGAGTTTGACGTACGATTGTTTGAACGTTGTGGACGTGGGCTACCAAATTTTTCACCGAAGTTTTGTGGTTTAGCATCACGGGCTGGACGCGGTGAATCGTTGCGTGCAGGGCGTGCGCCGCCAAAACCTTTGCTTAATTCGCGGGCAAATTGCATGTCGGTATCTTTAGTGTAATTGCGGCTGTTGCCATTTACCTCACCTGAGCTATCACGTGGTGTGCGGTTGCCAGCAGTTTCAGAGCGGTCGTTGCTACGCGCAGGACGGCCTGAGAAGTTACGGTCGCCTCTTGAGCTATCGCCAAATCTAGGTTTGTCGCCAAAGCTACGGTCACCAGCAGGTCTGTCACTTCTTGAGCGGTCGCCAGCAGGGCGTGAAGACGGTGCTCGATCGCTAAAGTTGCGCGCAGGTTTATCAGCCATCACGCGATCGCCAAAGCTCGGACGGTCGCCACGAGGTTGATAACCGCCGCTACCCCCCGGTTTATGTGAGCGTTCATTGCGGTCATTTCTCGCTTGTCCGCGACCTTGGCTACGACCCGCAGTGCGCTTGCCTTCTGGGCCATCCATTTTCATGGCGCGTTTCGGTTCAAAACCTTCAATAACGGCAGCTTCCATCTTGTTGCCAGTAAATTGCTCGATTTTGCGCAGAATATGACGATCCATATTGGATGCAAATGAAATTGCGATACCCTTGTTGCTAGCGCGACCAGTACGGCCGATGCGGTGCACATAATCTTCAGCAAACTTAGGTAAATCGTAGTTAATCACATGGCTAATGCCTTGCACGTCAATGCCGCGCGCGGCAACGTCAGTCGCTACCAACACTTTTACGTCACCATGGCGCAGTTTAGTGAGCGTGCGGTTACGCGCACCTTGTGTCATGTCGCCGTGCAATGCGGCTGTTTTGTGACCTGCTGCATATAAATCCTCAGCTAATACATCTGCATGACGTTTTGTGCTTGTGAAAATAATCGCTTGATTCATATCAGGTGCAATCAGCAAATGTTCCAGCAATTTATTTTTGTGCGTCATGTCATCTACAAAATGTAAGCGTTGCTCGATGTTGGCATGTTTTTCTTTTTGTTGTGCAACTTGGATAGTTTTAGGGTTTTTAAGAATGTCGCGAGCAATACGGCCAATGTTGCCGTCCAGTGTTGCAGAGAATAATAGGGTTTGGCGCTCAGCAGGCAAAGCTTGGCAGATGCGTTCCACATCAGGCATAAAGCCCATGTCCAGCATACGGTCAGCTTCGTCCAAAATCAACATTTGCAAGCGCGTTAAATCAATGCGGCCGCGTTCCATGTGGTCAATAAAGCGACCAGGTGTTGCAACTAAAATATCCAAAGGTTGCGACAACAACTTATTTTGTAGCGGATAAGGCATACCGCCCACGATACTCACGGTGCGTGCGCGAATGTATTTGCCGTATTTACGTGCAGATTCGTTTACTTGTGCGGCGAGTTCGCGCGTGGGGACCAACACCAAAATGCGAGGGCCACGACTGTTTGAAGCATGCGGCGTTGCAAGTAGATTAAGTGCAGGCAGGGTAAAGCCAGCGGTTTTGCCTGTGCCGGTTTGTGCAGAGGCCATGATATCGTTGCCAGCCATGATTTCAGGAATCGCCTGTGCTTGTATGGGCGTAGGCGTGGTGTAGCCGGATTCCTCAACAGCGCGAAGAATAGAAGGATGTAAATTTAATGATTCAAATGTAGTAACTAAAGACAAAATATGTCCCTTTCTAAAGTTATCACCAACAAGTGATAACCAAACTAAGGTTTAAAAAGGGCGCAAGCAAAACGCAAATAATGCTCAAATGAGCAAAAAATAAACGCAAGAAGCAGATTTTAAAAACTTCTTTACCGGCGCACGGGCATGGCCACTAACCGGTAAAATTGATAGTCACTTCAAAAGTTCACGAGCAACAGGTGGGTCAGGGCAATGAATCAAAGCTCTAAAAGCTTTAAGTTGTGCGCAGTATAACCATTTAATTCTTAATGTCAAATTAATTTCACGCGTATTGTGTTAAAATCGCGCCCTTCCAAAACAATCGGCTGCACATCATGTCTCGCAATTTAAGAAATATCGCAATTATCGCTCACGTTGACCATGGCAAGACCACAATGGTGGACAAGCTTCTGCAACAATCTGGCACGTTCGCTTCACATCAGGCAGTGACTGAGCGTGTAATGGATAGCAATGACTTGGAAAAAGAGCGTGGCATTACGATTTTAGCTAAGAATACGGCCGTAGACTTTGAAGGCACGCACATTAACATTGTAGATACGCCAGGTCACGCCGACTTTGGTGGCGAAGTAGAGCGCGTGTTGGGCATGGTGGATGGTGTGGTGCTGTTGGTGGATGCAGTAGAAGGTCCGATGCCACAAACGCGTTTTGTGACTAAAAAAGCACTTGCGCTTGGTTTAAAACCGATTGTGGTGATTAACAAAGTAGACCGCCCGGGTGCGCGGACTGATTGGGTGATTAATCATACCTTTGATTTGTTCGCGAATTTAGGCGCAACCGATGAACAGCTGGATTTTCCTGTGGTTTACGCTTCCGCACTTAACGGCTTTGCAACGCTGGACATGAAAACACCAAGTGACAATATGCGCCCGCTGTTTGAAACGATTTTGAAGCATGTGGAGCCGCCTACAGGTGATTCAAACGCACCTTTGCAGTTGCAAATATCTGCGCTGGATTATTCGACCTATACAGGTCGCTTGGGTGTTGGGCGCGTGCGTAACGGTAAAATTAAACCTGGCCAAGCGGTAGCGATTATGAAAGAAGATGAGCTCATCGGCCAAGGCCGCATCAATCAAGTGCTCGGCTTTCAAGGTCTAGAGCGCGTACCTGTGGATGAAGCCGAAGCAGGCGATATTGTGATTATTTCTGGTTTGGATGCGATTGGTATTGGTTTTACTATTGCAGATAAAGATAGCCCGAAAGGCTTGCCGCATTTAGGTGTGGATGAGCCAACTTTGACCATGGACTTTATGGTGAATACATCGCCGATTGCTGGTACTGAAGGCAAATTCGTTACTTCGCGCCAGATCCGCGACCGCTTAACAAAAGAGTTATTGGTGAACGTAGCGCTACGTGTAGAAGATACTGAAGATACCGACGTATTCCGCGTATCTGGTCGTGGCGAGTTACATTTGACGATTTTGCTGGAAAATATGCGCCGCGAAGGCTTTGAAATGGCCGTCGGCAAGCCGCGTGTGGTATACCGCGAAATTAATGGCGAGAAATGTGAGCCTTATGAGGTTTTGACCGTCGATGTGGAAGATGACAACCAAGGTGCGGTGATGGAAGAATTGGGCCGCCGCCGTGGCGAAATGCAAAATATGGAATCCGACGGCAATGGCCGTACGCGCTTGGAATACAAAATTCCGGCACGCGGATTGATTGGCTTTCAAGGTGAATTTTTAACGCTCACCCGCGGCACGGGTTTGATGGCGCACATTTTTGATGAGTATGCGCCGGTAAAGCCCGACATGCCAGGTCGTCGCAATGGTGTGCTGATTTCTGCTGAACATGGCGAAGCGGTGGCTTATGCGCTGTGGAAGTTACAAGACCGCGGCCGCATGTTCTCGGTGCCGGGCGACAAGTTGTACGAAGGTATGGTGATTGGTATTCATAGTCGCGACAACGATTTGATTGTGAATCCGATTAAGGGTAAGCAACTCACAAACGTGCGTGCATCAGGTACGGATGAGGCGGTGCGCTTGGTGCCTCCAGTGGCGTTAACATTAGAAAGCGCAGTGGAATTTATTGACGACGACGAGTTGGTGGAAATCACACCAAAAAATATTCGTATTCGCAAGCGCCATTTGCTCGAACATGAGCGTAAACGTGCATTGAAAGAATAGAAAGCAAAAACCCAGCTACGGCTGGGTTTTTTATTGAATCTCACTTAATTACTTTAGCAATTAACGCTAATTACATAATTATAAGTGTTTTTTGTTTGAAATATTGGGTTTTTGTGATTAAGATAGACATCTGAATGTTGGAAGCTATAGCGATATGATGAATGACAATATGAATAAAACTTCAATATGCAGTGTGATTGCACTGGACGTTATTGATTTTTCAAAAAAGACAGAGATTGAAAAAGGTGAAATTCGTAGTCAGTTTAATCATTTAATCAGTCTTGCTGTAATTGACATTCCTGAAAGTGACCGATTGATTGTGGATACCGAGCAGGGTGCTGTTATTGCCTGCAGTGGCCCGCTTGAGGATGCGTTGGAAGATGCATTGTTTATCTCGCTTACTATTCGAGACGAGATTTTAAAAAACAATGCACAGAGTTTAAAACCTTTATATGTGCAATTTGGCATTAATCTGGGTTCGGTAAGTCTGACTAATAAAAAGGGTGAGCCAGACATCAATGGGGAAGGCGCTGATGAGGCAAAACGTATTATGAGTTTTGCTAATCCCAACCAAATTTTAGTGTCGCGTGTATATCACGAAATGGCTTCTAAGCTTACGCAAGACATCTCAAAAATGTTTGAGCAGTACGATATGCATGCGCTTGAACAAGAGATTTATGCTGTACGCCTGCTCAATAAAGATCAGGTTGCAACAGGTGACTCTGCTGAAACATCGCAAGATGAATCAGAGGGAGGAGGCTGGCAGCTATCTTTGAGCAAGATTAACTGGATGTATGCGGGCACTGGGGTTTTGCTGCTTGCCGGCTTTTTTGCATTAGGTAAAGCTCTACTAAACCCAACTGAGCCGACTATCACAATGGATCCACCGGTAATCGCAGAAACACCAGAAAAAGTCGACCCTAAGCCAACAGAAGAGCCTGTCAAAAATACGGAGATAACACAAACAACCGATTCTGTGCAGACTGCGGAGCCAGCAGAAATTACAGAGCCTAAAAAATCTGAAGAAATCGCTCAATCAGCAAATACGGCTCAGGAAGAGGTCAAGAAACCTGTCGTGGTCAAGAAAAAGCCTGCGCAAAAAGCTGTGGTAGAAGCTAAAGCACCAGCTGGTAATGCCGAAAAACCCGTAACAAAGAATACTGAAAAACCTACTACAACTGCCACGGAAAATCATGCGCCCACAAGTGTTGCGGCAAAACCAGCACCATCAAAAGCAGAAAAAAATACCACACATGAAAAGTCAGGCTGGCAGACTTTTAAAGATAGTGTGACCAGTGGTTCTGAGCGCAAATGCACACAAGCAGAAATTGCAATGAATCAGTGCGCTAAGTAGTTATTTCAAGTGAAACTGCTCTAATTTATACCAAAGCGAACGTTCGCTAATTTCAAGTAATTTCGCGGCTTTTGCTTTATTGCCTTGGCAATGTGTAATGGCATCAGCAATTAATTTGCGTTCAATTTGTTCAGTGGCTTTCGGGATAGAGAATCCACTCTGTTCGAAGGTTTCATGTGCCGTTGGTTCAACAATACCAGTCATATCGAGCGGCAGATGCTGTGGTGTTATTGTGCCGCCAGAAGCCAATATGGAAGCACGTTCCAG
Organism: uncultured beta proteobacterium; assembly: GCA_963752495.1. GTDB lineage: Bacteria > Pseudomonadota > Gammaproteobacteria > Burkholderiales > Methylophilaceae > CAVVYJ01. Next base: position 19,115 of record CAVVYJ010000004.1, read on the forward strand.
CACGTTCTCGAGTTCTCGCACATTGCCAGGCCAAGCGTAGTTTAATAGTGTTTTGTTTGCTTCATCATTTAGCGCGCAACGCTTTTTTGCAGCAAAATGCTGCGCAAGCAAACTAATGTCGCTGCCGCGCTGCCGCAAGGGGGGGCTAGGAGTTGAAAAACATTGAGTCTGTAATACAAATCCTCACGCATTTTCCCCGCTTTTACCGCTTGCAGTGGATCCATATTGGTAGCTGCAATCACGCGTATATCCAAGTTAACCTGCTTATTGCTGCCAAGTTTCTCAACAGTTCCCTCTTGTAATGCGCGTAGCAACTTAGCTTGCAAATGTATTGGCATTTCAGTAATTTCGTCTAAAAACAATGTGCCACCATCTGCCAATTCAAATTTACCGATGCGCTCCTTAACCGCGCCGGTAAAGGCACCTTTTTCATGCCCAAATAACTCTGATTCCAGCATTTCACCCGGGATAGCCGCGCAATTTACTGCAACAAAAAGTGCACTCTTTCTTGTTGAGGCTTCATGGATAGCTTTTGCAATCAACTCTTTTCCAGTGCCGGTTTCACCAGTAATTAGCACGGTTGCATTTTCGGGCGCCACTTGCGAAATAAGCTTCTTCAATGCTAGCATCGACTCACTCTGGCCGATTAAATTGTCACTGATTTCGGATTTAAAGTAGGTATTTTCAAGTTGCAAGCGCTGTATAGAAAGCGCTTTTGCAATTGCAACCTCCAGCGTTTCCAGGTCAAAGGGGCGCAAAATATAATCCGCAGCGCCCAACTTCATGGCTTCAACTGCGGTTTTAATTTCACCTTGCGCTGTCACCATAATAAAAGGCAACGCCTCGTTGTCAGCACGAATTGTTTTGAGCAAGTCCAAACCATTCATGCCAGGCATATGCAAATCGCTTACGACCAAATCAACCTGTTGCGATTTGATGATTTGCAAAGCCTCCCGACCTTCCCCAGCTGATATTGGTTCATAACCGGCTTGTCGCAAGCTGATTTCCAGCAGGCGGCGCATGCTAGGCTCATCATCAACAGCTAAAATTCTTTTTTGTTTATTCATGGCTCATTAATTTTTAGGCAACTGTATTGTAAACTGAGCGCCACCCATTTGGCTTTTTTGATAATTAATTTCACCACCGTGCGCTTGTACAATTTGTCGCACAATCGCTAAACCTAAGCCCACGCCGCCAGCACGCTGAGTAAAAAATGGCTCGAAAATTTGAGTTTGATTTTCTTCAGGTATACCAGTGCCGTTGTCCGCCACTGCAATTTCTAGATGGTCTGTCTGGTCCCTAAGAGTAACCTCAATTTTTCCATCATTTGGCAAAATTTGTATTGCATTCATTAATAAGTTCATCATCACCTGTACCATTTGGTCGTTATCAATATTGGCAACTAGTTCTGCCTCGGAGATAAATGTAATGTTAATACTTTTGGCTTGCGCTTGCGCGCGTAACAAAGCTAGAACATTAGTAATCAATCCGTTCAGGCTGGTCTCGACAAAGGCTGGTGTACGCGGGCGTGCTGCATCAATCAGTGTAGAAACGAGCTTGTTTAAGCGCTCAGTCTCTGACGTGATAAAACCGACTACCTCTTTACCTTCGTTGGAGATGTTTTTTTCTCGGTTTAAGACGTCAGCGGAAGACCGCAAAATACCCAAAGGCGTACGCACTTCATGGCTCATGGCTGCCGCCATTTCACCCACAACTGCCAGTTTTGCGGCACGTGTGAGTTGTTCTTGCGATTTGGCTAAGTCGTGTATCATTGTTTCAAATGCCGCACCTAATTCACGTACTTCTGGCGGGCCAGTTTTTGGCGGTTTAGGTTGTTGTTGATTAAAGTTGCGCACAAATTTTGTGAGTTGTGAAAGCGGTTTTGTGATTGCCTGAGCAATTGGCCTAACTAGCAGGGCGGCCAATAATAATGTTGTAATTAATAACGCCAAAAATATATAGCCTAAACGATGTACTGGTGCTACCGCGGAGGAATGCAATTTTTCTACGCGCACTTTCCACTGGCTGCTGGCAAACTGATTTTTAAAGTTTGTGTTTGCGTGCATCTGGTAGCCCTTATCTACTTTTGCCCAATTTCGGGTAGAGGCTATTACACGGTTTTGCCCGTCCATTAGGGCAGCTGCAGTCGGTTTTTGAATAGCGTTATTCAATAGATCACTAACAACTTGCAAATTAAACTCCGCAATCAAGTTTCCAATTTCTTGACCACTGACTTCGTCAATAACTTTTTGCGAAATTGCGAATGTATTATGTGAAATTTCAGAAAACTGCACGCTATTGTTGGCTAATTTAGCCGTGAACCACGGCTTGCTTGCTAACTTGGTTTCACCAATAGCTTTCGCGTTGCTAGAAGCGATGATTCTGCCTTGCATGTCAACTATATCTATCACTTGATAAATGTTGCCATAACTTAATTGCAGCTCATGCAAGAAACCAGAAAGACGTTTGTCTACGTCACCAATTTTGATCTCTTGCATGATTGCAAGTTGGCTCCACGATTGCACATTATGCATGCGTTCAAACATCATGCGCTCTATATCATTGGCCACCGCATTGCTGAGTGTTTGCATATCGCGGCTAATTTCTTTTTTTAGTACCGTGCGCGTCTGATAAAAACTTAAGAAACTCACCAACATGGCAGGCAGTAAGCCTGCCAGCAAAAATGCCAGCAGAAGTAATTGACGAATACTGAAACGACTTAGCATTTAATGTTTCGCAACTGCCGCATGAAATGGGATAATTCTACCTATCAGCGTCGTCTCAAACTGCGAATAACGCGTTAAGGGTTGAGAAATTGGAGTGAAAATGAAAAAAATCATCATGATTGCCAGTGTAGCGAGCATGCTTGTGCTGTGCAAGCCACTGTTTGCAGAGGAAGTCGAAACTGTAGTGGATGCTGAACCCAAATCAGCGCTAGAAAACTTTAAGTTGGGTGGCTACTCCAGCGCAGGCATCAGCATCCCTCGCGAGGGTGACGCAGAAGCAGCGATTGATGAGATTAGTTTGTTACTCACTTGGAACGGCAATAGTCGCTGGAGTTTTTTTGGTGAACTGGAGCTGGAAAATCCGCTTTCTTGGAATGACGAACGTAAATTTCATACCAAAGAATCTAAACTGGATTTAGAGCGGCTGTATCTTGATTATAACTTTTCCGAAAGTCTCAATTTGCGTATGGGACGCTTTCTAACGCCTAATAGCCGCTGGAATTTGCTACATGCCGCACCACTCGTCTGGACAAGCTCGCGACCACTTGCAACTTATCGCTTGTTTCCAACAGGCACAAATGGCTTGATGCTTCATGGTAGCAAACCTCTTGATGAGTATGCATTGGATTACATGCTGTTTACAGAGGTGTTGGAAGATCAGGACGATGATGATTACGACCTGCCTTTTGAGCATGTGCATGGCGGACGCATTGCGTTAAGCAAAGGTTGGAATGTTGGTGTTTCGCTACTTTCATTTGTCGAGAAAGATGTGCCTGGTTTTGGTTACAACAACCAACGCTACCATATGCTGGGGCTTGATTTTGTGACTGATATAGGCGGTGCAGAAATTAGCGGTGAAGGTTTTGCAAGAATGAAGCCGGGAGGCGGTGATGGTGGTAGCGGCGCCTATCTGCAAAGTGCAGTACCCCTTAGTAAGTTAGGGCTGAACAATTGGTTTTGGCTCACGCGAATAGAAACTCTACAGCGTCCAAATGAAGGCAGTGCAGAGCGCTGGCTACTGGGTGCGACTTGGCGTGTAAAACCGACACAGTTACTCAAACTGGAATTTACCGGTGGCAGTGGCGACCAGCCTGAAGCACCACGCGGTTTTAATGCATCGTTTGCACTGTTCTTTTAAATGATGCGCCTATTTTTTATTTTTTGCATGATGCTGCTCGCCGCGCCTATCGCGGCGGAAGAGCGTAGCGCAGGTGTGATTGCTGTCGTTGTGCCTGCGAACCAGTCAATAGAGGCTTTGCACCTTACACCGAATAAACTCAAGCTGGTTTACCTGCGTAAGCAACTGTATTGGCCAGATGGCAAGCGTATACAGCCGGTGAATTTACAGACAGAGCATCCGCTACGTTTGCAATTTTCTCAAGCGGTACTAGGCAGCTTGCCTGCGGAGCAAGTCAGCTATTGGAACGGTTTATACTTTAACGGTATTCGTCCACCGTACACGGTGAATTCAGATGAGGCCGTGCTACGTTATCTGGAGCAAACTCCACAGGCGATTGGCTATGTAGAAGTATGCAAAGTAGATACGCGTGTGAGAGCCATTCTGTGGGTAGTAAACGGTCAAATTACAACGCAAAAACCAGAGACAAATTGTGCAGAAAATGAAAATTGACTATATTTTAGCCATTTGAAGCACTAGATTTAATCTCTGCTTCCGCTTTCAAGTCCAAGTTTTGCATCAGCATTTCTTTTTTGCTCTCACAAGTTTTTGAGTAAAGTTCAAAGCCAACCAGTAGGCTGCAAAACACATCGTCATGACTCAATGCGGTGTCTTTATAAGGCATCACTTGTTCCATTTTGTAATCGAAGTTTTTACCCAGCCATAATATTGCAGGAACATGTGTTTGTTCTTTCGGGGCAATGGCGTAGGGCATTGCATGTAGGTAAAAGCCGTTTTCGCCAAGCGATTCACCATGATCACTCACATAAAGCATGGCGGTTTCTCGGGTGCCGTCATATTTTTTTAAAAACTCGATGACTTGCGATAAAAAATAGTCGGTATAGAGAATCGCATTATCATAGCTGTTATCCACTTCTTCTTTTGTGCAGTTTTGCAGTTCGCCAGACATGCACATGGGCTTAAAGCGCTCAAATTCTTTGGGATATCTGCGATAGTATTCCGGACCATGGTTGCCCATTTGGTGGAGCACAATCAAAATATCTTTGTCTTTTCTAGCGGCGATGTATTTATCTAGCCCGCTCAGCATGCCAATATCGCGGCACTCACCTTCACATACAGGATTAAGTGTAGGGCTGATAAAGTCTTCGTATTTAATGCGCGTTGCCACACCTTTAGAATCTGAATTATTGTCGCGCCAAAGCACTTCTATGCCATTGTGGGCAAGCACATCTAAGGCATTTTCCATTGCGAGTGCCTTTTTCTTTATCGTACTCTTTACGACTTAATTCAGAGAACATACATGGCACTGAAACACCGGTAGAAGTGCCGCAAGAGGAAACATTGCTAAAGCTAATGACATCCTGTTTTTTGAGTTCAGGGTTGGTTTCTCTATGGTAGCCATTCAGTGAAAAGCGATCCGCACGTGCGGTTTCACCAACGACCATAATCAATAGCTCGTGGCGACCTTGTTTATCCAGATTCACTGCGTCCCTTGCTGTTTTTTGTAAAATCGTAGACGGAGTCGAGCTTAATTTTTGAGTCACATATTTGATGACGGATGCTGAAAAATAGGTGGGGTTTGCGTAAAAACGTGTTACACGGTGCTCGCGAATGAATGTGGCATAGCCTGCTGTAAAAGGCGCAACAATGATTACTATAGCTAAGAACAACCAGCCGATTAATTTTACACGCGCTTTAAATTCTGCACTTGCGTTACAGATGCTTGGCGTATATTTAATCGCGAGCCAAGCCGGTAAAACACCCAGCAAAACTGTACGCAATATCAGGTTTGCAGAGATTAAGCCCCAAACCTCTTTTTTATCGGTATGAAAAATATTATCGAGCATGACAGGGTCGATAATTACGCCGAAAGTATCCATATAGTAAGCGGCTTGTGAAGCTGCAATTAAAAAGAAAGCAAGCAACCACCGAGTAGCTTTGCTTTGGCACACAATCAGCAGAAAAATTGCGCTGGATATCGTAAAAAACAAGGTGAGCGATACTAGCAGCCCTGTGTTATTTGAACCCAAAGGATAAAGGATTGATAGTCTTTTAAAAAATGCCAAATTACCTGTCACCATGATAAATAAGGTGGCTAGTAAAATATTGCGTGTTTGTACAGTGAGTAAATTTGCTAGGTAATTTTTAATAAAATTCATGTGATTTTGATGACTTTTTTATTTAATAATTGGGGTGAAAAATGTTTTCTTGTAAAAGTGAGCGTGAGTAAAATGACTAGACTTGCAAGCCAGGCAGACCAAAGTGTGTGAAATAAAAAGTGCGCGCCGCGCATTTGCTGAACCCAGCCCATCATTAGCCCAAAGCTTATCCCTGCAAAAAAAACCAAACGCGCTATCTTAATGTTGTGCGGCAACCAAAAAACACAAATGGCGGCTAGCCAAAGGCCTGTGGTAGCGTGCCCAGCAGGGAAGCACTGCCCTGCGCTCATACTGGCAGGGATAGGGTCAAACAGCCTCACAAATGGAGAATCGCCGCCATATCGAGTGACATCCCAAGGGCAATGCAATGCAGAAAAATGCTTAATTGAGGTGACTAAAAGTGGAATGGTGATAGCTGCAACAGAGACAAACCGCAAACGAACCCTCAGCCAAGAACTCATGTTACGCCATGGAGCAACGACATCAGTTGCTACTACCAGTAGCAGTAGCCCCGCTACTAACATAATCAATTTTTTAACATAAACGTGCATCAACTCTTTGGCAAACCAGGTGTTTTTCCAAACAAACGCTTTTAGCTGATGGTCGTAATAATAATCTTCAATCATCAAATCAATATTGGTGAACTGTTCCAGCCAAATGATGAAAATTGCCGAGAGCGCCAAAGCGATAAATGCTGTATTGAGAGAATAGTTGGTACGATCTAAGTTCATTTAATAATTATTTTGAGATAATTCAAAATTGAATCGCGTTATTAATTGCAATTGCTGTGCCAGAGCTTAAAGCACACTGAAAATAAATTAGTCGGACCAATTAATGCCATATAAAACATGGTGTTAATGTGAATAAATTTTTTCTGCAGATTGCTGTAAGTAGCTATTGATAATTGGTTTTACAGTATTTGCGTGAATTAAGTCTGCAAAAATTGCATGTTTATGCAAAAATTGCATGATTTTAGTAGGGGGATATTTTTTTAACTTATTGATTTTTAATGGAGTTTTTTTAGGCACGCCAATTGCTAGTCATATACTACATTTTTAATAGAATGGAAGCATATGCAACTAAAGAATTTGAATACAATTGAATCGAACCGAAACTATTTTGATGCGGCTGCGGCCTATCATCTACGTGAATTTGCAAAGACAAGGCGTTATCAGGTGAGTGAAATTACAGCGCATGCCGTTAGTATTGGCGACCCGCAACGTAAAGAAGTTGAGGCGTTTATTCATAGCGTTTTTGCGGTAGCTTATGGTGCAAATGTGACGCATTTTATGCCGGAGCTAGTCGCGCTTCGTGATAATAATGGTGTATTGATGGCGGCTTTTGGCATGCGACACGCAGCCCATGATAAGTTATTTTTAGAGCAATATATTGATGTTCCGATAGAGCGCCTGATTTCTGAGCGCTTAGGTAAAAATATCACGCGCGACGAGATCACTTGCATTGGTAATCTGGCTGTTGCAAATCCTCGTAATGCAGGCGTGCTGATAGCGCACATAATCAAGCACAGTTTAGATATTGGCATTAAATGGTGCGTTGCGACGGCACATCACAGCTTACAAAATGGTCTGATCAAAGGCGGGCGTGACGTTTACCCCCTGCATATTGCTGATAAACTACGATTACCAAAAGAAGAGCAAGTGCTTTGGGGTAGTTACTATGACAATATGCCGCAAATTGTTGCGATACGTGGAGTTGCCCAATATTAAGTCCCTAGCGATTCAACTATTGTTCCACCCCAGCATTACCTCACCACATGCTTGATATTATTAAAAGTCATGCCGATCGAGCGCCGCAAAGCATTGCCCTGCAAGGCAATAACGATGAGGTGCTTGGCTATGGCGATTTTTTAGCTGAAATTTATCAGGCGCAAGCCCAACTCAATAACAAGGCTCCGGTAGCTTTGGCGATGGATAATGATCCGGCATGGGTGGTGCTGGATATTGCTTGCATGGCAAACCATATTCCACTGGTGCCATTGCCGGGATTTTTCTCCGATGCGCAATTAAAGCATGCGGTTCTGGATGCGGGCGCAAGCATTTTAATTACCGATAATCCAGACCGGTTTGCAACTATTTTCGCAGATTTAATCACGCAAAAAACAACACTAAAAGTGGTGAATAGGTTGTTGATGCAATTTAGTCTGAAAGTAGCACCGAAAAAACTTCCAAAAAACACGGCCAAAATCACTTATACATCGGGCACCACAGGCACACCCAAAGGCGTTTGCTTGAGTGGGCAAGCCATGCGCCATGTGGCAAGTTCGGTGCAAAAAATGGTCAATTTAAATGCACAAAGCCAGCATTTGTGTGTGTTGCCACTTTCTACGTTGCTGGAAAATGTAGCAGGGGTCTATGCGACTTTGCTTGCAGGCGGCACGGCGCATATCTGGCCTAGCGCAGCAGTTGGCATGACAGGCAGTGCGTTGGATGTGCAAAAACTGCATGCTGCACTAATGCAAACGCAAGCAAACACGGCAATTTTTATCCCCGAGCTATTAGGCGCACTGGTATTGGCTTGCGAGGCAGGTGCCGCCAAGTTACCAAATTTACGATTCTTGGCGGTTGGCGGCGCACATGTCGCACCCAGTCTGTTGCAGCGTGCAAATAAAGCCGGACTACCAGTATTCGAGGGTTATGGACTCTCAGAGTCTGCATCTGTTGTTGCGCTCAATACACCAAATGCCAATAAGCTTGGCAGTGTTGGCAAACCTTTGCCGCATCTGAAAATCCAATTCTCGGATGAGCATGAGATTTTAGTACAGGGTGCAAATTATTTAGCGTACACAAATCAGCCCGAAGAGGCTCACGAATGGCTGGCGACAGGCGATATTGGTTATTTGGATGAGGATGGATTTTTGTTCATTAATGGACGAAAAAAGAACATTTTTATCACTTCGTTTGGCCGTAATGTTTCGCCGGAGTGGGTAGAGCGTGACTTGACCAGTACAAGAATCTATCGCTCAGGCTTGCGTGTTTGGCGAAGCTAAACCATGGAATGTGGCCATAATATTGCCTAAAAGCAGTGCTCCAGAAGCAAGTATTGACGAAGCTGTCACTGAGATTAATCGACATCTGCCCGACTATGCACGTGTGACTAAATGGTTGCATGCAGATGTGCCTTTTAGCGTTACTAACGGACAACTCACGCCAAATGGTCGCTTAAAGCGCGACGTCATTTGGCAACATTATCAAGACAAAATTAATGCATTCTTTATATAAAGGATGAGCAATGAATTTTTATGAACAACTTTTAGCCGCTACCGAAACCGAACGCAAACACTCATGAGCTTGCCGCTCATTACGCAGGGTGGTGCAGGTAAGATATCGCTACAAACTTACGTGGCCTTTCTCACCCAAGCCTATCATCACGTTAAGCATACTACGCCGCTCCTGATGGCTTGCGGCGGACGTTTGCCAGGAAAGTATGAGTGGCTTCGAACCGCGATAGGTGAATATATTGAAGAAGAAATGGGGCATCAGGAATGGGTGCTCAATGATATTGCAGAATGCGGTGGTGATAAGGAATCTGTGCGTGCTGGTAGAACCGATGCAGATAAACCCAGCTTAGCAACTGAGCTCATGGTGGCCTATGCTTACGACATGATTAACCGCGTGAATCCTATCGGCTTTTTTGGCATGGTGCTGGTGCTAGAAGGCACAAGTACCGCAGTTGCTACGCAGGCGGGCGAGACTTTAATGAAAGCGCTTAATTTGCCTAAAAAGGCTTTTAGCTATTTGCTTTCTCATGGCTCGCTGGATATCAGTCACGTATCTTTCTATGAAAGTCTCGTTAATCAAATAACCGATGCCGATGATCAAGCCATGCTGATTCATTCGGCAAAAAACTTTTATAAGCTGTATGGTGATATATTCAAAGATATTGAAGCACGAACCATGCAATAAGGAGCTGTGATGAATTTAGCCAACAAACGAATTTTGCTTACCGGAGCCACGGGTGGCATCGGTCAGCTTGTCGCACACTTGCTTGCAAAAAAAGGCGCAGTTTTGGCTCTGGTAGGGCGCGACATGCAAAAATTAACCGCCCTGCAGTCGAGTATCCATGCGGGTGGTGGCAAGGCGGTTTGCATCGAAGCAGATTTAAGCAAAGAGGGCGCTAGCGCAAGGTCTATCGCGGCGTCTGCGTTGCAGCAGTTAGGTGGCATTGATATTTTAATTAACAATGCAGGTGTGCTGGATTTTGTTGCGTTTGAAGATCAAAGCGAGGCGCGCATTGCACAAATGATACACACCAACGTTACTGCGCTCATTCAACTGACACGTGCAGTCATTCCTACATTTAAGACCAAAAATCAGGGTCATTTAGTGTTCGTGGGTTCTGTTTTTGGGTCGCTAGGTTTTCCGCATTTTGCTACCTACTGCGCCACCAAATTCGCAGTGCATGGATTCTCGCAGGCGTTACGTCGTGAACTTGTAGATACCAATATTGGCGTGACTTACATCGCACCGCGCGGCATTAAAACGCCCATGAATGATGCAAACACAGTCGCAATGTGGGAAAAATCAGGCAATAAAATGGATGAGCCGGAATATGTTGCAGAAGTGATTGTTAAGGCGATTGAGAACGAAAAGCAGGAAGTATTTATTGGTCAGCCACAAACATTTTTTGCTTGGCTAAATGGCGTTGCCCCGCGTTTGGTAAATATTGGACTTAAAAAGCAAACAGCTTTAGCAAAGCCGTTCTTAAATTAGGCCAAGCTAGTACAGCGATGGCTTAATGGCGGAAAGGGAGGGATTCGAACCCTCGATAGGTTATTCACCTACGCCTGATTTCGAGTCAGGTACATTCAACCACTCTGCCACCTTTCCGAATAAATTATTTTTTATTTTTCGAGCATGCTTTTACACAGTCAATAAAGGCTTCTAGTCTAGTTTTGCCTATTTAAAAATGCTTTCTAGCTTATCTTACATTTGATTCTACATCATTCGCGGCTCTTAATACTTCAAGCCCAATGGTTACAGTTTCTCTATCATCCATCAGCCATACTTCGCCTTCTTGAATGTTGCATTGCAGTTGCATGTTACGTTCCGCCAGAGCAGCCATAGCGCGCGAGCTTTCTTGCGCTATACTAATTACGGTAAGATTTTTTTGTCGTTCAAATTGGTTGCTGTTTTGATCAAACCACATTTGTGCAGCGCGTCCGCCATAGCAATACACAATGACTTGTTTGGCGCGGCCACAAGCTTTGCGGATGAGTTTCTCGTCTGGCAAACCAACGTCTATCCACAACTCAATTATCCCCGTTAAATCTTTTTGCCAAAGGTCAGCTGATTCGTCATCCGTCATGCCTTGGCCAAACTCCAAATACTCATGTGCGTGCAGGGCGAAAGCAAGTAACCTTACCATCATGCGTTCGTCAGTTTCGGAAGGATGACGTGATAATGTTAACGCGTGCTCTGCATAATAATGTCTATCCATATCTGCAATTTGCAGATTGGCTTTGAACACGGTGGCTTTAATTGCCAATGCTTATTCAACGCCTTGGCTGGCGAGATAATCCTCGTAATTACCGGTGTAATCGATAATGCCATCAGGCTTGATTTCCAAAATGCGTGTGGCGATTGAGCTGACAAATTCACGGTCATGAGAGACGAAGAATAAAGTACCTTTGTATTTGTCCAGCGCAGTATTGAGCGCCTCAATCGACTCCATGTCCATGTGATTGGTAGGCTCGTCCATTAGCAACACATTAGTGCGCGCTAGCATCAGCTTGCCATAGAGCATGCGACCTTTTTCACCACCCGAAAGCACTTTGACGGATTTTTTCGTATCTTCGCCGCTAAATAACAAGCGCCCCAGCATGCTTCGCACGGCTTGGTCGTCCTCGTTGCTTTTGCGATATTGCGCCATCCACTCGAACAGAATCTCGTCTTTTTCAAATTCGTATTCGTGGTCTTGCGCAAAATAACCTAGATTGGCTTTTTCTGCCCATTTGACTTCACCGTGATTCGGTTTTAAGTCGCCAGCAAGGCAACGTAAAAATGTGGTTTTACCAACGCCATTTTCGCCAATAATCGCGACTTTTTCACCGGCTTCAAAGATCATTTCTACATTATTAAACAGTGGCTTATCGAAACCATGCGAGAGTTTTTTCAACTCAAGCGCATTGCGGTGCAATTTATCTTTTTCATCAAACTCAAAGCGAATAAACGGAAACTGACGGCTTGAAGGCTTGAATTCCTCAATTTTGATTTTGTCGATTTGTTTTGGCACGGCTGGTGGCTTGCTTGGCTTTAGAAGCGTTGGCAGAGAAGCGGCGCACAAACTCCTGCAAATCGGCAATTTGCTGCTTGGCTTTGGCATTGTCTTTGGCTTGTTGCGCGCGTGCTTGCTGGCTAGCTTCCATATAGTCGTCATAATTGCCAGGATAAACCGTGAGTTTGGCGTAATCCATATCTGCAGTGTGCGTACACACTTGATTTAAAAAGTGGCGGTCATGCGAGATGATAATCATGGTGCAATCACGATTGTTCAGTACGTCTTCCAGCCAGCGAATGGTGTTAATGTCCAAGTTGTTGGTTGGTTCATCGAGCAGCAAAATATCGGGGTTGGCAAATAACGCTTGCACTAGTAATACGCGTAGCTTCCAGCCAGGCGCAACGGCGCTCATCGGGCCATTATGTTGTTCAATAGGAATGCCTACGCCGAGTAATAACTCACCTGCACGCGCTTCGGCGGTGTAGCCATCAAATTCAGCATAAACACCTTCAAGTTCCGCCGCGCGCATATAGTCTTCTTCGGTGGCTTCCAAATTGGCGTAAATCGCATTTTTTTCTACATTGGCTTTCCACATTTGTTCATGACCCATCATCACCACATCCAGCACGCGTTGGTCTTCGTAAGCAAATTGGTCTTGCTTCAAAAACGCCATGCGTTCATTGATATCAATTGTAATGTTGCCAGCGGTAGGTTCTAACGTGCCTGCTAGAATTTTCATGAAAGTGGATTTACCGCAACCATTTGCGCCAATGAGGCCATAGCGGTTTCCCTCGCCAAATTTAACAGAAACATTTTCAAACAAAGGCTTTGCGCCAAATTGCATGGTGATATTATTTGCGATGAGCATGATTTATTTTCTTAAAACGTTTTTCTTTAAATTAAAATTTATTTTTAATAACGACTTCGTTCATGGCTAGTTGTCCGCCGCGTGGCCAGGCTTCTTTGACTGCTTTTCCAACCACAACAAACATTGTTGGGATGTGGTCTGCAGGCAGGTTGAGCAGTTTTGCTACCGCATCAAAATCAAACCCATCCATTGGGCAAGTGTCATAACCCATTTCTTTTGCGGCAAGCATGAGCGTCATGGCGGCCATGCCGCATGAGCGCATGGCTTCATCACGCTGCACTTGTTCGTTCCCATCGTAATATTGACCAATGCATGGCACTAAAAAATCTTGTACTGGTTTAGGGGCATTTTTCCAATAACGTGCTGGTTCTTTTGCCCAAGATTTTAAATCTGCAGTTAGCACAATCAGAATAGAGGCTTCTTCAACCTGTGCTTGATCCCAGCTTACGGCACGTATTTGCTTGCGCAGCACGGGTCGGTCACAACCACAAAGCGCCAGTTTTGAATATTAAACGCAGTAGGGGACAGCATTGCCAAGCGACATTAGCTTGGCAATTTCTTCTTCTGTCAATTTATGCTGTGGGTCATACGCCTTGACGGAGCGACGTTTTACAATAGCTTCAGATACATTCATTTTTGGTAGTCTATGTCCAAGATTTCTAAGTTTAAGTTGCCTGCAGGTCTTTGCCAAACAACCGTATCGCCAATTTTGTGACCAATTAAAGACTTAGCAAGTGGAGAAACCCAGCTCACTTTATTGGCGGCAGCATCTGCTTCATCTTCACCAACGATGTGAAAAGTATGGCTTTCACCTTCGCTATCTTCAACGTGAACAGTGGCACCAAACAGTACGGTCTCGTGGCTTTGGGTTGCTGGATCAATCAGGATTGCAGAATCTAGCCGTGCACGCACATAGCGTAAATCACGCTCTATCTCGGCGACTTTATCCTTAACGAACGCGTCGTCAGCAGTTTTCTTTAAAGCTTCATGCTGCGCTACCAATGACTCTTCCAGCGTTTGTAACTCGAGTGCGCCGGTAGGCGTGACATAATTGGGGTTTGCGCTGATAGGGCGTTCAACCAACTCTTCACCGGATTGCTCAAAGCGTTCTTCATTCACAAAAGCTCGACTCATAGATGATTACTCCCCGTTATTCCCATTCAATGGTTGCTGGTGGTTTACCAGAGATATCATACACGACGCGGTTGATGCCACGCACTTCGTTGATAATGCGATTAGAAACTTTGCCAAGTAGCGCATAAGGAATTCCGCCCAATGCGCGGTCATAAAGTCACTTGTGACGACAGCGCGTAGTGCTACGACGTAATCATAAGTGCGCCCATCACCCATCACACCAACGGATTTAACAGGCAAAAATACCGCAAATGCTTGGCTGGTCAGTTCATACCAGGTTTTTCCGGTATTTTTCATCGACGGTATTGCGCAATTCCTCAATAAAAATTGCATCGGCAGCGCGTAATAAATCGGCATATTGTTTGTGAATTTCACCCAAAATGCGCACGCCCAGACCTGGGCCTGGGAATGGGTGGCGATACACCATGTCGGCTGGCAAGCCAAGTGCCACACCAAGTTCACGCACTTCGTCTTTGAATAAATCGCGCAGTGGTTCGAGCAATTTTAGACCTAATTTTTCTGGCAGGCCGCCTACATTGTGGTGGCTTTTGATGGTGACTGCTTTTTTGGTCTTTGCACCGCCAGATTCAATCACGTCTGGGTAAATGGTGCCTTGTGCCAACCATTTTGCATTGACACATTTTTTGGCTTCACGTTGAAAAACCTCGACAAATTCTTTGCCAATGATTTTGCGCTTGGCTTCTGGGTCGCTAACACCTGCCAACTCGCCCATAAACTGGTCAATTGCATCTACGCGGATAACTTTTGCATGTAACTTACCCGCGAACATGTCCATTACCATGTCGCCCTCATTGAGGCGAAGTAAGCCATGGTCAACAAATACGCAAGTGAGCTGGTCGCCAATTGCCCGATGAATCAATGCCGCGGCAACGCTAGAATCTACCCCACCTGAAAGACCTAAAATCACTTCTTCATCACCGACTTGTGCTTTTATCTTGGCAACAGCTTCGGCAATATGATCTTTCATGATCCAGTCAGGTTTTGCGCCGCAAATTTGCAGT
Organism: uncultured beta proteobacterium; assembly: GCA_963752495.1. GTDB lineage: Bacteria > Pseudomonadota > Gammaproteobacteria > Burkholderiales > Methylophilaceae > CAVVYJ01. The sequence continues at coordinate 34,399 of CAVVYJ010000004.1, forward strand.
ACAAAACGATTTAAGATGGCTTGACCTTGCTTGGTATGGGTGACTTCCGGGTGAAACTGCACTGCATAGAATTTGCGCGTTTCATCTGCCATTGCCGCTATTGGCGTGGTTTCGTTGCTGGCGATAACTTTAAAGCCAGCTGGCAATTCGGTGACTTTGTCGCCGTGACTCATCCATACATCAAGCAGGCCATGACCTTCGGCATTGGTGCTGTCTTGAATATCTTTGAATAGGGCAGAGTGATTTCTGGCACGGATTTCTGCATAGCCAAACTCGCGCTTTGTACCAGCTTCCACCCGTCCGCCGAGTTGCTGCGCCATGGTTTGCATGCCATAACAAATGCCCAGCACCGGTATGCCAAGGTAAATACGGCTTGCGGCGCTCTATCCGTATCTGCCTCGTAAGCACTGGCGTGGCTACCTGAGAGAATGATGCCGTCTGCGCCAAAGTTGCGTACAAAGTCATCAGATACATCGCATGGGTGAATCTCACAATAGACGTGTGCTTCGCGCACACGGCGCGCAATGAGTTGCGTGACTTGAGAGCCAAAATCGAGAATAAGTATTTTAGAGTGCATGTCATGTAGTAGTTATTAGAAAATGGTTAAAAAACACCATACTCCTGTCAAACCTTATATATACTCGGCTTACAGAGCAGGTTGTTTCAGGTTAATCTATTCTGTAGTTTGGTGCTTCTTTGGTGATTTGTACATCATGCACATGAGATTCACGCATGCCAGCGGAGGTAATCTGTACAAACTCAGCTTTTTTGCGCATTTCATCAATGGTCGCACATCCGACATAGCCCATGGAGGCACGTAGCCCACCCATGAGTTGATGAATCACCGCGACCACGCTGCCTTTATAGGGTACGCGACCTTCAATGCCTTCTGGGACTAATTTGTCAGCATTGCCATCAGATTCTTGGAAATAACGGTCTGAAGAGCCTTTTTGCATCGCGCCAACAGATCCCATACCTCTGTAAGACTTATAGGAGCGGCCTTGGAATAACTCGACCTCTCCCGGCGCTTCTTCCGTGCCGGCAAACATGCCGCCCAACATCACGGAATATGCGCCCGCTGCAACTGCTTTAGAAATGTCACCAGAAAAGCGAATGCCGCCATCGGCAATAAAGGGAACCCCAGATTTTTGTAGTGCTTTTTGTACATTGGCGATTGCACTGATTTGTGGAACGCCTACACCAGCAACGATTCTGGTGGTGCAGATGGAGCCTGGGCCAATACCTACCTTAACGCCATCCGCGCCCGCATCCACAAGCGCGAGAGCAGCATCTGCCGTTGCAATGTTGCCGCCAATCACTTCAATCTTTGGGAAGTGTTTTTTTACCCAAGTCACGCGATCCAGCACGCCTTGCGAGTGTCCGTGAGCAGTATCGACTACAATCACATCCACGCCTGCAGCTGCAAGCGCTTCTACGCGATCTTCCGTACCTTCGCCCACACCTACTGCAGCACCAACACGTAAGCGGCCTTTGCTATCTTTGCAAGCTAGTGGATGTTCGCGTGATTTTTGAATGTCTTTAACTGTGATTAAACCTTTAAGGGCATCTTTGTCATCAATTACCAAAACACGTTCTAGGCGGTGTTGGTGCAATAAATTAATCGCCTCCTCACGTGATGTTCCTTCCCGAACAGTAACGAGCCGCTCGCGTGGCGTCATGATGTTTTTAATCGGTTGGTCAAGATTGGTTTCAAAACGTAAATCGCGATTGGTGACGATACCTACGATTTTGTCGTTATCGATGACAGGCAAACCAGATATTTTATGCTTACGTGTAAGTTCTATCACATCACGCACTGTCATGTTTGGCTGTAATCGTTACCGGATCATTTACTACACCAGATTCAAATCGTTTAACACGCGAAACGTGTGCAGCTTGTTGTGCCGCGGTCATGTTTTTATGAATGATACCCAAACCGCCTTCTTGCGCGAGTGCAATAGCCAGTGGCGCTTCTGTGACAGTATCCATCGCAGCAGAAACGAGCGGGATGTTGAGTTTGATGTTACGGGTGAGCTGTGTGCTAAGGTTAACTTCGCGCGGCAAAATGACCGAATGCGCGGGGACCAATAAAACATCATCAAAAGTGAGAGCTTGTTGCAGCAAACGCATGACTAATCCTTTATTTCCAAAACGAGATTATACAGAATTGTGCGTTAAGCTGCGAGTGTTCTATTTGTTTTATATATATCAAGCAATTAAATTGTCAACCTTACGTAGATTGTTACGTTTAATTCTATTGTCAAATGCTGTTGTATTGCTGTAATCTATAACTATTAATTTAGCGAAAACAATGTTGAAATGCTAATAAAGGAAAAAGGGTTTGCTATGAAACTTCATCAATTATTGTATGCTGTCATTGCTGCATCGTTAGTGCTACCTTTAACGGCTGGTGCTGAGATATACAAATGGAAAGATAAAGATGGTGTGGTTAGATATTCTGACACGCCGCCACCATCAAATATTAAGCAAGAGCCAATTGGAAAAAAGAAAGTTCTTAGCCCAGCTCAAAATCAAACCCCGGCTTCTGAGAGTGATTCTCAAAATGCAGTAGCGCCGGCTGCTGTTAATAAGCCGGGCTTAAAAGAGGTTGTGGATCCCTCAGTTGAGGCGGCAAGGTTGCGTCAACGCAATGCAGAGATTGAAAAAAATAACAAGCAAGAGAGAGAAGCGCAAGCCAAGTTAAAAGAAGAAAACTGTAAAGCGGCCAAAGCGAATCATGGAACATATGCGCAAGGTGGACGTGTTTATAAAACTAATGAAAGAGGGGAGCGCGAGTACATGGACGATAAGGAACTTCAGGAAGGCGCACAAAAAGCACAGGCTGAGATTGATGAGTACTGTAACTAGCTAATTTTCTTTAGACCTCAGGCGGTGCATCTCCACCGCCTTTTTTCATGATTTTCCCTTCTTCTGCACGCTGTTTGCGTACTTCTTTTGGGTCGGCGATGAGCGGGCGATAAATTTCTACGCGATCCATGCTTCTTAAAACGGTTTCCAGTCTTGCCAGTTTGCCAAAAATACCAATTTGATTTTTACTTAAATCAATCTCTGGAAATTTTTTTATAATCCCTGAAGCCAGAATCGCCTGCTCTGCTGTGGTTTCAGGCGCAACCTGAACGGGAATGATCAATTGCTGATGCGGCAATGCGTAGGCAACTTCTACAGTGATGTTATTTTGTGGCAAGGTTTATCCTATGTAAACTTTATCTGCGCGAGCCACAAATCCATCCACAAATGTAGTGGCAATGTGACCAAAAACAGGGGATATTAATTTATCCAAAAAACCATTCGCAAACTCGTAATTCAACCTAAACGTAATCTTACAGGCATCTGGTTGCAATTCAACAAAACGCCATTCGCCATCCAAATGGTTAAACGGCCCATCCTTAAGTTGTATATCCATACTGTGCGGAAAAATTTTACTATTTTGCGTCGAAAAGTGCTGTTTTAACCCATGATAATTAATGTGTAAAGTCGCGCTGGTAGTGGTTTCTGAGCGTTCCAGCAAATCCACGCCACCGCACCAAGGTAAAAACTTTGGGTAATCTTCCACAGCATCAACCAAAGCAAACATCTGCGCTGCCGAATGGTTGACTAGAACAGTTTTCTCTACCTTGTGCATATATTCTTCTAATAAATCAAATCTGACTTTGTCAGACCTCACTTGTCGTATTAATCATACTGTCTTCGTTCATCTTTCGCGTCATTTTTTTGATTTATTAAAAGAATCAATATGGGTAATAGCGTAAAATAGCCATTTTAAGCCATTAGTTGCATGTCATGAGCATCGCCCAAAATAAAAAAGCTTTTTTTGATTACTTTATCGAAGAAAAATACGAAGCTGGTATCGTCCTTGAGGGCTGGGAGGTGAAAGCCATTCGCGATAATCGCGCCAATATTAAAGAGGCTTATGTCATTATCCAGCGTGGTGAGGTATACCTGATTGGCTGCCATATCACCCCGCTAGGCGCGGCCTCTACGCATATTCATCCTGATAAGATTAGAACACGTAAGCTGTTGTTGCATAATGAAGAAATCGCTAAACTCATCGGCAAGGTAGAACGCGCAGGCTATACGCTAGTTCCTCTCGATTTGCACTTTTCAAAAGGCCGTGTGAAAGTGGAAATTGGTCTTGCAAAAGGCAAAAAACAGCATGATAAGCGTGATACAGAAAAGGCGCGCGATTGGGAGCGCGAAAAAGGGCGCATCATGCGCTCGCATAACAAGTAGCGTATAATTCAAGCTTGGGCGAACTTACTGCGTTCGCTCAAGTCTTAGTTATTGACACATTGGGGCTGACCAGGTTTCGACGTGGGTTGCAAAGCAGTGCAGGGCATACCGAGGCTCAGATTACCTCGTAAATACAGCTGAAACAAGTATAGTCGCAAACGACGAAACTTACGCTCTAGCCGCTTAATACCGGCTGGACGCTGCACCATCTCTCCCGTGGGGTGGGTGGCCTTAAAAACCATCGCAGCGTCATATACACGGGATACGTTTTATGTTGGGTTACTTAGCGTAGAATTAACCTTAAGGTAACTCGTCTGTACACCGCTTGTCTGTTGGTGTGGTGCAGATTAAATTAAACAACAAGGCTAAGTATGTAGAACTGTCTGTGGAGGGCTTGCGGACGCGGGTTCGATTCCCGCCTGCTCCACCAAACAATAAAAATGCCACCATTCGGGTGGCTTTTTTATTGTTTGATATGAATAGACGAGCATCGAACCCGCAGGGTTCGACTAAGCAAGCACTGCTTGCTTGGACGCTGAGTGAAATGAAGCGGTCTTGAGCGTTAGCGAAAGATGGCGGAATCGCCTTGATGCGAGGCTGACACAATCCCGCCTGCTCCACAAGTAGTGGATTGTATTGTTCCCTTTTGGGCTCTGCTTAGTCTCGTTTTTGGAACGGCTTTGTCTGCGCATATCCCCCAATAAAGATAATTTCCAAATATATTTCTAGGTGGTTAACTTGCAGTTGAGTTAACAAACGTAGACAATCACCCAAGTAAATTCGACTTGGCTAGATATGGCTAGAAGAAATAAAAAACAATCACATTTAGATATTGTTCTGGCTGGAAACTGGAAAGTATCAGCTTTTTATGCGCTATCTGTGTTTCTAGTAATCTTCGTTATCTTTCCTGCGTTTAATAATCCATTTCTCAATACCTTTAGTGTGTCCTTAAGGCCTTTTGGGCTGATTGTAATCGGCGTGTTGCTTGTAATATCAGCATTCAAGTTTTTTAACCAAAAGCGTTTAATAAATAGAGCTGAATTAAGCACAAATGCGTCTGATGACGGTAATCTAGATCAAGATATCGTTTCACCATTCGCTAAAACTACTCTGACAGAGTATTTATCTCGGCCAACAAGCTGGTCACTAAAGTTACTTCAAGAAATTGAATGGAAACGGTTTGAAGATCTATCAACAGCTTATTATTTAGAGAAGGGGATTCTTGCTAAAACTACTTCACTAGGGGCGGATGGTGGGATTGATATTAAGCTGTATCAAGATGGTGCCGAAAGCGCAACTTCATTAGTGCAATGCAAGGCCTGGAATAATCGGCAAGTTGGGGTTAAAGAGATACGAGAGTTTCTTGGCGTTTTAACACATGAAAAAGTCGCCAAAGGCTTCTATATGACGTCAGGTGGGTTTACTGATGATGCAAAAGAAACAGCCAAAGCTAATAAAATTATCCTCATTTCAGGTGAAATGTTTCTTGAAATGATTATGAGGTTGCCACAAATATCACAAAAGAAACTCTTGCAACTGGCGATTGCTGGCGACTATAAAACGCCTTCTTGTTCTGCATGTGGTGTAAAAATGGTTAAAAGAAGCGGTAAGAAAGGGGAGTTCTGGGGGTGTAAGAATTATCCGAAGTGCCGTCAAACTATGCACTTAAAAGCATCCTAAGTCGTTTTCAACAAAAATACTGGCTAAGCCTCACCTAATTGTCGTTTGGTCTGCGCGATGATTTCATCTGCTGTGGCGCTGTCATAGAACAAGCCTGAACTTTTTGCTATCACGCGCATACGTGTTGTGTTTGGGCTGATGGGTTCGATTTGTATTTCTATTTTTCGCTCATCAGTTTTGGCTGTAATGATTCGTACATTCTTTTTATCCGGCTTGCCTTCAGAAACCACCTTAATTTTCATCCGCCCAAGCGCGCTAATAGTGGCTGTTTTAACTTTGGGTGCGGTAGTGGTGAATGTGCGGTAAGTAATGCCGTTGATGGTGTGACTGATGGCAGCAGAGCCACCCATGCCTGCGGCTGTGGTAGCCGCCGCCACACAGCCAGCTAGATTGCTGGCTAAGAGCATTATTAGTGCAAACCCCCAATATTTTTTAAGCACAAACATCATCTCCGGCTCTTTTTACGAGTAGGTAACATGTAGATTGACTAGTTTTATTTTAAACGTCAATCAAAAAGTTATATAAACCATATCTCTTATATCAATCACTATTTTTTGTTGCGTACTTGACACAAAGTTTACGAAAGCGTATAAAACCATTTAGTTAATTAACCTAATGGTTTTATATTAATGACACCCAATCAACTCAATGCTACATTTTCTGCACTTGCCGACCCCACACGTAGGGCAATATTGGCGCGCCTTGCGGCGGGAGAGGCTTCTGTTAACGAGCTTGCAGAACCTTTCGATATGAGCCTACCCGCCGTAACCAAACATCTTAAAGTGTTGCAACGCGCGGGTTTGATTTCGCAAAGCCGTTTGGCGCAACAGCGCCCTTGCAAGCTAGAAGCCGCGCCGTTGCAAGAAGCGGTGAACTGGATTGAGCAATACCGCCAGTTTTGGGAGCAGCGCTTAGACCAGCTCGATAGTTATCTTAAAACTTTACAAGCGCAGGAGAAAAACAATGAATAATAACGACCGAGAAGTTATTATCACGCGTGTGCTCGCCGCACCTCGTGAACTCGTCTGGAAGGCGATGACCGACCCTAAGCATATCGTCAATTACTGGGGACCGAATGGTTTTACGACGACGATTGAAAGCATGGATTTACGGATCAATGGCGAGTGGTGGTACACCATGATAGGTCCGGATGGTACGTGCTATCCAAATCACTCAGTGTTTAAAGAAATTGTGCCTCTTTCAAAGTTGGTATACGACCATGGCGATGGCGAGCGCATCTGGTTTGAGCAAACCATTACCCTGCAAGATGTTGAAGGCGGCACTTTGGTAACACTACGTCATCTATTCCCCAGCAAAGAAGAACGCGATTTGGTGGTGGAGAAATACGGCGCCATTGAGGGCGGCAAACAACATTTGGCAAAACTCGAAACTTACATTAAGGAGAAATTAGCATGAGCAAACCACAAATTAACCCCGAGCTAGACCTTTATTTTGAGCGCATTGTAGATGTGCCGCCTGAACTGGTTTGGAAAGCGTGGACAGTACCCGAGCATATGCTGCCGTGGTTTTGCCCACTGCCTTGGAAAACCGTGGAAGTCGAGGTGGATTTGCGACCGGGCGGCAAGTTTTACACGGTGATGCAATCACCAGAAGGGCAAAAATTTCCCAGTATGGGGTGCTATTTGGAAATTGTGGAAAATTCTCGCCTTACCTGGACAAACGCGCTAGCGCCTGGTTTTCGCCCTGTGCCAGAGCCGGAAACTCAACCTGGCCACGAATGCGCAGAATTTTTGTTTACCGCGACGATTATGTTGGAAAAACACGGCAATGGCACAAAATATGCCGCACTTGCCAAACACCGCGACAAAGCAGCCAAAGTGAGACACGCGGAAATGGGTTTTGAAGATGGCTGGGGAACCTGTCTTGATCAGTTGGTTGCAATGGTGAAAACTTGGTAAAAATGACGTTTTCGGATATGCTCAAACATCCTCAATGGATATTGGCTATCCAGAGCTATTTATATAAAATTATTTAAGTGGAATTTGATCAAATAAAATAGGAGAACGCGATGTGGAGATTAATTGTTATTCTTGTTTTACTGGTAATTGCTGTTTTACTTATTTATGCATCAACCCGTCCAAGTACTTTTAGAACACAACGATCCACCAGTATCAAAGCCTCTGCCGACAAGATTTTTGCCATTATTAATGATCACATCAACTGGGCATCTTGGTCGCCTTGGCAAAAGCTCGACCCAAATATGCAAAGTACCATTAGCACACCAAGTAGCGGCGTCGGTGCTACCTATGAATGGATAGGCAATAGCAAGGCGGGTGCAGGGCGTGTAACCATCATTGAAAGCCTGTCACCATCCAAAATCAGGTCGCATCTGGAAATGTTTAAACCATTTAAAGCGGAAAATAGTGTGGAATTTACGCTAGAACAGTTGGGCGATAGCACAAACGTTACTTGGGAAATGTCTGGTAGGCAAAACCTGATGATGAAGGTAATGGGAATATTTGTTAATTGTAACGATATGGTGGGTAAAGATTTTGAAGCAGGGCTGGCAAATTTGAAGACGATTGCAGAAAAATAGGCGTTAATCTTTAATGTAAGCAATCTTTCCAAAAGTAATAGAATTCGCGCACAACCACCAAAAATAGTTGTTTGATTTTTTCAATTTTAAATAACGGTAAGGTAATGTCTACCGCCATGCGATAGGTTTTATTGTTTTTTTCTGGCGCATCTCTTAGCCGCAGCAATATGATTTTTGCCATTTTAATGCGCGTATCAATCACCAAGTCATCCGCACCACGGTTTTGCAGCGATTTTGTGTATGATTTCAAGGCGTTGCTTTCACCTTTGTTGAACACTTCACTGTCTAAGGTTTTAGTAAGTGTATCTAACGAGGTCGATAATGGTCTCCATTTAATGGATTGAATATCAAAGCCAAAATGCAAGTCAAAAGCGGCAATCGCTTTAATATCGCTTATCCAAAATGGATAAAACTCCCGCGCAGTGTTTTGGCACTCCAATTTATCGATGAGCGATACGGTTTCGAGCGCCTTATCCAAAGCCAGCCCATAATTTGCACGTTCTAACGCTTGGCCAGCAAGATGTTCTGCGAGCCTATCTAAAAATAATGAGCGCTTGTAAAGCATGCCACTCGCCGCGCCTTTGTTTTGCAAAAGCTTTAAATAGGCATTGATAGCCTCTTTTTCACGGTTATTTTTCATATGTTATGTGGTCAAGAAAGAAGTGATGCTCAGCTGTGTTATGGGGACTAGAACATTTTATTTGGAATCAATCAATTTTAATGTAACAAATAAGGCAGCAAAAGTATGACTGCTCCGCACTTTAAAAAAACTCGCGTCAAGGATAATTAGGTTGTGGAATGGCTGAGGCTGCATATGGCAGAAACCTTAACTATTTAATTTGACAAAGTTTTGCGGGTGCTGGAGTTTTGATGAATAAAATATTTGCAATTTCGCTATTATTTTTTGCTGCTATCGCCAATAGCCACGCGGCACAATGGGTGAAATTGCAAGACAATAATGGCGCAAAGCTGATGCTGGACAAGCAATCGGTTTTGGAAGTGGATAAGCTCAAAAGAGCATGGATTAAAATCGCCTATAAAACACCACAAACCAATATTGAGGTAGCCGAAAAAACCTATAACTTATCTAAATTGCTTTGGTTTTTTGATTGCACAACGCAAAAAGCAGCCACTTCTCAGGTGTTCCAGTTTTCTAACGATGAGCTGATTTATTCTGCGGCAGTAGATTCTAAAATGGCTAAATTTATAGAACCAGTACCAGAGACGGAGATTGATGTCGCCATGCGCTATGTATGCGGTGTAAATGTGCCAACCGAAGTTGCTGAAGAGAAGCCTGCAACTGAGCCAGTTAAAGTTGTCAAACCAGAGCAGCCTAAATCTGAAGTTGAAGCTGAAACTGAAGCAAAAGAGCCTAAAACTGATAAGAAAGGGACTGCTGCCGAGAAGCCTGCGCTCAGCAAGGCGAAGGTTGTAGAAGCACTAACATCTGCGGCGACAAAATCTGAAAAAATTGCGATTAAACCCGTGGTCGAAACCAAACCCAAGCCAGAAGTTAAATCTGCTGGTAATAAACACTGGACTTATGAAGGTAAGGAAGGTCCGGAGTTTTGGGGAAAACTTAGCTCGGATTATATGTCCTGTGATTTAGGACGTAATCAATCGCCAATCAACATCGATAAAACTGTGCAGGCGGTATTAAAGCCGCTTAAGACTTTTCAGCGGTTTCCAGCCAGCGATGTCGTCAATAATGGGCACACCATTCAGGTTAATTTCAAGCCTGGTAACATGGTGGTGCTAGACACGGTGCTTTACCACCTGCGCCAAATGCACTTTCATTCACCTAGCGAGAATACGATTCGCGGCAAATCTTACCCGCTAGAAGCGCATTTTGTGCACGAAGACGCAAAAGGAAATTTAACGGTGGTGGCGGTCATGTTTGAAGAAGGCAAAGCGAATGATGCGCTCACTAGGGTTTGGCAACAAATGTCTGCTGAACTCAATATTCCAAGCCCATTAAAAAGTCGCGTAGTGCCAAGTGAGCTTTCGCCACAAAGTAGCGGCTACTATCGTTATAGCGGCTCTTTAACAACGCCACCCTGCAGTGAAGGCGTGAGTTGGATTGTGATGAAAACGCCTATGACAGCATCTAAAACACAGATTGATGCGTTTAAGAATGTTGTGCACCATGATAATAATCGGCCAGTGCAAGCACTAAACGGCAGAATGATTGTGGAATAGGTCAGCTAAAGGTTAGTGAGCTTTAGTTGCTTTTTGCCAATATGATTTTCGCCGCGCTGCTTTGCCAAAATCACTTGCTTTTGACGTTCTGTTAAGCTGCGCTTCTTTTCTTCCGTTAGGCTGTCGTAGCAGTGCGGGCACGATATTCCTGGTGTGTACTCCGGGCTTTGCAATTCTTCAGGGGAAAGCGGCATGCGACAGGCGAAGCATTGATCAAACTCGCCCACTTCCAAGCCGTGTTTAACTGCTACTCGCTGGTCAAATACAAAGCACTCACCTTGCCACAAGCTTTCTTCTTGTGGCACGGTCTCCAGATATTTCAGTATTCCACCTTCCAGATGGTAGACCTCTTCAAATCCTTGCATTTTCATAAAGCTGGATGCTTTTTCACAACGAATACCACCTGTGCAAAACATCGCTACTTTTTTATGTTTGTTAGTATCAAGGTTATCCGCGACAAATTTTGGGAATTCTCTAAAAGTGTTGGTTTTAGGGTCAACTGCGCCCTTAAATGTGCCAATGTGTACCTCGTAGTCATTGCGCGTGTCGAGTAAAATGACCTCCGGGTCGCTGATGAGCGCGTTCCAGTCTTCAGGCTTAACATACGTGCCAACTGATTGATTGGGATCTACTTCGGGCAAGCCCATAGTGACGATTTCTTTTTTGAGCTTCACTTTCATGCGGTAGAACGGGTGTTCGTCTGCATAGGATTCTTTGTGCTCAAGATTTGAAAATTTACCTGCAAAAACAGGGTCAGTGCGTAGGTAGTTCAAAACAGCCTGAATGTCTTCAGGTAGGCCGGCAATTGTACCGTTAATGCCCTCTAGTGCGAGCAATAAAGTTCCTTTGATATTGTAGCGCTCGCATGCCTCTAGAATAGGCGCTTGCAGACTATTGTAATCTGGCAGGCTAACAAATTTATAAAGTGCAGCTGTGAGGTATTTTCCAAGATGTATTTGTGGCATGGTCTTACATATTTCAATAGCAAAGTATCATTTTAACACTTTGCTTTGATGCGTAAAAGTGGTTACTTCAGCACGAGAATCTCGCCCCTGCCATTAACGCCCAAATCGCCCGCAAAACGCTCCACACGGTTGGTTGCGATTGCAGCCGAATTTTTTGCTCAAGGGTGAAATTGCTTTAAATAGCAGACTTAAATAAGGCAAAGTGTGCATGCCGCAGCTTTGAATCGTTGCGTGCAATGAGGGCTCTTTGGTGACCAAAATTGTGCCGCGTCGCATGGCAAAGCCGGTATGAGTGCCAGTATTGCCCAATACGCCAATCGTACCTGCAATCATGCGGCTGGCGGCATAATGTCCTACAGAACCTTCAACTAGTATGATTCCACGGCGCATCTTATCGCCTACGCGATCTCCCGCGTTGCCTTGGCAAACAATCACGCCGTTTTGCATGTTGGCGCCTAAAAAGTCGCCTACATTACCTTCAATAGTGATTTGACCTTGTTTCATCTCGTGGCCTATATAGTCGAGTTGTGAGCCCGCGTTTTTGAAAACGATAGAATTGCAATCATTTCCAGAAATTTTAAAATAATCAGTCACTTGTGCAGAGTTTTTATGTTTTCCAAGTTTGAGTTTGCCAATTTGTTCAAGCGACAAACCTTGTAAATGTTTTGGCGTGAGTTGGCTACAATCAAGTTTTGATTGCGGGGTTACCTTAAGCGTAAAAGTGAGTGCGGTCATTTTAGAACCTCGTGCAACTTAAAGAGGTGTGGCCCTAATTTTCCTCCATAATTACCTGCCGAAATTCGTTTGATACCACCTTTAGCGCCCAGTTTACAAGCGGCTTTAATGCCAACTTTCATGGCTTTGCTGATATCCTCGAAGGTCATGCCATCAATCACAATTTCCATGACGCTTTCAATGTCATCGCTGAGTTCAGTTTTTACGAGACCTTTGAGGGTGGGGCAGAAAGCGTCGTTGCTTGATGCAAACATTTTGGGATACTTGCTGCCCACTTTTGAGCCACTTCGCACCACGCCGCCGGGGAAAGGCATAATCACATTCGGTACTTTTTTCATCGCCTCAATCGCGGCTTCGCATGCCGCTAAAGCTTGCGGCTGAGAAGTCGCTAAGACTAAAAAGTTACCGCCACCAATCGCGCGCACCATGCCTGTGGTTTCTTCCGTGAGAAATTCACCATCCATCACCGGGATACGCCAGTAGCGCTTGCCGCCTATTAGTTTAGAGGTCTGGTAGCCATCGCCAAAATAGCGCAGGTGTTTGCCTAGGCTAATCATCTCTTCTGAATCGATACCGCTAAAGGCCGCTGCGGTAGGGCAGGTGAGGATACATTGCCCCATGCGGGTTTCAAGCTGCTGCATGAGTACTTTGCTGCCCATCGCAAACATCAAAATGCTCACGCCAGGACGATTATCCGGTGTTTCTTTCGCGGTTAATTCTCTTTCGATACCAGCTTCCACGCCACAACCGATTACGCTGGTGGCGAATCCTGTCATGGCGTTGGCCGCATGGTAAGCCCATTTGAGGTTCTGCGCGGTAATAATGACGCGAGTGCCACGCATATTAAATGCTTCAGCAAAAGTATCGTCGATTTGTACGCCGTTAATTTGCACGTTTTTTCCCTTTATGTGCAATCACTTGCCCACGTCCGTCTTGTGCGATTTCTTGATCGCTGATTTTAAAGTTATCTAGCTGAATCGTATGGTATTTTTCAAAATAATCTTTTAGGCCTTTTTCTACGCCAATATCAAAGCTGGGTTTTGCCGTATGGGTCTTGCCCCATACCACCTTAATGACTTTACCTTCTTTAACCACTAATTCGCCATCTTTGAACACATAATTAGGCTTGCTGAACATCACTTCTTTATCGGCATTCTCGGTATATACGGTGATATCAGCCGCAGCACCAACACCCAAATGACCGCGGTCTTTCAGGCCAATCAGCTTGGCGGCGCCAGCACGTGTCATTGTGGCAATTTCATACAAGCTATATTCACGATTAATAGACGGTTAAATTACTCATTGCCTGGGCATCTAAATTGAGTTTAGCAAAAGTTTCATTTCTAAACGTTTTGTCCATTAGCAGGCGGATGAGATGCGGGTAACAGGTAAAAGGCGCGCCGTTTGGATGGTCCGTAGTGAGGAAGATGCGCCAAGGATCTTCAACGGAAAGGAAGATTTCCAGACCAATCGCCCATTGCAAGGCATTGACATAATTTTGGTCACGATACTTAAATGGTACTACACCACAGCCTGCGTCACATTCGATATCCATAATCACCGATTTTTTCGGGTTCGCATGCTTGGCGTTTAAGTGCTGCATCATGTTGTCGCCTGATGCTGTGACAGTTTGCCCGAACAAAACCTGGCCGACATCCGCGGTGATATGTTTGTTTTTATTGAGCGCTTCGGCGATTTGTGCTGCCGCGGAGGAGAATTTTTTATCGCCTTCCGTACCGTAACTGTGAAACTGAATATGCGTGAGGTGCATGGGCATGCCCTCACTTGCGCCCATTGTGTTGAGCGTTGTTTCAAAGTTACCGGCAACGCCAAGGTTGTTGCTATGCACGTGCAATGGTTTTGCAATGCCAAGCTCATTTACGGCGCGGCTTAAGCTTTTTAAGATTTCACGCGGCGTAACTTGATAATGCACATTGTTTTCATCTAAATCGAGCTTGCGCTGATTAAACTTGAATGCAGAAATTCCGCCCGGATTCACCACTTTAATGCCAATCGCTTGCGTGGCGTGGAGCACCCAAGCCACATAGTCATTAATCGCCTTTTGGTCTTTTTTAGCGGTAAGCATACGCAAAAAGTAATCATCGTTACCCAGCATCGCGTAGCCACCCTTGTCAATCATAGGGGTATCGCCCATTTCCAGATGCGTTTGGCGCGCGTTTATCGGCATCATTGCCGGCTCAAAAGCTGCGGTATACCCCATCTCGATATATTTAAAGCCGGTTTCAGTCGTCGTTGGGCGTGGCAAAGTGGCTGCAATGCGGCGTACAAATATGCGCTTCTGGTTCGGTATATTGTCTAAATTCCGGCAACATCATCCGTGCAATATTCACTTTGCCGCCGCCAATGTGACTGTGCATGTCAATCGCACCAGCCATCACAACTTTTCCTTTTAAATCATAAGATTGTGTGATTTTTTCAGTGGCGCTCGGTTTGACAATAATGTATCCATCGCGGATGTAAATATCTTCCATCACACCGTTTTTATTGTGTGCGGGGTCGATGATTTTGCAATTTTTAAGATGCGTAATCATTTGAGCAGCAGCCTCAATCTGGCGAATGACTTCAGGCAAAGTTGGCAGATCAGACTCGCGAATCTTTTTAAGCGGCAAAGTCACCGAGCCATCCACGCGAAATAACGTGCCGCTGCAATCCAAACCAGGCGTGGCAATGGGGATAAAGACATCAGGCGTTTGTTTAAATTGGCTATTTGCGTTGCCTAAAACAATCAGCGGTACATTGTTTTTTTGTGGGCTTTTTTGTGGTAATTTTTCTGCATTAAAACTGTTAACCCAAACAACTGCGTCCGGTGATGTTTCTTCTGTCTTGAGTATCTGGCCGTTTAGCCAAACGTTTGTGTAATTGGTGCTGGTGTCGCCATCCGAGCCACCAAGCGGTAAGCCGGCTGCACGTGTCGTTTGGTTGAGTGTTGCGACAATCTGCGTGATTTGCCTAATTGCAAGTTCTGCATTTGGGAAATCCAAATCTTTTGCTACCCAAGCTAACACCGCGTATTTACTGGCTTGCAGCTTAGTTGCAAGTGCTTGTAAATCTGCAACTGCAATGCCAGCAACTTTGCGTGCTTTAAGCGATTTACCAAGTAATATGGCATGCAAAGCAGCTAAAACCTCGGGCAAATTTGCTGGCCTTGCAAGGCAATACCGATGCGGGTTTTAGGGCAGATAAATCGCCATGGCTGGTATCTAAATCTTTTCCGCCCAAATACACGATTTCGCGCATCTTGGGCTTAATAAACATCGCATTCTTAGTCCAGACAAAGCGCTCAAAAAACCGCGGGTTATGCGAGACGATATCAGTACCAATACACAGAATAATATCAGCGCGATTTTTTACCTCTGTCAGCGTAGTGGTTTGCCAGCCTGTCGCTTGCAGTACGGCCATGTTGCGCCCAGTACTGGCGTGGTTTATGTGCTCAAGCGTGGCATTGGTTTTTTGCGATAACTGGTCAAGCGCCCTAAACCCTTCAACATCCGTACTCAAGCCTGCAAAGAGTGGTTGTTTGGAACACTTTAAAATGTTGGCTGCTGCTGCGATTGCGTCTGCCAAACTTGACGTTTTTACCTTTGATTTTCGCTTGCGCGTTGCCAATGGCTTGCAAAAAAAACACTTTGCCTTTGCTGCATTGGATTTTTTTTGGCACAACATCATCGCACAGCAAGCCCGCAGGCGGGGCAGGTTGCCGGTTGTTGTAGCTGCTGAGTTTGGTGGTTGTTTCATATAATTTAGATTCTGCCACAGTGCATTTGCAAATGCGAACCCAATTAAAGGGCATTTAGTAGCGCAATTTTGTAGTTTACGCTAATTTCTAGTTTATAAAACGCCCTAAAAATGTTAATATGCCGCGTTATCTAAGTCGTTAATTTTTTTATTATTTATTGGAGTTTCACATGGCAGTAGAACGTACCCTTTCCATTATCAAACCAGATGCAGTAGCAAAAAACGTCATTGGTAAAATTTATACGCGTTTTGAAAACGCTGGCTTAAAAATTGTTGCCGCAAAAATGGCGCACCTAACTCAAGCAGAAGCAGAAGGCTTTTACGCGGTGCATAAAGAGCGTCCTTTCTTTAAAGCATTGGTAGATTTTATGATTTCTGGGCCAGTAATGATTCAAGCGCTGGAAGGCGAAAATGCAGTATTAAAGAACCGTGAGCTGATGGGCGCAACTAACCCGAAAGAAGCGGCGGCCGGCACAATCCGTGCAGATTTTGCTGAGAGCATCGATGCAAATGCCGTGCATGGTAGCGATTCTGCAGAGAATGCTGCGATTGAAATTAAATATTTCTTCGGTTAATTGATTAACTTACTCGACTTTAATCAGAAACAACTCGCCGATTACTTTGCCAGTATCGGCGAGAAGCCTTTTCGTGCCAAGCAGATGATGCGCTGGATGCATCACTTTGGCGAAACCGACATCAATAATATGACGGATATCGCCAAGACTTTGCGCGAAAAGCTGCTTACCGAAACCGAAATGAAACTACCCGATGTGCAATTGGAGCAAGTCTCTGATGACGGCACACGCAAATGGCTAATGAGTGTGAATGATAAAAGCGGCACGGATACGGCCAATAGTATCGAAACTGTTTTTATCCCCGAAGATGATCGTGGCACCTTGTGTGTTTCCAGCCAAGTGGGTTGCGCGCTGGAGTGCACGTTTTGCAGTACTGGCCGTCAAGGGTTTAACCGCAATTTAAGTGTCTCTGAAATTATTGGTCAGCTTTGGATTGCGAATAAATCGTCTACGCCAGGCCGATGGTTACGATATGTTGCCGGCCAAGTGAGCGTATTATCTCAAATGTCGTCATGATGGGTATGGGTGAGCCGCTCGCCAATTATGATAACGTGGTGACTGCTATGCAGATTATGCTCGACGACAGCGCTTATGGATTGAGTCGCCGTCGCGTGACGCTCTCTACGAGCGGGCTTGTGAATGCGATGGATAAGCTTAAGGAAGATTGTCCGGTAGCGCTGGCAGTTTCTCTACATGCGCCTAACGACGCGCTACGTGACGTGTTGGTGCCGATTAATAAAAAATATCCAATTAAAGAACTGATGGCGGCTTGCGAGCGCTATTTGGTAAAGGCGCCGCGCGATTTTGTGACGTTTGAATATGTGATGTTAGATGGTGTCAATGATACGGTTGAACATGCGCACCAATTGCTGGAAGTGGTAAAAAACGTACCATGTAAGTTTAACTTGATTCCCTTCAACCCATTTCCTAATAGTGGTTATGAGACTTCAAAGCAATCGCATATTAGAGTGTTTCGTGATATTTTAATGCAGGCAGGCTATGTGGTGACTGTACGTAAAACCAGAGGCGATGATATTGACGCCGCATGCGGTCAATTGGCTGGTAAAGTGTTAGATAAAACTAAACGTAGTTTAAAAAAGCAAATTCATATAGAGGCGGTTGCATGATTTCAAAGTTTAAATTTTTGTGCGTAGTTGTGTTTGTGGGTTTGCTGGTTGCATGTGCAACCGAGAAACCAGTCGGCACAGGCTCCAATGCGAATGATCCAGTGATTTCGAGCGCGCCCGTGCGCATACCAGTTGGGCTCGGCTTATTTTCAGCAAAATAAATTAGAAATTGCTCTAGATGAGTTTAATCAGGCTATTGTTATTGCGCCAAATTATGCGCTAGCTTATAACGGATTGGGTCTTGTGCAATCAGCACTGGGCCAAGATGTAGAGGCGGAGGCAAACTTTAAAAAATCGATTGAATTGCAACCTAACAGCTCGGAATCACACAATAATTACGGTAGTTTTTTGTGTACACGCAAACGCTATGATGAGTCAATTACTCATTTTCTGGCTGCTGTAAAAAATCCACTTTATGCAACGCCTAATCTTGCTTATGCTAACGCTGGTATTTGCGCAGACCGCAAGGGAGATACAAAAAGTGCAGAGACTTATTTGAACAAAGCGTTACAGCTTGAGCCGCTAACGCATTCTGCGGCATATCAGTTGGCAGATATTCAATTTAAACGTGGCGATGTAAAAACTGCAAAGATGACTTTGCAAAACGCTTTGGTGGCGTCGCCCAGTGCAGAAACCTCTGGCTCGGTGTTAGAATAGAGCGTATTCTTGGCGACAAAGACAACGAGGCAAGTTATGCATTGCAATTGCGTAGACAATACCCAAATTCTGAACAAACTCGCTTGTTATTAAGTGGCAAATAATATCAATTCAAGGTGCTGAAATGGCGCGTAAACCTAAGCAAACACAAACAGCAACACTGAAAATGCGGAGATAAAAAACACGCTGCAGCCGCATCGGCTGAGGATTCCGTCGGAAGCTGACGCGGAGCTAGGCAATTATGCCGCAGAATATCGCTCACGTTGCGGCGGTGCGCTGCGGGCTAGTCGTGAAAAGCTTGGTTTAACAACACAGGAAATTGCAAGCCGCTTACGGCTGAGTAATAAACAAATCGAAGCGTTGGAGGCGGATAATTTTTCGGCACTTCCAGAGGCCACGATCGTAAAGGGGTTTATTCGTAATTACGCCAAGATACTCAAAACTCCGGCAGAGCCTTTGCTGGATGCTTATAACGTGATTGTGCCAGACAAGACTCCGCAGTCTTTTACTTTGCAGCCGAGCGTAAATATGAAAGTCTACCGAATATGAAAAACCCAATGCAATGCGTTATGTGTTGCTGGGCTTGGCTTTGGTGTTAGGTGCTGGGGCATGGTTTTTTTATCAAAACTATGTACAAAAGCCCAGTCCAGTATTGCCTACGGCGGATTTGGTGACAAAAGCTGATGAGCCATTGCCGGAAGTTGCTTTACCTGCAGCGGAACGGCATAACTGATGCAGCGTTACGCAATTGGAGTTACCTGAGCAGAGGTGGAGAAGTTCAGGCACCAGAAGTTGCGACTGTGGAAGTTGTTGCGTCAACACCTCAGGTAACAAGAAGCTGTCAACTCGCCGATTGCTCCACAACCTCCGGTAACAAATGAAGTAACACCTAGCGGAGCCGTCGGCAAGTCAAGCGGTACCAATTGAAAGAGCATTAAGTGATGCAGCGGTCAGCCAGGCAGTCAGCAATGGTAAATCAAAGTTAGAGTTTAATGCTACGCAGGAAACTTGGATTAGCGTCGTGGATGCAACGGGCAAGGAGATCTATAGCAGAATTCTTTTTGCTGGTAATCGCGAAATTATTGAGGCTAAGCCGCCATTAAATATCACGATGGGTAATGCGCTTGGTACAACGCTTAGATGTCAATGGCCGTGCAGTAGAGTTGGCGCCACACACACGTACCAATGTTGCCCACGTAAAAATCGATTAATTTTAAATTTCAATAGTTCAATGCGCAGATCTTCGCGACAAGTCATGATAGGCCAAGTGCCAGTAGGTGGTGGCCTTTACGGGTCAACCGTTGCACCAGTTGTTGTGCAGAGCATGACCAATACGGATACCGCTGATGCGAAATCCACAATTCAGCAGGTTTTTGAGTTGTGGCAAGCAGGTTCGGAAGTCGTTCGCATTACAGTCAACTCGCCTGAAGCAGCTGCACAGGTCGCTAATATCCGCAAGGGTCTTGACGCGATGGGTTGTGATGTGCCGCTGGTTGGCGATTTCCATTATAACGGCCACAAACTACTCGCGGCTTATCCAGATTGCGCACAAGCGCTTGCAAAATACCGCATCAATCCAGGCAATGTAGGCAAGGGCAGTAAACGCGATGAGCAATTTGCGGCGATGATTGAAACAGCGATTAAATACGAAAAATCCGTGCGTATTGGCGTTAATTGGGGGAGTTTAGACCAAGCAAAAATGGCACAAATGATGGATGACAATGCCAAGCTGGCTATACCGCTGTCGTCGGATGCGTTGATGCGGGAAGCCTTAATTCAGTCTGCGTTAGAAAGTGCGCAACAAGCTGTGGATATTGGCTTAGATGCGAATCAAATTATCATTTCCTGCAAAGTCAGCAATGTGCAGGACTTAGTCACTGTTTATCGTGATTTAGGCGCGCGTTGTGATTATCCATTGCATTTGGGCTTAACTGAGGCGGGCATGGGGTCTAAAGGGATTGTTGCCTCTACAGCCGCGCTGGCTTTACTTCTGCAAGAAGGTATCGGCGACACGATACGCGTTTCATTAACACCTGAGCCCAATGAATCGCGCACAAAGGAAGTAGTCGTCGCGCAAGAGATTTTGCAAACAATGGGGATTCGTTCGTTTACGCCGCTTGTGACGGCATGTCCGGGTTGTGGGCGTACGACAAGCACCTATTTTCAAGAGCTTGCCATGCAGATTCAAGGATATTTGCGTACACAAATGCCACTTTGGCGCAGTGAGTATCCCGGAGTCGAGAATATGAGCGTGGCCGTGATGGGTTGTGTCGTGAATGGACCTGGCGAATCCAAGCTTGCCAATATTGGTATTAGTTTGCCTGGAACCGGTGAGACACCAGTTGCGCCGGTGTTTGTGGATGGCGAAAAAACCGTTACGTTAAAAGGTGACAATATCGCGCAGGAGTTTCAGGCGATAGTCGAAGATTATGTGCAGAAAAACTATGCTGAAGGCGGCAAGTTGCGCCAACGTGTTACAGCTAAAACTAAAACAATTTCAATTCAAGCAGTCAATTAAATGGCACAAAAGATTCCGAATAATAAAATTCAGAGCATCAAAGGTTTTTACGACATCTTGCCCGATGTTACACCGCTGTGGTTTAAACTGGAAGATGCTGCTCGAAAAGTTTTGGCACAATATGGCTATAACAATATCCGCATGCCAATAGTGGAAAACACAGATTTGTTTGTGCGTAGCGTAGGCGAGCATACGGATATCGTCGAAAAAGAGATGTATTCCTGGCGTGATGAGCTCAATGACGACAGACTCACCTTGCGTCCAGAAGGCACGGCGGGTTGTGTACGTGCGGTGGTAGAGCACAGCCTTACCTATAATGGCCCACAGCGCTTGTGGTACAACGGGGCAATGTTTCGCCATGAGAACGTGCAAAAAGGGCGTCAGCGCCAGTTTCATCAAATCGGCGCAGAAGCCTTTGGCTTCGAGTGGCCCAGACGTAGATGCAGAGCAAATTGTCATGCTGGCTCGACTTTGGCAGATTTTGGGCATTCAAGAAGTCGAGTTGCAAATCAATAGCATTGGCGATGCAGATGAGCGCGCCGAATATCGCAAAACGCTGATTGCCTATTTTGAGCTGCATGCGGACTTGCTAGACGAAGATGCCAAACGCCGCCTGCATGCAAATCCGCTACGTATTTTAGATAGCAAAAATCCGCGTATGCAAGCAATGATCGAAGCCGCACCTAAGTTGATGGATGTGCTTGGTGATGCAACTCGTGCGCATTTCGATGGTCTGAAAAGCAAGCTGGATGCGGCCTCTGTGCCATATAAAATCAACAATCGTTTGGTGCGTGGTTTGGATTACTATAACCGCACGGTGTTTGAATGGGTGACCACCAAACTTGGCGCGCAAGGCACAATCGCTGCAGGTGGACGCTACGATACGCTAGTCGAGCGCTTAGGTGGCGATAACACGCCTGCCTGTGGCTTTGCAATTGGTTTAGAGCGGGTATTTTTGCTTATGCAAGAATATGGCATAGTGGCTAAAAATGAGCTTGATGTGTATTTGGTAAACGTAGGCGAGCAAGCAGAAAAAGCGGCATTTGCAGCGGCTGAAGTCATGCGAAACTCTGGTTTGACGGTGGCTTTGCATGCTGGTGGCGGCAGTTTTAAATCGCAAATGAAAAAAGCCGATAGAAGCGGTGCGCGATTCGCCGCGATTTTGGGCGATGACGAGGCTGCGGCGGGTGAAATCTCACTAAAGCCCTTACTGCAAGCAGGTGAGCAGATACGATGCAAATTGAGCGAAGTGGTAACAAAAATTGGAGCGCAAAAATGACCGAGAATAAGAGTTTTTTAAATTCCATGACGATTTTAGGTTTGCTGCTGGCGATTGGCATGGCCAGTGCAGCTTTTATTTTGGGCGTGCAAGCTAAACGCGCAGTTTCTGGTCAGCAAAGTATTACAGTAAAAGGCCTAGCTGAGAAACCAATCAAGGCCGATAGTGCAGAATGGTCAATTAATATTGGCGTTACTGCTGAGACGCAAGCAGCCGCACTTGAAAAGTTAGCGATTGAGCGCAAGGTGGTTGAGGCTTTTTTAGATAAGCAAAACTTAACGGCTGAAGGCCGATCTGCAGATGTTGAAACGATTAGTCCACATTATGAAGAGATTTTTATTAAGGATACGCCGCGTCAGGTGCAGCGAGGCTTTGATGCGTATCAGAACGTTCGCGTCACTTCTAAAGATTTAGCAAAAATCACCGCTGCAAATAAGGCATTTTTGCAATTGCGTGCTGACAATCACCCTGTGACTGCGCAGCCGCCGAATTATTTGGTGAGTAATTTGGAAGAGGTGAAAATGTCATTGATTGCTGATGCAACCAAAAATGCGCGCAGTCGCGCTACCGAGTTCGTGAAACAGGATGGTGTAAAGGTGGGAGTGATGAAATCGGCTTCGCAGGGTGCTTTCTATATACTGCCTGTAGGTGGCGGTAATGAGGATACTGACAACAGTTACGGCGGCGTGTACGACAAATCTACAATTGATAAAATGGCGCGCGTCGTTGTCACCATTGTGTATAACATCGAATAATCATGACCGAAATTTTAAATATCGAGAGTCTAAATGTCACGCCAAAGAGTGCGCCATCAAGATTTTTGGTAAAAAATGTTTCATTTAAGCTCTCGGCAGGCAAAACCACTTGTATCGTTGGTGAGTCTGGGAGCGGTAAAAGTCTGACTGCGCTCACGATTATGGGATTGCTTTCCCCGCAGCTCCATGCGTCAGGCAATGTTGTTTTTCAGAGTTCTGAAATTACCAAACTCGATAATAAGGCAATGCAGAAGATACGTGGCGCAAAAATCGGTATGATTTTTCAGGAGCCTATGACCTCGCTTAACCCAGTGCTGACAGTGGGATACCAAATTGGCGAAGCACTTACCGCACACTTGGGATTAAAAGGCTTGGGTTTAAAATTGCGTGTGGAAAGTTTGCTACAGCAAGTGGGTATCCCTGTAGAACGCGCCAATAGTTATCCTGATGAGCTGTCAGGCGGGCAGCGTCAGCGTGTGATGATTGCCATGAGCATTGCTTGCGAACCTGCACTTTTGATAGCGGATGAGCCTACAACTGCATTGGATGTGACGGTGCAAGCACAAATTCTTAAATTGCTTGATGAGTTAAAAACACGCATGAATATGGCCATGCTGTTTATTACCCACGATTTTGGCGTGGTTGCCGATATTGCTGATGATGTGATCGTGATGTTTAGAGGTGAAATTGTTGAAGCAGGCAGCAAAAAGCAGGTTTTAACTAAGCCGCAGCACCCTTACACCAAGGCTTTGCTTGCTTGCGTGCCAGATGCAGAGGGCAAGAAGCAGTTAAAACCCATCGATTACGCTTGGTTGAAGAATAAGGCGGCATAAGCGCAATGAATTCAAACGGCATTATTCTACAGGCGAATCATTTAGTTAAGGTATACACGCAGCGTAGCGGGCGTTTTGGTTTAGGGAACACAAAAATTCGCGCACTGGATGACGTGAGTGTTACGTTAAAAACAGGTTCTACGTTAGCTGTCGTGGGTGAATCTGGTAGTGGTAAGTCCACCTTAGCGCGTTGTCTGTTACAATTGCATCCTTTCGAAGGTGGCGAGGTGTTGTTTCAAGGACAAGACCTGACCAAATTAGATAACAAGGCGTTACGCGCCACTCGCAAGCACTTGCAAATGATTTTTCAGGACCCTTTTGCGTCGCTTAATCCTCGTATGAAAGTGGGCGAGATTGTAGGGGAAGGGTTGCTGATTCATGGGATTGGCAGCGCATCTGAGCAGTTGAAGAAAGTGTATCAAATGCTCGAGCGCGTCGGTTTGAATGCGGAGGATGCGCAAAAATATCCACACCAGTTTTCTGGTGGGCAACGTCAGCGTATCGGCATAGCGCGGGCGCTGGTATTGGAACCCAAAGTAGTGGTGTGTGATGAGCCTGTTTCGGCGTTAGACGTTTCCGTGCAAGCACAGATTTTGCTCTTGCTCAAAGCGTTACAGCAAGAAATGGGGTTGAGTTATATTTTTATCACACACGATTTACGTGTAGTGCGGCATATCGCTGATGAGATGGTGGTGATGCATCAGGGTAAGATTGTAGAAGAGGGCGCGGTAACCAGCATATATAATGCGCCACGTGAAGCTTATACTCAGCAGTTATTAAACGCAATTCCAGGCAAAGGCACGATAACAAAAGTGGCTGCCTGATTTTTAGGACGAAAGAAAATGGCATTAGATTTAGAAGAGCAGGAACAGTTAGACGAATTTAGAGCATGGTGGAAAAAAAATGGGAAGCTGCTCACTAATTTGTTATTAGCAGCAGTTGTGGCCTATGCCGCATGGACAGGTTATAACTATTTTCAACAGAAAAAAGCCGTTGAAGCCTCTGAGTTGTTCCAAAGTTTGGTGCAATTAGAGCCAAACAGGTTGGCGGAAATCAAAGCACAGTCTGCAAAACTGATGGAAAGCTATTCTGGTACACCTTACGCAGCCCGTGCGGCTGTTTTTGCGGCAAAAAATAATTTTGCGGCAAATGATGCAAAAAGTGCCAAATCTCAGTTGGAATGGGCAATTGCCAATGCAAAAGAAAATTCTGTTAAAGCTATTGCCAGCTTGCAATTAGCATCAATTCTCTTGGAAGAGAAAAATTATGAAGGCGCACAAAAAGTGTTATCAGCAGAGCTCGACAAAGGTTATGACGGCCTAAAACAAGGTTTGCAGGGTGATATTTATTTAGCGCAAGGGAAGCAGGCTGAGGCAAAAAAAGCCTATGAAGCTGCGCTTGGCAACTTGGATGAAAGTGGCAGATTACATCAGTACACACAACAGAAACTTGAATCACTCGGCAGTTAATCATTAGCTTTATGTTCAATCAAACTTTATATCGCGGTTTTATAGTTGCTTGCCTGTTGCTGTTGGCAGGATGCAGCACATTCACAGAATTAACTTCTGACTTGAAAGACAAAGTTTTGGGCAAAGATCCGCCTAATCCCCCTGCCGCTTTGGAAGAAATTAAACCAACTTACAATGCAAAAGTAGATTGGTCCAGTCAGATTGGCGATACGGGCACTTACGACTTTACGCCTGTGCTGGAAGCCGGAATGGTATATGCAGCCAACTCAAAAGGTGAGTTGGTAAAACTGGATGCAACGAATGGCAGACAAGAGTGGCGCGTAAATGCTGGAGAGCCGATTAGCGGTGGAGTTGGCGCCGGTGGTGGCATTATCTTGGTGGGAACAAGTCGAGGCAATGTGCTCGCTTATGACGTGAGTGGTAAATTATTGTGGAAATCTAAAGTTTCTAGCGAAGTGTTGAGTGCGCCGCGGTATTTCGATGGTTTTGTTATTGCTCGCTCAGGGGATAATCATATATTTGGCCTTGACTCCGTTGATGGGAGCCGTAAATGGGTTTATGAGCGAGTTACTCCTGCACTAAGTTTGCGTAGTAGTGCAGGTATTGTTGTTGATGGCGGTGCGGTATATGCCGGCTTCTCTGGCGGTAAAATGGTGGCGCTTCGTGCAGATAATGGAAAATTGTTGTGGGAGGCTACCGTAGCGCAGCCTAGAGGGGTCACCGAGATTGAACGTATTGCTGACATCACCAGCCTGCCCACTGTAGTCGGGCCGGCTGTATTTGCGGTCGCTTATCAGGGCAGAACAGCGGCTATAGATCGCTTAAATGGTAAGGTTGCCTGGAATCGCGACATTTCAAGCTACACAGGTCTAAATTTTGAAAACGATAGACTTTATTTATCGCATTCATTAGGCTCTGTTTATGCGCTAGATTATGCTGCGGGTAAAACATTCTGGCGCCAACCAGCATTGCTAAACCGCCAATTGACTGTGCCACAGCCGCTGGGTGACGTTGTTGCTGTTGGTGATCTCGAAGGATATGTGCACTTTTTAAACCGCGATGATGGTAACTTTGCCGCGCGTATTAAAATTGATGGCGATCCTGTGATGTCGATAATTTCTGGGAATGCCAGGTCTCAGGTAATTGCAACAACACGCGGAGGCGGTCTGTATGCAGTATCTGTTACAAGCATTGGGGATGCTAGTACAAGGTCTCAATCAGCGCCTAGCAAGACAGAGTCGGCGCCTATTGCAGAACCTGAAAAACCAGCCGCAAGTTCTGTGAGAGAGCAATCTTCCTCGGACTTAGAAAAAACGATTATCGAAACCACACAGCCTGTAGCTGAAAGCGCAAAAGATACTACTTTAGAGTCAACACCAACAGAAGCGGGTGGCGCTAATACTGACAGTATTATGTTTAAAAAAGACCAGCCAGATGCAGGAACCGTTGATAAACTTTACGAACCAGAGTCTGGGAAGTAGTCACCATGTTGCCTACCATTGTCTTGGTCGGTCGACCCAATGTCGGCAAATCCACCTTATTTAATCGCCTGACAAAAAGTCGTGATGCTTTGGTGGCGGATTTGCCTGGCCTCACACGCGATAGACACTATGGACGAGGCATTGGTGCAAGCAGGCCATATCTGGTAATTGATACAGGGGGTTTTGAGCCGCGTGCCGAAAGTGGCATTCTCAAAGAAATGGCGAAGCAAACGCTGTTGGCAATAGATGAAGCCGATGTGGTGATTTTTATAGTAGATGGCCGCGCAGGCATGACGCCACAAGAGCATGTGATTGCAGACATTTTGCGTAAATCGCAGCGGCCCGTTTTGCTTGCTGTTAACAAAACTGAAGGCATGCAAAAAGCGGTTGTAAGTGCTGATTTTTATGAATTAGGCCTTGGCGATCCGCTCTCTGTTTCATCTGCTCATGGCGAAGGCGTTAAAGATTTAATCGAGCTCGCCTTAGAAAATTTTCCTGAACCTGATACTGGTTGATTTAGAACAAAACGACCGCCACCCTAAAATCGCCATTGTTGGCCGTCCTAATGTGGGTAAATCGACGCTTGTGAATGCGCTGCTGGGCGAGGAGCGCATGATTGCGTTTGATGAGCCCGGTACTACACGTGATTCTATCTATGTGGATTTAGAGAAAAACGGAAAAACCTATACCATCATTGATACTGCTGGCGTGCGCAAGCGTGGCCGTGTTTTTGAGTCGATTGAAAAGTTCTCTGTAGTTAAAACCATGCAGGCGATTGAAGACGCCAATGTTGCGATATTAGTTGTGGATGCGCAAGAAGGTATTACCGAACAAGATGCGCATGTTGCCGCATATATATTGGATGCTGGGCGTGCACTTGTTGTTGCAATCAATAAATGGGATGGTTTGAAAGAGGACGAACGCGAATGGATAAAAAAGGAAATTGACCGGAAATTACAGTTCCTAGATTTCGCTAAGTTCCACTATATTTCGGCGTTACGCAAAAAAGGCTTGCCTGAATTGTTCGACTCGGTGGATGGTGCTTTTCAAGCCGCTTTTGCCAAGCTGGCAACTCCACAATTAACACGTGTGCTCATAGACGCGGTTGCGCAACACCAACCTCCGATTAGTAAGGGCATACGTCCCAAGTTGCGATATGCGCATCAGGGTGGGTTAAACCCACCCATTGTTGTAGTACATGGCAGCCATATTAACGGCGTAAAAGATAGCTACAAACGCTTTTTGGAAGGCGTATTTCGCAAATCTTTTCAGTTGATAGGTACACCACTGCGCGTGCAATTTAAGCAAGGTGAAAACCCATTTGCTGAAGCGCCGGATAAACGTAAATCAGGCGAAGGTATAGTGAGTATGCGCCGCCGTAAAACTGCTCAGCGTGCCGAGCTTAAAGCAAAAAAAGATGCAGATAATAAAAAACGATAGTCAGTATTGGGCCTAGCTACTTTACTCTAGTTGCAATTCAGTATAGCCTATGGTTTAAGTAATTCAATAAATAGGGGAATGATAATGGATGCTGCAAAAGAAGAAAAAGCACTTAACGCCTATATTAAGTTTTTACAAGGTAAAAATGTCAGCAATGAAGCAATTGCGGTGCGCTCTAAATTTTTAGAAAAACTTACTATCCTCTTGCAAGGGAAATCAACCCGAGAAGAATACGGCAGTGCATTAGAAACAGCCCTGAAAGTCGAGGGAAGTATTGAGCGTCATCAACAACTAAATATCGCGCGCGAGTTTTTTCCATTCTGGATGAATGATGTCAAGATGATTGCAAGGATGAGCGAAACTTATGGGTTTGATTTAAGTATATCTCAATTAAAACCATTGCCAGCTATAAGCGTAGAAGAGCTAAATAATTATAAACTTGATGATGGCGAGTCTGATCTACTTAACCGCTATGCACAACTGATGAAAGAACAAAACCAGCCAGAAGAAGTGGTTCAGGCTAGACTAAGGCTGGCTAAACTGGTTTTGCTCAGGCTTCGTGATATTCCAATCAAAAACAACGTGTCTTATCGCATGGCGGTTGAAGTGACGTTACCACTTTTTAACGTGGATGATATTAGGCAGCGCTTTTTGCAGGCTGTACGCGAGTTCTTCTACATTTGGATTGCCAAGGTAGATCCGATGTACACCCCGATTTTTACGCGAGGTTGAGGGAAATCCGACTTAATACAAGCTTTCCCAGAATTTCCACCACACTTTTTCGTCCTCAGATACCTTACCTGTAATCATTGGGTTCTGGGGATAATTGGCTTTCAGTACGCGAATATTATCTTCTTTTAAGTCTTGCAAATCCATGTAGTCGTAAGCGCTGATTGTGATGACAAGCGCCTCTTCAACTGAGATGGAGTTTGGATAATATTCCAGCACATATTTTGCGCGGTTGAGCGCCGCTAAATAGGCTTGACGCTTCATGTAATAGCGCGCCACATGCATTTCATGCTGACTTAACGAGTTAACCAAATAAACCATGCGCTGTGTGGCATCTTTATAGTATCTGCTTTTTGGGTAGCGCTCGGTAAGTTCTTTTAGCGCAGCAAAAGACTGCTTAAGTGATTTTGGATCACGGTCGCTAATCTCTTGTGCAGTGGCTTTTTCAATAATGCCGCGTTCATTAAAAGTAGATAACCCTTTGATATAATAGGCATAATCCACATTAGGGTGGTTAGGGTGTAGCTTGATAAAGCGATCTGCTGCGGCGATGCATGAAACGGGATCGCTTAACTTGTAGTACGCGTAGGCGATTTCTAACTGTGCTTGTGTGGCATATTTGCCATGTGGAAAGCGCGATTCAAGCTTTTTAAAATAACCGATAGCTTTTTCATAGTCTTTTTCGGTCATACTTTCTGCGCCGACTTCATAAATTTTTTCAGCAGACCAGCCTTTGGTGTCATCTAATTCTGTTGGGTCACCAAAAATCGCACAGCCACCAAGTGCTAATCCTAAAAATAAAGCCAAAAATAATGATTGAATAAGCGGTAAAATACGTTTCACGAGATAACCTGCCAGTAATTGATGCAACATTATAACTGAACCCTCTATAAAAAATGATAGAAAGCTCACCTCTTGCACTAACGATTCCCACCAATTTGGGTGGACAGCGGCTGGATATTGCCTTGCAGCAGATGTTGCCAGAGCATTCACGTAGCCGTTTGCAAGCTTGGATTAAAGAGGGCTTGGTAACCCTTGACGCCACTAGAACAACTGCTAAAACAAAGGTTTGGGGGGGTGAAAAGATTGCGATTTTATTACCAGAGAACCCACAAGAGAACGCATTTAAGCCAGAAAATATACCGCTCAATATCGTGTATGAGGATGACACTTTGCTGGTGATTAATAAACCAGCAGGCTTGGTGGTGCACCCTGCGGCTGGCAATTGGAGTGGCACATTGCTGAACGCGTTACTTTATCACTTGCCACAACTAGCGGAGATTCCACGCTGCGGTATTGTTCATAGGTTAGATAAGGATACAAGCGGCTTGCTGGTTGTCGCTAAAACCTTAGAAGCGCAAACCAATCTTGTTCGACAGTTACAGGCGCGCACCGTTAAGCGCGAATATCGCGCGATTGTGTGGGGGCAATTGTGGCGTAATGGCAAGGTAGATGAGCCGATTGGTCGCAACCCGCATAATCGTAAGAAAATGGCCATTGTGCGCGGAGGAAGACCAGCAGTCACACATTACGAGGTATTGGAGCGGTTTGGTGTGAATACTTATGTGCGTTGTAACCTAGAGACTGGTCGCACGCATCAGATACGCGTGCATATGCAGTTTTTAAAAGCGCCGCTGCTTGGTGACCCTGCGTATGGCATTGGCAATATCATTCCACATAAGCTCATGACGCAAACCCTTAAAGACGCTGTGGCAGGCTTTAAGCGTCAGGCGCTGCATGCGATTAAGTTAGGGTTGGTGCACCCAAAGACCAATCAATTCATGGAGTGGCAAATTGAACTGGCCGATGACATGAAAGCCTTGCTGGAAGCGATGCGCCACGAAGACATTAAAGATGATGCTGAGCCGTTTGATTTCGGTGTGGATGAAAACGGTTTATTCATCGGCGATGATGAAGAAGGTTGGGATGATGATTTTGAAGATGAAGATCTGCTAGATGACGCTTAATTCAAATTTAGCAGATAGCTTTATTATCCCTAACTGGCCAGCACCTGCAAATGTTAAAACCTTGCAAACCACTCGGTTAGGCGGCTTTAGCACTACGCCTTATGACAGCTTAAATTTGGGCGACCATGTCAAAGATAATCCAATCACTGTGGCTAAAAATCGCCAACTGCTCAATGGCATATGTGCCTTCCGAGCCAGTTTGGCTAAATCAGGTGCATGGCGTTAACGTGGTAGATGCAGCAAGCACAGGCTGCACGCCAGACGCTGATGCAAGTTATACCTCGCATTCAAAAGTGGTGTGCGTAACCATGACTGCGGATTGTTTGCCTGTACTGCTGTGCGACCAAGCTGGCACTGTGGTTGCAGCAGTACACGCAGGCTGGCGCAGCCTGTGCGATGGCGTAATTGAAAGTACGATAGCAGCCATGCAAATTGAAGGCGCACAAATATTAGCTTGGCTAGGGCCAGCCATTGGGCCGCAAGCGTTTGAAGTAGGCGGTGAAGTGCGCGCGCAGTTTATCGAAAAAGATGCGCAGGCAGAAAGCGCTTTCAAACCACATGGCGATAAATGGCTTGGTGATTTGTATCAGATTGCAACCCAGCGGTTGCACAATAAAGGTGTGACCAGCATTTACGGCGGCGGGCGCTGCACGTTTACTGAAAAAGACCAGTTTTTCAGCTTCCGCCGCGATGGCGTTACTGGCCGCATGGGAACTTTTATTTGGCTCGCCTGATTAGTTTATAATGGCGCCTTCGTAAAAATATTGACCCTATGAATATCTCCGATTTTTCTGTGCTTACTTGGATTGTGCTTTCTAGCCTTGTTGGCGGCGCGCTCAGTGTATTTGGCGCAGCGCTGGTCGCACTTAATGTAAGCAGGGTGCGTGTGCCCATGCTGATTAGTTACGCCATCGGTGCGATGCTTGGCGCGGTTTTTCTGGAAATTTTGCCTGAGGCGATTAAAGCGGGGAACGATCCGCGTAATATGACAGCGACTGTGCTGTTTGGTATTTTGCTATTTTTCGCGCTGGAGAAGCTGGTAATTTGGCGCCACTGTCATGGCGACCATTGCGAAGTGCATGCACCACATGATGAAAATCATTGCCCTGAAAGCCAAGCACAGAGTGCTTTGCAGACCGATAAAAAATTCAGGGCAGTGCGCGCTAAACAGCCTTCTATCTTTTCACCCAAATACACGCCCACACACGATCATGATCACGGTCGCAGCGGCATGATGATTATGATTGGCGATACTTTTCACAATTTTGTCGATGGCGTGCTGATTGCGTCTGCATTTATGTTGGATATCAAAGTGG
The DNA here is from genome assembly GCA_963752495.1 of uncultured beta proteobacterium. GTDB lineage: Bacteria > Pseudomonadota > Gammaproteobacteria > Burkholderiales > Methylophilaceae > CAVVYJ01. The sequence continues at coordinate 66,688 of CAVVYJ010000004.1, forward strand.
GTATCGTCACCGCAATGGCGATTATCGCGCACGAAATCCCGCAAGAAGTGGGCGATTTTCTGATTCTTTTGCACTCCGGTTATAGCAAAAAGCAAGCGCTTATTTTTAATTTGGTTTCAACGCTGGCGACTGCTATTGGCGGTATGTTGGCTTATTTTGCGTTGCAGAACATGCAAAGTATCGTGCCGAATATTTTAGGCCTAGCTGCCGCAAGTTTACTTTATGTGGCGGTAGCGGATTTAATCCCCAATCTGCATAAACGCACCGAGCTTAAAGCGACCATTTCGCAACTGTTGCTCATTGGTTTGGGTGTTGGCTCAATCGTACTTACCGAATATCTCTTAGGTTAATCAATTATGGCATCTGCACCAAAAGTTGGATTTGTTTCACTCGGTTGCCCAAAGGCAGGCAGCGATGCCGAGCGCATTCTCACGCAATTACGCGCAGAAGGTTATGAAATTAGCCCAAGCTATGAAGATTCTGATTTGGTGGTGGTAAACACTTGCGGCTTTATTGACAGTGCAGTGCAAGAAAGCTTAGATGCCATTGGCGAGGCGCTACACAAAAATGGCAAAGTGATTGTCACAGGCTGTTTAGGCGCTAAAAAAGACGTGGTTACAACCGCGCACCCAAGTGTGCTTGCGGTGACGGGCCCCCATGCGCTGGAAGAAGTAATGACACACGTGCATGCAAACCTGCCGAAACTGCATGAGCCGTTTGTAGATTTAGTGCCGCCACAAGGCATCCGCCTAACGCCAAGCCATTATGCGTATTTAAAAATTTCCGAAGGCTGTAATCATCGTTGTAGTTTTTGCATTATTCCAAGTATGCGTGGTGATTTAGTCAGCCGCCCGATAGGTGAGGTGATGAACGAGGCTGAAAACCTCGTCAATGCCGGCGTTTCGGAGATTCTGGTTATCTCGCAGGATACCAGTGCTTACGGCGTGGATGTGAAGTACAGAAGCGGCTTTTGGAATGGCCGCCCGGTAAAAACGCACATGACTAATCTGAGCAAGGCGTTGAGCGAACTGGGTGTTTGGGTGCGCCTGCATTATGTATATCCATACCCGCACGTGGACGACGTGATTCCGCTGATGGCAGATGGTTTGATTTTGCCGTATTTGGATGTGCCATTTCAGCACGCCAGTCCGCGTATTTTAAAAGCGATGAAGCGCCCTGCGCATGCTGAAAATAACTTAGCGCGTATTAAAGCTTGGCGCGAAATCTGCCCGGATATTACCGTGCGTTCTACCTTTATCGCAGGTTTTCCGGGTGAAACAGAAGATGACTTTCAAATGCTGCTCGACTTTTTAGAAGAAGCGCAATTAGATAGAGTAGGTTGCTTTGCCTACAGTGCAGTGGATGGTGCAAAAGCGAACGAGTTTGCCCGACCAAGTGCCAGAAGAAGTGAAGCAAGAGCGCCTAAGTCGTTTTATGGCGGTGCAAGAGCGTATTAGTGCAGCTAAGCTTCACCATAAAATCGGTACGATGCAAACCGTGCTGGTAGATGAGATTGTGCAGGATACTGAAGGAAATATTGAGGCGGTTGGCCGCACAAAAGCTGACGCACCAGAGATTGATGGCGTTGTGTATTGCGAAGATGCCGAAGGCTTAACTCCTGGGGATTTTGTAGAAGTCGAGATTTACAGCGCGGATGGGCATGATTTGAGGGGTGGGCCACCGAGGGGTTAGAGTTTATTGTGAGCGATGACCTAAAAAGCGCATTGGAAATTCTTATTAAAGTTGGCGACAGTATGCTTACTTTTTTTTGAGTGGCCTGATAAGCAGATAAAGGAACTTGGCGTAGTTAAGGAACTTTTTACCACTCTCAACAACACAACTAATCTAGGTTTACATTCTCCTAAAGTTTACAAACAAGACCCTCCAGACTGCGTCTGCAAAGATGTAGAAGGTAACAATGTAGCAATTGAAGTTACAGAAGTTGTCTGTAGTGACGCAGCTAGACTCAATGCACAAGGGCAAAATGTGTATCGTGTTTGGAAGTCGAGTGAGTTAGCCTCACTTATTGAACATCGCCTAAGTGAAAAAGATAATAAAAACTATCATGGTGGACCATATGTAAGCATTTTGGCTTGCTTATTCACTGATGAGCCGATGTTGACTGTTGATTTTGTAAAAGCTGAGTTAGCATCAGTAAGCTTTGGCCCTTTTTTGCAGCTTACATCAGCATTTCTGATATTTTCTTACGATTCAGTTAGTAAATCATACCCAGCTATTCAGCTGAACTTTAAGTCTTAACTGTTTTTTCGGCCTTTGGCGAGTTTCATTCTTTTGCTTAACCAAAAGAATGAAACTAAAGACAACGAAGTTGCGGCGTAGGCTAACCTTTAGGCTTAAGCGACGCGGCCGCGAGCCAAAAGCACCCTCCGATTGAAAGTCAAAATCCGCTATATACTGTTATTCCGTGTTTTCGGCGGAATAACAAAAAGTTTTTTTAAGCGTTAGGACGAACTGATGATCAATAAATTTTGGATAGTAATCATCTTGTTGTTTATAAAGACTTCTTTTGCATCAGAAGGTTGGCTAATTGTGACTCCGAATGCATTGCTCAATAACAACGGAGAGTTGCTGTTAGAAGTAGTTAAGCCAAGCAGCATGACTACATGGCCTGATAACTTAATATTATTGCTTGATGGCCAGAACATACATGAGCAAGTGGAAATTCTGCTGGTCGAAAAAGGCGCCAGCACCGACATAAGACGCACATATAAAGGCATAGTTAAATCTAAGTTTGAAGGTAATGTGCGCGCCGAACTTGCGCATCTTGAATCTAACCGCTTATTGTTGGCCGCAAGCAGTGTAGAGGCCGCATCAAATGAAATCTTAACCAGTCAGCAAGAAGCCACATCGATAAAAGATAATGTAGACGATTCAGCAGAAAAGTCCGGTACGATAGTTATTTCTGCGCCAAAAGAAGACCCGACAATCACGGCAAATGAGCCGCTATATTTTATTGTAGGCTCCAGCAAGGAAAGAAACTTTGATGCCAGGTTTCAGCTAAGCTTTAAATATCGTCCCTTTGATCCAGATGCGACTGTTGCAACATTTATACCTTATGCCAGCAACTTATATTTTGCCTATACCCAAACCAGCATATGGGATATCGGTAGCGATTCCAGTCCATTTAAAGATACGAGTTATCGACCTAGTATTTATTATAATTGGGCAGAAAGCGGTAAGGGCTTGAATCCTAATAGGTGGAAATTCGGGCTTGAACATGAATCTAATGGTAGAGATGGAGATGAATCCCGTTCATTAAATATTGCCTTTGTGCAGCCATTTTGGAGTATGGATTTTTCTAGCGGTAGGCAACTCACGTTTATGCCGAAGATATATCAGTATATTGAAAAGTCTGACAATAGCGATATTCACCATTATCGCGGGTACGTCGATTGGATGGCGCGCTACGGAAGAGAAGATGGTGCAATTTTAACTGGGTTGTATCGCCAAGGAACGCAGGGTTATGTTCAAGGCCAGCTTGATTTGTCGTACCCGATAAGTGATAAGCTTTTTGGGCGCACAGGTACGTTTTTACACTTTCAATTGCTTGGCGGTTATGGTGAAACCTTAATTGATTATAACCATCAGCGTGAAACACAATTGCGTATTGGCCTATCGTTAGCAAGATAGCGTTGCTAAATTTTTAACAAGTTTTAGATGCTCTGGATGGCGCATGAATGTTGGTGTGCAGGGCATCATGTAATATGTGTATTATTTTTCGTTTAATACATCGTAACTTTTTTGCGCGCTAAGTACCGCCTCAATATTGGTTTCTGACCAATTTCTAATCGCACCAAGCAAGTCTTTTAGCGTATGCCCAAGCGGGGTGAGCGCATATTCCACTTTTGGCGGCACGGTAGCGTGTACTTTTCTAGTCACTAATCCATCACGCTCCAACCCGCGTAGTGTTTGCGTAAGCATTTTTTGTGAGATGCCGTCAATCTCGCGCTGTAAATGGCTAAAACGTTTAGTGCCATCCTGCAGCAAAATCACGACCAATACCGTCCATTTGTCTGCGATTCTATTCAACACCAGCCGCGTGGGGCACATAGCGCTGAAAGCGCAGGCGTGTGGTTTCTCGACTGTTTCTGTTTGAGTTTCTTCAATAGTATCCATAAAGTACCTATATAATAATTAAGTGCCTACTTACTTTTAGTAACTATAGCTGATAGTATGCACAAAAATCAATTGTGTAACAAAAAAAGGAGCTTAAAAATGGCATCAGTTGTTGTGATTTACCACAGTGGTTATGGGCATACATCGAAACAAGCCGAGGCAGTTGCCTCAGGCGCAAAAGCAGATTTGATTGCGATTGACGCGAATGGTGAAATTAGCGACGCTGATTGGGCTAAGCTGGATGCGGCTAAAGCGATTGTGTTCGGCTCACCTACTTATATGGGCACAGTAAGTTGGCAATTTAAAAAGTTTGCAGATGCCAGCTCTAAAAAATGGTTTACCCAAGAATGGAAGAATAAAGTGTTTGCCGGTTTTACCAATTCAGCCACCATGAATGGCGACAAGGGTTCTACGATTCAATATTTTGTGACGCTCGCAATGCAACACAGCGGCGTATGGGTGGGCACAGGGTTGATGCCAGCGAACAATAAGGCGGCCAAACATGGTGATGTGAACTACGTTGGCGGTTTTGGTGGTGCGCTCATGACGACACCGAGCGATGCAAGTGCAGATGAAGTAAATGCAGGTGACCTGGAAACCGCGCGCTTGTTGGGTGTTAGGGTTGCCGAATTTGCGGCTAAGCTATAGCCTGATTTGAAATAGAGAATAAGTCGGGCAACACAGGCGTTGGCCGCTCACTATCTGCACGGGCTTCTAAAAAATCCAGCGTAAAAGGGCAGCGGCTAGGCTTTTTAACAGCTTTGCGTTTTTTGGGTGTATTGGCAGCTAAATCAATATAAGGTGTTTGGCTGATGCGGATGTAGCCTGATGTGCTCAACTTTTGTGCGGTGGTTTCAAACAGGCTAAGCGGGTTATCGATATTTTGCAGGGTGACGATTGCTTTGTGTACTTTTAGTACGTTATACATGACCAACTTGGTTGCGGTCTGCTTACCGTAAATTTCGCCTATGTGTACTTCCACAACGTCTCCCAGCGTGTTGTTGCTGCATATTAGCGCTATAAAGTCCAATTATCAAGCGCTGTAGTTACTTTCTGCGTAGGCTGATGTGCGATTTAATCAAATCTGTTGCCTGATGGCGAAAGCGCGTGCCATCTGCATCTTTAACCCACATGTGCAACAAGCCACTAAAAAATAAATGCGTATCTAGTGCCAAGTGCTTGCGGGGTGAGGTTAGGGGTGAGTATATCGAGTGCTTTTGCGCGCTCATAAGCTAATTGAATTTTTTCGGTAATGCCGGAGCAGTTATTGATGATTTGCTCTAGCACTGTTGCAAATTCGTCTACATACTCGCACTTAATCATCATAATTTCATACGTTTGACGCATTCTGATGTTTTGATTGAGCTCATTGATGGTGTCACACAGGCTGTTTTCGATCTGCGTAAGCGGATCTTCCTTGCTCTCTATGGCAAGCGTATCATCCATGCGGTCAATCAGCGGCAGAAATACCTGATTGCGCAGGGCGTGAAAGAGTTCGGTTTTGTCTTTAAAGTGCCAATATACCGCGCCGCGTGTGACATCGGCTTGTGTTGCGATATGCTCAAGAGAAGACTTACTTACACCACGCTGGAGAAAGACTTCGCGGGCGGCATCAATAATACGTTGCCTCGTCAGTTCTGCATCTTCTTTTGTTTTTCTACCATGGTTTATTCACAAGCCTTTAGAAAATTATTTATCAAAATCTATTTACATACATTCATGTTTGTATATAATTTAACCTTAAATAGAAGTTTATGCAAGTGAAATTAATCGTCAAAGCAATAAAATGACGAGCATAATCAAACTCATGGAGCTGTAAATGACGTCAAAATTAATAAAGTTAAATCCGTCCAACACCATCATTCAGTTCACGTCGGTCGCATTCATAGCGGCTTTTTTGTTATCAGGCTGTGATAAACAAGGCGCAGCACCACAAGGCATGGCGATGCCTGCTATGCCGGTAAGTGTGGTGACAATGCAAGCGACCGCAGTACCAATCAGTGCAGAAGCGGTGGCGCAAACAGAAGGCGCAAAAGAGGTGGAAATTCGCCCACGTGTGGGTGGCATTTTGCTTAAAAAAATGTTTGAGGAAGGTGAATCAATCAAAGCAGGACAAGCGATGTTTTTAATCGATCCTGAGCCCTATAAATTGGCGCTAATGAATGCTCAAGGTGAATTGGTTCACAAAAACGCACGCGTGACGCAAACAACCCGCGAATCCGCACGCTTAAAAGAGTCTACTTGCTACGCAATCTATTAGTCAGCGCGAATACGATAATGCGACATCCGATAGTGCGATGGCTAGCGCGGATACCATGCAAGCGCAGGCAGCGGTGCGCGAGGCACAGCTTAATCTTTCATATACTACTGTCACAGCCCCAACTAGCGGAATGGCGGGGCGTTTCTTGCTCTCCGAAGGTGCGCTAGTTGCACCAAACACAAGCTTACTCACAACAATAGTGCAAATTTCGCCGATTTGGGTGCGCTTTAGTTTGTCAGAATCTGAACTGAAAGTTCTGGGTGGCAGTATGACGCAGAAAAATGCACAAAAAGTGACCTTGATTCTGCCAGATGGCACCGAATATGGTGAATCAGGCAAACTCAATTTTGCTGCGAGTCAGATCGACCCAGCTTTGGGTACGCAGCAATTGCGTGCGGAATTTGCGAATGCCGATAAACAGCTAATGCCGGGCCAGTTTGTCCGCGCACGTGTCACTACAGGTACACGTGAAGGCGTTTTTTTGGTGCCGCAAACTGCGGTGCTCACAGGCGATCAAGGTAAGTTTGTGTTTGTAGCCGAGAAAGGCAAAGACGGAAAAACAGTTGCAGCAGTTCGCCCAATTACCGAAGGCGGCTGGCATGGCAAAGACTGGGTAGTATTGAGCGGCCTGAAAGCAGGTGATCAGGTTATCGTTGATAATTTAATCAAAACACGTCCTGGTGCAGAGATTGCACCGCATCCATTTGGCACGCCACCTGCAATACCTGAACAAGCTAAACCAGCAACAAAGTAGCCAACAATGACCAAATTCTTTATTACGCGACCTATTTTTGCGTCAGTTTTGTCCATCATTATCGTGTTGGCAGGGCTGGCTGCCGCATTCAAGCTGCCGATTGCGCAATATCCGCAAATCGCTCCACCGACGGTTACGATTACTGCTGTTTATCCTGGTGCGAGTGCTGATACGCTGAGCAAAACCGTTGCCGCACCTATCGAAGAGCAATTAAGCGGTGTGGATAATCTGTTGTATTTCAATTCAAGCGCAGACTCCAGCGGCACTTTGGTGATTACCGCCACGTTTGAGGTCGGTACCGATGTCGACCAAGCTACGTTTAATGTGAGTAACCGTGTGAATATTGCCACACCTCGTTTACCTGATGAAGTGCGCCGCAATGGCTTGATTGTGCAGAAAAAATCGAATGACATTTTGATGGCGTTGATGTTGACGTCCAAAGAGCCGAAGCATGACCGTTTGTATCTTAGCAATTACGCCACGTTGAACGTTTTGGATGAACTGAAGCGCATTAAAGGCGTTGGCGACGTTATCATTTTTGGCGGGCAAGATTATGCGATGCGCGTTTGGCTAAGACCAGACCGTATGGCGCAATTGGGGGTAAGCACCTCGGATATTGCAACGGCGATTAATGCGCAGAATAACCAATATGCTGCTGGTAAAATCGGCGCTGACCCTGCACCAGAAGGACAGCAGTTGGTTTACACGGTGACAGCCAAAGGTCGCTTGGTTGATCCTGAACAGTTTGGCAATATCATCATTCGGGCGGATGGCGCACGAGGCGTTCTTTACCTGAAAGACGTGGCGCGTATTGAGCTTGGTGCACAAAGTTATAACGTGAAATCGGCTTTGGATGGCCGGCCAGGTGTAGCGATTGGTGTGTTTTTGCAAAATGGCGCAAACGCATTAGATACCGCTAAAAACATTAAATTAAAAATCGCAGAGCTACAAAATAAATTTCCTAAGGGTATGGAATATAGCATTCCCTACGATACCAGTGACTTTGTGAAAGCTACGATTGAGGAAGTGTTTCATACTTTCGGTGAAGCGTTAGTCTTGGTGGTGCTGGTGGTATTCTTGTTTTTACAAAGCTGGCGTGCGACGCTGATTCCGCTCATTGCCGTGCCAATTTCACTGATAGGTACGTTTGCAGGGCTTTATTTGTTTGGTTTTAGCATTAACTTGCTTACCCTGTTTGCCATGATTTTGGCGATTGGTATTGTGGTAGATGACGCTATTGTGGTGCTGGAAAATACTGAGAGGTTAATGCGCGAGGAAGGTTTAGCGCCATTTCCGGCAGCCGTTAAATCAATCAGTCAAGTGGCTGCTGCTGTAGTGGCGATTGTGTTAGTGTTGTGTGCGGTATTCGTTCCGGTGGCATTTTTGGGGGGTATCGCAGGCGAGCTTTACCGTCAGTTTGCGGTGACTGTGGCAATTGCGGTGGTTATTTCTGGTATTGTGGCACTTACGCTCACGCCTGCTCTTTGTGCCATGATTTTAAAAAAATCACATGAAGAGAATGCGTTCTTTAAAGCATTTAATCGAGGCTTTGGCAAGCTCACACATTTTTACATGGACACGGTTAATTTAACGCTACATCATAAAATCATTGGTGCGCTGGCGTTTGGTGGCATCGTTACGCTGGTAATATTTTTGTTCCTGAAAGTGCCGGGTAGTTTTGTGCCTGCAGAAGATCAAGGCTATGTTGTTACCGTAATAGTGATGCCAGATGGTGCTACTCTAAGTCGCACCAGTAAAACAACTGAAAACATCCGCACAGCAATTGCGCAAGACCCTGCAGTGGCCCATGAATTTGCGATTAATGGGTTAGAACTGCTGACAGGTGCAAACAAAACCAATGCGGGTACGATGTTTGTACGTTTGAAAGATTGGAAAGAACGCGAAACCACGGCCGAAGAAATTGTCGGTAAGTTGTTTGGCATTGGTATGAGTCAGCCTGATGGCTTAGGGTTTGCCGTTAATCCGCCAGCTATACGCGGACTTGGTTCGGCCGGCGGTTTTGAGGTGTACATTCAAAGCAAGCTGGATACTGATCCGATTAAACTCGCTGCAGTAATGGGCAGCTTTACAGAGGCAGCGAAAGCCGAGCCAAAGCTGACACCGATGAATACATTCTTCCGTCCTACCGTGCCGCAGTTATTAATTGAGGTGGATGAAGCTAAAGCAATCTCGCAAAACGTTCGCATCGCAGATATATATGCAACATTGCAAAGCACTATGGGGTCGTTTTACGTGAATGATTTTAACCGTAATGGCCGTACCTATAGAGTGCAACTGCAGGCAGAATCTGACTTTAGAATGAAACCTGAGGACTTGGGTAAGGTGTATGTGCGTAGCCAACCGACAGCAGTGAGCCCGAATGGCAACATGATTCCGCTATCGGCGTTGAGCAGAGTAAGTAACATAGTCGGCGCAGAGCAGCTGGAGCGCTACAACGGGTTGCTTTCTGCAAAACTGTTTGGTGGTGGCGCAGCTGGCGTGAGCTCGGGAGATGCCATTGCCGCCGTTGAAAAACTAGCCAAGGAAAACTTACCAGAGGGTTATCAAATCGCCTGGACAGGACAGGCCTATCAAGAAAAACGCACAGGTTCAGCCGCTGCTTTTGCTTTTGGTTTTGCCATTATTATGGTGTTTTTGATTTTAGCGGCACAGTTTGAAACTTGGGCCTTACCACTTGCAGTGATTATGGCCGTACCATTTGCTTTGGGAGGCGCGCTGATGGCTGTGCTGTTTAGGGGCATGACGAATGATATTTACTTTCAAATTGGACTCATTACTTTGATTGGCCTTGCAGCGAAGAACGCTATTCTGATTGTTGAATTCGCTAGCCAAAAAATGGAGGAGGGTATGCCGGTTGGGCAAGCTGCACTTGAAGCTGCAAGACTACGCTTCAGACCAATCGTGATGACTTCGATGGCGTTTGTGCTGGGGATTTTGCCGTTGGTATTTGCTACGGGCGCGGGTGCCGCAGCAAGACAGTCAATGGGCACAGGTGTGTTCGGTGGCATGATTCTGGCGACATTCGTAGCCACCATCTTTATTCCGTTGTTCTTCACATGGTTATCGAGAAACCATATCAGACACCATGGTGAGCATGTAGAAACTGCCGAAGAAATTGAGGCAAAAAAAATCAAAGCGAGCGAAGTTAAAGCTGACGAGAAAAATGTATGAAATATATAAGTTTATTATTGATAATGCTTTTAGCTGGTTGTAGTGCGCTTGGACCTAATTTTGAGCGGCCGGAACCAAACTTGCCTGAGACGTTTAGCGAACCAGATGCTGCACAAACGGACGCCGCTGAAGTAGCGATGCAGGAATGGTGGACATACTATCAGGATGAAAAATTAAATGAGCTAGTCGGGCTTGCACTGCAGAACAATACCAATATACAACTTGCCGCTGCACGCATAGAGGAAGCTGATGCAAAAATGCGTGAAGTGGGTGCTTATTTGTTCCCGGAAGTCAATTTATCGGCAGAAGCAACACGTAGCCGCGTGACAGAGCTGGGCGCGTTTCCTACTTTTACCAGTCCGATTCGTAACAATTATACTTTTGGGCTTAACACCTCATATGAAATAGACTTTTGGGGTAGATTAACGCGTTCAAAAGAAGCTGCACGTGCTTCTGCTTTGCTTCAAGAGAAGCTAAAGATACTGTGGAGTTATCGTTCATGGGTTTGGTGGCAAGTAATTATTTGCAGTTGCGTGGCTTGGATGCGCAGATTGCCGTGACAAAAGACAATCAGAAAAGTCGAAATGAAAGTTTAGATCTGACAAAGCGCCGCCTAAGCTGGCGGCGTGGCCAGCAATCTTGAAGTAAGTCAGGCTGAAGTTGCGGTGAGTAATTTAGATGCGCAGATGATTGAATTAAATCGTTTGCGTGCATTAAGTTTGCATCAGCTTGCAATACTTACTGGAGAGCTTGATTTAAAATTAGAAGCAGATGATATTCGTACTTTACCAGTGCCACCTATACCGCCAGCGGGATTGCCTTCTGACTTACTGGAAAATCGACCTGACATTCGTCAGGCAGAGCAAAACTTGGTTGCAGAAAATGCACAAATCGGTATTGCCAAAGCGGCGCTTTACCCATCGATTTCTTTAACAGCGGAGTATGGCGGCGAGAGTTTGTTGTTAAAAAACTTACTAAAATCTGGTGCGCGTATTTGGACACTTGGGCTTAGCGTCTAGATTTGCCGATTTTTGACTCTGGCAAACGCAATGCACGTGTTGATCAAGCCACAGCCAAGCAAAAACAAGCATTGGCGCAGTATCAAACTGCGATTCAAAGTGCATTTAAAGAAGTGAATGACGCACTTGTGAATAGACGTCTTAACGCTGAGCGTGAACAGGCGCTTACAAATAGCGCGACTTCTGCGAAGACTGCGCTAACTGTTGCAGAAAATCGCTACAAGGCAGGATATTCCGCATACTTGGATGTGCTCGATGCGCAACGTGTATACAACGAGGCTGCCATTGCATCTATACAAGCCAAGCAAGCAACATTCTTATCAACGGTGGAGCTCTTTAAGGCACTGGGTAGCGGTTGGAAAAACGAAGCGCCCGCCGCCCAGCCTTAATTAACACGCTTAAAAATCGGCTCGTATGCCTGCTATCAACGACCTTTCTCCTGCGGGAGAAATATCTTTTAAGAAAGATGCGTGCTCCCGAATTTCGTCATCCAGCAAGTTGTTGGCTTTAGCAAAAAATTCAATGTTATGTTTAATAGGCAGTTTATAAGCCAGCAACGCACTTACATTGGTGTAGCCATCTGTTTCCAGCTCGTTATCGGCCGTTTTATTTTGTTTGAATGCACGTAACACATCCAACTTGGCACTGAAATTACCCAACTGATATTGCAGACCTGCACCCAAGCGCAATGGTGAGATGCGAGGTAGATAATCATTATTACGCTTATCTCTTGCATGCACATAATCCCCACGCACAAGAAAATCCAAATTATCCGTAATATTAAATTTACCTTCGGCTTCCAAACCTTTAAACACTGCTGGCACGGCTCTAAATTGAGCTTCCGGCAACTCTTCCCCTGGCGGGCCAATTAAGTTACCTGTTTCAAACAACCCGATAAAATTGCTAAATCGCGTGTAATAAGCGCCTAAACTAAACGAATTTTTCGCATCTTTCCAGCGAATCTGCGCATCAACGCCATTTGAACGTTCTTTATCAAAACTGCTATTGCCTACTTCAAATTGGCCTGTGGCGATATGCGCGCCATTTGCATAAAGCTCAAAATAGCTGGGTGCACGCTCGTTATGGGATAGATTACTAGTCAGCGACCAGTTTTGATTGATGCTGTATAACCCGCCCAAAGCAAAGCTGTTTGGATTAAAGCTGTTGTCTTGTCCTGCGCCAAAAGTATCGCTATCTTTAGAGTCCACCTGAGTATGACCAAAACGTGCGCCGAATGTGACTTTGTGTTTGTCTATGGGTAATTCTTCATAAACATATAGCGCCTTATTTTGGGTGTTTACGCTCGGTACAAAAGCTTCTTCACCTAAAGCTTCAAAATTACTATTGCTAAATTGAAATCCCAGCACGCCGTTCATGCCTAAAATAGGGCTGTGACCCGCTTCCAGATTGCCTTCCAGGCCGCGATTTTTGAATGTTGTACCAACTTCCGCACCTTCCAGTTCTACGTGCTTGTAATCGGTGTGCGCAATGCGGAATTTGGCACGGTTAATTACTGTACCCAACTCTTTGAATTCAGTAGCAAAATCCCAGCGCCGGCTTTCCATGTCAATGCGCACTTCTTCTTCCGCCACGGTGCCATAGTTGTCGTTAAACTCAGAGTAAGAAAGTCCTGCGTAGCCATTGTCAAAAGTAACGGAAGCCCCTAAAGCTCCGCCATCGCCTTGAGAACTGCTATTGACTAGCCTGCCTTTATTTTCGCGTGGTGTGCCATCCGCTTCATTTTTGCGGCGCGAAACAGCAAAACCTGGAATATCTAAATCGTTTGTTTTACGGTTGTAAATGTCAATATGGCCAGCAATTACTCCGTTGCCAAGGTCAACGACAGCTGCCGCATTTCGTGTGCTGTCTGGACCCCCAAAGCGAGCCTCTGCGCGGCCTGTGATGCCATCTAGTTTTTCTTGCGGGATTCGGTGATCGATTGCATTGACTACGCCGCCTACTGCGCTTCCACCATATAGCAGCGCTGCAGGGCCACGTACCACGTCAATTTGTTCAATGACGAGCGGATCAAGCGAAACTGCATGGTCGAAACTTAATGACGAGGCGTCTAAAATGCCAATGTTATTTTGCATAATGCGTACGCGTTCTGCATCTAATCCTCGAATGACGGGTCTTGAAGCGTTTGGCCCAAATTGGGTAGAAGTGACACCAGGTATACCATTGAGCGTTTCTCCAAGTGTACTTTCACGGCGCAGGCTAAGCTCACGCCCATTTAACACGCTGACTGGCACTACTAACTCATCTGAGCTAACACCCAGCGGATTGCCTGTAACCGGTACAGGCGTGAGATTGATATTGGATTCTTCTGCAAAGCATGGGCTTTGCAAGCAATGCAGCATTTGCCAAAACAAATGCGACCGAAATATATAGTTTTTTACGTTTAAAAACGCATACTGATTCTGTCATGATGTTACTCCTACAAAGATTAATACAACCAAACCAGTGATAAATTGGCTTGGAAGGAAATTACATTTGTTAGGAGTGAGGCGGGGCTCTGGAGCGATAAGTGCTGTAAGCGGTCGAGAAAAACGTCTTGAAAACGTTGTAAGCAAGCTCGAAGGTTGCGGGTAAAACATGGATGCTAGGCGCATCTGAACTAACAGCTGAGCCGATGCTGGCAAGTGTGATACATTTTGCACAAACCTCAGAATGCGTTTGACCGTGCTTGTCGTTTGTAGAGCTTTCTTGAGAGGTGCTTCCTTGCTCGCTTGCCAAGTGCACATAAGGGTGCACCAATGCTTGCTGTTGCGCGAAAGCAAATAGCAATATAAATATAAAGGAGAGCAGGCGACGTTGAATCATCGGGCGATTATAGCAACGTTACGATTCAATACAATAGTGTTTTTCTAAAATGGAATGGCAATTTTTACCCAATCATCTTGAGATTTGGTCGGTACGCTCAAGTCGGCGCGCCTTACCTTGCCAGACATATGAATGACATATTTAGCATTGGGACGAAAATTTATTTTAGGTAATAGTAAGCTTGATTCATCCGCTAAACCTTCTTCTTTTGGTAGGTAAATGCCAGAGAACATGCCGGTGTCGATTGGCGAGCCGCGGTGCTGAACATTGATTTCTGAAATGGTATCCAAAAATGAGTTATTTTCTTGTGCCGGTTGCAGTTGCATCCAAATGGCTTGATGCGAAATGATTTCGATGCCCACTTTAAGCTGGTTGCCTTGCGTAGGTTTAGCACTTCTGATTACACCAATAATTACTTTGCCTGGCTCATCATCCATCACCAACCCAATCAGCTTATCTGGTCTTGCCAGGATATTGGCATATTTGTTTACGCGTGCACCTAGCCCTTGGCTGCTTTGATCGGTAATAATCCAAGTATCCAGAGAGCCACTCGTTACATTAAGGTTACTGTTTTGTTTTAAAACGGTATGACCACGTAATAGCTCATCTAAAGATTTCCCTTGTTTGGCCATTCTTAAACCGTTATTAATTTGATTCGCATGCAATACTTGATTGCAAATATCGATAATGCCCGCATTAACTTTTGCGTATTTTAGTGTCGCTTCGCGCGTTTCTCTGCGGCGCTGTCTCACATACTGTAGCTTTTTCCATTCCGAGTGCAGGATATTCAATGTCTCGTTTAACTTTTTAACATTGTCAATTTTTGCAAAAACCAAGCTCTCGGGAATTTCTCCTCGATCAGAAACTGTAATGGCCACTTGCATTTGTTTTTCAAAATCGTCCAGTTCCCAATAACGACAATCTTCGTTTGGTTCAAAATTGCGCATACGCTTGGCGGGAATATCACGCTCGATATCAACAAAAAATAAGTATTGTTCAGGCGTGTATTTGGTACTGATGTAAGCACGCGTGAGCCAAGCACTCAAAAGTTTTGCCGCAATTTCAATATGATATTTCTGCATGCTTACCTGCAACAACTCACCTAGCATGCAAATTTGAACGATAAATGCGGACAGTGTGGTGCTTGGACTTAACGGAAACAACTCAATCGGCGTGTTAAGTAAATTTTGCTTGTGTGCAATTTTATAAAGCATATAGGTTTGTAACCATACTTTGGTTGGCGGATTTTGTTGCATGAACATCCGCCATTTAGACATTACAAAAGCAGCGTTGATTGCGCGTGCCAGAACTAGCACGGGCTGATTGCCTTCCAGCTTGAATTTATCAGGGTTAATGACAAGTTCGATGAGCTTAAGATGGCAGATGTATGACTGCCGACAATAAAGGTAGCAGGCTTCGCCCATTCTACTTTCTAACTCTTGACGCATATTGGCGACATTGACAAATTGCGTTGCTAACTTCTCTAAACGAGGCTGGTTGAGCTCTTCAATTTCCAAGATTAAATCAAGTTTTTGCTGTGTGTTTAGTTCGTGTTCTTCGAAGAGTTGCGAGAGTTTTTGTGTGGAAAATTTCAGTGCATCGATGTCGTCCATCTCTGCCAGCTCGCCCACCCAGGAGGTTAGTTTTTTGGATTCTTTTTCAGCTTTGGCATTAAAAATTTGTTGAAAAATATTTTTCATTTGATTGAAACCGAAGCGATAATTTTATCTAACACTTTGTCGTTAAATCATATTTTAATAACATTAATTAAAATATAATAATAAATCATTGAATAATCAAGCATTATCTATTTTTTTATTAAATTTTCTTATTGTAAAATCACACCTTGCGTTGCATGGTAGAATTTAACTTTTTGTCTAAAGCTGTTTTCTCATGACTGTACGTACCCGTTTTGCGCCTAGTCCCACAGGTTTTTTGCATATTGGCGGTGCCCGAACCGCGCTTTTTTCTTGGGCCTTTGCTAAAAAAAATCATGGCAAGTTTATTTTGCGTATCGAAGATACCGATGTGGCACGCAGTACGCCAGCAGCTGTACAAGCCATACTAGACGGGATGGAATGGTTGGGACTGGATTATGACGAAGGTCCGTTTTATCAAATGCAGCGCATGGATACCTACAAAAAGGTTCTGCAAACCATGCTGGACGCGGGCACTGCATACCAATGCTATTGCAGTAAAGAGGAGCTGGATGCGCTACGTGAAAGCCAAATGCAGCAAGGTTTAAAACCTCGCTACGATGGCAGATGGCGTCCTGAAGTGGGTAAAAGTTTGCCGCCGATTCCGGCTGACATTCAACCAGTGGTGCGCTTTAAAAACCCGCAAACTGGTGTGGTGGCTTGGGATGACTTGGTGAAAGGACACATCGAGTTTGCTAATGCCGAACTGGATGATTTGATCATTGCCCGCAGTGACGGCACGCCGACTTACAATTTTTGCGTGGTCGTGGATGATTGGGAAATGGGCGTAACGCAAGTGATTCGTGGTGATGACCATGTGAATAATACGCCACGCCAAATCAATATGCTGCAAGCACTTGGTGCGACGGTTCCCCAATATGCGCATCTTTCTATGATATTGGGGCCAGACGGACAAAAGCTATCGAAACGCCACGGTGCGGTGAGTGTGATGCAATATCATGATGATGGCTATTTGCCGGAAGCGGTGCTCAATTATCTTGCACGCTTAGGCTGGAGCCATGGCGATGAAGAAGTGTTTAGCATGAAGCAGTTTTGTGAGTGGTTTGATTTGAATCATATCACACCCTCTGCAGCACAATTTAATACGGAAAAATTGAATTGGCTCAATGCGCATTATATTAAAGAGGCTAATCTGGATGCGCTTGCTGGAGATATCACGCAACGTTTGGCTAAGTTAGACGTAAAGGTACAGGCGTCACCTAAGCTTGAAGATGTGCTGGCGCTTTATCGTGAACGTGCAAACAACTTAAACCAGCTTGCCGCTGATATTGCGTATTTTTATGTGTTACCTCAAGCAAATGTGGCGGATGTAGAAAAGCACATCACGCCAGACATTTTGCCTGTAATCAAAACGCTGAGTGAAAATTTGAGCAAGATTGACTGGACTGTCGAGGCTGTTCATGAGGCGATTAACAGTGTTGTTACGCAATATACACTTAAGTTTCCCAAAGTTGCGATGCCGCTTCGTGTGATGCTTACTGGAATTGCACAGTCACCAAGCATTGATCAGGTGATGGTGCTTTTAGGCAAGCAAGAGACAATAAATCGCATGGAAAACTACCTGAAATAAAAACATCTATAAAAATCGTGTTTTAGCACTTGAAATGCGAACAAAAAGGCGCAATGATAGTCATAAGTAAGGCGAGATTTTTTATAAAAGACCACCTCCACATTACTACAACTACAAAAGGAGCAAAAAATGAACAATAAAGGACAAATGTTACAAGATCCATTCTTAAACGCCCTTCGCAAAGAACACGTGCAAGTGTCTATCTATCTGGTGAACGGTATCAAACTGCAGGGTCAGGTGGATTCCTTCGATCAGTATGTGATTCTGCTCAAAAATACAGTCACACAAATGGTATACAAACATGCAATCTCCACTATTGTGCCTGCACGTGCTGTGAACATGACATTGCCTGAGCACGAGGACGAATAAAACTTGTCTGTTAGGCCTTCTGGTTACGGTGAGAACACGTTAGCTAATCCCTCAGTAAAAAACGTCGCATCTAATGGCGCGGTAGTATTGGTGAGTGTGGATTTTGGCGAGCCAGATTATGAAGAAAGTCTGCAAGAGCTGCGTCAGTTAGTTACGTCGGCTGGTATGCAGGTGCGCGCCACACTTGAAGGCAAGCGAAATACTCCAGATGCAAAACTTTTTATTGGTAGTGGCAAAGCCGATGAACTGAAGGCCATGCTAGAAGCGACCGATAGCCAACTGGTTGCGTTTAATCACGATTTAAGCCCTTCACAACAGCGTAATTTAGAGCGCCATTTACAAGCCAAAGTGTTAGACAGAACTGGCTTGATTTTGGATATTTTTGCACAGCGTGCAAAAAGTCATGAGGGCAAGCTACAAGTTGAGCTTGCGCAATTAGAGCACTTATCGACAAGGTTAGTAAGAGGCTGGACGCACTTGGAGCGACAAAAAGGCGGCATTGGCGTGCGTGGCGGCCCAGGCGAGAAGCAATTGGAGCTCGACAGGCGGATGCTTGGGGTGCGTGTGAAACAGTTACGCGAGAAACTGGCAAAACTCAAGCAACAGCGGGGTATGCAGCGCAAGGCGCGTAAGCGTTCAAACACGATGACCGTGTCGCTGGTGGGCTATACCAACGCAGGGAAGTCCACACTTTTTAACCGCTTAACGCAGTCTGGTGTGTACGCGGCAGACCAGCTATTTGCAACGCTAGATACCACATCGCGCAAAATGTATTTGGGTGAGAGTTATCATTCAGGTGGCGGTACGCTGGTGATTTCAGACACGGTTGGTTTTATCAAGCATTTGCCGACAACCTTGATTGAAGCTTTTGGTGCAACACTGGAAGAAGCGGTGCAGGCCGATTTACTCTTGCATGTGGTGGATATGGCAAGCACAAACCGCGAGGCACAGATTAGTCAAGTGAATCTGGTTCTGCAAGAAATTGGCGCAGCAAAAGTGCCGCAGATTTTGATTTTAAATCAAATTGACAGGCTCGATTGTGAGGCGGGTTTTGATCGTGACGAATATGGTAGAATTTGCAGAATTCGAGTTTCTGCTAAGACAGGCGCTGGTATGGAATTTATCAGGCAAGCGCTACAAGAGCATCAGCAGTATTTAAAAGAGTTAAGCACCCAAGAAAGTGCTTACGCCTAAGTTAATAAGATTGAGTTCTGGAGTATAAAAATATGAAGCTTCCTGCATGGGCGCAACGTAACAATGAAGGTCCGCCGGATCTAGACGAAGTTTTTCGTGATTTAAGCCAAAAAATCAATAGGTTGTTTGGCAAAAGTGGCGGGAACAATAACAATAATACGCCGAATGACGATAAATCATTAGATTTGCCGATTCTGCCTATTATTGGGCTGGTGTTTGCCATATGGATGGCTACCGGTTTCTATATTGTAGACCAAGGCTCATTGGGAGTAGAACAGAAGTTTGGTAAATACACACAAACCACAGAGCCCGGGCCGCGCTGGCACTGGCCGTTTCCATTTGAATCTGTCGAAGTGGTCAATATGGAGCAAGTACGTCGGTTAGAAGTGGGTTACAGAAGCAATGGTGATGGTGCTGGGGGCAAAACTAAGGTGCCGAGAGAGGCGCTTAATGCTGACAGAAGATGAAAACATCATTGATTTGCAGTTTGCTGTGCAATATAACCTTAAAAACGCCAAAGACTTTCTGTTTAATAACCGCAGTGTAGAAGGCGATGGTGGTGCGGTGATGTCGGCTGCTGAAACCGCGATTCGCGAAGTGGTAGGTAAAAACAAGCTGGATGATTTGCTGCAAAAAGGCTTGGCAGACACTTCGGAGCGTATGCAGTCGATTTTAGATAGTTACAAGACAGGCGTAAAAATCACCAGTGTTTCACTACAAAGTGCACAACCGCCCGAGCAAGTACAAGAGGCTTTTGAGGATGTGAACCGTGCTAATCAAGACTATCAACGTCAAATTAACGAAGGCCAAGCATATGCTAACGATGTGATCCCTAAAGCGCGTGGTAATGCGTCGCGTTTGGCAGCAGAAGCGGCAGGTTATAAACTAAAAGTTGAGAATGAGGCAAAAGGTAATGCAAACCGCTTCGAACTAGTTTTGGCGCAATACATAAAAGCGCCAGAAGTGACCCGCCAGCGTTTGTATCTTGATGCGCAAGAACAAATCTTATCGAGCACCAGCAAGGTGCTTGTCGATCAAAAAGGCGGTAATAGCCTGCTTTATTTGCCATTGGATAAATTGATGGAGGCGACAAAAGCTTCGCCTAAGTCAGTAAATGTAAACCAAACTGCGGCAAGTGCGAGCAGCAACGGTAACGAGCCAGCACCAGAACAGACGCTGAGCCGCGACAGGGAAGGGCGCTAACATGAAAAATATCGGATTAACTATCGTTGGGGTTATTGCTTTGTTGGTATTGCTTACCATGTCTGCATTTACTGTCGATCAGCGTCAATACGCACTGGTGTTTAGATTGGGCGAGATTGTTTCTGTAAAAAAAGAACCTGGCCTTTATTTCAAAGTGCCCCTAGTGGACGATGTGAAATTGTTTGATAAACGTATCGTTACGCTTGATTGGGAAGCAGCAGCCAAATTTAATACCAGCGAAAATAAATATATGTTGGTAGATTCGTTTATCAAATGGCGCATTATTGACCCTGCTAGGTATTATGTTTCGTTTAAAGAAGGTGGCGAAGCTGCGGCAGAGGATCGGTTGTCTAAAGTTGTTAATGCGGGATTACGATACGAGTTTGGCAAGCGTACTGTGCACGATGTGATTGCGGGCGAACGTGAGGTTGTGATGAATACTTTGCGTGTGAAAGCAGATAAAGAGGCGCGTCAAATTGGGATTCAGGTAGTGGACGTGCGTTTAAAACGCGTAGACTACTCTGAAGAAATCAGTAAGTCAGTTTTTGATCGTATGATTGCGGAGCGCAGACGTATTGCAAACCAATTGCGCTCGGAAGGTTCTGCGGCGTCTGAAAAAATTCGCGCTGATGCGGATAAGCAACGTGAAGTTATTATCGCTGAGGCATTTCGCGATGCACAGAAAACCAAAGGTGAAGGTGACGCTAAAGCCGCAGAAATTTATTCAGATGCCTATGGCAAGAACCCAGAGTTTTATGCATTTTATCGCAGCCAAGAAGCCTATAAAAATAGCTTCAAGAGCAAATCTGATGTGATGGTGTTGGATCCAAGCTCAGAGTTCTTTAAATATATGCGCGGCGCGGATGGTAGAAAATAGTTTAATTGAATCTAACGCTTCGATAGTTTCGTATGAATGATACATTATTCGCCGCATTTGGCCTGATGCTTGTTTTTGAAGGCCTTTTGCCTTTTGTAGCACCACAAGCCTGGCGGGAAACATTCAGACGTATGATTCAGCTCAAAGATGGTCAGCTACGCTTCGTTGGTGTGGTGTCTATTGCTGGTGGTTTGTTGCTAACTATTTTTGAGTCGCTAGTAGCGCTTACGTCTAGGCCGTTTTACTAGTTTGCAAGTATAATACTGCTATGCAAAACTGGTTACTCCCTGAGTTTATTGAAGATGTGATGCCCGCGGAAGCCGCGCGCATAGAGGTTTTGCGTCGCCAGCTTTTAGATTTATTTGCTGTGAATGGCTATCAGTATGTGATTCCGCCAACACTGGAGTATTTGGAATCCCTTATCACCGGCACTGGCAGTGATCTTGATCTCGCAACTTTTAAAGTGGTAGATCAACTTACTGGTAGATTGATGGGCGCGCGTGCAGATATGACGCCGCAAGCCGCGCGAATTGATGCTCACATGCTCAATTTTGAGGGGGTGTCACGCCTTTGTTATGCAGGAACGGTGCTACGCACCAAGCCAGACGGCCTTGCGCGTACACGTGAGCCGCTACAATTAGGCGCGGAGTTGTTCGGCCACGCCGGGATTGAAAGTGACATTGAAATCCAACGGTTGATGATTAAAGCCTTGCAGTTGCTGGGCCTTAAAACATTGCACATAGATTTTAGTCATGTTGCAATTTTCGAGAGTCTAGTTGAAGCGGGAAAAATCAATCAGGATTTAGAAAATGCACTTTATGCTGCGCTGCAAAGCAAAGATAAGGCTGCAGTGGCTGAGCTTGCGAAATCATTAGATAAATCAATTCAACAGGCACTAATTAGCTTGACCGATTTGAACGGCGATGTAGCAATTTTGCAGCAAGCAGAAAAAATCTTGCCGCAATTACCTGCTATTAGCAAAGCACTAAAAGATTTACGTGCGGTTGCCGCAAAACTTGGCGATTTAAATGTACAGGTTGGTTTTGATTTAGGTGAGCTGCGTGGTTATCACTACCACAGCGGCATCGTTTTTGCGGCTTATGCGCAGGGCTACGCAGGCCCATTGGCGCTGGGCGGGCGTTATGATGAGGTAGGTCAAGCGTTTGGACGTGCACGCCCTGCGACAGGCTTTAGTTTAGATTTGCGTGGCGTCGTTACCGCATTGCCCTTGCCTAACTTACCTAAAGCGATTTTAGCGCCTGCCGGCGAAGATGCTGAGATGCTCAAAAAAATAGAGACTTTGCGTGCAGAAGGACAAATTGTGGTGCAAGAATTACCAAATGTTAAAACACAACTGAATGAACTCAATTGCGACAGAAAACTTGTGCAAAAAAATGGTGCATGGCAAGTGGAAAAGATTTAGGAAAATATGGCAAAAAATGTTGCAAAGAATGTTGTAGTCATTGGTACGCAATGGGGCGATGAAGGTAAAGGTAAAATCGTCGATTGGCTGACTGATCACGCCCAAGGTGTGGTGCGCTTTCAGGGTGGCCACAACGCAGGCCATACACTGGTTGTAGGCAAAAGTGTCTACAAGCTCAATCTAGTTCCTTCGGGCATTGTGCGCGATAACGTCAACTGCTACATCGGCAATGGCGTGGTGCTAGATGCTGGGCATTTACTTTCTGAAATCAAAACCTTAGAAGAAGGCCAAAACGGAATCAAAGGGCTAGAAGTCAAAAGCCGCCTAAAAGTGAGTTCTGGCTGCCCGCTCATTCTCAGCCATCACGTAGCGCTCGACACCGCGCGTGAAGCCAAGCGCGCGGTAAAAATCGGCACCACGGGCAAAGGAATTGGCCCGACCTACGAAGATAAAGTCGCGCGCCGTGCGTTGCGTGTTTACGATTTGTTTTATCCTGAACGCTTTGCGGAAAAATTGCGCGAAGTAATGGATTATCACAATTTTGTGCTGACAAATTACCTAGGTGCACAAGCGGTTGATTTTAATCAGCAATATGATGCCAGCATGCAGCACGCAATTGCTTTAAAGCCGATGATTGCAGATATTTCTGCAGAGCTTTATGCGGCTAACAACAGAGGCGAAAATCTATTGTTTGAAGGTGCGCAAGGTACACTGTTAGACATTGATCACGGCACTTATCCTTATGTGACATCCAGTAATTGTATTGCAGGCCAAGCGAGCGGCGGCACGGGTGTGGGCGCCAATATGCTGCATTATGTGCTGGGCATTACCAAGGCATATACCACGCGCGTTGGTGGTGGGCCGTTCCCAAGCGAGTTGGATATCGAAACTGAAGGTTGCCCAGGTTATCAAATGTCGAATAAAGGGCAGGAAATAGGCACAGTCACTAAGCGTAAACGTCGCTGCGGCTGGTTTGATGCCGCTGCGTTGCGTCGTTCAGCGCGTATTAATGGTCTCACAGGCTTGTGTATTACCAAACTTGACGTGTTAGATGGTATCGATACGCTGGAAATTTGTACAGGCTACGAGCTGGATGGCAAAGTGATTGATATGTTGCCGATTGGCGCCGATGATGTGGCACGCTGCAAACCAATACTGGAGCGGCTTTCAGGTTGGCAAGAAACGACATTTGGCGTTAAAACTTGGGAAGGCTTGCCGAAAAATGCACAAAACTACCTAAAACGTCTGGAAGCTTTATGTGGTGTGCCGATTGCGATTGTTTCGACGGGGCCTGAGCGGGATGAAACAATAGTGATCCAGCATCCTTTTGCTTAAAGTCTGAGATAGATGCTTTCTGTGATAGATTAAGCACAATGTCTAATTCAAACAAACAACGTCTCGCATGGGCCATCACCGGTTCCGGGCATTATCTGCGCGAGTGCATCGATATCATGCAAACACATTGCCTACGTGGATATTGTTTTTGAGCAAGGCGGCGGCGGAAATCCTGAAGCAGTATGGCTTTCAGCACAATAGTGGAGCGCGTTTATCAAGACAAAACTGCCAGTAGCGTGCCGGTGGAGTTGTTTTACTATGGTGCATATCACACCGTTGTCATTGCGCCCGCCACATCCAACACCGTCGCCAAAATGGCGTGCGGATTTCCGATACGCTGGTGACCAATGTTTACGCGCAGGCCGGCAAAACGCGGCGTACCGAGTATCATGTTTGCGTGCGATACTGAGCCCGAGCCGGAAGTTGGTCATATCGAATCCGAAGCGCCGCGCGACAACATGGTTAAAGTGTATCCGCGTCACATTGATTTGGATAACGGCAAAAGCTGGCAACTTTTGAAGCGACCACGGTCGTCGATGATATGGCTAGCCTACGAACTAATATAGAGGCGCGTCTCAGCGTCATTCAGGGAAAATGAGCAAGGCTGACAAGCTGCTTTTTGTTACTGGCAAGCTGGCCGAAAAAAGCTTGCATCAAACTCTTACGCAAATTCAGGCAGACCCCAAAGCCCCCGTATTCAAATACCGCGTTGAGCAGATTGGCGTTTCGGTTGCAGCGCTGATGACGCCGGAAATGATTGCACGACGCTTGAAAAATACCGGAGATGCAAAGAAAATGATTTTGCCCGGACTTTGTCAGGGAGATTTGAGCCAATTGCACCGCCAATACGGCATTCCCGTAGAGCGCGGGCCAGAAGACTTGAAAGATTTGCCGCAGTATTTCGGGCAGGGTGGTAAAACACCTGATTTGAGTCAGCACAATGTGAAAATCTTTGCAGAAATCGTTGATGCCCCTGATTTAACTGTACCGCAAATTGTAGAGAAAGCCAATAAATTCAAGGCGCAAGGCGCGAACGTGATTGATTTGGGCTGCTTGCCCAATAAACCTTTTGCACATTTGGTTGATGCAATTAAAGCATTGAAAAATGCAGGTTTTGAGGTGAGCGTGGATAGCATGAACACGGACGAATTGTTGCTGGCGGGAAAATCAGGTGCGGATTATTTATTGAGTTTGACCGAAAAAACGCTGTGGATTGCCGATGCCGTGAAAAGCACGCCTGTATTGATTCCTAGCAAGCCGGGTAATTTGGCATCGCTTTATCGCGCCATTGAAATTTGTTTAAAAAAAGGTAAAAAATTCATCGCCGATCCGATTCTGGACCCGATTCATTTTGGGTTGACGTGATTCAATTGTACGCTACCACAAGCTACGCAAAAAATATCCAGATATACAAATTATGATGGGCATCGGCAACGTGACTGAGTTGACCGATGCGGATACAACAGGCATTAACGCAATTTTATTTGGACTGATTAGTGAGTTGGACTTGAACGCGGTGCTGGCGACCTCAGTGAGTCCACATGCGGTGAATGCGATCGCCGAGGCCGATGTCGCGCGCCGCGTGATGTATCGCGCAAAACAAGATAGCAGGCTGCCGCGCGGCTACACGACGGGCTTGAACGGCCTGCACGACCGCAAACCATTTTCGTACAGCAAAGACGAAATCG
This sequence comes from uncultured beta proteobacterium, assembly GCA_963752495.1. Classification (GTDB taxonomy): domain Bacteria; phylum Pseudomonadota; class Gammaproteobacteria; order Burkholderiales; family Methylophilaceae; genus CAVVYJ01. Next base: position 92,250 of record CAVVYJ010000004.1, read on the forward strand.
CCGAAATGGCGGCGCAAATTAAAGACCCGAGTTTTCGTATTATGATCAGCGAAGCGGGTGTGCACGTGTTTAACCGCGACGGTCACCAATTAGAAGTCGATCCTTTCAAGTTTTATGCGGGTCTCGGGGTGAATAACGACGCTTCACACGCATTCTATTTGGGCGTAGAGCTGGCACGCGCACAAATTGCGCATCAGTTGGGTAAGCGTTATGTGCAGGATGAAGAGCTTGCTTGGGGCGCCAATATCCATGCGGGTGCAAATGCAGATTCTAGGGTACCTAAAACGGCTCACCGCGAAGCTTCAATCAAAGAAAAGCAAGCTAAGTTGAAGGCGAGTAAATGACGACAATCACGTCACCTGCTGAGATGATTTATGAGACGATTGTGATTTCCACAAATGCAGACGGAGAGCCGCATATCGCGCCGTTTGGGGTGCGTGAACGTGATGGGTATGGTGGTGATTGCACCTTTCAGACCTTCGGGCAGTTTGGATAACCTGCTTGCACAGAAGGCCGCGACGTTGAATCTGACCGATGATGTGCGTGTGTTCGCTGGCGCGTTAACTGGTAGGCGCAATTGGTCATTAAAAAAAGCAAGTAAAATCAATGGCTTTCGTGCTAGAGAGTGCATTGGCGCACCGCGAGCTGGCGCTTGTAGACGTGATTGAAAATGAAACACGTCCGCAGCTAATGTTTAAGACGGTACATCACGTTACACACGGGCCGTTTAAGGGCTTTAACCGTGCCCAGGCTGCAGTGATTGAGTTGGCGGTACTTGCGAGCCGCCTGCATATGCTGCCACGAGAAAAAATAGAAGCTGAGCTCACTTATTTAAAAATTGCCATTGATAAAACTGCCGGTGACCGGGAGCTGGAAGCGTGGGGTTGGCTTATTGAAAAAATCGAACATTATTACTTGGAAAGCAATGCATGACACAGCTGCTAATCAGCGTTAAAAATACGCAGGAAGCAATTTTGGCGCTGCACGCAGGTGCAGACGTGATTGATCTAAAAGATCCTAATGTCGGCGCGCTTGGCGCGTTAGATATGCAAATGACTGCGGAAATAGTAGAGGCTATTGATGGTCGAGTAGTTTTAAGCGCGACTGCGGGTGAGGAACATGCCTCGATAAAGGCGTTGTGTCAGAACATTCAAATGCGCGCGGATTCAGGCATCGATATCATTAAAATCGCCATCAGTGATTTTTTCTATATAGACGAATTTTTTATTGAAATACAAAAACTTACAAAGAGTAATATCAAAATTGTTGCAGTTTTTTTTGGGGATGGGGAAGTGGATTTTGAGCTATTCCCAATTTTACAGCGAACCGGCTTTTATGGCGTAATGCTGGACACACAAACCAAGCAGGTTTCTTTACTTGAACATCAATCCGAAAAGGGTATTTTTCGCTTTATAGAAAAGTCACGTGAAAATGAACTCATTTCAGGTATTGCAGGATCGTTAAATATACTACATATTGATTTGTTAATAGCCTTTAAGCCTACATTTATTGGAATGCGCGGTGGTGTTTGTGAAGGTAATGTGCGAAAATCAACTTTAAATCGCACAAAAGTGCAAGAAGTGAAGAATATGTTGCTCAAACACAACATTGGAGCGGCTAAGAACCTAAAAAGCTTGGGTTTTGCGTTGCATAGTTAGGTTGGATTAAGTATAGTTCGTATGTGGATGTTTGCTTACAAGATTTATCAACGAGGAGTTACACAATGAATAAGAATTTAATGGGTCTGGCAGTTGCGGCAGCGCTTAGCCTTTCAGCTTTTGCAGCGCAAGCTGACGACATGTACCGTGGCGCATGGTACGCGGTGCCTGGCATTAGCTATATGAACACAGATAGCGATTTAGATGCTGATAACGGTGGTGGTGGTTTTATTGCGATTGGTAAAGAGTTGAGCCCTAGCTGGGACTTGCAAGGTCGTTTAGGTTACAACCGCGCAAGCGAAGACACAGGCATTCCAGGTGTCGGTGGCAAATATAAGTCAACACAGCTTGGCTTAGATGCCTTATACATGTTTAGCCGTGATAAATTCCGCCCATTCTTGCTTGCAGGTTTAGGTGCTACACGTAACGATATTGATTATTCAATGCCTGCTGGCTTTGATATCAGTGATAAATCCAAAACATCATGGATGGCTAGTCTCGGTCTAGGCGCACAGTATTTATTCTCTGATTCATTCGGTCTGCAAGCTGATGTTCGCCATCAATGGAGTAGAGCAAAAGCAGAGATTACTGATTTAGCTACAGGCGAGAAAGTTTCAGATTCTGGTTCAATCGGAAATACCTTGTTGAACTTAGGTGGTGTATTCCGTTTCGGTGCTCCAGCACCAGTAGTAGCAGAAGCTGCTCCTGAGCCGGCACCAGTGGCTGCGGCTCCTGAGCCAGCACCTGAGCCAGCTCCAGCTCCAGAGCCAGTTAAATGTACGCCTAAGATGGATACCATCACTGTTGGCGCAGAAAAACTGTTTGGTTTTGACAAGGCTAATTTGAAAGATGAAGGTAAGGCAGCTTTAGAAGATGCGGCAGCAAAAATCAAAGCAAACCCTGAAATTACAGTGGTTGTTGTAACTGGCCATACTGACCGCATTGGTTCAGACGCTTACAACCAAAAACTTTCAGAGCGTCGTGCAAATCAAGTTAAAGACTACTTAATTGCACAAGGTGTAAATGGTTCGTTAATCGAGGCCGTTGGTAAAGGTGAGTCTGAGCCAGTTGTTGAGTGTGCTGGTAACAAAGCAACTAAGAAATTAGTTTCTTGCTTACAGCCTAACCGCCGTGTGACGATTCAAGCCGAAGGCAAAAAAGAAGCTGGTTGCATGTAATTAGATAGTTTAAGTTTAATAAAAAACCCCGCAGATGCGGGGTTTTTTATTATCTGCACCTTATAATAGACAAATGAAAAAACAAGTCGATTTAATCCTAAGTGCGCGCTGGGTGTGGCCAGCAGTGCCAAGTAACACGCTTTTGGAAAATCATGCTGTTGTCGTTCAAGCTGGGCAAATCATTGATATCTGCTCCATTTCTGCTGCGCACGAGAGCTACCAAACAACAGAAAATGTTAACTTGGATGAGCATGTATTGATTCCTGGCCTTGTTAATCTACACACACACGCCGCGATGAGCCTTATGCGCGGCCTTGCGGATGATGTACCGCTGATGCCATGGCTAGAAAAACATATTTGGCCTGCTGAGAAAAAACTGGTTTCACCCAATTTTGTTAAAGACGGGACTTTGCTTGCTTGTGCGGAAATGTTAAGTGGTGGTATTACCACTTTTAACGACATGTACTTTTATCCGGAATCGTCAGCAGAAGCCAGCATAAAAATCGGCATGCGTGCAAATTTAGGGCTGGTAGTACTGGAGTTTCCCACACAATATGCAAATGATGCAGATGGTTATATACAACAAGGCTTGAATGCCCGAGACCATCTGAGAGAAGAGCCGTTAATTAGTTTTAGTTTTGCACCACACGCGCCTTATACTGTTTCTGATAGGACTTTTGAGCGTATAGCTACACTGGCCGAGCAGGTGAATATTGGGGTACATACGCACCTGCATGAAACACAGGAAGAGATTAACTTTAGTGAGCAGACATATGGCTTGCGCCCATTATCACGTTTGGCAAATCTCGGTTTATTGGGCCCAAACCTTACGCTTGCTCATTGCGTTCATTTAGATCAAGCGGAAATTAAATTACTCGCGGAACAAAAATGCAGTATTGCACATTGTCCTAGCTCAAATTTGAAATTGGCTTCTGGTGTTGCAAGGGTTGCCGAATATACGCATGCGGGTATTAATATCGGGTTGGGCACAGATGGTGCTGCGAGCAACAATCGTTTAGATGTATTTACAGAAATGCGCTTGGCAGCTTTGCTGGCAAAAGGTCAAAGTGGCGATGCATCAGTAATCTCAGCGCATCAGGCATTGGAGATGGCGACAATTAACGGTGCTAGGGCACTTAATATGGATGATAAAATTGGGTCGATAGAAGTAGGGAAATTTTCCGACCTTGTGGCAGTTAGAGTATCGGATGTTGAACTGCAGCCATGCTTTGATCCTGTTTCGCATTTGGTCTACGCGGCTGGGCGTGAGCATGTGAGCCATGTTTGGGTTGGTGGCGATTTGAAATACCACAAACCAGCTGAAGGCCGCGGTGTTTTTAGTGGCGTAGAACCGCAGGAACTAACAGAAATTGTAGGAAAATGGCAGCCAAAAGTGAGTGAATTTAAATGACTAAAACTTCAAATTTTGATCCAGCAGAGCTAAATAAATTCAGTGAGTTAGCACATAAGTGGTGGGATAAGACCAGCGAATTTAAACCGCTGCATGATATCAACCCCTTACGTCTTAACTACATTGACAATCTAGTTTCGCTAACAGAAAAAACTGTGCTGGATGTGGGTTGTGGGGGCGGAATTTTATCTGAATCTATGGCGGCTATGGGTGCAAAAGTCACTGGAATTGATTTAGGCGAAAAGGCATTAAAAGTGGCACAACTACATAGTTTGGAAAGCGGAATAATTGTAGATTACCAACGTGTTGCTGTAGAAAAGTTCGCAGAAGATAATCCTGAAAAATTCGATGTGGTCACATGTTTAGAGATGTTAGAGCACGTGCCAGACCCATCTAGTGTTATAAAAGCCTGTGCTATGCTCGTTAAGCCTAGCGGACACGTTTTTTTCTCAACAATTAATCGTAATCCAAAGTCATATTTATTTGCTGTAATTGGTGCAGAATATCTGCTGAATATGCTTCCGCGTGGCACGCATGATTACGCTAAATTTATCAAACCCTCAGAACTGGCAGGCTGGGCTAGGGTCGCAGGATTGACTCTTGAGAGTGAAATTGGGATGAGTTACAACCCGATTACGCAACAGTACAAACTGGGCGATGATGTCTCGGTGAACTACCTCATGCATTTTACCAAATGATTAATACTGTTTTTTTTGACCTCGATGGCACGTTGGTAGATACCGCGCCGGATTTAGGTTATGCGCTTAATCTGCTGCTTGAAAGACATGGCAAACCGAGGCTTTCAGATGCAACAATACGCCCATTTGCCTCGCATGGCTCGCGCGGTTTAATCGGCTTGGGGTTTGGGCTAACGCCAGAGGATACAAATTTCTTAGCCTTGCGTGATGAATATCTAGAACTTTATGATCAAGTATTTACGCGTTCACCAAGACTTTTTGATGGCATGAGTGAAGTACTGAAATCTATTGAAAAACAAAAAGTTAACTGGGGAATTGTCACTAATAAACCACGTCGCTTTACACAACCTTTGGTGAGTAGTATGGGTTTAAACCAACGTGCGATTTGTGTGATTAGTGGGGATGACGCGATCAATCCAAAGCCCTCGCCAGAGACGCTTTTGTTGGCTTGTAGCAAAGCTCAAGTAAAACCAGAAAACTGTATTTATATTGGCGATGCTGCTCGTGATATCGAGGCTGGTAAGGCTGCAGGCATGAAGACCGCAGTTGCGCTATTCGGATATATTGCTAAAACAGACAAGCCTCAGGAATGGGGCGCAGATAGCTTAATTGTTACGCCACAAGAAATTTTAAGTTTGATTTAACTTGTCGTGCGGAGGATCTGCTTTTTTAATTGATACCTCTGCGTTCCATCAATGCCTGTGCTAACGTCCCAGAGTCCACGTACTCAATCTCCCCACCCATAGGCAAGCCTCGCGCGATGCGACTCACAGAGATACTCTTAGCTCGGAGCAATTCACTGATGTAGTGTGCGGTAGCTTCACCTTCCACCGTGTAATTGGTGGCTAGAATAACTTCTTTAACCGTTCCATTCTGTGCACGTTTGAGGAGTTTATCCAGATTGATTTCTTTAGGACCAACGCCGTCTAATGGCGATAAACGCCCCATTAGCACAAAATAAAGCCCGTCGTAGGATTGTGTTTGTTCCAGCATCATCACATCTGTAGGCATTTCGACTACGCACAGAAGTGAGGTTTCACGCTTATCTGAGGCACACAACGGGCAAATGGGTTGTTCACTAAAATTGTTACAGAGCTGGCAATGCCCTACGGTTTCTAACGCATTACTCAAAGCGAGCGCAAGAGCATTCGCGCCTTTCCTGTCGCGCTGCAGCAGATAATAAGCCATGCGCAGTGCGGATCTTGGACCTACGCCAGGCAAGCAGCGCAGGGACTCAATGAGTTGTTCTAAAGCTGGGGGATTTTTCACTTAAAGAGCTAGAAAGGCAATTTCATACCTGCAGGCATAAAGCGACTCATGTGTGCAGTAGAAGTTGCCTCTGCTTTTTGAGAGGCATCCTTTAAGGCAATGACCAGTAGATCTTCCAATGTTTCCCGGTCGTCCATTGCAGCATCATCAATATGCACACGTTTTACTTCATTGCGGCAGCTCATTGTTACCTTTACAAGGCCGTTGCTAGCAACACCTTCTACATCAACGTTTGCGAGTTCCGCTTGTGCCTTTTGCATGTTAGCCTGCATCATCTGTGCCTGCTTCATCATATTACCCATGCCGCCCTTCATCATTGTGATTCTCCCTTAAGCAATTGGTTTAATGGTGTTTGGAATAATTTGCGCATCAAATTTTTCCATAAGGTCTTTTACAAAACTATCCTGCAAAATTGCAGCTTCCGCGGAAGATTGCACTTCTGCTTTCTCGCTTGCACTCTGTTTGGCAGGCGTATTAGCTTCATTATTTATTTCAAAATTGAGCTTAATTTTTTTGCTGAAATATTCGTTAATCGCACTAGATAATTTATCCTGATAGCTCGCGCTAACTAAGTGTTTTTGGGTTTCTGCCACGCGTAAAGTCATGCTGTTTTCATCGTAACTTACTAGTTCGCAATTTTGTGCCAAGGCGCGCGCCAAGCCGAGCTTAAGATTTTGCTCGACCAATTCACGCCAGTTGCCATTAAATGCAATATTTACTTTGTTTGAAGGTGCTGATTCAGATGGGCTGGAGGCCGCATGGTTACTGGCTGTTGTAGCCATGCTTTCTGCTTGGTTTTGACTTTCATTTGGCGATAATGCTTGAGTCGGCGGTATTTTAATGGTTTCGTTCGCAGGTTTATGAACGCTACTTAACTTTTCCTGAGGTGTGAAGGCCAGCATACGTAGCAGACTCATGGTAAACCCAGCAAATTCGTCGGGCGCCAGACCAATATCACGGCGGCCAAGTAATGCAATTTGATAATAAAGCTGTAGCGTGTCGGCGGGTATTTTTTGCGAAAAATCGAGCAGCAGCGCGCGTTCTGGCAAATCAGAAGCAATACTTGTTGGCACCGTTTGTGCAATTGCGATTTGGTGCAATAGATTTGCCAAATCATTGAGGGCAGCTTCGAACGAAAGGCTCCGTGCTTCCATTTGTTTGGCTTTTTCAATTAGGCTGGGGCCGTCATTATTAAGTAGTGCTTGGAGTATATCGAAAAGATAGCTTTGATCTAAAGCTCCAAGCATACTGCGCACTTCGGCTTCATTGACGGTTTGGTTACCATAAGCGATTGCTTGGTCGGTGAGCGAAAGCGCATCGCGCATACTGCCTGCGGCAGCTCGCGAAATTAATTGAATTGCTGATGGTTCGGATTGGATTCCTTCTTCATTAAGCACTTGCAGCAAGTATTCGGCAATGGTTGTGCTTGCCATCTGGCGCAAGTTAAACTGCAAGCAGCGTGACAAAACAGTGACAGGTACTTTTTGCGGGTCTGTGGTTGCGAGAATAAACTTTACGTGTGCGGGCGGCTCTTCCAGCGTTTTTAACATGGCGTTGAATGCGCTTTTTGAGAGCATGTGCACTTCATCGATAATGTAAACTTTGAAGCGGCCCACAGTTGGGGCGTATTGCGCATTTTCCAGCAGTTCTCGCATTGCATCAACTTGCGTATTGCTGGCGGCATCCACTTCAATTAAGTCAATAAAGCGGCCTTTGTCGATTTCCACGCAGGCGTTACATACACCGCAGGGTTTGGCGGTGATCCCGGTTTCGCAATTGAGAGATTTGGCTAAAATGCGCGCGAGAGTAGTCTTGCCAACGCCTCGCGTACCTGTGAATAAGTAAGCGTGGTGCAGGCGTTGCTGTTCTAGCGCATTAGTAAGCGCGCGTACGACATGTGGCTGACCAACTAAGGTTTCGAACGATTTTGGGCGCCATTTACGCGCTAGCACTTGATAACTCATGTCGCTATTTTAGCTGAAAATCCCGCGTGCATTGCAACGTAAGAAAAAGAAAGGGCGAGCCTTATCCCCGGCACTTGCTTGGTAGTTGTGGCTGCTTGCTTCCGCATCTGACCAGGTTGGCTACTTTACAATGCGGGGAGGCCCGCCGAGCGTCATTTTACAGCAGTTTGGCGGATAGCCCAATCAAACATACTAATTATTTATAGCTAGTTAGCTTATTTGTAGCCAATGCGAACAACAGGCGGTAACGCTGCTAATTCTTCATCGCTGTATAATCGGCCACTCGTAATAAAGGCAAAACCTGTGCCGCAATCGAGTGAAAATGAGCCACTAGAACCAGGCTTGGCGTCTAATATAGTGTGCATATTCTCGGCAAATGAGAAATGGCTATCGCCCATATAAAAAGTGGCATTTTTATGAGTACCTAATTTTCCTAGCACAACATCTGCTGCGCTACCATTAAACTCGCTTTCAGGCATGCATAGTGGACCACTGCCTTCGCAGCAACCGCCAGACTGTAAAAAAGCGATTGGGCCATATTGCTCGGTGAGTTTGTCGATTAATGCAACTGCTGAAGGTGTTGCGGAGACGCGTTCTGACATGATACTAAACTCCAAAAAAAGGGGCGAGTAAACCCGCCCCTCGATTTTACAAATAACACTAGAGCTAACTTCTAAAAATTAGAAGAATCCTAATTTATTTGGGTTATAGCTTACTAGCAAGTTTTTAGTTTGTTGGTAGTGATCAAGCATCATTTTGTGATTTTCGCGACCGATGCCAGATTCTTTATAACCGCCAAATGCTGCATGTGCAGGGTAGGCGTGGTAGCAGTTAGTCCACACACGACCAGCTTTAATACCACGACCCATACGGTAAGCAGTAGTGCCGTTACGACTCCATACACCAGCACCTAAGCCAAAGATAGTGTCATTCGCAATAGCCAAAGCTTCTGCTTCATCCTTAAACGTAGTAACAGCAAGTACTGGCCCAAAAATTTCTTCTTGGAAAACGCGCATTTTATTGTGACCACGCAACAATGTTGGTTGCACATAATAGCCTTCTGCCAAGTCACCGCTTAACACATTGCGATTGCCGCCAGTGAGTACTTCAGCACCTTCCTGCTTGCCAATATCGATATAGTTCATAATTTTATTGAGTTGATCTTGTGAGGCTTGGGCACCTAGCATGGTGCTTGAGTCAAGCGGGTTGCCCTGTTTAATCGCTTTAACGCGTGGCATCACGCGCTCCATAAATTTGTCGTAGATGGATTCTTGAATAATGGCGCGAGATGGACAGGTACAAACCTCACCTTGGTTGAATGCAAACAACACTAAGCCTTCAATCGCTTTATCAAAGAATGCGTCATCTTCATCCATAATGTCTGCAAAGAAAATATTAGGTGATTTGCCACCTAACTCTAGTGTTGCAGGAATCAGGTTGCTTGCAGCTGCAGTAGCAATGGCGCGACCTGTTGCAGTCGAGCCGGTAAAGCCAATTTTGGCGATGCGTTTGCTGTTTGCAAGAGGAGCACCAACTTCGCGACCATAACCATTGACAATGTTAATCACGCCAGGAGGTACTAAATCTCCAATGACTTCCATCAAAATCAAGATACTGATGGGTGTGAATTCCGCAGGTTTCATCACCACACAGTTACCAGCAGCCAAAGCTGGCGCTAGCTTCCAAGCTGCCATTAAAATTGGGAAGTTCCAAGGAATAATTTGGCCAACAACACCTAATGGCTCGTGGAAATGGTAAGCGATGGTGTCATTGTCAATTTCACTGATGCCACCTTCTTGTGCCCGAATAGCACCAGCAAAATAACGGAAGTGATCTGCTGAAAGCGGGATGTCTGCATTAACAGTTTCACGAATAGGTTTGCCATTGTCCACGGTCTCCGCCGTGGCAATAAGGTCAAGGTTAGCTTCAATTCTGTCTGCAATTTTAAGTAAGATGTTAGAACGCTCAGTTGTTGATGTTTTGCCCCATGCGTCAGCAGCCTTGTGCGCAGCATCCAAAGCCAACTCAACATCTTCAGCACTGGATCGCGCAGCTTTCGTATAGTTTTTACCAGTAATTGGAGTAACAACATCAAAGTACTCGCCTTTGGTAGGGGCAACCCATTTACCGCCAATAAAGTTGTCGTATTTGGCTTTGTATGCAATTTTTACGCCCATGCCTTTTAGTAATTCCAAACTCATATTGTGCTCCTCATTTAAATTATATTTAATAGTTAGAGATATTGGCTGTTAGCCAAGATTATGAATATGATTCATACGCTACTACGCACAATAGAATTGTGCGTTTTTGCTTAATATTGACGCATATTACATTGTAAAATATCACCCTCTACATTAATACTTAGTGCGTTGTAAAGCAAGCATTAAACAATTTTTATCAGTGATTTTAAAGATAAACGCTGGCGAACATTTTCATCATCAGTTATAGTTTCGCGACAATAAAAACAAAATACAATTTTGGAGGTGAAAACAGTTAACTTATGTCAGATCCGTCATCAGGTTTTAAAATTACAACACGTGAATTTTGGCATAACATAAGCCATCCTACCGATGATACTCTAGGCAAGGCGATACTCACTTTATTGGTATTCGCAGAAAGTTTAGTATGTATTTTTTGGATATATACACTTTCAGGTCTTGGAGAAGGTTACGCCATCATGGCGCTTGTGCCTTACATCTACATTATTGTTTCTTATGCAAGTTTACTAATTTTTTACCGTTCAAAAAAGTTTGAATATATTACTTTTACACAATTAATCATGTTGTTGGTAATGCCTTTCTTTATGCAGTGGGCAATAGGCGGTTATGAGGCTTCCAGCGGTATTGCGATATGGGCCATTTTGTGCCCAATCGGCGCGCTGATGATACTGGGCACGCGCCAGTCCACGTCTTGGTTTATTTTATTTGCTGTGCTTGCCATTGTTTCATGGAAACTTAACGATCAATTTGTTGGCAACTCTCTGCCAATTCCAAGACACATCAAAGATACGTTTTTCTTGATGAATATTATGGGAACAGCCTGTATTTTGTATGCGGTGATGCGCTATTTTCAAAGTCAGAAAGAGCGTACTTTGTATGAGCTTGGTTTAGAGCAAGCGAGATCTGAGAAACTGTTACTAAATATTTTGCCAAAATCAATCGCAAATCGTCTAAAAGATAATGATATGCGCATTGCAGACAGTCATGAATCTGTGACCATCTTGTTTGCAGATATCGTCGGGTTTACAAAACTCACCGCTTCTATGTCACCTGCTGATTTAGTTGATTTGTTAAGTCAGCTATTTTCTCGGTTTGATCAGCTGGCAGATAAATATGGCTTAGAAAAAATTAAGACCATTGGAGACGGTTATATGGTGGTGGGTGGGGCGCCAATGAGTCTTGAAGGACATGCTAGTATCATTGCCAAACTTGCTTTAGAGATGCAGCAGGAATTGGCAGATTTTAATACCCATACCGGACAAAATTTACAAATGCGTGTGGGCATTAGTAGCGGTGCAGTGGTGGCTGGTGTAATAGGCACATCAAAATTTGCTTATGACATTTGGGGCGACCCAGTGAACATGGCGAGCCGTATGGAGCAAACCGCGATACCAGACAGCATTCAAGTGAGCGAAGCCACCTATAAGCTGATTAAAAAAGACTATAAGCTAGAGGCACGTGGCCTAGTCCAAATCAAGGGCAAGGGCGAAGTGAATACCTATCAGCTTAAAGGTAAGTAACAGCTCGGTTGCTTTGTCTTAATTTGCCGCATCGGCTATAATCCGCCTCCAGCGCTTTTTATCGGAGAGATGGATGAGCGGTTTAAGTCACCACCCTGGAAAGGTGGCACAGGGGCAACTCTGTCGAGGGTTCGAATCCCTCTCTCTCCGCCAATAAAGCCAGTTCTAATTGTTCTTGCAAAGCATATCGACAAAAATATTCACTGGGGTGGCTTCGAGTTTTGGCTGGTCTAGACAGAGTGCCAAGATTTCAGCTTGATGGTTACTATCAAATCGGCGCGCAAGA
>CAVVYJ010000005.1:0-285054 GCA_963752495.1 uncultured beta proteobacterium
TTTCAGTTCTGTTGGTATTGGTATCACCTGCGTTTTGCTCGGCGCCAACACCATCATCTGTCTCACCTGCGTTCTCCTGGAATCTTGCTCTGGCGGCTGATGTAGCATTTAAATTTGCCAAATTTAATCCACTGTTCACGTTACCTGCAGTGTTATAAGGCTCAGCGGTGTCAAAACCATATAAATTAATTCCAACACCTGTAAAGCTAGCTACACCTGTAGGATTAGTTACCGTTATTGGCGCTACTGATGCTGTATAAGTATAACTACCATCATCTTGGTCAATCACCAACGTACCTCTGGTGGTAACAATAGTGCGTACATTACCCGCACCTAGCGTATTTGAAACTTGCGTACCAGCAGTTAGCGTCACATTAGTAAGGCTATGTGGCGCATCAACATTTAATGTGTCTGCGGTTACACCGCCCGCTCCGGTAATCACGTTTCCAGCGACCGTGCTGCCAATCCCTACGCTATCAATATCATTATTCGCAACTGGTCCTGTGTCTGTAAGGGTGATACTTACCGTTACCCAGGCAGTGTTTAAACCTCCGTCAGTCGCCCGATATGCAAAAGTATCCACATCGGCAGTTGCATCAGAATGGTCTCTCGCTGGAGCAGTATAGGTATATGTACCATTTGCATTCATAACAACGGTACCGCCCAAAGCAGTGGTAATCGTATTGCTACCATTGGCTGTAAGCGCGCCTGCACCGCTGGTAGTGGTAGCAAACTGCCCTACTGTAAGCGTATCCCCATCTGGATCCGTATCATTGACCAAGACCGTAGATTTGAGAGTGGTTGAGCCTTCAACTGAAGTGTAAGCATCAGCAGTCGCAACTGGAGTCTCATTTACATTTGTCTCATTTAAGGTGATAGTAGCCGCACTGCTGTTGTTAGCCGCATCCAAAACCGTTACGCTATAGTTACGGCTGTTCGGTGCCGTTTCAAAGTTGTTTGCCCCAGACGCGACACCCGCCGCCGTGATTGTAATCACCCCAGCATTACTGATCTGGTAGAAGCCGTCCGCACTCGTATTCGTGCCCGTCGCCGTAAAGCGGTAAACCGTAGCATCTGTAGCAACCACAGTGGCAACTGTGGCACCTGTCACTTGGTTTTCTGCATAAGAGAATGTCTGTGCCGAAATCACTGGCGCCGCCGTATCCACCGGCACCGTATCACTACCACCCGTACCATTGTTACCCGCTGCATCCGTATAGGTGTTGTTAGCAACACTTACGCTACCTGTACCCGTAAAGCCAGGCGTCGCTGTATAAACCGCTGTATACACCAATGGATTGGCCGTAGCCGTAAAGCCACTGATGGTACCGCCTACCGCCGTAATGTCCGCTGCAGTAAAGCCCGTAGGTGCTTCACTAAACGTAAAGGTCACCACAGAACTGGTGTCCGCATTATTGAGACTGGTGTCTACAATATCAACCGTTAAGGTCGGAGCAGCCGTATCCACAGGTACCGTATCACTACCACCCGTACCATTGTTACCCGCTGCATCCGTATAGGTGTTGTTAGCAACACTTACGCTACCTGTACCCGTAAAGCCAGGCGTCGCTGTATAAACCGCTGTATACACCAATGGATTGGCCGTCGCAGTGAAGCCACTGATGGTACCGCCTACCGCCGTAATGTCCGCTGCAGTAAAGCCCATAGGTGCTTCACTAAACGTAAAGGTCACCACAGAGCTGGTGTCCGCATTATTGAGACTGGTGTCTACAATATCAACCGTTAAGCTCGGAGCAGCCGTATCCACAGGCACCGTATCACTACCACCCGTACCATTGTTACCCGCTGCATCCGTATAGGTGTTGTTAGCAACACTTACGCTACCTGTACCCGTAAAGCCAGGCGTCGCTGTATAAACCGCTGTATACACCAATGGATTGGCCGTCGCCGTAAAGCCACTGATGGTACCGCCTACCGCCGTAATGTCCGCTGCAGTAAAGCCCATAGGTGCTTCACTAAACGTAAAGGTCACCACAGAGCTGGTGTCCGCATTATTGAGACTGGTGTCTACAATATCAACCGTTAAAGTCGGAGCAGCCGTATCCACAGGTACCGTATCACTACCACCGGTACCATTGTTACCCGCTGCATCCGTATAGGTGTTGTTAGCAACACTTACGCTACCTGTACCCGTAAAGCCAGGCGTCGCTGTATAAACCGCTGTATACACCAATGGATTGGCCGTAGCCGTAAAGCCACTGATGGTACCGCCTACCGCCGTAATGTCCGCTGCCGTAAAGCCCATAGGTGCTTCACTAAACGTAAAGGTCACCACAGAGCTGGTGTCCGCATTATTGAGACTGGTGTCTACAATATCAACCGTTAAAGTCGGAGCAGCCGTATCCACAGGCACCGTATCACTACCACCCGTACCATTGTTACCCGCTGCATCCGTATAGGTGTTGTTAGCAACACTTACGCTACCTGTACCCGTAAAGCCAGGCGTCGCTGTATAAACCGCTGTATACACCAATGGATTGGCCGTCGCCGTAAAGCCACTGATGGTACCGCCTACCGCCGTAATGTCCGCTGCAGTAAAGCCCGTAGGTGCTTCACTAAACGTAAAGGTCACCACAGAACTGGTGTCCGCATTATTGAGACTGGTGTCTACAATATCAACCGTAAAGCTCGGAGCAGCCGTATCCACAGGCACCGTATCACTACCACCGGTACCATTGTTACCCGCTGCATCCGTATAGGTGTTGTTAGCAACACTTACGCTACCTGTACCCGTAAAGCCAGGCGTCGCTGTATAAACCGCTGTATACACCAAAGGATTGGCCGTCGCCGTGAAGCCACTGATGGTACCGCCTACCGCCGTAATGTCCGCTGCAGTAAAGCCCGTAGGTGCTTCACTAAACGTGAAGGTCACCACAGAGCTGGTGTCCGCATTATTGAGACTGGTGTCTACAATATCAACCGTTAAAGTCGGAGCAGCCGTATCCACAGGTACCGTATCACTACCACCCGTACCATTGTTACCCGCTGCATCCGTATAGGTGTTGTTAGCAACACTTACGCTACCTGTACCCGTAAAGCCAGGCGTCGCTGTATAAACCGCTGTATACACCAATGGATTGGCCGTCGCCGTAAAGCCACTGATGGTACCGCCTACCGCCGTAATGTCCGCTGCAGTAAAGCCCGTAGGTGCTTCACTAAACGTAAAGGTCACCACAGAACTCGTGTCCGCAACATTCAGACTCGCATCCACAATGTCCACTACCACACTCGGTGCGCCTGTGTTAACACTATAACCCTCGGTATCCGTCGCACTGGCACTGTTGCCCGCCGCATCCGTCGTCGTCACTGAAGCATCAATCGTGCTGTCAGGGTCAGCCGCCAAATCCGCACCCGGCACTAGGATACTGAACGTCAAGCCAGCCTGTACCAAGCCCGTATAAGTGTTGCCATTCACCGTGAGCGTCACCGTGTCGCCTACCTTAGCGTCACCGCCTACCGTACCCGTCACCGGGATGTTTTGTCCGGACTCGGCCAAGTTGATGATGTCGTCCGCTGTAATATTAGGATCTAAGCGTAATCGTCGGTACCGGTGGCGCCGTATCAATCCCTACCGTGTCACTGCTACCCGTGCCCGGTGTGCCAGCACCATTGGTATAAGTACCCGGTGCCACAGAAACACTACCCGAACCCTCAAAGCCAGGGTTCGCAGTAAATGTCGCCGTAAATATCAATGGATTACCTGTCGGTAACAAGTTAGTCACCGTGCCATTCGTGGCCGTTATATCGCCCAGCACAAAGCCCACCGGCGCTTCACTAAACGTAAAGGTCACCACAGAACTCGTGTCCGCAACATTCAGACTCGCATCCACAATGTCCACTACCACACTCGGTGCGCCTGTGTTAACACTATAACCCTCGGTATCCGTCGCACTGGCACTGTTGCCAGCCGCATCCGTCGTCGTCACTGAAGCATCAATCGTGCTGTCAGGGTCAGCCGCCAAATCCGCACCCGGCACTAGGATACTGAACGTCAAGCCAGCCTGTACCAAGCCCGTATAAGTGTTGCCATTCACCGTGAGCGTCACCGTGTCGCCTACCTTAGCGTCACCGCCCACCGTACCCGTCACCGGGATGTTTTGTCCGGACTCGGCCAAGTTGATGATGTCGTCCGCTGTAATATTAGGATCTAAGCGTAATCGTCGGTACCGGTGGCGCCGTATCAATCCCTACCGTGTCACTGCTACCCGTGCCCGGTGTGCCAGCACCATTGGTATAAGTCCCCGGTGCCACAGAAACACTACCCGAACCCTCAAAGCCAGGGTTCGCAGTAAATGTCGCCGTAAATATCAATGGATTACCTGTCGGTAACAAGTTAGTCACCGTGCCATTCGTGGCCGTTATATCGCCCAGCACAAAGCCCACCGGCGCTTCACTAAACGTAAAGGTCACCACAGAACTCGTGTCCGCAACATTCAGACTCGCATCCACAATGTCCACTACCACACTCGGTGCGCCTGTGTTAACACTATAACCCTCGGTATCCGTCGCACTGGCACTGTTGCCAGCCGCATCCGTCGTCGTCACTGAAGCATCAATCGTGCTGTCAGGGTCAGCCGCCAAATCCGCACCCGGCACTAGGATACTGAACGTCAAGCCAGCCTGTACCAAGCCCGTATAAGTGTTGCCATTCACCGTGAGCGTCACCGTGTCGCCTACCTTAGCGTCACCGCCCACCGTACCCGTCACCGGGATGTTTTGTCCGGACTCGGCCAAGTTGATGATGTCGTCCGCTGTAATATTAGGATCTAAGCGTAATCGTCGGTACCGGTGGCGCCGTATCAATTCCTACCGTGTCACTGCTACCCGTGCCCGGTGTGCCAGCACCATTGGTATAAGTCCCCGGTGCCACAGAAACACTACCCGAACCCTCAAAGCCAGGGTTCGCAGTAAATGTCGCCGTAAATATCAATGGATTACCTGTCGGTAACAAGTTAGTCACCGTGCCATTCGTGGCCGTTATATCGCCCAGCACAAAGCCCACCGGCGCTTCACTAAACGTAAAGGTCACCACAGAACTCGTGTCCGCAACATTCAGACTCGCATCCACAATGTCCACTACCACACTCGGTGCGCCTGTGTTGACACTATAACCCTCGGTATCCGTCGCACTGGCACTGTTGCCAGCCGCATCCGTCGTCGTCACTGAAGCATCAATCGTGCTGTCAGGGTCAGCCGCCAAATCCGCACCCGGCACTAGGATACTGAACGTCAAGCCAGCCTGTACCAAGCCCGTATAAGTGTTGCCATTCACCGTGAGCGTCACCGTGTCGCCTACCTTAGCGTCACCGCCCACCGTACCCGTCACCGGGATGTTTTGTCCGGACTCGGCCAAATTGATGATGTCGTCCGCTGTAATATTAGGATCTAAGCGTAATCGTCGGTACCGGTGGCGCCGTATCAATCCCTACCGTGTCACTGCTACCCGTGCCCGGTGTGCCAGCACCATTGGTATAAGTCCCCGGTGCCACAGAAACACTACCCGAACCCTCAAAGCCAGGGTTCGCAGTAAACGTCGCCGTAAATATCAATGGATTACCTGTCGGTAACAAGTTAGTCACCGTGCCATTCGTGGCCGTTATATCGCCCAGCACAAAGCCCACCGGCGCTTCACTAAACGTAAAGGTCACCACAGAACTCGTGTCCGCAACATTCAGACTCGCATCTACAATGTCCACTACCACACTCGGTGCGCCTGTGTTGACACTATAACCCTCGGTATCCGTCGCACTGGCACTGTTGCCAGCCGCATCCGTCGTCGTCACTGAAGCATCAATCGTGCTGTCAGGGTCAGCCGCCAAATCCGCACCCGGCACTAGGATACTGAACGTCAAGCCAGCCTGTACCAAGCCCGTATAAGTGTTGCCATTCACCGTGAGCGTCACCGTGTCGCCTACCTTAGCGTCACCGCCCACCGTACCCGTCACCGGGATGTTTTGTCCGGACTCGGCCAAGTTGATGATGTCGTCCGCTGTAATATTAGGATCTAAGCGTAATCGTCGGTACCGGTGGCGCCGTATCAATCCCTACCGTGTCACTGCTACCCGTGCCCGGTGTGCCAGCACCATTGGTATAAGTCCCCGGTGCCACAGAAACACTACCCGAACCCTCAAAGCCAGGGTTCGCAGTAAATGTCGCCGTAAATATCAATGGATTACCTGTCGGTAACAAGTTAGTCACCGTGCCATTCGTGGCCGTTATATCGCCCAGCACAAAGCCTACCGGCGCTTCACTAAACGTAAAGGTCACCACAGAACTCGTGTCCGCAACATTCAGACTCGCATCTACAATATCCACTACAACACTCGGTGCGCCTGTGTTGACACTATAACCCTCGGTATCTGTCCCCTGGCACTGTTGCCAGCCGCATCCGTCGTCGTCACTGAAGCATCAATCGTGCTGTCAGGGTCAGCCGCCAAATCCGCACCCGGCACTAGGATACTGAACGTCAAGCCAGCCTGTACCAAGCCCGTATAAGTGTTGCCATTCACCGTGAGCGTCACCGTGTCGCCTACCTTAGCGTCACCGCCCACCGTACCCGTCACCGGGATGTTTTGTCCGGACTCGGCCAAGTTGATGATGTCGTCCGCTGTAATATTAGCATCTAAGCGTAATCGTCGGTACCGGTGGCGCCGTATCAATCCCTACCGTGTCACTGCTACCCGTGCCCGGTGTGCCAGCACCATTGGTATAAGTCCCCGGTGCCACAGAAACACTACCCGAACCCTCAAAGCCAGGGTTCGCAGTAAATGTCGCCGTAAATATCAATGGATTACCTGTCGGTAACAAGTTAGTCACCGTGCCATTCGTGGCCGTTATATCGCCCAGCACAAAGCCCACCGGCGCTTCACTAAACGTAAAGGTCACCACAGAACTCGTGTCCGCAACATTCAGACTCGCATCTACAATATCCACTACAACACTCGGTGCGCCTGTGTTGACACTATAACCCTCGGTATCTGTCCACTGTCGCACTGTTGCCAGCCGCATCCGTCGTCGTCACTGAAGCATCAATCGTGCTGTCAGGGTCAGCCGCCAAATCCGCACCCGGCACTAGGATACTGAACGTCAAGCCAGCCTGTACCAAGCCCGTATAAGTGTTGCCATTCACCGTGAGCGTCACCGTGTCGCCTACCTTAGCGTCACCGCCCACCGTACCCGTCACCGGGATGTTTTGTCCGGACTCGGCCAAGTTGATGATGTCGTCCGCTGTAATATTAGGATCTAAGCGTAATCGTCGGTACCGGTGGCGCCGTATCAATCCCTACCGTGTCACTGCTACCCGTGCCCGGTGTGCCAGCACCATTGGTATAAGTCCCCGGTGCCACAGAAACACTACCCGAACCCTCAAAGCCAGGGTTCGCAGTAAATGTCGCCGTAAATATCAATGGATTACCTGTCGGTAACAAGTTAGTCACCGTGCCATTCGTGGCCGTTATATCGCCCAGCACAAAGCCCACCGGCGCTTCACTAAACGTAAAGGTCACCACAGAACTCGTGTCCGCAACATTCAGACTCGCATCTACAATATCCACTACAACACTCGGTGCGCCTGGAGTTGGAGTCGAGCCTGTGCCTGCAGCTACAGGCAATGCATTTTGATCTGGCTCAGCAAACTCAGGTTCGATAGCTAGCGTTTCACTGCGTCTAGCGTCAAACTGAAAAGCGAGTGGGTTTAGTGTTTCAACAATTCTTAGCAAGTTTTCAAAACCAAAACCATAGCTAGTAGTTGAGCCGCCATCAATGCCAGCAGCGGTTTCTTCAAGCACATCACCGATATCACGTCCCTCGTTAATCGCTTTAATCACTGCTTGAATAGTAGCTTGGTCAACGGCGCTGTCGCCAGAGCTAGGAGGAACAGCATCAGCAAATTCTGGCGTGAATTTAACCGTTTGCTCTGCGAATATAGGCAACACTTTACCATTCACGAGCTGCAACTCTACAATCACACCAGGCGGCGTAACAATCGTATCTCCCGATTGAATAGTATCATTCAAATGCAGCTGCTTTTTAATGCCTTTTTCGGTCACTACCGTGACCTCATTGACTGCATTTGTTGTGCCGTTAATCGCTACTACCGTGCCTAGAACTGCCATGATTATTCCTTAATATTCATCTAATGTGCGCATATAAAATGCCGCTATAGTGCGTATTAAATAGGAATTTTAAAATTGTGAATATTGTCCTGAAGGACAATAAGGGAAATGCCACAAACTACGCGGCTAGTTCAAGTTTTTTTTTGAATGTGTTAGTGACTGATTGCACTTTTTTTGAAGAGTGTGTTTTTTTTGCCGAACCAATCGTTTTAGAAAGTTTATTCAGTTTTTTGATTTGCGCAGGCTCGCTATTCTTGTTATTAAGTACCAACGCAAGCTGTAACCGGTCTTTCAAGCCCAACTTATCTAATGCAGCTGAAATATGCGCTTTGACTGTGCGTTCTGAGATATTCAACCCACGTGCGATTTCTTTATTACTCAAGCCAGTTGAAGCCTCTAGCGCTACTTCTTTTTCGCGCGCAGTGAGTAACGATAACGCTTGCTGTACTTGCTCAGACGGGTTGTGTACTAACTCTCTGCTAGCACCGATAAGGGTTTGCAGCAAATCACGTCCCAGCCAAATACCACCATGCAATATCACCATTTTTAGCTCACTCAACACTTTGGCCGAACTATAAGCATGACAATAGCCAGCAGCGCCCTTGCTAATCACCGCAAGAGCTTCGGCTTGGTTGGGCGAATTCGCTAATACAACGATTTTTGAAACTTGGAATTTTTTTGTAATGGCAGTCATTGTCTTTTCTAACCAATCCTGACCATTAGCATTGGAATGCAACCAAAAAATAACCGGTTCGTTCACAGGCACCGTCACAACAGATGTAGAAACCAGCGCCTTAGGACAAGCCTCAGACCAGTTTTCTAGCAAGTTGCCATGTGGGCATATGAATATGTCGCGCATTATCTCTCCGTAAAGGCGTAGGCTTTTGCTCTAAGCACTGGTTTTAATAAGTAAGAAAGCACAGTTTTTTTGCCCGTAATAATATCAACTTGCGCTACCATTCCTGGGATAATAGGCAACCCTTCACCTAAACTTGGTTTAAGTGTACGTACCTTAACAATATAAAAAGCATTGCCTTTCTCGTCCACTATTGAATCGGCAGAAATGTTCTGAACTTTAGCCTCAAGCGTGCCATAAATTGTGTAATCGTATGCGGTAAGCTTAACGGTTGCCGGTTGATTCAGGCTGACAAACGCAATGTCTTTTGGCTGAATTTTTGTCTCGAGCACAAGCGCATCATCGGTAGGCACCAATTCAAGCACTTCTTTACCAGGCTGAATCACGCCACCCACTGTATTGAAAAAGAGGCGGCTTACCGTACCGTTCACTGGAGAGACCAAGGTTGCCTGCTTTACCTTATCGCTCAGCGCTACACTTGCTTCAGTTAAGCTGTTAAGCTTGGCAGTAGTATCGTTGAGTTCCGTCCGTACCTTGCTACGAAAACCTTGTTCTGTTTCACTAATTTTACGTCTAGCTTCAGCAATAGAAGCTTCCACTCGACCAATTTGCGCACGCGCCTGATCACGCTCCCCCAAAAAACGAGAAGTATCACGCTCAAGCCTTAGCAAATCCACTTCTGAAACCGCCCCACTTGCTTCTAGTGGCTTAGTAACTGCCAACTCACGTGCCGACAGTTCATAACCTTTTTGCGCTTGTTCCAAACGTGCGCGCGTTTCAGCCAGCTCCCTTTCACGCTGCTTAACCTGTTCGCCTACTATTGCAACTTGTGAGGCTAACTCCTCATTACTGGAAACATAAAGTGCTCGCTCTTGTGCGTAAACTTCAGGGGTCTCTTTTTCAACTTCTTTAGGTGGAACAAACGCGGTTCCAGTCGCAAGTGCTTGCAAACGAGATTGTTTAGCCAAAAGTGATAGATATTGCGAACGATTTTCTCTTAATGAAGAAACCGCGCGAGTCTGATCAATGCGCACCAAAGGCTCACCAACCTTGACAGTTTGACCTTCATGCACCAAAAGCTCGGAAACAATTCCGCCGTCTAATGACTGAATCACTTGTACCTGCTTAGAAGGAATCACTCTACCCTCACCACGTGTGACTTCGTCGATTTTAGTAAAGCCCGACCATAACAGCAACACCACTAACACGCCAACCATCCAGTACAAGATTTTTTTTGCGCGCAAAGGCGCTTGTTCTAATATAGCCAAATCTGCTTCTTCGTCCCAAGCAAGACTCTCTTTCGTGTCGGTGGGGGTCCACTTTTCAAGCAGGTATTGAATTGGCTTATTGAGCCAATCTCGTCCTTGAAAGAATTGATGCACTTTGCCTAAGTTCTTGAATAACTGCTCACTCATATCGCCTTGCCAACCTTCCCTGTGCGCAATGCTTCAATCACCTGCTCTTTACCGCCGTCTGCAACAATCCGGCCGCCATCAATCACAATAATTCGATTCACCAAATCAAACAGTGAGGATCGATGCGTAATCACCATGAGTGTTTTGCCTTCCGATGCCTCTTTAAGGCGCGCCTTGACCAAATCCTCACCAGAATGATCCATGGCGCTCGTGGGCTCATCAAGCAAAATAATAGAAGGGTTGTTCACCATGGCGCGCGCGATACCGACACCTTGCTTCTGGCCTCCAGAAAGCGTTTCGCCACGTTCGCCTACAGGCATATCAAACCCTTTAGGGTGCATATTAATAAACTCTGCGATACCACCAACCATCGCTGCATGTAGTATTTGTGAATCATCGGCATGCGGCATGGCAATAGTGATATTGTCGCGCATCGAACCAAAAAATAAATTGGTATCTTGTTGCACGTATCCAATATTTCTTCTCAATTCTGCCGGGTCGATCTGGCGAGAATCAATCCCATCAATAAAAATCGCGCCAGAAGTCGGTTGATACAGACCCAAGAATGAGTTTTTGCAGGGTGGATTTACCAGAACCCATCCGCCCTAAAATGGCAATATGTTCGCCAGCGCGCACCTTGAATGAAACATTCCTTAAAGCGTTCACTTCCGTGCCCGGATAATCAAAACTTACATCACGAAATTCAATATCTCCAGCAAAGGAAGTGCGTGACAAAAATTTTGAATCCACGGGGCGTTCAACAGGCTTGCTCATTACGGTATCTAATGAAGTAAGCGCTGTCGTGGCATTATGATATTGCGTCATCAACCCCGCAGACTGCGCAATTGGTGCCAGAGCGCGCCCAGCAAGCATCGTACTGGCGATTAATCCACCCATAGTGAGATCACCCTGAATCACCAGATAAACACCCAGTAAAACCAATATTACATTCACTAACTGTGTAATACCATTTGCGCCATTGGTGATTGAAGCAGATAGCAAGTTTAACTTACCGCTTACTTGCGTTAAAAAATGTGCGCTTTGTTCCCACTTGCGTTGCATGTGACCTTCAATGCCTAGCGCTTTAATCGTTTCCAAGCCAACCAAACTCTCGATTAAGGTCGCATTTCTGGTCGCGCTTGCCCGGAACATCGTTTCTGATAGCTCTTGCATTTTGGCTTGCACACTGAACGAATACAACAACAGCAAAAATCCACCGACAATAACCGGAATAATCATATAAGGCGATATCCACGCGATTACGATAATAAAAATGAGCGCGAACGGGATATCGATTAGCGTAGTGATTGTGGCCGAGGTGATGAAATCACGCACTGTTTCGAAAGCACGTAAATTAGAAGCAAACGATCCAACTGAAGTTGGCCGTAACTCTAAGCGCGTGCCTAAAACTTGCTCCATAATCCGTGCTGTCAACTTAATATCGACACGATGACTTGCCCAATCAAGAAAATAGCCACGTATTGTTCTAAGTGCAACATCTGCAAAAATCACCAAGGCAATACCTGCAACAAGCACCCACAAAGTCTCAACCGAACGATTCGGCACAATGCGATCGTACACATTCATGGTAAATATTGGCATCGCCAAAGCAAACATATTAATGAGAAATGCCGCCCACATAACATCTCGGTAGATACGGCTATTTTCTGCTAACGTGCCCCAGAACCAGTGTTTTAAGTGGACATTGCCAACGGCAGGTGCACGTTGATCAAATGTAAATTTTGGTTTGGCTACAATTACATATCCCGCATATCGTTCTGCTAGCTCTTGGATTGGAACCAGCACTTCTGCATCGCCTAGCTCTGGAAAGATAATACGCGCATTCTTTTTGTCTGCATCCCAACCTAAAAATAGGCAGGCCTCTTCTTCTTGCAAAAGCAGAATGGCAGGGGTGAATTCGCCTCTGATTGCTTTGAGTGATTTTTTTAGAACATTACAAACCAAGTTTGCGCGCTCAGCAGCCCGCTTAGCCAAGCCTGGCGTAATGCGCCCTTGTTGCAGAGGCAGCCCTGCAATCAGGGCATCCTTAGATGTAGCAATGCCATACATACGGCATATCACCAGCAGACTACCCAGTAGACTGTCTACCACTTCATTTGTTGCCTTGATTGGCTGCATGTCTAAGTTAAGTCTTTCTTATTCATTTTTTCCATCAAATTTACTTCTTATGAAGAAAGTGACACTTTAATAGATTTTTTCTAATTATTACAGTATTTTACAGCGCAAATTAAATCTAATTTCAACGATTAGAACCCACAATACCCCTGAATTCGACCATTCGCATCTACAATTTGCAAAAAGCTTCTATTACAGCCGCAAAATTGGCCAATGTTGCATCAATGCAAATATTTCTTACAAGTGCATTGACTTGCTGTAAAAAGCAAAAAATATACCAAAGTGCTGATGGTAACGAAAAAAGGGGTAAATACTGAACTTATAAAGGATGGAGGCGCGAGCCAGAGTCGAACTGGCCTAAACGGCTTTGCAGGCCGCGGCATAACCGCTTTGCTATCGCGCCACTAAGTGACATGCAACTTGAAACATTACAACATATATCAAAATTAAAATCAAAACGGGGAAATCAGCATTCGCTAAAATCCCCGTTTTTTAATGCTGGAGCGGGAAACGAGTCTCGAACTCGCGACCTCAACCTTGGCAAGGTTGCGCTCTACCAACTGAGCTATTCCCGCGTAAAGAAGCGAGCATTTTAGCGATTTTTAGCCCAGTGTCAAGGTAAAACGGCTACTTTTCACTTGTTTATTTTAGGCTACTTCACCCTAATTTAACGATTGCCTAAATTTTGGCCAAGCTACTTTCAAATAGTAGATCATCGAAGCAAGTGTCAGGAAAGCCGCAACAACGATGAGGACTTGTCCTACAAGTTTGGTATTAAACGAACCAATTTTGTCATAATAAAGTAGCAACAAAATCGCAATCATCTGTGCTGCGGTTTTAATTTTTCCGATCGTTGCAACCGCCACGCTGCTGCGTTGACCTGCTCCGGCCATCCATTCACGTAGCGCGCCAACCGCAATTTCTCGCCCAATAATAATAAGTGCAATCACAGCACCAATACGCTCAAACTCGACCAACACAATTAATGCGGCTGCTACCATCAACTTATCTGCAACCGGGTCTAAAAATGCGCCGAAGTTACTGGTCTGATTATATTTACGCGCCCACCAGCCGTCCAACCAATCAGTAAATGCCGCTACTGCAAAAATAGTCGCTGCAAGCACATTTACCCAGTGTGAGGGAAAGCCAAAGCTATCAAATGCCGCTTTCGGCAGATAAAAAATGCCGACAAACAAAGGGATGAGAGCAATACGCAATGCGGTTAAAATATTTGGGATATTCCACAACATATTGATTTAATTTAACTCTTTACTAGTGTAGTTGTTCATAAATTTTTTCGGCCAGACTTTTACTAAGGCCATCTACTTGTGCAATTTCATCTATGCTAGCACTTTTTACCCCATCTAAACCACCAAACCGTGTTAATAAAGCTTTACGGCGTTTTGCTCCGACTCCGGCAATATCCTCTAGGCTCGAGTGCATACGTGCCTTAGCGCGCTTTGCACGATGCCCGGTAATAGCAAAACGATGCGCCTCATCTCGAATCTGCTGTAACAAATGCAACCCTTGATTATCCTTTTCTAAATTTAGCATTTCGCCCGTATCAGAAAAAATCATGGTTTCTAAACCGGGTTTGCGCTCCTCACCTTTAGCAATGCCAACCAGTAAAATATCTTCCAATCCCACTTCCTGCATCACCTCAATCGCAACGCCGAGCTGCCCCTTACCGCCATCAATAAACACTAGGTCCGGTCGCTTGCCTTCACCTGCAGCCACCTTTTTATACCGCCGCGTTAGCACATCGCGCATCGCAGCGTAGTCGTCACCCGGGGTTATGCCTGTGATGTTATAGCGGCGATATTCACTATTTTGCAAATTACCCTTGTCAAAAACAACGCAGCTCGCCACGGTCGCCTCGCCCATTGTGTGGCTGATATCAAAACACTCCATTCGCTCGACAGTTTCTGGCAAATGTAGCGCTTCTCGAAGCGCTAATAAGCGCACCTCTTGATTGCTAGCCTCTAGCGTTTTTTGACTTAGTGCGAGTTCTGCATTGGTCTGCGCCATTTTAAGCCACACACGCTTATCTCCGATTGCATTCACAATCACTCTAATTTTACGGCTCGCTTGCTCACCCAAAGC
Source organism: uncultured beta proteobacterium (assembly GCA_963752495.1). Classification (GTDB taxonomy): domain Bacteria; phylum Pseudomonadota; class Gammaproteobacteria; order Burkholderiales; family Methylophilaceae; genus CAVVYJ01. The sequence goes on from CAVVYJ010000005.1 coordinate 14,646, forward strand.
TTGTTCAAAACTTTTGGCATCCACTTCAGCGCCGCATACAATCATGGGCGGTGTGTTTTGTGCAACGTAATGTTGCGTTAAAAAAGCCTCTACTGTTTCCACCAAATCTGCATCTTGGCTATTTTTTGGGAAAAAACTTTTATCACCTAAGTGGCGCCCGCCACGAATCATCACTAGGTTAATGCAATGCTGACCTTGCAGCGCAGCGCAAGCAATCACATCTGCATCCGAGACACTAAAATCACTTACAAACTGTTTGGCCTGCACTTGGCGCAAGGCCTGCATGCGGTCACGAAACACGCTTGCCATTTCGTACTCTTGATTCGCCGCCGCCGTGTTCATTTTATCGCCCAGCGCATTCATCACTTCGTTGGTTTTACCTTCCAAAAACATCGCGGCATGGTGCACGTCACTTCCATAATCCTCTACAGATACGTATCCCACACATGGCGCTGTACATCGTTCAATTTGATATTGCAAACAGGGGCGGGAGCGATTGGCAAATACGGTATTCTCGCAAGTGCGCAACTTAAAAACTTTTTGTAATAACTGAATACTTTCGCGCACTGCGACTGCATTGGGAAATGGTCCAAAATACTGACTCCCTTTTTTTTGTGCGCCGCGATGAAAAGCCAGCCTGGAAAACTTATCGCCCGTAAGCGTGATGTAGGGGTAGGATTTATCATCGCGAAACAACACGTTGTAACGTGGCATCAAGCTTTTAATCAGATTATTTTCCAGCAACAAAGCTTCCGCTTCACTACGTGTCACGGTCGTCTCGATTTTAACAATCTGCGATACCATCATACGTGTACGCGGACTAGGCAAATTTTTGTTGAAATAGCTGGATACGCGCTTTTTTAAATCTTTAGCTTTACCCACATAAATCACCGCATCCTCTATATTGATCATGCGATAAACGCCCGGAAGGTTCGGCAAGTTTTTTAAGATTGGTTTTGAATCTAGCATGAAAGTATTTTATCAGTTAATGCTTGATATTAAATCTGCTTATCGTGATGCCCTTATTTCTAAACTTCCATATCAAAATATCCAAGCTTCTGTTTTAACAGACTGTATTAAAAGAACTTTGTCATAAAACTGTAACAGACAGGCAAATCGGAATAGATTATATTGCTCATTCACATTTTTACTTGGGTAACGAAAAATGAAACAGTTGGTAAATGATTACATCGCTAAAGCGAAAAAATTAAGTAAAGAACAACGAGAGCGCGTACTTTCCAGAATGGGTGGTAAATTACCAAAACACCTGAAAAATAAAAAACTAACAGAAGAAAAAGCAATCGCTTTTCAATTGGAGATGGAAGATGAACAACTACAAGAATGGCGCGATAAAATGGCTAAAATTCGCGCGAAAGAGCTAAAAGAGAAATTAAAAGCAGAAGCAAAAGCAGCCAAATCAAAAACGACTGCAACAAAAAAACCTGCTACTACTTCGCCCAAAAAAGCAGCAAGCACTACTAAAGCTCCGGCAAAAATAGTGGCGGCGAAAACACCGGTTAAAAATTAATGAAAACCTTTTTAGTCGCCAATCCTAAGGGCGGTAGCGGTAAAACCACGCTGGCAACAAATTTGGCAGGCTATTTTGCCAGCCGTGGCAGGCGCGTGCTCTTATTGGATATGGATAGACAAGGTTCGGCACATAACTGGCTGGAACGTCGACCAGAACATTTACCGGAAATTTTGAGTTCTGCAAAAAAACATCCCGAAGCGGACGTTATCGTTATTGATTCTGCAGCTGGGTTACGAGGCGAAAAACTGAGCGAGGCAGTAAAAGAAGCTGACTGGGTGATTGTGCCGATGCAGTCTTCGATATTTGACATTAATGCGACCGAGGATTTTTTAGAAGTGCTAAAAGCGGAAAAAGCGGTGCGAAAAGAGCGGACTTTCGTCGCCATGGTGGGCATGCGCATCGCCAGCAACACTAAAGCTGCATTAAAATTGGAGCAATACCTCGCCAAAAGTGAGTTTCCCGTGGCGGGGTACTTGAGAAATGCCCAAATTTACAGTCATGCAGCAGATGAGGGCAAAAGTCTGTTCGACCTAAGTCCGTATAAAACTAAAAAAGATATTGAGCAATGGTCACAGCTTTTAAAATGGGTTAAAGCCACAGAAAAAAAGTAAACTAGGAAAAGCACCACCTCGTGGTTATTGGCTCCCAGAGCATATGCAAATCGTCTGCGAATCAGCCAAGTAACTCTCCGCCAATCGCCCAATCTTCCATCTCCACCTCTTCAAACACAATATAAGTATAGCTGGGTGGTTTGTGCGCATGTTTTTGCAAGGTTGCAGTAACCTCTTTTGCAATTTCCTTCTTTTGCTCTTTGGTGACATTACCTGCGAGTTTAATATTAACGTATGGCATTTTTATCTCCTTTACTCATGTTGAATCAAAGTAAAAACAATGTGAAACATAGTTCTGTAATACGCTTGCTTATATATTGTAGCGGCCATAGCGATTACTATCATACAAAACTTGACCTTTTGACAGCACATGTTGTGCTAGGTTGCCAAACTCAAAAGTGTCTACATTAAACCAATTGCTTTACTCATGCGCGCGCCCTGCAATGCGCATATATAAACGATATGCAAGCTCAAACGTCATGGCAGAAAGCAAAAGCGCGCTGATAAATGACAAAATTGGGTCAATTTTTTGCCAACCAGTAAAATAAATCACCACCCCCGCGACTATCGCCACAACAGAACCCAGCAAATCGCCCAACACATGCAGATAAGCCGCCTGATTATTAAGATTTTCGCCGTGCTCATGTGCTTGATGATGCAGTTGCTTCGCAACAACTAAATTGACAACAAGACCAATCAGGGCAATCCATATCACCGCGCCACCTGCTACATTAGGCGGGTTTTGCAGGCGCATAAAAGCTTCAACCACAATGCTCGCAATCACTATTATCATCAGCGCAATATTGATAAAACTCGCCCATAATTCAGGGTAAGTTAAGCCGCTTCGATGTCGCTTAACGTGGCCTGACGTAGCTAAAAATGCCGCCAACCATGCCAAACCAAGCGACAACACATCGGTAAACATATGTCCCGCATCGCTTAATAGCGCAAGTGAGCTTGTCCACCAGCCTCCCCAGGCCTCGAACACTGCAAAAACAAACACTAAAAAAATCGGTAGTGCGTAATGTGTATGCTGATGAGATGCGTGATGATGTTCCATTGCGATATGCTAGCCTACCCAAGTAGAAACGCCAATTAAAAAGCACTCTTACGAGTGCTTTTTTAAACTAAACTTAAGTTATTCCGCGTTTTGCTTACGCTTTTTACGCATGGCACGCATTTTGTCTTTCTGCGCTTGCTTTTCGGATGCATCAATATAACCATCGCCATTCGTATCCATGCGCTTAAATTGGCGCTCATGCGCTTTTTCTTTTGATGCGCGATATTCCTCGTAGCTGATTTTTCCATCACCATCGGTATCTACTTTTGCATTTTCCGCAGCCACCACAAAAGGCGTAGCGACCAGCAAACACGTGGACAATAAAACGGTTAATTTATTTTTCATCTTTTTCTCCATTTTAGTTAAACGAACATTTAAAACGACTGCCACCGTGATGTATAGCACGATGGCTGGGCTATAATACACCTATGTTTAGGGCCTTAAAATGTTAAGTTATCGCCACGCTTTCCACGCCGGCAATCACGCCGACGTGCTAAAACATTTCGTGTTGGACCAAGTGCTCACTTATTTCACACAAAAAGATAAACCATTCTGGTATATCGACACACATGCAGGCGCAGGTTTATACGAACTCACTAAGGGTTATGCATTGCAGAATGCAGAATTTGAGTCTGGAATTGCACGCCTGACTAGTCGCTTAGATTTGCCAGAACCCGTTGCTGCTTATCTTGAAATTATAAAGAGTCTCAATCTAAACAATGTATTAAATCTATATCCGGGTTCGCCAATGGTTGCTAAAGCACATTTGCGAGCGGACGATAAAATGCGTCTATTTGAGCTACATCCAAGCGATTGCAAATTATTGATTGAAAATTTTAAGGATGATGGCAAGCAGGTAAAAATTGAAGTATCTGATGGTTTTTTAGGTCTAAAATCGCTTTTACCGCCACCCAGCAAGCGCGCTGTTGTGCTGATTGATCCTCCGTATGAAGAAAAACAAGATTATCAGCGCGTAGTAGATTGTGTTAAAGACAGCCTAGCGCGTTTTGCCACGGGTACTTACATGGTCTGGTATCCGCTATTACAAAGGCCAGAGCCGATACAGATGTTGGAAAAATTAAAAAGACTAGAGGTTGAAAACTGGCTCAATGTCTCAATAACAGTACAAGTACCTAGCGATGAAGGTTTTGGTATGTTCGGAAGCGGCCTATTTATCATCAACCCGCCATGGACTTTGCCTAAAATATTGGATGAAACCTTGCCCTATCTTACCAGTCTACTGGCAAAGGACGATAGCGCTGAATACTCACTTGAAGCACATATTCGTTAGTAACAATTCTGCTAAAATAAACACTTCTAGAATTAGGACGTTAAGTTATGACAAACAATACCCCCGGTAGCAATGCAGGATACAAACAAACCAATGTGATGAGCAATATTTTGTTTGGTAGCCGCTGGTTACAACTGCCTCTTTATTTAGGCTTAATCATTGCACAAGCGGTTTATGTCTATCACTTTGGGGTCGAGCTTGTGCATCTGGTAGAAAAGGTGCCGCACCTAAAAGAAGCAGACATCATGTTGATTGTGCTGGGTTTAATTGACGTGGTGATGATTTCAAACTTGCTGATTATGGTGATTGTCGGCGGCTACGAAACATTCGTATCACGCCTTAATCTTGAAGGCCATCCTGACGAGCCTGATTGGCTTTCACACGTCAACGCTAATTTGTTGAAAGTAAAATTAGCGACTGCCATTATCGGCATCTCATCCATTCATTTGCTTAAAACATTTATTAATGCTGAAAATTTAACCGACAAAGTACTGCTTTGGCAAACCGTTATTCATATGACATTTGTGTTTTCTGCAGTAGCCATTGCGTACATAGACCGCTTGATGACCCACAGTGAAGTTAGACACTAATCACTACACATACTGCGCGACTATATAGCCAATCACTATGCCCACCAGCAGGGCAATGGTGACACTTCTGTAAGAAATAACATCTTTAGAATAACCGCGTTTAATAGCAATATACGAGACTAAATAGCCAACAGCGTTGAGTAGCCAAATAAAAGACATGGTCAAAATCTTGACCAAAATTGGCCCGATAATCGGGACCAATGTAATCACACTTAACAACCAACCAACTAGCCCAGAATAAAGCCCGACCAGTACGGCGCCTGCCGTAGTTGTTTTAGTGTCCCAATGGTAATGATAGGCCAGCAAACCGCCAACAATTAGCAAAGTTAGCACCGGCAACATAATTTTCCAAGCACCTCGCTTGGGTGGCGCTATTACTTCTTCGTCGAAAATGTGTTTTTCGTCTATTTTTTTATCATCCATGCATGGATTCTAGCAGATGCACTAAGCAATATTACATGCCGACAACAATTGCTAAAGCAATGCTTTTAATTGATACAGCAACTCCAACGCTTGTTTTGGCGTTAAATCATCAGGTTGTATCGCTTCCAGCTCACTAATGGCGGGATGCTGTGGCATATCCGCTGGCTCGAGCGCAGACACAAACATATCTGGCTGCTGCGCGTTTGTTTGAAACTGATTGTTTTCTAGCTGTGTGAGCTTGCGTTTTGCATTAGCGACAACCGATTTGGGAATGCCGGCCAATTGCGCAACCTGGATGCCATAACTTTGATTGGCCGCCCCAGACTCGACCTTATGCAAAAACACAATGCCATTACCATGCTCAACCGCATCCAGATGCACATTGGCAGCTTGTTTGTAGTCATCGACTATGCGCGTTAACTCAAAATAGTGCGTTGCAAAGAGCGTGAGTGATTTATTTTTATCTAACAACTGCTTAGCCACTGCCCATGCCAAACTCAAGCCGTCGAAAGTCGAAGTTCCGCGACCGATTTCATCGAGCAATACCAAGCTTTTCTCGGTTGCATTATGCAGAATATTCGCGGTTTCCGTCATTTCCACCATAAATGTAGAACGCCCACCTGCCAAATCGTCAGAAGCACCAATTCTTGTGAAAATACGATCAATTTCGCCGATTTTAGCGACATTTGCCGGCACAAAGCAGCCACAATAGGCCAAAAGCACAACCAATGCGGTTTGACGCATAAAAGTCGATTTACCGCCCATATTGGGGCCTGTAATCAGCAACAACTGGCGATACTGGTTCAGGCTAACATCATTCGCCACAAATGGCTGCGTAATGCTTTCTACCACCGCATGACGGCCGGCAACAATTTCCAAGCTGTTATCCTGCACAAATTGTGGCTGTCTATAATTTAAAGCGGATGCACGCTCTGCAAAACAGCACAAAACATCCAAGCTAGCAACCGCGCCACTATTGGTCTGCAGGGCAGTTATAAATGGAATTAATTGTTCCAGAATCTGTTCATATAACAGCTTTTCACGCGCCAGCGCACGCTCATTAGCGCTCAGTACTTTATCTTCAAAGGCTTTTAATTCGGGCGTAATAAAGCGTTCGGCATTTTTAAGCGTTTGGCGGCGGCGATATTCGGTCGGTGCATTTTCAGCCTGTGCGCGGCTAATTTCAATATAAAAACCATGCACACTGTTAAATTCCACCTTTAAATTTTGCAACCCTGTGCGCGCTTTCTCGGCTGCCTCATATCGCAACAAAAAATCGCCATGATTCGTTTGCAAACCGCGCAGCTCATCTAACTCAGCATCAAAGCCATCGGCAATCACACCGCCCTCACGCAATACTGAAGCGGGCTCTGGCTTGATTGCTTGCATAAGCAATTGTGTTACTTGCAATGGCGTCTGCAGGTTTGCTCCCAGCGTTTCGAGCAGAATCGATTTGCAATCCACCAGCAAATTTTGCAGAAAAGGCAACTGGCTCAAACTATCGCGCAAGGAAGACAAATCGCGTGGTCGCGCACTTTTTAGCGCCACTCGCGCTGAAATCCGCTCTATATCCGCCACTTGCCTCAACACCTCATGCAAAGCTAAGTGCTGTTTTGCCTGCATAAGCTCTGCCACCGCTTCGTGGCGCTTGAGCACAAGGTTTCTATCGCGTAATGGATGATGCAGCCAATGGCGCAGCAACCGCGCACCCATTGCTGTCTGCGTCGTGTTGAGCAACGAATAAAGCGTTGGCGAGGCTTCGCCGCGCAAGGTCGTATCAATCTCCAAGTTGCGACGTGTGGCAGCATCAAGCTGAATATATTGGCTCGTCTGCTCAACGCTCAAGCTCGTAATATGTGGCAACGCCGTGCGCTGCGTGTGTTTGACGTATTCCAGCAGTGCGCCTGCGGCAGAAACCGCAACGCTAAGCTCTGCACAGCCAAAACCCGATAAATCGCGCGTATTAAATTGCTTGGTAAGGCTAGCGTTCGCCGAATCAAAATCAAATTGCCACGCTGCCAATCGTTTTTTTGGTGCTTTATGCGCTTCTATCGCCGCATACTGCAGATTATCAGCGCACACAATTTCTGCTGGGTTAATGCGCTCCAACTCTTGTGCAAGCTGGCCTTTTGCAATTTCAGAAAGTACAAAATCACCCGATGCCAAATTTAATCGCGCGAGCCCAACTAAACCCTCATCAAAGCAAATGCTCAGCAAGTTATTATCGCGTGTTTCATCTAGCAGCGCCGCATCTGTGAGCGTTCCGGGCGTCAAAATACGTGTCACCGCCCGCTCAACAGGGCCTTTACTTGTTGCCGGATCACCAATTTGCTCACATATGGCTACCGCCTCGCCTAATCTTGCAAGCTTTGCCAGATATTGCTCGGCCGCATGATATGGCACGCCTGCCATCTTGATTGGCTCGCCATTACTGGCGCCACGCTTGGTGAGTGTAATGCCCAACAAGCGCGAAGCCTTTTCTGCATCCCCGAAAAATAACTCATAAAAATCACCCATGCGGTAGAACAGCAACATATCTGGATGCTGTGCTTTTAGCGCCAGATATTGGCGCATCATTGGTGTGTGACTAGACAAAACTCCGGTCGAATCAGCTTGCACTTGCTTTGTTTTATTTGCCACGGAATCTGTCGATTTATATTGTTTAGATTAAGCGAATTATTGTATTGGGATTTTGCTGGAATTGTTCAAATTCTCATCATTTATTGTGAATATTTCATCACTTTTTCTTTTATAACTACCAATTATATTAAAAATATCAATTTAATCAATATCTTATAATTGTTACTGATTGGCACAGAATCTGCACTTATGTACTTGTAACAATCCACTTTTAGGAGAACAAACATGCAAGCAAATCAATACGACGTTTACGCACAGTTTTTGTTGGAATGTAGAAAAGTAATGGGCACACTGGATTTAGAGAAATTAGCCTACGATGAAGAGTATAAAACCGAATTTTTTAGCCGCGTTTCCTTAAATGCTGACGATGGCCTGTTTCAAATCGCAGACTTAATCAACCGCGAAATTGATATTCAGTAATTATTTGGTTGGTAGTTTATTTTACAAACAATCAGGCTGGTGATTTTAAATTTGGCGTTAAATGCGGATGAAGTGTTTGTAACATTTGTGCAAACACTTTAGGGTTAGCCGCCACGATATTACCGGTTTTAAGCCAGCTCTCGTTGCCTTCAAAATCCCCTACTATGCCGCCTGCTTCTTGCACCAGCAAGCCGCCTGCTGCGATATCCCAAGTGGATAAATTAATTTCGAAAAAACCATCTACCCAACCCACAGCCGTGTAAGCCAAATCCAGCGCGGCTGAGCCGGGGCGCCGAATGCCCGTGGTTTTTTTAATCATGTCTTTTAGCATGCCCATATACGTATCGAGATGCTGAAAATCGCGGAACGGAAAGCCTGTTGCGATTAAACTTTCTTGTAATTTTGTACGGCTACTGACACGGATTCTTTTATCATTCAAGAACGCACCACGACCTTTGGTGGCAGTAAATAAATCATTACGCACAGGGTCATAAATGACTGCTTGTGTCAGCACGCCCTTTTGCTGCAAAGCAATGGATACACAGTATTGCGGGAAGTTGTGTAAAAAATTGGTGGTGCCATCGAGCGGGTCGATAATCCAGATATTTTCTGCATTTTTATTGGTGTCCCCGCTCTCTTCACCCAAAAAACCATGATCCGGATACGCGTGCTTTAGGGTATCAATAATCGCTTTTTCTGCAGCATGATCCACCTCACTCACAAAATCATTGTAGGTTTTGGTTTGGATTTTAAGTTGGCCCAAATCGCGCGCAGCAAAGTTGATGATATCGCCCGCTTGGCGCGCAGCCTTAACGGCAGTGGTTAACATGGGATGCATAGTTGGTTTTCGTAAAGAGCTGTTAAAATGCTATTTTAGCATTTATGAGCACATTCCCAAATATAATCCAAACCAATATTTCAGAATATTCAATCATCGTACTATTGTACTATGCCAGACAAGTCATCCAGGCAATATCGGCTCCGCTGCGCGCGCCATGAAAACCATGGGATTCAACCAACTTTATCTTGTACAACCTCAAAAATTTCCCGATGCGCAGGCTACTGCCTTGGCCACAGGAGCGGCTGATTTACTAGAGAGTGCTGTCGTTACCAAAACTTTATCTGAAGCGCTTACAGGTTGCGCCTTTGCGATTGGTTTAAGTGCGCGCAAACGTTATTTGAGTCACGAGACTGTAAACGCGCGCGAAGCAGCTGTTGAAGCCAATAAAATAGCAGCTTCGCAGCCAGTTGCATTGGTGTTTGGCACGGAAATGAGTGGTCTCACAAACGCGGAGCTTGATTGCTGCCAGCTGCTCGCGATGATTCCCGCTAATCCAGAATATAGCTCGCTCAACCTTGCTGCTGCAGTACAAATTATGTGTTACGAGCTGCGAATGGATGCGCTAGGAGGTGTGCTGGAAGGCAATAGCAACAAGGCTTACGGTCTTGAAAATGCAGCGCCTGAACTTGCCACCAATGAAGATTTAGAGCGCTTTTACACACATTTGGAAGAAACGTTGTTGCACATTGGCTACTTAAACCCTAACGCACCAAAAAAACTGTTTGAGCGGCTACGCAGATTGTATTCGCGTGCAAGGCTAGAAAAAGAAGAAATTAATTTGCTTAGAGGCGTACTTACACTCACGAAAGAGCCGCGCAAACATACAAAATATTGATTTATTCCACCATCTCCGCACTCAACATCTGCAAGCCTTCCAGTACGATTTGGAACGCACAGTCTGAAATAGCTTCATCCTTAAAACCATATAACAACGTAATTTGTGCGCTATCGTCCATATTCAAACCCGTCATCCCGAGTTTTGGCCACAGCGCAGCATCAGAACTCGCCAATGGAAAGCGCTTACCTTGCTTCTTTTCGTGCTCACTCCACAGCCGATATAGCTCGCGTTGAATGGTAGGTTTTAACTTAAAATAATCCTGCTGAAATCGCTGAAAACGCTCTCCCAAACTGGCATCTGGCTTGTGCTTGCTATGGTAAAAGAAACCCGCCAAATGCTCCAAATTGTTATCTGGCCAGTCAATATCGCCGTACCAAGTGTCGCCGCGCAACTCCAACTTTCCTAGCACGGAATCCGTCACCGACTTACCTAACAACTCTCTTAACCAGTCCATATTTGCCTCAAATTTATACCCCACTGAATTAGTCAACAATAGACCTTTATGGCATAATAGCTTCTTTATTATATTTCTAAACTTTATGTTCGACCATATTAAAGAAGATATTGCCATTGTATTTGAGCGTGACCCTGCCGCACGCACACACTTTGAAATTCTCACCACTTACCCTGGCGTTCATGCGCTGCTAATGCACCGCTTTAGCCATTGGTTGTGGAAAGCGCGCTTTTATTGGCTAGCACGCTTTATGTCGCACATTGGGCGCGGCTTGACTGGTATTGAGATACACCCTGGCGCTACGATTGGTCACCGCGTGTTTATTGATCACGGTATGGGAGTCGTGGTAGGTGAAACCGCTGTTATTGGAGATGATTGCACACTGTATCATGGCGTAACGCTGGGCGGCACTTCATGGAACAAAGGCAAACGCCACCCAACATTAGAACAAGGCGTAGTGATAGGTGCAGGCGCAAAAGTTCTTGGGCCGATTACTATTGGTACAGGCGCAAGAATTGGTAGCAACGCCGTAGTGGTGAAAGATGTTCCGGCTAACGCGACTGCAGTGGGCATCCCTGCACGCATACTGGAAGAAGAAAAGGCGAAAGAGGCAGAGGTTAAAGCTAAATTTAGCGCCTATGCCGTGAGTGATGATGAAAACGACCCGATTAACAAAGCACTGTTGCCACTGCAAGACACAAATCGCCAAGACAAGATGCAGAATTGCAAGCCTTAAAAAATATGCTGGCTTTGGTCGCCGACCCCCAATCAGACAGCAAATTGGCAGAGGCGTTCGGCGCGAATAAACCTGTAAGAAAGTCTCGTAAAAAGACTGTGAACTAAAAAATATAATAATTGACTAAATTACTTGGTTATTATAAAATAATCACTAATTTAAAGCAGGTTTACACAATTATGAGACTTACTACAAAGGGCCGTTTTGCCGTTACAGCAATGCTCGACATTGCCTTGAGCGATGCGAGCAAACCTGTCACATTGGCTGGCATTAGCGAGCGCCAAGACATTTCACTTTCTTACTTAGAGCAACTTTTTAGTCGTCTGCGTCGACAAGGCCTAGTGGTAAGTGTGCGCGGCCCTGGTGGTGGATATCGCCTAGCAAAAGCGCACCACGAGATTTCTGTTTCTGCCATCATTTCAGCAGTAGACGAACAAATTGACGCAACCCAATGTGGCGGCAAAGAGGATTGCCACGGCGCCGAGGGGCGCTGCATGACGCACGATTTATGGGCATCGCTTAACTATAAAATATTAGATTATTTATCGGGCGTCACGTTGGCGGACATGGTAACAATGCAGCACGACAAAACAAATGCAGACGGTACGATTGTATTTGCACCTCGCAAAACCTGCGCCAGCGAGGCTGCTGCTGCCTAATGAACACGGTGTATTTTGATCATAATAGCACTACCGCACTCAAAACAGAGGTGCTGGAAACGATGCTGCCGTTTATGACTGAGCAACATGGCAACCCCACCAGTAGGCACGTTTTTGGTCGCAATGCGCGTGATGCTGTGGAAAACGCAAGAGCGCAAGTGGCAAATGCAGTGGGCGTGCAAAGTGCGCAAGTGGTCTTTACCGCGAGCGGAACGGAAGCGAATAACTTTGCGATAAACGGCATTGCAAGTAACTTATCACATGCGCAAATTTTAACGAGTGCGATTGAGCATCCCTGCATTACCCGCCCCGCCCAAGCCATGCAGGCGCGTGGCTGGCATCCGCAGAATATACGTGTAGATAGTGATTGTAAACTGGATATACACCACTTGCATAACTTGCTCAAAGCCCCCACTAATCTAGTATCTGTGATGCTGGCAAATAACGAGACTGGTGCGCTTCAAGATATTGCACAAATCGCAGAATTGGCACGCGAACACAAAGCTTTTATGCACACTGATGCGGTACAAGCTTTGGGTAAAATTCCTGTGGATTTTACGGATTTCGGCGTGCATGCGATGACGATTTCATCGCACAAAATCGGTGGCCCGCTAGGTGCAGGCGCATTGGTGTTGGATAAGCGCGTGGATATATATCCATTGCTTCACGGTGGTGGGCAAGAAAAAGGTTTGCGTAGCGGCACGGAAAATGTTGCAGCGATTGTGGGTTTTGGCGCGGCTTGTGAGCTTGCGATTGCCAATTTAAGTAATTTCGCCCAAAAAACTATTGCCCTAAGAGCAAAGCTGGAGGCCGGCCTTAAGGCAACGCAGGCAACGATTTTCGCCGAAGCTGCCAAACGTTTGCCGAATACCAGTTTCTTCGCCTTTGAAAACATTGAGGGCGAAACATTGGTCACCGCGCTGGATAAAGCCGGTTTTGCAGTTGCCAGTGGCTCTGCATGTTCTAGCGATAGCACCGAGCCGAGCCACGTGTTGTTGGCAATGGGCGTTGATCCTGACATGGCCCGCGGAGCAGTAAGAGTTAGCTTTGGTGCAGAAAACACTTTAACGCAAGTTGAAGCCTTTTTAAAAACTTTGGCGCAAGAAGTAAACCGATTAAAACAGATGACCGCAATTGCGGCCTAATTGAGAGAGACTTAGATTAAAGCATGACGACAGAACGTAAACCGATTTATTTAGATTACTCTGCGACAACGCCAGTGGATGCGCGCGTAGCCGCAAAAATGATTCCGTATCTCACCGAAGAATATGGCAACCCTGCATCTCGCAGCCATCCGTATGGCTGGACGGCGGAAAAAGCAGTAGAAAACGCACGCGAAGAAGTCGCCAAATTAGTGGGTGCAGACCCGCGCGAAATCGTCTGGACATCAGGCGCAACTGAATCCAACAACTTGGCCATAAAAGGTGCTGCGCATTTTTACGCCGCCACCAAAGGCAAGCATATCATTACCATTGCCACAGAACACAAGGCGGTGATAGACCCGGTGCGCGAGCTAGAGCGCCAAGGTTTTGAGGCGACATTCCTAGAGCCTGATGCTGATGGGTTGGTGAGCTTGGAAAAATTCAAAGCTGCGATTCGCCCTGATACGGTGTTAGCTAGCGTGATGTTTGTAAACAACGAAATTGGTGTGATTCAAGACATTGCCGGAATTGGCAAGATATGTCGTGAAAACAATGTGATTTTTCACGTGGACGCTGCACAGGCTACAGGTAAAGTGAAGATTGATTTAGAAAATCTTCCGGTAGATTTAATGAGCTTTAGCGCGCACAAAACCTACGGGCCAAAAGGCATCGGCGCCCTATATGTTCGCCGCAAACCGCGCATCCGCATCGAGGCACAGATGCACGGCGGCGGTCACGAACGCGGTATGCGTTCTGGCACATTGGCGACACATCAAATCGTCGGCATGGGTGAAGCGTTTAGAATTGCACGCGAAGAAATGGCAACCGAAAATGAGCGCATTCGTATGTTACGCGACAAACTGTTACATGGACTGCAGGAAATTGAAGAAACCTATGTAAATGGCGATTTGACGCACCGTATTCCGCATAACTTAAACATCAGTTTTAACTATGTCGAAGGTGAGTCGCTGATTATGGCTATTAAAGGCATTGCGGTTTCAAGCGGCTCAGCATGTACGTCAGCAAGCCTAGAGCCTTCTTACGTATTACGCGCGCTGGGACGTAGCGATGAGTTGGCGCATAGCTCGATCCGTTTCTCTATCGGCCGATTTACTACCGAAGCAGACGTAGATTACACGATTGCACTATTGAAAGAGAAGATTGGTAAATTGCGTGAACTTTCTCCACTTTGGGAAATGTTTAAAGATGGAATTGATATTAGTAAAGTTGAGTGGGCAGCACATTAGATTACTGGTTATTAAACCAGGCAAAGGAGTAACAAAATGGCATATTCTGACAAAGTTCTAGATCACTACGAAAACCCGCGTAACGTGGGCAGCTTGGATAAAAATGATCCCCAAGTCGGTACCGGCATGGTGGGCGCCCCTGCCTGCGGCGACGTGATGAAATTGATGATTAAGGTAAACGATGATGGCATTATTGAAGACGCTAAATTCAAAACCTATGGCTGCGGCTCAGCAATTGCCTCAAGCTCTCTCGTTACCGAATGGCTAAAAGGCAAAACGGTGGACGAAGCTTATGCGATTAAAAATTCTGCGATTGCAGAAGAGCTTGCTTTGCCACCTGTAAAAATCCATTGCTCGGTGTTGGCAGAAGACGCGATTAAGGCAGCTGTGGCGGACATTAAAGCGAAACAAGCGGCAGCAAAAGAGGCAGCGTAATGGCAATTAGTCTTACTCCAGCAGCGGCAACGCGTGTCGAAAAATTCCTCGCTAATCGCGGCAAAGGCATTGGTTTGCGCTTAGGTGTTAAAACTACAGGCTGCTCTGGCATGGCCTATACGCTTGAGTTTGTGGACGACATGCACCCTGAAGATATGGCGTTTGAAAGCCATGGTGTGAAAGTGATTGTTGATCCGAAAAGCCTAGTTTACATTGACGGCACCGAACTCGACTTTACCAAAGAAGGTTTAAATGAGGGTTTTAAATTTAACAACCCGAACGTAAAAGATGAGTGTGGTTGCGGTGAAAGCTTTACTGTGTGAATGAAAACTACTTTGCCTTGTTTGGCTTAAGCCCGGCATTTAATATTGATTTATCTAAGTTAGAGCGCAACTACCGCAAGCTGCAATCTGCTTCGCACCCTGACCGATTTGTTTCCTCGACTACTGCCGAAAAATTACGTTCAATGCAAGCAGCTACGACGGCGAATGAAGCCTATATCACATTAAAAACGCCTGCCCTAAGAGCCGCATATTTATTGAACCTACAAGGCATTAATGCAACACAGGAAACCAATACCCACATGCCTGCCGATTTTCTAAGCTAGCCAAATGGAGTGGCGCGAAACATTAGAAGACTGTAAAGCAGAAAAAAATATTTCTGGCCTCGAAAGCTTATTAAAAGAATTACGTGCTGAAGCAAACTCGCTAGAGACTAAACTTGCAAAATTATTTGATAAAAAAAAGGATGTTAAAGGCGCAACAGAAGCTACCCGCAAACTAATTTTTATCGATAAAGTATATGCAGACGTTAATAAAACAATTGGAATTTTGGAAGACTAATGGCGCTTTTGCAAATATCTGAACCTGGCCAGTCGGCTGCGCCGCATCAACATCGACTTGCGATAGGTATTGATTTAGGCACTACGAACTCACTGGTTGCGACTGTGCGTAGCGGCATGAGTACAGTGCTGCAAGATACCCAAGGTCATGCCCTTTTGCCTTCCGTAGTGCGTTACACACCTGATGGCAAGGTAGCGGTAGGCCATGAGGCGCTGGCACAGCAAAGCAGCGACCCAACAAACACTATTGCCTCGGTTAAGCGCTTTATGGGGCGCAGCTTGAAAGACATTGCCGATAGAGCGCATATCCCTTACCGTTTTGTGGAAGCCGAAACAGCATCACAAACTTTACTGCAAATACAAACTCGCGCTGGCTTAAAAACACCAATTGAGATTTCTGCAGAAATTCTTAAAACACTTAAAACGCGTGCTGAAAAGGCGCTGGGACTTACAGACGGAAGTACGGATTTGGCAGGAGCGGTTATCACAGTACCAGCATATTTTGATGATGCACAGCGCCAAGCCACCAAAGATGCAGCGCGCCTTGCCGGAATCAATGTGTTGCGTTTACTCAATGAGCCTACCGCGGCTGCGGTCGCCTACGGCTTGGATAATCGTGCCGAAGGTACTTATGTCATTTATGATTTGGGCGGCGGCACGTTTGATATCTCTATCCTCAAACTCACCAAAGGTGTATTTGAGGTACTTGCCACCAATGGCGATTCTGCTTTGGGCGGAGATGATTTTGATCATCGTATTTATTGCTGGGTGCTTGATAAAATTCGAGAATCCAGCACCAGTTTCAAACCACTTAGTGAAGAAGACACGCAACTTTTATTAACCAAAGCGCGCCAAGCTAAAGAGTGGTTGACTGACAACCATGAGGCGCAAGTGGTTTGCCGTTTGAGTAACGGCATTTTGGTTGATGTGGCACTCACAGCGACACAGTTTGTTGAGCTGACTCAACACCTTGTAAATAAAACGCTCACGCCGACACGTAAAGCCTTGCGAGATGCAGAATTAGAAATCAAAGATATTAGAGGCGTTGTACTGGTGGGCGGTGCGACACGCATGCCGCATATTCGACATGCCGTTCAAGATTTTTTTCAGCAAGAACCGCTTACCAATTTAGATCCAGACAAAGTTGTAGCCCTAGGTGCGGCCATACAAGCCAATGCACTCGCAGGGAACCGCAACCAAGATGATTTGTTACTGCTGGATGTCATTCCGCTTTCTTTAGGGCTGGAAACCATGGGTGGTTTAGTAGAAAAGATTATTCCACGCAATTCCACACTCCCTATCGCCCGTGCGCAGGAATTTACCACATTTAAAGATGGCCAAACCGCCATGAGCATTCATGTGTTGCAAGGCGAGCGTGAACTTGTTACCGACTGTCGTTCACTGGCAAAATTTGAGCTACGCGGCATTCCACCGATGGTGGCGGGTGCCGCACGTATACGGGTGACTTTCACTGTAGATGCGGATGGTTTATTAAGCGTTTCCGCACGTGAAACTGGCAGCAATGTGGAGGCGAATATCATCGTTAAACCTAGCTATGGGTTAACTGAAGAGCAAATGCTCAACATGTTAAAATCGAGCTTTGATGCTGCCGAATCTGATAAACAAGCTCGCGCGCTGGCCGAAGCCAAAGTGGAAGCGGAAAGCCTGTTAACTGCGATTGAAGTGGCGATGCAAAAAGACGGTGGCCTGTTAAACAATCAAGAAAAGCAACAAATTAAAGATAAAATCGATGTGCTTAAAGATGCCCTGGGAGCTAATATCCATGAGGGGGATAGCCATGCCATTCATCTCGCAACTGAAGCGCTCAATTTAGCCACCGAAGACTTTGCTGCAAAGCGCATGGACGTGAGCGTAGGACGCGCGCTTGCAGGTAAAAAGCTGGACTCTATCGAACTATAACTTTTAAATATATAACCCTATGCCACAGATTATTGTACTTCCACATATCGAACTCTGCCCTGATGGCGCGGTGATTGAGGCTAAGCGCGGCGAATCGATTTGCCAAAACTTGCTGGATAACGAAATTGATATCGACCATGCCTGCGACCAAGTTTGCGCATGCACCACTTGCCACGTGATTGTGCGCGAGGGCTATAATACGCTTAACCCGGCACAGGAAAATGAAGAAGATTTGCTCGATAAAGCGTGGGGCTTGGAGCCACTTTCAAGACTCTCGTGTCAGGCCATTGTGGGAGATACCGATTTAGTTGTGGAAATCCCGAAATACAGTATCAACATGGCCAAAGAAGGCCACCGTTAAAGTAGTAGCGTGTCCTGCAAGAAATTCACCTGACCTGTAGAGATATTATAAACGCCACCTATTAAGCCGATTTTCTTCTCGTTAAGCAAATCTTCAATAATGTCACTGCTGTGCATAATCTGTTTAATTTGCACCTTAACATTCAACTCGCACACTTTTGCCACAAAATCTTCGTTGCTAGAATCTCTATTTTCTAATACTGTTTTTTCTTTACGCACGGCTGGGCGAATGTGATTGATAATCTCGCCAATATGGCCTTCTCTAAAGTTGTCGCACGCAGCCTTAACCGCACCACAGCTAGTATGGCCGAGCACCACAATAAGTTTTGAGCCTAAATATTTACTCGCAAACTCCAAACTGCCTATACCTTTATCTGACGCAATATTACCTGCCAAACGCACACTAAATACATCGCCTAGCGCTTGGTCAAATAACATTTCCACAGGTGCCCGCGAATCGCTGCAGCTTAAAAAAGAGGTAAATGGATGTTGTTTATCTTTCGTCAAATGAATTAAAGACTCAAAATCTTTCTTTGAGATTTGATTATTCACAAAACGTTGATTGCCTTCAACAAGGATATCCAGCGCCTCTTGCGGGCTCATTTTATCGCGATCTAAAAGTGGGTGTTTGTACATTACCAGCCTCTCATCTAACTTGCATAAATTATACCTTAAGACCAAACAAAGGCTGTAACAAGGTGTTACTTGCAGACATAAAAAAGCCCGCTTGCGCGGGCTTTGAGTTATGCAAAGCTAATACTAAATTAGAACATCCATTGAGCACGCATAATAAGTGCTTTTTCTGAATCTTCACGTTTATTATTAACAACAATACCACCTGTAGCCCCACCAATCACGTCACTAAAATCTGTATCGATATAGTTCAGCATTAAGCGTGTATTAGATGTTGGCAAGAACTTAATACCTGCCGTCCAAGCTTCAGCTTTGGCAAAACCAGCAGCTTTTGTTAGTAATTCTTGCATCCGCCGCACCAAGTGTCGTTCCTTGTTCTATGCCAGCCGTGTTGTAATCAGAAGCATCAAATTCACTATAACGCAAACCAAGCTCCCATAAACCGCCCGTAAATGTTGCTTGGATCAAAATCTTTAGCTGGTTTTAAGCCACCGAAGATACCGCCTTTGTATGCATCTGCATACTTTTCACCAGTGATAGTCCACAATGCTTCTGCATACCAGTTTTCAATGTCCAAATCGTAATTTCTTTTTACATTTGTAGCGCTGATTGTTGAAAAGTCACTGTTATGTTGCATCCATTCGGTTTGCACCTTAAATGGGCCATAAGCAACCGCACCTTCCAAACCTAAACGAGTACGGTCAATGCCACCAAATCCGGTAGCCGCGTTAGCTAATACTGGCGCCCTAAAGAATGTTGCGCCACGCGCTTCGGTACGACCAGACACACCAACTGTACCTTCAGGCGTATCACCTTGTGAGTACGAAACGCCCACATGGTAAACTGCTTCTTTATTAGGTGTTGCGCCCATCTCTGCAAAGTTAGCCGTTACGCGACCAATCACATCTTTACCATCTTCACGGATATCAGATTCAGCATTTTTTAAATTACCATTTGAGGCTGCTAAAGCATAAGTCACGCCGGCAAAAGGTGAACCATGCACCATTAAGCCAATTTCTTTGGTAGGTGCAAGTTGATTAACGTATGAGCGCTCCATAAAGTCGATATTATTTGAGCTGGTCAACTCTTCTAAATTCATTGGCATTTTAAATTGGCCAAAACGGAACTGCACAGGCTTCCACCATGCAATATTTAAATAACCAACGTCTAAAGTTGTTGTATTACCAAGGTCAGCTACAACTTCGCCTTCGTAATAGTCTTTCCAAGCAGCCTTGAAACCTAAACGGGCGCGGCGGATATCAAAAGTGTCCGTTACGTTAGTGACCGAGCCAATTGAATTGGTAGCCGCTGGGACTGGAGCCGCATTTCTCTTTCCATCGTCATAATCAAAAAAGCGATAATCAGCGTGTACGCGGCCATTAACAGTAGCTTTAAATGAGCCATCGCCACTTTCAAATACTAAGCCATCTTTAAATTTTGCGGTTACTGCTTTTTTCTTGTTATCGTTTTCAATATCACGGCCTTTTTGTAAAAGCTGGCCTTCTTCTTCTGTTAAAACACCTTTTGCAATCAAGGCATTAAGTAAATCATCGGTCGTATCAGCTTTTGCATTAAAGCCAAACCCAAATGCTATTGCGCCGACTGTAGCGACAACGATGCTGCGTTGTTTGAAATTCATTAAATTGCTCCCTGTTAATTAGTCTTAAATTACAACGTGTAGATTTTGATGTTTAAATATGACAATTTGATGACATAGAACTAGTTTTGACCTAATCCGTTGTGAATAAACAACATCATCATTAGCACGCCTCAGGCAAGCGCTTGATACGTGTTAAATATGCTAATTCCGGTAATCAGCAAGCCCACTGTCAGCATTAACCTTTGTGTGCTTAATCGGCTGGTAAGATAGGCTGCAAAAGGGGCAGCGAATAAGCCGCCAATAACCAAGCCTGCTACAAATACCCAGTGCGAGACGGCACCCAGCAGCAACAAGGTAATGCCAGTTGCAAATGCCACAAAGAATTCTGCTGTATTCACAGTGCCAATCGTACGACGTGGATTGTTACCGCGACCAATCAGGGTCGAAGTCACGATTGGGCCCCATCCTCCTCCACCTACTGCATCTAAAAAGCCACCACTCACCGCTAGTGTTTGCACATGCTCAATCGGCCTCGGAGTTATTTCTGCTTTTTTGGCAAATGCTTTGCGCAAAATCAGCAAGCCCATGATAAGCAAATACACAGTCACAAAAGGTTTAAGTAATTTTCCATCAATCGAAGTCAGAATATACGCGCCCAAAACTCCACCTAGTACACCTGGAATGACTAAGCGCTTGAAAAGAACTTTATCTACGTTTCCAAACTTGATATGTGATACACCCGAAAAGGCTGTGGTGAATATTTCTGAAACATGCACTGCTCCAGAAGCCGCAGCGGGGGATGCGCCTATGCTGACTAAAAACGAAGTCGCACTCACTCCATAGGCCATACCGAGAGCACCATCAATCAGCTGCGCCAGCAAGCCGACCAATATTGCCTCGTAGAGCAATGGCGAAGCAGCAATTTCTGCTACATGATTTGATAGTAACTCGCGCTGCGCATTGTCCTGACTATAAAACCAAACGAATGCTGCTACCAGCAATACTAAAAAACTTGCCAATAAAGCTTTGGTTGAGATTTGAAGCAAGTTTTCGGCAGAACTTGCGGGCGGAATGCCCAATTCGATATGTGCCCGATTTTCTTCAGTTTCTGGGTAATCTGGCGTGTGATGCGTTCTCATGACTTTCTCCTAATTTAAAAAATTGGAGAAAGTATAGGAAATATTTTATAAAATCAAAAAGAATATATTTCTATATTAATATAACTTAAAACTATATAGGTTAGATTTCAGGGCGCATATGCGGAAACAAAATCACATCACGAATACTTGGGCTATCTGTGAGCAACATCACCAACCTATCAATGCCGATACCACAACCGCCGGTTGGTGGCATGCCGTATTCCAGCGCGCGAATAAAATCCGCATCGTAATACATCGCCTCACCATCACCCGCCTCTTTCGCTTTCATTTGGGCATGAAAGCGTGCTGCCTGATCTTCTGCATCGTTTAACTCACTGAAACCATTGGCAATCTCGCGACCTGTCACAAACAATTCAAAGCGCTCAGTGATTTCCGGATTTTTGTCCGATGCACGCGCAAGCGGCGAAACTTCAACCGGATAATCAATAATATAAGTCGGGTTCCACAATTGCGCCTCAGCAGTAACCTCAAACAAACCAAGCTGCAATGCGCCTAGGCCGGCATGGTCGAAAGGCTTTTCGCCATATTTCAGGATTTCTTTACGCAAGAAATCTGCATCATTTAATTGTTCTAGCGTATATTGTGGCGCATATTTTTGAATCGCCCCTACAATCGTCAAACGTTCAAAAGGCTTGCTAAAATCAACCTCTTTGCCATCATACTGCACCACAGCTGTACCGCATGCAGCAATGGCCGCAGCGCGAATACAACGTTCTGTGTAATCCATGAGCCACAAATAATCGGTATAAGCCGCATAGAATTCCATCATGGTAAATTCTGGGTTGTGGCGCACACTTAAGCCTTCGTTACGGAAATTGCGGTTCACCTCAAACACACGCTCAAAACCGCCAACTACAAGGCGTTTTAAATATAGCTCGGGCGCAATGCGCATATACATTTGCATGTCCAGCGCATTATGATGCGTGACAAATGGTTTTGCCGAAGCTCCACCTGGTATAGGATGCAGCATAGGTGTTTCGACTTCTAAAAACTCATTTTCCAACATAAAACTACGAATAGCGGAAACCACTTTACTGCGTGCAATAAAGGTTGCACGCGTCTCTTCAGACACAATTAAATCCACATAACGTTGGCGATACTTAATTTCCTGATCAGCCAAACCATGAAATTTTTCCGGTAATGGGCGCAATGATTTTGTCAGCAATCGCAACTCGGCAACCTTGACAGAAAGTTCGCCTGTCTTGGTTTTAAAAAGTACCCCAGTTGCCGCGACGATATCGCCCAAATCCCAATGTTTAAAGGCTTCGTAGGTCGCTTCGTCCAGATTTGAGCTGCCGATAAATAGCTGGATGCGTCCACTGCTATCCTGCACTGTAGCAAAACTGGCTTTGCCCATGACGCGCTTTAACATCATGCGACCAGCCACACTCACTTGCACCGCTTTGGGGTCAAGCACTTCATTTTCAAAGCCGCCAAACTCCGCATGGATATTGGCTGCCAGAGCATCCGGTTTAAAGTCGTTTGGAAACGCCGCGCTGTTATTTTCTTTTGCCTGCGCGCGGATCGCCTTAAGTTTCTCGCGGCGCTCTTGCATCACGTGGTTTTCGTCAACTATCGGCTGATTTTCCTGTATTTGTTCGGTCATACTTTGCTCAATCTGAAATTATTTGGCTAAAGTGCCTATTTTAGCACTTTCTGCTTTGACTTTATCAGCGAACACATTATTGGAGTTCAGCAATCACCGAGGTATATTGGATTATTTATCTTTCCATAGCTTCTGCATCTCAATAAACATAAAGGATGCAGTCCATGTGATTAAAACCAGCCCCGTTAAAGCCTCGAGACCAGCTAAAAATCTAAGATTTCCCAATGGTTCAATATCACCGAAACCCTAACGATGTGTAGGTTACAAAAGAGAAATAAACGCAATCAAGCAGACTGTTATCGAAAGCGCCTTGTAGAGCGCCAAACTTATTTGAGTGCACCATAAAATAATAACCAAAAGCAAAAATCCACATTTCAATCACATGTGCGACCAATGTGCCGAAAACACCTACCAACACTCTCAGTCGAGGCGGGATGGGGAGCTTTGGAATAATAATAGAAAGCTGATTCAGCGCTTCGTAATGAATCAGCACAGCCAGCAGCAATAAGTATGCTATTGAGTATTATGGTAAGTATCATTTATGGGCGACCATTATCAATCTATTAATCATACCCTTTACCTGAAACATTCCAAGCTTGCGAAAAATTAATTTGTAACTTGGGATAATTTAAGCATCTTAATTACGGGTGCTTTAGGTCTCTATTCTTGGTATTGAATGTAGCGCAAATAAATTATTCTAGCGAGATTCTAGGAGAATTCTGGATGGCTACTGAGCTAGACAACGTATCATCATGGATTGAACGCTTAAGCAAAAATCCCGTTCCCGTGCTTAAACACACCGCACGAGAACTTGCGCGCCTAAAAGAAGACGAAAGCAAACTTAGCGCACGCGCAATCGCCTCGATTGTATTAAACGACCCGTTCATGGTGCTAAGAGTACTCAGCTACGCAAAACAACATCAGGGCAAAAATCAACTTCAAGATTTAATTCAAGTGGAACAAGCCATCTTGATGATGGGCACAGAAGCGTTTTACCGCAACTTGCCTCTATCCTTATTAGTTGAAGATGTTTTAAAAACCAACCTGCCTGCACTCACACAACTGCTCAGGCTGATTAAAAGAGCGCATCGCGCAGCCTATTACGCTTCAGACTGGGCCGCGATACATAAGGATTTCCATTCAGAAGAAGTGCGCGTTGCAGCGCTTTTATACGATTTGGCAGAAATGCTGCTTTGGTGCTTTGCGCCTGAGAAGATGAATGAGGTTTATGCCACACTACAAACTGATAAAACACTTCGTACCAAAGCGATACAAGAAAAAGTGTTAGGTTTCAAATTAATTGATCTGCAAAAAGAACTGGCTGAAATCTTCCACTTACCACCGCTACTTTCTGATTTAATGGAAAATGGGGGCGAACGCAGTCACCGTGCTAAAAATGTCGTTCTTGCAGTAAATCTTGCTAGGCATTCTGCAAATGGCTGGGATAATGCGGCACTACCGGATGATTACAAGGAAATCGCGGAATTTTTGCACGTAGATGTTGAGAGAGTAAAGTTTATAATCGGCGCACCCAGTGAAGAAGCTTCCGAATAGAAATTAAACGCCCTGCTTTAAACTTTCCATGATAAATGGGTCAAGATCACCATCCAGCACGCCTTGCGTGTTTCCAATTTCGACATTAGTGCGCAAGTCTTTAATACGGCCTTGGTCGAGCACATAACTGCGAATCTGGTGCCCCCAGCCGATATCCGTTTTAGCGTCTTCCAACGCTTGTTTCTCGGCGTTGCGTTTATTTAACTCCAAATTATACAGCGCGCCTTTTAGCATGTTCATGGCTTCTTCGCGGTTGCGGTGCTGGCTCCTATCATTTTGGCACTGCACCACGGTATTGGTCGGCAAATGCGTAATGCGCACGGCAGAATCGGTCTTGTTAATGTGCTGGCCACCCGCGCCCGAAGCGCGATAGGTATCGATGCGTAAATCGGCTGGGTTGATATCAATTTCAATCGAATCATCGACTTCAGGGAAAATTTGCACGCTGGCAAAACTGGTGTGACGTTTAGCATTGCTGTCGAATGGAGATTTCCGCACCAAACGATGCACGCCATTTTCAGTGCGCAATGTACCATAGGCGTAATCGCCAGAAACCTTCACTGACGCGCCTTTGATGCCCGCCACATCACCGTCTGACTCTTCCAGCACTTCCACCTTAAAACCTTTGCGCTCGCAATAGCGCAGGTACATGCGGAGCAGCATGCCCGCCCAATCTTGCGCTTCTGTGCCACCGCTACCCGATTGAAACTCGATAAAGCAATTGGCAGAATCCAGTTCACCCGAAAACATGCGCTTAAATTCCATGTCTTCAATTTGCTTTTCCAGCAGCTTGGTATCCGCATCCACGCTCAATAGCGTGTCATCGTCGTTTTCTTCGCGCGCCATATCAAACAGCTCACGGGCATCTTTTAAGCCATTTTCTAGGTTTTGCAGATTGTGTACGACGAGCTCAAGACTACGTTTTTCTTTGCCGAGCTTTTGCGCGTTTTCGGCGTTATCCCACACTTTTGGATCTTCTAATAACCCATTCACTTCTTCTAGCTTTTGCGCCTTATTTTCGAAGTCAAAGATACCCCCGAAGGCGCATGGTTGCGGTCGGCGAGGTCATCAATGCGATTAGAAATTTGGTTGAGTTGTTCGGCTTCCATGGCTACTACTTAAATTCAAAAGCGAGATTATACCGCAATCGCTAGCACTTTTAGGTAAGCGTACCAATGCGATCTAATGCGTTTTGAAAAGCCGCTTTGTCGGCTTGCAAGGTGCTGATAGGCAATGCCAAAAACGCTTCAATACGCTTACGTAAAACTTGATAGGCGTGCTCAAAGCTCGCGTTGATTTCGGCGTCAGTTCCAGTTGCTTTGGCGGGGTCTTCCACGCCCCAATGCGCACGTATGACATTACCCAAATATGCGGGGCAAGTTTCGCCAGCAGCGTTACCACACACAGTAATCACCACATCAGGCACGCTGGGCAAATTATCCCAAGATTTGCTGTAATAACCCTCCGTAGCAATGCCTTTGCTTTTTAAAAGCGCAACTGAACGCGGGTGCACCTCGCCAGTTGGTTTGCTACCGGCACTCATAGCGTGCATGCCTTTGGGTGCCAAATGATTAAAGGTAGCTTCTGCCAAAATGGAACGGCAAGAGTTACCCGTACATAAAAATAGAATGTTCATGATGTTAACTTTACTCTAATTAAGTTCGTACCAAGCTTTGCTGCGATTTACAATCGCCACTATCGATAACATTACAGGCACTTCGATCAGCACGCCAACAACCGTTGCTAATGCTGCGCCTGAGTTAAATCCAAACAACGCAATCGCAGTAGCGACGGCAAGCTCAAAAAAGTTAGATGCGCCAATTAATGCAGATGGGCCTGCTACGCAGTGTGCGACTTTAAATTTTTTATTTAGCCAATACGCAAGCAGTGAATTGAAATACACTTGAATCAAAATAGGCACCGCAAGTAAAGCAATAATAAAAGGTTGACTTAAAATTTGCTCACCTTGAAAGGCGAACAGCAAAATCAGCGTGATTAACAAAGCGCTTAATGACAGTGGCTGTATTGTCTTGAGTGCTGAATTAAACGCATCCGTGTTGCCCTTGCGCAATAAATACTTTCTTAATACTTGACTGATTACCACCGGCACCACAATAAACAACACGACCGAAATGAACAGCGTGTTCCACGGTACCACAATGCTAGATAAGCCGAGCAATAATGCCACTATTGGCGCAAAAGCAAAAAGCATAATCACATCGTTGATAGCCACTTGTGAAAGTGTAAATTTAGGCTCTCCGTTGCATAAGCTACTCCAAACGAATACCATCGCCGTGCATGGCGCAGCTGCTAGTAAAATCAGCCCTGCAATATAACTATCTATTTGATTTGCAGGTAACATATCTGCGAACAAATGGCGAATGAATATCCAAGCCAGCAAAGCCATTGAGAAAGGCTTAACCAGCCAGTTAATAAATAATGTTACGCCTATGCCTTTAGCATGCTTAAAAACCTCACCCATTGCTGTAAAGTCAATTTTTAACAACATGGGAATAATCATTAGCCAAATCAAAACAGCAACCACCAAATTAACTTCAGCAAGTTTGATAGAAGCAACAGCTTGAAACAGGGCAGGCGCCAATTTGCCTAGCGCTATGCCAGTTACAACACATGCCAATACCCACCAAGTGAGATTGCGCTCAAAACTGCTGATTATGGGCTGAGTATTTTCTTGCGCTTCAACTGCAGTTTGATTTGTTGTCATGTTCTGATTTCTCTTTACGACTTATAAAATTAACCCCTTGCGCAACGGGTGCACAACAAGCGGATTCTGCAACATTACTATCAGCTGCGTTGTTAAATGTAGGCGCACTTTCCAGCGTGCGATAGGTTTCCCATGCAATACCAGATGGGTCTTGCACCCAGTGCTTATCTGATTTTGCATAACAGCAGGTTGTACCTTGCTGCGTCAACATGTCCATATCTGCGGTTTCTAATCTGGCTTTAATCTCAGCAAGCTCACCTTCATTTTCAACCTGAATGCCAATATGGTCTAGCCCTGCTTTTGCGCCACGCTGGCTAATGGCAAAATTCACCAACGGGTCATCTAACATCCATTTGGCATAATCTGGCTTCTCTACAGTGGGAGAACTCCCAAATAAGGTGTTGTAGAAATGAATGCTTTTTGCTAAATCATCAACGGCAACATGTAAGTGCATGCGTTTCATGATGTGGTCTCCTTTTCTATTGTTTCACAAGTGCTTACGGTGCAGCATGTTTGCTCACCCGCGCAACAATTTTCGGTTAAATAGGCTAATAAATGATTCATAGCCTCATAGTTTGCGGAGTAATAAATAAATCGACTCTCCTGACGCGCATTTACGAGCCCAGCATGACTCAGCTCTTTTAAGTGAAATGAAAGCGTGCTATTTGGAATGCCCAAACGCTCACCAATAACCCCTGCTGACATACCGCCAGCGCCAGCCTGCACTAACGCTCTAAAAATATCCAATCGCGCTTCTTGCGCAATTGATGCAAGTATTGTGACTGCTGATTTATTGTCCATTTGTCTATATTTCCATAAATATAGAAATACTGCAAGAGAATCTTAGGTTATGGAACAAATATTACGAATTTATTACAGATTTATGACAAAATTCCCTCGCAGAATTGGCGATAGAAAGTTAAACTAGCAACCAGAGATTAGTTTGATAAAAAAATAGAAAATTAGGGAGATGAGCATGGCCAATGGTGCATTTAATCGGTTAATGGCGGCAATTACACCGCGCAGTGACAATTACTTTGTGTTGTTTAACAATTTAGCCGACTGTGCAGTAAGGGCCTCAAAAGTGCTCGCCATGATGACTGCAGTGAGTGAGGCAGATAAATTTGAAGAGCACTTTGAAGTGATTAGAAAAATCGAATCTGAAGCAGACGGTTATACCAAAGAAATTCTTTTATCTCTGCACAAAACTTACATCACCCCTTTTGACCGCCGTGAAATCCGCGAACTCGCGATGGCGCTAGATGACATTATCGATTACATGGAAGATATTCCACAAAGCGCAAAAATTTACGGCCATACCAAATTTACGCCTGAGATGGTGGCGCTTGCACAAATTTTATTACGTGCATCTGAAAAAGTGCGCGATACCGTGCATATGCTATCAGATATGAAAAATGCTGAGAAGATTTTGCGCACCTGCGAAGAAATTAATACCATTGAAGGCGAAGGCGACCATGTGATGCGCGCTGGAATGCAGCGCTTATTTTTGGAAGAGTCCGACGCGCGTACCATCATTCGCTCAAAAGAACTCTATGATTTGTTTGAAGAATCCATTGATAGCTGCCAAGACGTAGGTGACGTGATTCATGGTGTTGTGCTAGAGCGCATCTAAGGCGGCGATTATGATAGATCACGCCATTTTAATTATGGGGCTGCTTGTTGTTGTTGCCCTGCTATTTGACTTTATGAACGGCTTTCATGATGCAGCCAACTCAATTGCGCTCATGGTTTCCACTCGTCTACTCACACCACAAGCTGCAGTGGTTTGGGCTGCATTTTTTAACTTTATCGCATTTCTATTTTTTGGCCTGCATGTTGCAGATACTGTCGGCAAGGGAATTATCGACCCGCACATTGTAAATAATGCTGTGATATTTGGCGCGCTAGGCGGTGCAATTAGTTGGAACATCATCACTTGGTGGTTTGGCATTCCGTCATCCTCCTCGCACGCATTGATAGGCGGCTTACTTGGTGCAGGCATTGCAGAAGCTGGCTTAAAAGGCGTAATTGTAGGCACCAAACTTATCACCACCGGCTTTGCCATTATTCTATCGCCTCTGTTTGGCATGTTACTCGCACTTGCTTTGTCGGTGATTGTGTTGTGGCTATTCGAAAAAACTGCGCCTTATAAAACTGAGAGCCGTTTTAACAAGCTGCAGTTTATTTCATCTTCATTATTTAGCTTGGGGCACGGCGCAAATGATGCTCAAAAAACCATGGGGATTATTACCGTGCTGCTGTTTGCCAACGGTTACTTACAAGGCGATTTTCACGTGCCAACCTGGGTTGTGCTTTCTTGCCAAGTCGCCATGGGCTTAGGCACCTTGTTTGGTGGCTGGCGCATTGTGCGCACCATGGGCATGGGCATTACACGCATCAGGCCTTCGGGCGGTTTTTGTGCACAGACATCCGGTTCTATCGCGCTATTCTTAGCCACCAGCTTAGGTATTCCGGTTTCTACCACGCACACCATTACCGGCGCGATTGTGGGCGTTGGCATGGCACGCCGCATGTCGGCCGTGCGCTGGGGCTTGGCTGGACGGATTGTGTGGGCATGGGTACTTACTATTCCATGTGCCGGCTTAATGGCGGCTCTATTTTGGAGATTGGGAAAATCCTTTATGTTTTAATTCTTAAGGTATTTTAAAAAGGGTCTGTTCGCAGACCCTTTTTTTATTTTTAGCTCAATTGGCAATTGTGAAATTTGTCATAAATTTGTCATATTCAACTCTCTAGTATTCATCCTAATTAAACAAGTTACGATTAATTAACGGAGAATATATGAATCAAGCTTTC
Source organism: uncultured beta proteobacterium (assembly GCA_963752495.1). GTDB lineage: Bacteria > Pseudomonadota > Gammaproteobacteria > Burkholderiales > Methylophilaceae > CAVVYJ01. Next base: position 44,780 of record CAVVYJ010000005.1, read on the forward strand.
ACCAAATCCTTAAGTATTGCTGCTTTGGTTGCAGCGACTTTCTCAACCTCTCACGCTATAGCCGCTGATAAAATCATCAAGATTGATGGCTCAAGTACTGTATATCCAATCACTGAAGCAGTTGCTGAGGAGTTTCAAAAAGAAACAAAAATCAAAGTAACAGTGGGCGAATCTGGCACTGGTGGGGGCTTTAAAAAGTTCTGCCGCGGCGAAACAGATATCTCTGACGCATCTCGTCCAATCCTGAAGAAAGAGATGGATGCTTGCAAAGAAGCTGGTATTCAATATATAGAATTACCCGTAGCATACGATGGCTTAACCGTTGTTGTGAACACAAAAAATGATTGGGTAAAAAGCATTACTGTGGATGAATTGAAGAAAATCTGGAGCTCAGGCTCATCTGTAAAAAAATGGAACCAAGTTAATCCAGCTTACCCAGATAAACCTTTAGCATTGTTTGGCCCTGGCACCGCATCAGGCACATTCGATTACTTTACCGAGGCTATTAACGGTAAAGCAAAATCAAGCCGTAGCGACTATACACCTTCTGAAGATGACAACGTTTTAGTGCAAGGTGTTTCTAGCAACCAAAACGCAATGGGTTATTTTGGCTTAGCTTATTATGAAGAAAACAAAGACAAATTGCGTGCGCTGCCTATCGTTGCAAAAGCAGGCGCGCCTGGAGTCTTGCCTTCTGTAGAAACCGTTAAAGATGGGTCATATCAACCACTTTCACGCCCCTTATTTATTTATGTGAATGCAACTTCAGCGGCATTTAAGCCAGAAGTTAAAGCGTTTATTAACTTTTACCTAAAACACGCACCCGAGTTGGTAAAAGAAGTGAAATACGTGCCTTTGCCAGACGAGGACTACGTTGCAGTAACCGAGCACTTTAAAGCGCTCAAGGCAGGCACTGGCTTTGGTGGTGTGCCAGAAGTAGGTATCAAGATTAAAGACTTATTAAGTCGCGTTAAATAAATAGCTAGTTCTCTTAAATTATGGCAGGGCCACTCTACTCCCTGCCATTTTTTATGAAGCAAGTCTTTCCAACGCTGGTCTTTAGCAAATATTTAGCTAGAATGAAACTTAATTATTTAAAATGAATACTATGGCTCAGGTGCAACCAAATCAGTTAAATTCAGTGATTAGCCCACGCTTGGCTAAAAACATCCGTAGAAACATTAAAGAACGTATTATTGAATTCATTCTGATGTTGGCTGCATTAACAGCAGTCGCAACGACATTTGCGATTGTTGGCATTTTGCTCTACGAGTCACTGGGATTTTTTAAAACGGTTTCAGTCGTTGAGTTTTTTACCGGCACAGAATGGGCACCGCTTTTTGAAGATGCCAAATACGGCATCATGCCCTTGGTCGCAGGCACTCTTACCACATCATTTATTGCACTTTGCGTTGCGATACCTGTGGGCACGATAGGTGCAATCTACCTTTCTGAATTTGCCTCACATAAAACACGCGAAATTGTTAAACCGATTTTAGAACTTTTGGTGGGCGTGCCCACAGTAGTGTTTGGTTATTTTGCTTTGTTCTTTGTAACGCCAATGCTACAAAAAATATTCCCTGAACTTCCGGGTTTTAACATGCTTGGGCCAGGCATTGTGATGGGCGTGATGATTGTGCCTTACATCAGCTCTGTAGCAGAAGATGCAATGCGCGCAGTGCCCATGAGCATGCGCGAAGGTTCTTATGCAATGGGCGCGACACGCTTTCAAACAGCTATTCGTGTGGTGGCTCCTGCCGCAACTTCTGGCATTATCGCGGCCTATATTTTAGGTATTTCACGTGCCGTGGGTGAAACCATGGTGGTCGCAGTAGCCGCAGGGCAGCAACCTACTTTAACCTTCAACCCGATGGAAAGCGCGGCTACAATCACCGCCTATATCGTTCAGGTTGCATTAGGTGACCTTCCACACGGAAGTATCGGTTATCAAAGTATTTTCGCAGCCGGCTTGGTGCTGATGGCAATGACATTGTTTTTTAATATTCTTGGCCATATTGCTCGCAAAAAATTTCGCGAACAATATTAATACATCTGGCATACCAAATTGAACCAAAGGATTGATTTAAGAAATGAATGAGAATACTGACAATCTAGCTCAAGCTAAGCCCGCAGTCATTGAGAACATCGCGGCTGTACGCGCCATGATTAAACGCCACAAATTCAATGACATCGTTTTTGCAGTCATCGGATTGCTGGCATTAATGCTGGGCTTGCTCACGCTACTCACTTTATTTATTGATTTAATTGTAGATGGCAGTGGAAAGTTCAATTTGCAATTTTTAAGTGATTTTCCATCGCGCCGCGCTGGAAGTGCTGGCCTTTTGTCGGCTTGGGTTGGTTCTGCATTGGTCATGCTTGTTACATTTATCACAGCCGTACCAATTGGTGTAGCTGCAGGTCTCTATCTGGAAGAATATGCCAAAAAAGGCTGGTTTTCTGATCTGATCGAAATTAATGTATCCAATCTGGCAGGCGTGCCTTCCATCATCTATGGTCTGCTTGCATTAGGGTTGTTTGTTTATATATTAGACTTAGGCCAAAGCATTCTCACAGCGGGTCTAACCCTCGGGCTACTCATATTACCCATCGTGATTGTTTCCACCCGTGAATCTATCCGAGCGATTCCTGTGGCTATTCGCGAAGCCGCCTACGCTGTTGGCTCAACCAAGTGGCAAATGGTGTACGACCACGTATTGAAATATTCTTATGGCGGCATTTTAACAGGCGTGATTATCGGCATGGCACGTGCGCTGGGCGAAACTGCACCAATTATCACGATTGGCGCACTCACCTTTATCGCATTCCTGCCGCCTTCGCCAATTACTGATACTGCGCCGTTTATCAACTTTGAATGGCTACACTCAGGCTTTACGGTTATGCCAATCCAAATGTTTAACTGGATATCTCGTCCGGACCATGCATTTCATATTAACGCAGCAGCAACCGGCGCAATTATCATTATTGTCACGTTGCTGATGAACGGCACCGCAATCTATTTACGCTACAAGATTCGTAAAAACATTAAATGGTAGTTTAAAGCTAATTGATTAACCTATCGAACACTCACTGATTATTTGGAACGCATTTTATGGAAACCATAGCACCTCCGATTAAAGCTGAATCGCGCAATCTTAACTTTTTTTACAGTAATGGCATGCAAGCGCTTAAAAACATCAACATGCCAGTATATGATAAAAAAATTACCGCGCTGATTGGTCCTTCTGGCTGCGGAAAATCAACCTTCTTGCGCTGTTTTAACCGCATGCATGACCTTTATCCCGGTAACAAGTATGAAGGCTCTATCGTCATGCACCCCGACAATACGAACATCTTGGAAAATGGGGTTGACCCGATTGAGGTGCGTATGCGCATCAGCATGGTGTTTCAAAAGCCAAACCCTTTTCCAAAATCGATCTACGAAAACGTTGCTTATGGCTTGCGCGTACGTGGAGAGAAAAATAAGCGATTAATGGACGACAAGGTAGAAGAAGCATTAAAAGGTGCTTCTTTATGGAACGAAGTCAAAGATCGCCTGCAAGACTTAGCATTTAATTTATCTGGCGGCCAGCAACAGCGTCTTTGCATTGCACGCGCCTTGGCGACAGATCCGGAAATTATGCTGTTCGATGAACCAACCTCAGCTTTGGATCCTATTGCGACCGCAAACATTGAAGAACTGATGAACGAGCTACGCAATAAACTGACTATTCTCGTCGTCACCCATAACATGCAGCAAGCTGCACGTGTCTCTGATTACACAGCGTACATGTACTTGGGAGATTTGATTGAATTTAACAATACGGGTGATATTTTCATTAAACCTAATGATAAGCGCACAGAAGATTATATTACTGGCAGAATCAGTTAATTAGCAGGACAGCCTGGAGAAACCATGAACGAAACCATACACCTTTCCCGCCAATTTGACGAAGATCTAGAGCGATTGCGCAGTAGCGTCCTGCAAATGGGTGGATTAGTAGAAACACAAATCAGCACGATTACCAAGGCTTATGCCAGCAGCAACAGTGCGGCTGTGCTTAATGTGATGGAAAATGATAAAGAGGTGAATGCGCTTGAAAAAGCGATTGACGACGATTGCATCCACATTATTGCTAAACGCCAACCCACGGCTTCTGATTTACGCCTAATCATGGGGATTAGTAAAATGGTCACCGACCTTGAGCGCTCTGGTGATGAAATTAAAAAAATGGCCAAAAGCATCCGTCGCATTCAGGACGGCGAATCTGCAGCGTTTCGTGAGCTTACAATTTTAAAAGGCGCAACGGATGTAAGACACCTGTCAAAAGCTGCCAGTTTGCAGCTAAGACGCGCCCTTGATACCTTTGCAAGACTGGACACCGCTGAAGCTGAGGCTGTAATTGCGGCCGACGAAGAGCTTGATACCGAGTTCAAGGGAATTGTTCGCCAGCTCATTACATATATGATGGAAGACCCACGCGCCATCACCACTGCATTAGATATTATCACGATTGCCCGTGCCATTGAACGTGTGGGAGACCATGCAAAGAACATTGCAGAGCAGGTGATTTACATTGTGGAAGGCCGTGATGTAAGGCACACCAAAAGCGAAGAGTCTTAAAGTATTTGATTTGAAAAGCCAGCGATTGCTGGCTTTTTAATTACACCTGATTTTCAATGGCTTTTAAGTAAAACGCCACCTTACGCTCTGCTTGCACCCCAGCTGTCCAAAATTTTGTGGTGTAGTCTTTGGCTTTTGTAGCCAAGGTTTTTCTTTGTTTTGGATTTTCAATCAAAGATGCAACCTTCTCCGCAAAACCATGGGTCGAATCAGGCGCTATCATTGCACCCTCTCCTTCAACCAATATAGATGCCGTACCTAGTTCTGCAATCGCAACCACCGGCGTGCCCTGTGCCATTGCCTCCAACAGCACCAATCCTTGTGTCTCGCTTTTGGAGGCAAAAACAAAGACATCCGCAGCTTTGTAACATGCATTCAACTCGGTATTGCGATCCAGATAGCCAATGAACTGCACGTTATTTTGCAAATTGAGTGTTTTTGAGAGTTGATTCAATGACTTTTCTGCAGGACCTTCTCCCGTTACCACTAGTAAAATATTAGGGTGCGTCTCAATTAGACATTTTGTCATTTGCAACAAAAAATCAATATTCTTTTCAAACGCTACGCGCCCAACGTACAGTAGCATCGGTCTGCCTAGGGCAATGCCATACTTAATTCTGAATGCCAAACCATCTGCTTGCGCAAAGCTACTGCTCTGCAAGCCTGTAGGTATCACATCTGCATGCACCAGCACGCCATAACTCCTTAGCACATCCAGCATAGGCTGTGATGGTGCAACAATCGCATCTACTGCATTACATTGCCGCTTAGAAATCATACGTGCTAATCCACGCGCCATGCGCTTAGGAATCCATGGCAAATAATGATGCAGGTAGTCTTCAAAAAATGTGTGATAAGTTTCTACGCAGGGAATATTGAGCAGCTTGGAGAGTTTAATACCCAGATAATGCGCAACAAATGGCGTGTGAATATGTATCAAATCATAATTTCCCTGCCTAAGCTCAGGTAGCAACTTAAGCGCTTCGCCATACTTCATGAGTTTATCTTCAGGATCAAAGTAAATCGAACGCGCGGGAATGCGCTTTACAAAATTTTCGGTTGTATTGTTAACACCATAATCCGGCGCAATCAAATCCACCTGATGGCCAAGTATTTTGAGCTGACTAATAAAGGTTCTAATTGAAGTAGAAACGCCATTAACACGTGGGAAATAAACATCCGAAATAAATAATATTTTCATTCATCACTTAGTCAATAATGATAATTGTGCATGCTATACGTTAAATGTGACAGCTTGATGAATATGACAAACTAAACTTGGCTGTCATAGTAAACTGTCATGAATTAATCACGATACAGTCATCCAAGTTTCACATAAACATGACAAATTAGCCGTCATGCAAATGCAAGCAAATACATGAATGTCAGCTTGTTGGTGGCTACCACTCTGTTTGTATTCCATCGATGCAAATGCCTGGGGTTTATTCACGCACGTGTATTTTGCGCAGTCTTTATTAGTCGTCACCCCTTCTGGATAAGCGTTTTAGAGAAATTATTAAACAATTTCCAGAGCTGGTCATGGCTGGGGCTTGTTTGCCGGATTTAGCCGTTATCTCGAAAAAATTTAGCACAACGCATCAGTGGCAAAAAGCAGAATATCTTGTTGCAACAGCAAACAATGAAGAAGAAATGGCTATCGCAATTGGTTACATCAGCCATTTATATGTGGATGTGATTGCGCATAACCATTTTGTGCCCGCACACGAAGCCATGTGGCTTAACGAAAGTATATTTACACACATTGGCTCTGAGTGGGCCATGGATGGGCACTATCTCATCGAAAATGTCAGCACACACCAAGTCAGCTACTGACTAAGCATGCGATACAAATCAGCCACTTTATTGCGCCATGTTTTGATCAACACCCGTCTGTTGTGAAAAGTCAATCTTAAAAAACTGGCCATTGGCTGATGGATTATTCAGGTTAGTTCAAGCTACCTACGTCATTAACAAATATGTTCAGTGGATTAGAAATGGCAAACATAAACACTTTGACTATTACATCACTAAAACAGAACATGCCTTAGAAGAGTTCCACAAATGTTCTATGGCCATAGACCAAGATGGGAACCAGAGCACTGGTTCATGTTAGCTCAAACCACATGCCGACATGGAGAGCGCGATGTTTGGAAGAGTTGATTGAAGATCACGCCATGCCGATACGTTACTACACGGCATTCAGGCTAAGTATTTCTTAGACCACTAATTTAGACAACTAAAAATGATAAGTAGGCGATTGAAGCGCCAATTGAAGCGCCTGCTATCACGTCACTTGGGTAATGTAAACCCAAAATCACGCGCGACATACCAACCATCACGGTAAAAGTAATAACAAGCTCGCCAGCATTGGGTAATAGGCTAAAGCCACTCCAGTAAAAGCTACCGCATGCAAAGTGTGGCCTGAAGGAAAACTAAAGTGATCTAGCGGCTTGCCGGACACCCAAACATCTTGCCGCACTTGAAAAGGTCGTGGGCGGTGCGTTTTTGCTTTAAGCCATTTATAAATAAATGTACCGGTTAAACCCGCTGTCACCATATGCAGCACTGGCTTAATGCCTTCAGCTTGCTGTGTGATTAAAATCGCCAACATCAATGTATACCAAAATACGCCATCGCCTAAGCGGCTAATCATGCGAAACCACTCACGTATTATTCTATATTGGCTGGCATGGCTAACGGTAACGCACAAGGTGCTATCTAGCGCATGCATGCGGCTAAAATAAAATCGCATTTGTTTGGTCATCATTCACTCCTATCATCTGGCAATTACAATTGCTGATAGTGGCAGTTTGCCAACCGAATATGACCAATTGATTAACGCAAGATGAAGGTTTTGTGAAGTAACATATTGATAAATAACGATTTATATAGTTTTACATACAAATCAGCTAAAAAACACCTGCCCTGCAGCCCAATATCCATGCGGGTCACAGGGCGACTATTTTTGATTTTGTAGCGCTTCAATATGCAAGGCGTAATGTTTATAGCTGACGCACCCTACGCGTGGAGCCTTTAGTTTATCTGTGCTTAATTTTTAACCAAAGTACCATGCAAGCCAGTATAAAAGTACGGCATTTGCAATTACAATTGGCCAGCTGGAAATAAACAACCCATAGACCATCCAACCTGCAACACCTATGCTAAATATGCTATACATAGGTAAGGAAACGCCCGATAAATCGCGAGTGCTCCACGAGTGTAAGGCTGCGGCACAAAAGCGAAAGTTGTTAAAAAAGCTGAGAAATAGCCAATAAAATCTGGTCATATCCATACTTATAATTTACCAATCTTGATATTTACATGTGGTTAGTTACAACTTCTGCGATTTGTTCTGCCAGTTTTTGCACCAGCTTTGCATCTTGGCCTTCCACCATCACTCGGATTTTCGGCTCGGTGCCGGAGGCGCGAAGCAACACCCGTCCTGCTCCATTTAATTCAGTTTCTGCTTTTTTAACGGCATCTTGAATTTGCGGTGTTTCCTAAATCGCAGCTTGCTCTTCGTCGTCACATTAATCAGCACTTGTGGATAAAGAGTTAACTGTTTACCCAGCTCACCCAGTTTTTTTCCGCTCAGTTTTAACGCATGCAGCACTTGTAGCGCGGCAATAATCGCATCACCACTGGTGTGTTTATCCAATGTTAAAATGTGGCCTGAGTTCTCACCGCCCAGTTTCCAGTTTTTCTCATTTAACAATTCAAGCACATATCTATCGCCCACTTTAGCGCGCGCAAATGGAATTTGATGTTTTTGCAGTGCATGCTCTAGCGCTAGGTTTGTCATCAGCGTGCCAGCTACGCCGCCTTTAAGTTTGCCTTTGGCATATAAACCCAACGCGATGATATAAAGCAATTGATCACCATCGAGCAAATTGCCTTCGGCATCTACCATCATCACACGGTCGCCATCACCATCAAAAGCAATACCTAAATCCGCTTTATGTTCACCACGGCCTTTTGCAAAGCTTGTGGATGCGTAGAACCCACGTCTTTATTGATATTTAAGCCATCCGGTTTGTTGCCAATCGCAATCACCTCTGCGCCAAGCTCGTGGAACACATCTGGCGCAACATGATAAGTTGCACCATGTGCGCAATCCAGCACAATTTTTAGCCCGCGCAAATCCAAATCATTGGGAAACGTACTTTTACAAAATTCCACATAGCGCCCTGCAGCATCGTCAATGCGGCGCGCCTTACCTAAATCTACAGATTCCATTACCAATACGGGTTTATCAAGTTCCGTTTCAATCGCATGCTCGATATCATCAGGCAGCTTGGAGCCTGAACTCGAAAAGAATTTAATGCCGTTATCGTAATAAGGGTTGTGGGATGCTGAAATCACAATACCCGCCTGCGCTCGTAAGGCGCGGGTGAGATAAGCCACCGCAGGTGTCGGCATTGGACCTGTAAGCAGCACATCTACGCCCGCGGCTGATAAGCCCGCTTCCAGCGCGGCTTCCAGCATGTAGCCAGAAATGCGCGTATCTTTGCCTATCAGCACGGCCGGCCTTGCGCCTTTAGCCAGATTACTTTTGGCAGAAGTCAGCACCTTGCCCGCAGCGTATCCCAAGCGCATCACAAAATCCGGTGTGATTGGGTATTCACCCACGCGCCCACGTATGCCATCCGTACCAAAATATTTTTTACTCATTCATTTTTCTCTTGTTTATAGAATTGCTGTGACCACTTTTAATGCTTCAACGGTAGCCTTCACATCATGCACCCGCAGTATTTTAGCGCCTTTCATGGCAGAAATCACAGAAGCCGCAATACTGGCGTAAAACGCTGCGTCCACATCATTACCTGTCACTTGGCCAAGCACCGATTTTCGCGATAGCCCAATCAACAAAGGCTGACCTAGTTCTGTAAAACTTTCAAGTTGTTGTATTAGCGTAATGTTGTGCTCGCGCGTTTTTCCAAACCCAAAACCAGGGTCGAGCACAATATTCGATGCTCCAATCCCCGCATGGATACTCGCTCTCAGACGTTCCTTTAGAAAGTTTTTTACATCGTTCGTAACGTTCTGATACTGCGGATTATCCTGCATATTCTGCGGCGTACCTTGCATGTGCATCAAACACACGCCCACATTACTCTTTGCGACAACTTCCAACGCACCATCTTCCTGCAACGCACGGACGTCGTTAACCATACTGGCGCCAGCCTGCAATGGCGGCCTGCATCACTTGCGGTTTATAAGTATCGATTGAAATGGGCACATTTTTTTTAGCCAAAGCTTCTATTACGGGAATCACGCGGTCTAGCTCTTCTTGCAGACTCACTGGTGTTGCGTTTGGGCGCGTGGATTCACCACCAATATCAAGTATATCTGCGCCCTCTTCCACCAGTTTAAGCGCATGCTCAATCGCCAAATTGGTCGCCGCGAACTTGCCACCATCAGAGAAAGAATCGGGCGTGACATTCACAATGCCCATCACGCGCGGCGTGGTTAAATCGAGCTGAAATTTGCCACAATTAAAGTTCATAAAAAAAGGGCTGATAAAGAATCAGCCCTTATTCTAACATTGATTTAATTAGCTTTTGGTTGCAGGTTGCGGCGTGGCAGAAGATGCACCTGAGCTACCACCGCTACTTGGCTTAACGGCGCTTTGACGCGGCTTAGGCTCGCGCACCGGCTTGCCTGCCATAATGTCGTTAATCTGGTCGGCATCAATTGTTTCATATTCCATTAAAGCCGCCGTCATGGCTTCTACTTTATCGCGGTTCGCTTCTAACAATTTACGTGCTATCGCATATTGCTCATCTAAAATGCGGCGAATTTCTGCGTCCACTTTTTGTTGCGTAGCTTCTGAAACGGTTTTAGAACTCATGCTGCCGAAGAATGAATCTTGCTCATCGCCCGCATACACCATGGTGCCCAGCGCATCACTCATGCCGTACTTGGTCACCATTGCACGTGCCAATTTAGTTGCACGTTCAAAATCATTTGCTGCGCCTGTAGACATTTGATTCATAAAAATTTCTTCGGAAATACGCCCACCGAACAGAATCGAAATCTCTTCCAGCATTTTGTCTTTGTAATTGCTGATGCGGTCGAACTCCGGCAATTGCCAAGTTAACCCAAGCGCCCAACCGCGCGGCATAATCGTCACTTTGTGCACTGGGTCGGCTTTTGGTAACAACTTCGCTACTACCGCATGACCAGACTCATGGTAAGCGGTATTGCGGCGCTCTTCTTCGCGCATCACCATAGATTTACGCTCTGGGCCCATATAAATCTTGTCTTTGGCATCTTCAAAGTCTTCCATATCTACTGTGCGCTTGTTGCGGCGCGCGGCAAATAGTGCGGCTTCGTTCACCAAATTAGCCAAATCTGCACCACTAAAACCAGGTGTGCCGCGGGCGATAATATCAGCCTTCACGTCCGGGTCAATCGGCACTTTACGCATGTGCACGAGCAAGATTTGCTCGCGACCTTTAATATCAGGCAAGCCAACCATCACTTGTCTATCAAAACGACCAGGGCGTAACAAGGCTTTATCCAATACATCGGCACGGTTAGTTGCTGCGATAATAATCACACCAGAACTCGCTTCAAACCCATCCATCTCCACCAATAATTGGTTTAGTGTTTGTTCGCGCTCGTCATTGCCACCGCCAGTACCCGCGCCCCTGCTGCGGCCTACGGCATCGATTTCATCAATAAAAATAATGCATGGTGAATTCTTTTTGGCAGTTTCGAACATGTCGCGCACACGCGCTGCGCCCACGCCGACGAACATCTCAACAAAATCAGAACCTGAAATGCTAAAGAAGGGCACTTTCGCTTCACCCGCAATCGCGCGTGCGAGCAAAGTTTTACCTGTGCCCGGTGGGCCTACTAACAATACACCACGTGGAATACGGCCACCTAATTTTTGAAATTTCCAGGCTCTTTCAAAAAGTCTACAAGCTCAGTCACTTCTTCTTTGGCTTCATCGCAGCCTGCAACATCTGCAAACGTAGTTTGGTTTGAGCTTTCATCTAACTGACGCGCTTTACTTTTTCCAAATGAGAACGGGCCACCGCCTTTGCCGCCACCCTGCATTTGGCGCATAAAGAAAATCCATACGCCAATCAATAAAATCATTGGAAACCATGACATGAACATTTCTAGCAACACTGAGCGCTGTTGCTCGGCTTTGGCTTCAACCACCACATTGTATTTGAGCAGGTCATTTACCATCCACAAATCATTTGGTGTATAGGTGCTGAATTCTTTGCCATCCTGCGTTTTGCCACGCACAACGCGGCCATCAATCTGCACCTTGGCAATGCGGCCTTGTTTTACCTCTTGCATAAATTGCGAGTAAACCATTTGGGTTTCTGCTTTGCTGCCGCCCCCAAATTGGTTGAACACCGTCATTAATATTAATGCTACGGCAATCCAGATGGCAATATTTTTTGCAATATTATTCACTATACTGTTCCTTATTAAACCAGCCCGTTGTAGTGCTGGTCATCGATAAACCCACTGCGTTTTCAAAGTGGGTAAGCTAAATTCTAAACTATTTCACAGCTTGCGACTTAAGCCTAATAAATAAACTTCGTTGCTACGGTCACGTGAAGCTTTTGGCTTTCTTGTAACAACTTTTTCAAATCGGCCACGCATGGCCTTAACAATTTCATCAAAACCACTACCGACAAATACTTTGACTAGAAAATTGCCCTGTGGTTTCAACCATTGCTCACTAAATTCAAGCGCCAGCTCAGTTAGATAGGCCGCGCTCGCCTGATCAACATCTTTTACTCCGCTTATATTGGGTGCCATATCTGCAATTACAAGGTCTACGGGCTGATTCCCTAACTTTTCTTCCAAAACTTTTAAAGTGGCCTCTTCGCGAAAATCGCCCTGTATAAACTCTACACCTGCAATAGGCTGCATGTCCAATATATCTAGGGCAATAATACGTCCCTTTCCTTTTAGCCGTTGTAATGCTACCTGCGACCAGCTTCCTGGCGTTGAACCTAAATCAACAATCGTCATGCCAGGCTTAATGAGTTTGTCTTTGTCGTCAATTTCAATTAACTTATAAGCAGCACGTGCGCGATAACCCTCCTTTTGCGCTCGCTTTACAAACTCATCATTCAGATGCTCCTGCATCCAGGCTTTACTGGTGCGCGTTGGCTTCATTGACTAGTCTTCATTACATAGGTCTTCATGTCTTATTCTATCGGGTTCCATGGTAAAATTCATGCTCTCATCAATCGCTAAAAAGCATCTCAGTTTATGAAATTAAGCACTAAACAAATCAGTCATTTGCGCGGGTTAGCGCATAACTTAAGCCCTGTTGTGAGGATAGGCAATCAGGGGCTCACAGAAAATATCTATAAAGAAATCGAACTTAATCTTAGCGCGCATGAGTTAATTAAAGTGCAAGTGGCTGGCGACGACCGCGAGGCGCGCAAGGCTATATTTGAAAGCATCTGCGAAAAAACGCATGCAATTGCTGTGCACCAAATAGGTAAGCAACTCGTATTTTATCGCGCCTCCGAGACCGTAAAAGAAAAAGCCAAGATTCACATTCCGAAGTTTTAACGCACTTTTAGTACCACAACCAGCCCAAGCGCGCATTCAACCAAATACGCCACGCTTGCAACACCGTGCCACGCACTAAAACGGTTAGCAAACACGCTATGCATCACGTCGTTAGGAAGCGCATCGGTTTTAAGTTGCGCGAGCAAGGGCTGAATACCGAAATGACCTGCCAGCACCAGCAATAACATAAAAAACACAGCCCAAAAATAGCTTTGTTTAAGTGCGCCAGTACCATATTCCAGCAAACGTTGAATCAGCAAATAAAACGCGCTTGCCATGCCAATATAGCTCACTAGTTCAAACAGTTTACCAGCCAGTTTTCCGGCAAGCTGCTTATCTTGCAATGTGTCAAATAAAACATAGGCGCTAAGACCAGTCATCCAGAGCGCGCCAACCCAAAGCGCTATAACAACGAGTGAGATTTTTTGTGTCATGATTACACGTAAAGCACTTCGATGACTTCGTATTCTCGTATACCGCCTGGCGCAGTCACTTCCGCCACATCGCCGGCAGACTTTCCAATCAAAGCGCGGGCAATAGGCGAACTTACAGAAATCTTTCCGCCTTTAATATCGGCCTCATCATCTCCAACAATTTGATAAGTTTTTTTATCGCCCGAATCCAAGTCTTCGATATTCACTGTCGCACCAAATACCACACGGCCATCTGCGTTCAAGGTCTTCGGGTCGATAATTTGCAAGTTAGAAAGCTTAGATTCCAACTCCGCAATACGGCCTTCGATAAAGCTCTGGCGCTCTTTCGCAGATTCATATTCTGCATTTTCCGACAAATCACCCTGCGCACGCGCTTCGGCAATTGCCTGAATCACATTAGGGCGGTCTGTACCGCGCAAACGCAGCAATTCCTCTTTCATCATTGCTGCGCCTTTTACGGTGACCGGGATTTGATTTACTGCCATAGCACTAACACTTTCTGTAAAAAATAAACCACACTCGTATGAGCGTGGCTTTTAAAATTATCCTGATTAAAAACTAGTGTATTTTAAGCGAGCTTTTTGTGCAAGCTTTGTATCGATTCCACGCCCAACTCCTGCATATAAGCCATCCCCATACATGCTGCTTTGGCTCCAGCAAGCGTTGTGTAATAAGTCACTTTATTTTGTAGTGCGCTGCGACGAATTTCATATGAGTCCGCCACTGCTTTTTTGTCTTCCGTTACGTTAACAATAAAATCAATCTCATTATTCTTAATCATATCAACCACATGCGGACGACCTTCTGCCACTTTATTTACCGGAGTTACTGTAAGACCATGCTCGGAAATGGCTCTGGCTGTGCCTTTTGTGGCAACCAAGGTAAAGCCCAGTTTCGCCAAATCTTTAGCGATATCGACGACTTTTTGGTGATCCTCATTGCGCACACTGATAAATGCCCTGCCGCCTTTAGGTAACTTGGCGGAAGCCCCTAATTGCGACTTCACAAAAGCCTCTGCAAAGGTAGCGCCTACGCCCATTACTTCGCCAGTCGATTTCATTTCTGGGCCTAAAATAGTATCCACTCCAGGGAATTTAATAAACGGGAACACTGCTTCTTTAACGGAAAAATAAGGTGGAATCACTTCTTTTGTGACCCCTTGCGACTTAAGCGTTTGTCCAGCCATACAGCGCGCAGCAATTTTTGCCAATTGTAATCCACAAGCCTTAGAAACAAACGGCACAGTACGTGAAGCTCGCGGATTCACCTCTAGCACAAAAACGGTCTCACCTTGAATTGCAAACTGCACGTTCATAAGTCCTTTTACGCCCAGTGCAATCGCCATTTGGCGGGTTTGTTCGCGCAATTCATCCTGTAGTTTTTTACTTAAACTATACGGTGGCAGCGAACAGGCAGAATCGCCAGAATGCACGCCTGCCTGCTCCACGTGCTGCATAATACCGCCAATCAGCACATCCTCGCCATCACAAAGCGCATCCACGTCAATTTCAAGCGCATCATTTAAAAAGCGATCTAGCAACACAGGAGACTCATTCGACACTTTCACTGCTTCGCGCATATAACGTTCCAGTTGCGATTGCTCGTGCACAATCTCCATAGCGCGACCGCCCAACACGTAACTAGGTCGAACAACTAATGGATAACCAATTTCTTCAGCCAGACGTAGTCGCATCTGTTTCATTTCTAGCCGTACGGTTTGGTGGTTGTTTTAACCCTAACTCATGCAGCATTTGCTGAAAGCGCTCTCGATCTTCCGCGCGGTCAATCGCATCTGGCGTAGTCCCGATAATAGGCACACCAGCTTTTTCCAAATCGCGCGCCAGCTTGAGCGGTGTTTGACCGCCATATTGCACAATTACGCCAATCGGCTTCTCAATATTGCACGATTTCAAGCACATCTTCCAGTGTTACTGGCTCAAAATAAAGCCTGTCGGAGGTGTCGTAATCTGTCGAAACTGTTTCCGGGTTGCAATTGACCATGATGGTCTCATAGCCATCGTCACGCATTGCAAATGCTGCGTGCACGCAGCAGTAATCAAACTCAATGCCTTGTCCGATACGGTTTGGTCCGCCACCCAGCACCATGATTTTTTTCTTGGTAGTTGGCTTAGACTCGCACTCTTCTTCGTAGCTGGAATACATGTACGCCGTATTAGTAGCAAACTCCGCAGCGCAAGTATCTACGCGCTTGTACACTGGGCGAATGTTATGCGCCTGACGATAGGCGCGCACTGCATGTTGGTCTGTTTCCAGCAATTTTGCCAATCGTCTGTCAGAAAAGCCGCGGCGCTTTAGCTGAAACAGCGAATCTTTGTCCAAATCAGCAATATGTTTACCTTTTAGCGCATCTTCACGGTCGATAATGTCTTTAATCTGCGCCAAAAACCAAGGATCAATTTTGGTGATATTAAACACTTGCTCAATCGTCATGCCGATACGGAATGCGTCACCCACATACCATATGCGCTCCGGTCCAGGCTCACCCATTTCTTTGGAGATGCGATCAACATCCGCCGTAATAGTATCCAGCCCGTCCACACCTACTTCCAAACCACGTAATGCTTTCTGGAAGCTTTCTTGAAAAGTACGCCCAATTGCCATCACTTCACCCACGGACTTCATTTGGGTAGTCAGGCGCGAATCGGCTTGTGGAAACTTTTCAAAGGCGAAACGCGGTACTTTAGTCACCACATAGTCAATGCTTGGCTCGAACGACGCTGGCGTTGCACCGCCTGTAATCTCATTGCGCAGCTCATCCAGCGTATAGCCAACCGCCAGTTTTGCCGCGACTTTCGCAATCGGGAATCCCGTCGCTTTTGATGCCAAAGCAGATGAGCGCGATACGCGTGGGTTCATTTCAATCACAATCATGCGACCATCATCGGGATTAATCGCAAATTGCACGTTGGAGCCGCCAGTGTCCACGCCAATCTCGCGTAGCACCGCCAGTGAGGCGTTACGCATGATTTGATATTCTTTATCAGTGAGCGTTTGTGCGGGTGCCACGGTAATCGAATCACCGGTATGTACACCCATTGGGTCCAAATTCTCAATCGAGCAAATAATGATGCAGTTGTCCGCCTTGTCGCGCACCACTTCCATCTCGTACTCTTTCCAGCCGAGCATGGACTCTTCAATCAACAGCTCTTTGGTCGGCGACGCATCTAAACCACGCTCACAAATCGTGATGAATTCTTCACGGTTGTAGGCAATGCCACCGCCACTTCCGCCCATGGTGAACGAAGGACGAATAATCGCTGGATAGCCAATCGCGGCCTGCACTTGAAGCGCTTCTTCCATGCTATGCGCAATGGCTGACTTGGCTGAGCCCAAGCCAATTTTAGTCATCGCCTCTTTGAACTTTTGACGATCTTCTGCTTTATCTATCGCCTCTTTCGAAGCGCCAATCAACTCAACATTGTATTTTTTAAGTACACCATGTTTATCCAAATCCAATGCACAATTAAGCGCAGTCTGTCCGCCCATCGTGGGCAACAAAGCATCCGGCTTTTCTTTGGCGATAATTTTTTCCACCACTTGCCATGTAATCGGCTCGATGTACGTCGCGTCCGCCATTTCAGGGTCGGTCATAATCGTTGCAGGGTTAGAGTTCACCAAAATAACGCGATAACCCTCTTCGCGCAAAGCTTTACAGGCCTGTGCGCCAGAGTAATCAAACTCGCAGGCTTGACCGATGACAATTGGACCTGCTCCAATAATCAAAATACTTTTAATGTCGGTTCTTTTAGCCATTAGCTGGTTTTTCTTTCTTGCATCAAATCAATAAACTGATCAAACAAATAACTCATTTCATGAGGTCCGGGGCTTGCTTCCGGATGACCCTGAAAACTAAATGCAGGTTTATCAGTGCGCGCAATGCCCTGCAAGCTGCCGTCAAATAGTGAAACATGCGTCACTTTCACGTTTTTCGGTAAAGTAGTCGGATCAGCAGCAAAACCGTGATTTTGGCTGGTGATATAGACGCGCTTGGTTTCAACGTCTTGCACGGGGTGGTTGGCGCCATGATGGCCAAATTTCATCTTCATGGTTTTGGCACCGCTGGCTAGCGCGAGCAATTGATGCCCCAAGCAAATGCCGAAGGTCGGAATGCCCGTATCAACCAGAGTTTTGATTGCTTTAATCGCATAATCACATGGCTCAGGATCGCCAGGGCCGTTAGATAAAAAGATGCCATCAGGTTTGTATTTCATGGCTTCTTCAGCCGTCGCTTCCGCAGGTAATACGGTGACTTTGCAGCCACGCGATATCAGCATGCGTAATATGTTTCGCTTAACGCCGTAATCAAATGCGACTACATGAAATTTGCTATCTAGTTTTGTAGCATAGCCTTTACCAAGCTGCCACTCACCCTTCGCTAAATTCGTAGGTTTTTTTACAGCTGACAACTTTTGCCAAATCCATACCACTTAAACCTGGAAAGCCTTGCGCATATTTGTGCGCAAGCGCCTCATCGACATCTCCCGCCATGATGCACCCAGCCTGCGCACCTTTTTCACGCAAAATCCGCGTGAGTTTGCGCGTGTCGATGTCCGCAATCGCAACAATATGATTGGCAGTTAAATAATCCGAAAGCGTTTGGTTGCTACGGAAATTACTTTCCAGCAATGGCAAGTCACGAATGATCAGCCCTGCCGCATAAATTTTGCCAGATTCCACATCTTCAGCATTGGTGCCGGTATTGCCAATGTGCGGATAAGTGAGCGTGACGATTTGTTCGGTGTAAGAAGGGTCGGTGAGAATTTCTTGATAGCCTGTCATCGAAGTGTTGAACACCACCTCACCGACAGTATGGCCTGAAGCCCCAATTGCAATGCCTTTAAAAACAGTTCCATCTGCTAACACTAACACCGCTGGAATTGTTTTTGACACCACTTAGCTCCTTTGTTTTGATACGACACACATCGCAAATAGCGGATGTGCAAAACGGGAAAAGCTTTTTGGACTCTTCCCGTTTCAGAATTGACGAATTATAGCGGAATTTCGCCCCGCCTTCAAGACCTAGCTTTCAATGTACTCATACTCCGATTATGCCAGTCCTTCAGTATAATCTGTGCCAAAATCGCACCGATAAGCGCAAGAAACATATCCCACTGCGTATCCCACACATCGCCCTGTGTGCCTAAAAATGCCTCTGCAGCCTGCTCTGAAAGCATGGCAACCCACCACTCAATAAATTCATAACATGCGCTAATCGCTAAGCAAATGCAGCAAACAATAAAAAATAACCAGCCATTTTCTTTCAACACATTTTTTCGTAGCAATATCTCACGCGCTATTATGGCCGGGACAAACCCTTGTGCAAAATGCCCAATCCGGTCGTAATAATTTCTATCTAAATCTAAATGGTCTCTGAGCCAATTAAATAAAGGCACTTCCGCGTAGGTGTAATGCCCGCCCACCATCAAAATGATGGCGTGTATTAATATCAAGACATACAGCAGACTGGAGAGTGGGAATTTTTGATAAGAAAAAAGGAGTACGGGGAAGGCAAT
This sequence comes from uncultured beta proteobacterium, assembly GCA_963752495.1. Classification (GTDB taxonomy): domain Bacteria; phylum Pseudomonadota; class Gammaproteobacteria; order Burkholderiales; family Methylophilaceae; genus CAVVYJ01. Next base: position 63,928 of record CAVVYJ010000005.1, read on the forward strand.
AATAATGGGAAAAACTTCTAGTACCCAAGTATAAAAATCACGTGGATGAACTGCCGACCAAGCAAAAACAAAACCTAAAATCGCGCACAAAATAGTTAAAAATTGTGCACGATTTTTCAAGATTTAATTCTTCAGCCCAAGCACATCACGCATATCATACAAGCCTGTTTTCTTGTGCATTAAAAACTTGGCTCCGCGCAATGCCCCTTGTGCAAACGTAGCACGACTGCTGGCTTTGTGTGTCAACTCTACGCGCTCACCGGTGCCGGCAAATACAACCGTATGGTCGCCCACCACATCGCCGCCACGTAAGGTCGCAAAGCCGATTTTTCCCGCTTCACGCTCACCCGTGACGCCTTCTCTTGCATAAACGCCGCAATCTTTTAAATCTTGCCCTAATCCTTGTGCCGCCGCCTCACCCAAGCGCAGCGCAGTGCCGGAAGGTGCATCGACTTTATGGCGGTGATGCATCTCCACCACTTCAATGTCATAGCCATCATTGAGCACTTTGGCGGCTTGCTCGACCAGATTGATCAGCAATGTCACGCCCACACTCATGTTAGGTGCGAATACAATCGCTATTTTTTTTGAAGCTGCTTCAATTTTGGCTTTTTGCTCAACTGTAAAACCTGTAGTGCCAATAACATGCTTCACATGATGACGCTGGCAGATCTCCAGATAATCCATACTGGCTTCTGGGCGCGTAAAGTCTATCAGCACATCCGCACCTTGCAACGTTTCACTTGCATCGTCGCTAATATACACGCCCGTGTTTTTGCCGAACAATTCACCTGCATCGCGGCCAATATTGGGGCTTCCCGCACGGTCTAGCCCACCATAAAGCTGAAAGCTTTCATCCTCAAATACGCCTTGTAACAGCGCATGCCCCATGCGCCCGGTAGCGCCTGCAATGACAATTTTAGTTTTCATAACTCGTCTTTAATTTTTTTTAAAATCAAAAGCCAATCTTTTAGTTACCACATAACATCGCTTACGCGAGTTAGTGTCCACTGAAAGATTGATTTTTAGCTGTCGCTAAAAACCAATCTTTTCTAACATCCGCTCAAAATAGCCAGGCTCAGTTTCAGCAGGCAGCGGCTTATCATCAACCTTTTTCTTTGGCTCGGTCACGCTTTTACCAGCAGGCTCGGCTACTGGCTTTGGCGCCATCTCCTGCTCAAGTAATTTAGGATCTAAAGTGCGGTCTAGCCTAAATATCAGTTTTTCGTCCTGCTTTCTGTAAGGAACAGGCGCTGGGCTTACTGGTTCTACTTTTTCGGGCACATCCGCCGGCACAGCAACTGCTTTTGGCACTTCAACCTGAGTAGGCTCAGTTGCTGGAACTGGCTCAACTACAGGAACCTGTTCTGCCACTGGCGCTGCCACAACAGGCTCTGGAGTCGATGGCTCTACCTGCGGCGCTTCAACTTTTGGCACATCTATTGCAGGCGCATCTACGGTGGGGCCAATTGGCACCGGCACTGCTAACACAGACGTCGCCTCAGCTTCTCCGGCGCTAACCGCCGGCTCAGCTGCAACAGCAGCTTCAGCAGGTTTTGCTTCTAGTGGTTTTGCCTCTGGCGCTGCTTCATCCTTTTTCCAGAACTTCATGCTTTCCCACAGACTTTTCTCTGGCTTTTTAGGCGCTTCAGGCTTAACAGCTTCTTTTTTATCATCTTTCCAGAATTTTAATTTATCCAAAACACCTTCTTCTTCAGCCTTTTTTGCCGCCGTTTCGGGTTTAGATAACATCACCTCGCCAGTATCCGCACCCGCCGTACCTTGTGGCACTACGTCGCCACGCACGCGCGCTAGCAAATCTTTTTCAAAATCCAAAATCACGCGGCGCTGCTCAACCACTTTACCACCTTGCCGCAATTGGTAAAAATAATCCCAACGGTCTTTATGGAAACTATCCACAACAAGCGGCGTGCCCATAATAAAACGCACTTGCGATTTCGTCATGCCGGGTTTGAGTTGCAGCAGCATTTTGGAGGTCACCACGTTGCCTTGCTGAATATCCATTTTGTATGGCTTGAGTACCGGTACCGATGAGCCACAGGCGGTAAGAAAACTGAATAAAAGTATTAAAAAATAACGCATGGTTTTTTTGAGTTTGAACACATCTATCTGAATTGGCGTTAATATACCACGATGGCGGTAAGCCTAAAACCACTAAGTTACGTTAAACAGGTGAAAACCATGCATGATCAAAAAGATTTAAAAAACGCCGGACTTAAAAGCTACGCTGCCCAGACTCAAGATTCTGGAGTTGTTCGAAAAAAGTAATGAGCGCCATTTATCGGCAGAAGATGTTTATAAAGTGCTGCTCAATGCAGGAGAAGACGTGGGCTTGGCAACGGTATATCGTGTGCTGACACAATTTGAAGAAGCCGGTTTGTTGTCTCGCCACCATTTTGAAAGTGGCAAAGCAGTTTTTGAGATAAACGAAGGCACACATCATGATCATATTGTGTGCGTTAAGTGCGGTCGGGTAGAAGAGTTCTACGATGCTGAAATTGAAAAAAGACAGCAAGAAGCGGCTGAATCGCGCGGTTTTAAAATGCAGGAGCATTCGCTGATGATTTACGGCATTTGCACCAAACAGCCTTGTGGAACGAGCAAAAAATAACACCTAGTCATATAGAGGAAAAGCGATGTTAAAAAAATATTCATCCATTTTTGTTAGCCTGATTTTAGCCGCAACCATTTCTGCATGCGGCACCAACCCTGTTACCAAGAAAAAAGAAATTCAGTTTGTCTCCCAAGAAAAAGAAATCGCCATTGGTAAAGAAAACTATTCCCCTGCACGCCAATCGCAAGGCGGCGATTATATCGTTGACCCTGAACTCACCGCTTATGTACAAAGCATTGGCAAGCGCTTAGCTGCGGTATCAGACCGTCCGGAATTACCTTATGAGTTTGTGGTGTTGAATGATTCTATACCTAACGCATGGGCGATGCCCGGCGGCAAAATCGCCTTTAACCGCGGTCTGCTTTACGAGCTTAATAGCGAGGCAGAACTTGCCGCGGTGATGGGGCACGAGATTGTGCATGCCGCCGCACGCCACGGCGCAAAAAGCATGGAGCGCGGTGTTTTGCTGCAGGCCGGCATGATTGCAGTTGGCATTGGCGCGCAAAATACCAGCTATGGCAACCTGATTGTAGGCGGCTCACAGCTTGGCGCACAGCTTATCTCCAGCAAATACGGGCGCGACGCAGAGAGTGAAGCAGATTTATATGGCATGAAATACATGAAAAAGGCGGATTACGACCCAACCGCCGCGGTTACCTTGCAAGAAACCTTTGTGCGCTTAAGCCAAGGCAAAAAAAGCAATTTTATTGAAGGTTTATTTGCCTCGCACCCGCCATCACCCGAGCGCGTTGCTGCGAATAAAGACACGCTCGCCAAACTTGGCGCAGGTGGCGAAATGGGCAAAGATGTTTATGCGCAAAAAGTCGCCCACGTAAAAGCCACACAAGCCGCCTACAAAGCCTATGACGAAGGCGTTGCCGCACTTAAAAAAGGTGACACCGCCACCGCCACCACATTGGCACAAAAGGCGATTGCCGGCGAGCCAAAAGAGGCGCGCTTTCAAGAGCTGTTAGGTGACATTTCGCTTACCCAGAAAAAACCGCAAGAAGCTATCGACCACTACGCAAAAGCCATTGCGATGCAGCCCGATTACTTTAAACCGCATGCGCAAACAGGTATTGCGCTCTACAACATGGGCAAAAAAGCCGAGGCAGAAACTTACCTTAAAAAAGCCAACTCGCTATTACCCACCGCACCTGCAGCGCTTTATTTGGGTGAGATTGCCGAAGAACGCGGCGATATAGATGCCGCATTGCAAAACTACCAATTGGCGGCGAGCTCTAATTCCGACATCGGTAAAGAAGCCAATAGCCGCGGTGTAAAGCTGGATTTACCGCGCAACCCAGCCAAATACATCCGCTCCGGCGCAGTGACCGATAACGCAGGCAATGTGTACGCCGCTGTAGAAAACGCCACCAACGTGCCTGTTGGGCGCGTGCAAGTGCGCGTGGTGAAATACGATGCCAAAACCGGACGAGCCATCGGCCAAAGCCAGCCGATGATTATTAAAGGCGTTGAGCCGGGCAAACGCAACCAAATCGCGATAGGCGAAAAAGTGAAAACAGCGCAAGAAGTGCAGTTGTATAAAGTGGTGGTGGAGGCGGCAGAATTGGCGAAATAATCAGCAATTAAATAGGCAAAAAAGACGTATTTGCCTAATATTTTAGGATGTACTAAATTACAATAACTATATGAAATTAATAAAAATAGTATTAAATTTATCAATCAAAAAAGCACCTTGTCGCAAAACTTTACGTCAAATAGGATGCTACTTTACGTGAGCTCTATATGCAAGCACATCAACTTTATGAATACTGCAGACCAGCTGAACTACGGGCATTCATAGATGTCATTAATCAGCAATCGTTACTGAAAAGTCGAGATTATGTTCGAACAATGGAACCAAAACTAAGGCGTGGAGATTGCTGAATATTCTCATTCATAAGAACTGCGTCAGATATACGGCATGCAAACATTTTATAAAATCAGAGCTAATTAAATACGCAATGATTGCAACTAGTAAAGACCTTGATTATTCATTCCGACTAAATCATGTTTTCATCGAGTACCAGAACTGCAAACATATTATTCTGGGCATTTAAAACAACGTTATCTTGTCATACGAACGACTTGCGAGAAATGCAAAAGCGAGAGCTAATTTTGGAAGCTCCTTAAACTTAAAAATGTGGGCGCAGTTCAAGCATTGGAGAACAGACAGCTAATTCGATGGTATTGCTAGGTATTCCGACTCTCAACATTATTCGAGTATGCTAAGAATCCATAACGCTAACCCATCATTCAAGTGGGACGCCTAACGGCTGCCCCTTAATTCAAACGTTAGGCCCCAAGCATCTCTTTCGCATGACTACGCGTGGTTTCGGTGATTTGAATGCCGCCCAACATGCGCGCAATCTCTTCCACCCGTTCGGTTTGGCTTAACACTTGAATATGGCTTAAAGTCGCGCCATTCGCTTGTGTTTTAGCTGACTTGCAAATGCTGCGCAGCCTGCGCGGCGACTTGCGGCAAATGCGTAATCACCAACACCTGACGGTTTAGCCCAAGTTGTTTTAACAGCTTGCCGACCACTTCTGCCACGCCGCCGCCAATGCCCACATCGACCTCATCAAAAATCATCGTCGGCACGCTACCTTGCGAAGCCGTTGTCACGTGTAATGCGAGGCTAATCCTCGACAACTCGCCGCCGGAAGCTACTTTGTTCAAGGCTCTAGGCTCAACGCCTGCATGCCCTGCCACTAAAAATTCCACAGTTTCTAAGCCATTGCTAGTCGCCGCGCATGGCGTTAAAAGCACCTCAAAACGTCCACCGCTTAAAGAAAGGCGCTGCATTTCTGCGCTGATTTTTTCGCTTAAATTTTTGGCGGCCTGTTTGCGGGTTGCACTCAACTTTTCGGCAGTTGCCTGATACGTTTCAAACGCTTCTGACTCTTGCTTCGCCAATGCGCCATCATTTGCAAAACTTTCCAGCTCGCTCATGCGCGCTTGGTCGCTGGCGAGTAAATCGTTTAACTCTTCCGGCTTAATGCGGTATTTACGCGAGGCGCCATGAATCGCCTGAATGCGGTTTTCCACCTCATTCAGCCTCGCGGGGTCTAGCTCGGTGCGCTGTAAATAGCGGTTAAGCGCACGCGCTGCCTCTTGCAGTTGAATCGCCGCGGAATCTACCGCCTCGGCTGTTTCGCTCAAGGCTGAATCAAACTCCACCAAGCCAATGAGCTTTTGCTGCGCCTGCGTGAGCATGGACAAAGCGGCTGGCTCGCCCTCGCTGATTAAACTCAAGCACATCTCGCCACCGCTAATAAGCGCCGCGCCATTGCTCAGGCGGTTATGCTCGGCTTGCAGCTCTTGCCATTCCTCAGCTGAGAAATTAAGCTGGTTAAGCTCCCGCACTTTGTCGCGAAGCTCTGCCAACTCATCCGCATAAGCGGCTGCATTTTTCTCGATTTCTAACCGCTGGCGATTTAAGTGTGACCAAGTTTTGAATTGCGTGGCAACCTGTGTGGCTAAATCTACACTGCCCGCAAATTCATCCAGAATCTGTCGCTGCGTATTGACGTTAAGCAAGCTGTGATGCGCGTTCTGGCTATAAATATCGACCAGAAACTCGCCCAATTCTTTCATCTGACCGATAGTTACCGAGACGCCATTGATAAAACCGCGACTACGCCCATCGGCATAAATCACGCGCCTGAGCACAAGCTCTGACGCGCTTTCTAGCGCATTACTTTCAAGCCAGCTATTCGCCTGCTGGTTACTCAAAAACGTGGCGCTGATATCGGCTTTATCGCTGCCTGCGCGAACCACTTCACCTTCGTTACGTGCGCCGAGCGCCAGTGAAAGCGCATCCACCAGAATAGATTTACCCGCGCCAGTCTCGCCCGTGAGCGTGGTAAAACCGCTCGAAAACTCTAAATCGAGGCTTTCGACAATGATGAAATTGCGGATGGATAAAGCTTGAACATATTTGAAGAATTAAATTAAAATTTTAAAATTAATCATTGCTAAAAACGAAATGACAAGGCGACGATCGTAGGCAGTACGATTAGTACGACAAGATGAAGTTAACAACGTCATTGAATTTAGCAAAGATACCCCAGTTGAGCTTATTGCGTAACATGTCAAAGTAACAATAGTCATTTGGATGCAACAGCGTAATCGTCTCATCAGCGCGCTCAACCGTGACTTTATCGCCCAGCTCTAAAGCAAGCTGAAACTGCCCATCAAAGCTGATTTGCGCATCATCTACCTGCACCAATGTAATCTCGATTTTTGATGCGCTATTGACCGCAATCGGCCGGTTGCTGAGCGTATGCGGGCTAATAGGCACCAGCGCAATCGCCTCTAAGTTCGGGTGCAAAATCGGCCCGCCAGCAGAAAGCGAGTAAGCGGTTGTGCCTGTAGGTGTGCTGAGAATCAAGCCATCAGAACGCTGTTTGTGCACAAATTTACCGTTAATTTCTACTTGCAGCTCAATTAAACGCAAGCCGCTTTTTACTACCACATCATTCATGGCGATACTTTGGTGAATCACCCTGCCATCTCGATTCACGGTTGCATTCAACATCATGCGCGATTCTTTGTGATAATTGCCTGCCAAAATACTATCGAGCGAGTGCAGCATATCCTCGGCACGTAAATCGGTTAAAAAGCCAAAACGCCCGCGGTTAATGCCGATTAAAGGCACATCGTGATGTTTGAGTGCGCGCGCCACGCCCAGCATGGTGCCATCGCCACCCATCACAATCACTAAATCAACCTTACTGCCAATACTTTCCAGCCAAGCAGTTTTAAAACCAGAGAGCTCAGCATGTTTTGCGGTATTTTCCTCAACCCACACCTCGATATCTTTTGCGCGTAAATGGCGCGCCAAATCTGCCAAATCGCCTTGCATCTGCTGCAAGGCGGATTTCTGCATATATTTGCCGATAATGGCGATGGATTTAAATGTTTTTTGCATGTCAGGATTAAAACACAGTTGCGCATACCTGAAAAGCGCGTAAAGCTATTACACTTGAACTAATTCAGGCAAAATACGTACTTAAGCTATTTATCTAAACTCAACGTGGATCAGCGCGCACAAATACTTTTAAAAACCTTGATTGAACATTACATCAGTGATGGTCAACCCATTGGTTCGCGCACACTTTTGCAACACTCCGGTCTGGATGTAAGCCCCGCGACGATTCGCAACGTGATGAGCGATTTAGAGCAGTTGGGCTTTATCGCGAGCCCACATACCTCCGCCGGACGCATTCCCACGCAGAAAGGGTACCGGTTGTTTGTAGATTCACTATTGACGGTGCAACCGCTCGAAAGTAATAAGATTCAACAGCTTAAAGAAAATTTACGCTCGCCCAACCAAACCGAGCTCATCAACAACGCGGCGGATATGCTATCACAGCTCACGCAATTTGCCGGACTTGTGATGATTCCGAAAAGAAAAACATTAAGTTTTAAACACTTGGAATTCTTGCCGCTCACCGAAAAACGCATTTTAGTGATTATCGTGACTTCTGACGGCAATGTGCAAAACCGCATTATTTTGAGTGAAAAACCGTATTCCGCCTCGGAGCTCACGCAGGCCAGCAATTATTTTAACGCACACTTTGTTGGCCAGACATTTGATGAAGTACGAAATAAACTGCGCGCGGAACTCAAACAAATGCAAAATGATATTAACAAGCTCATGAACGCTGCCCTGGAAGATAATAACCATGCGGGGGTTGGCGATGGCGTAATTATCGCTGGTGAGCGCAATTTGTTGCATATTGATGAACTTTCCACCAACGTGAATTCGTTACGTAAACTGTTCGACATTTTCGAGCGCCGTGCTTCGCTCATGCAATTGCTCGATAACAGCCAACAGGCAGAAGGTGTTCAAATCTTCATAGGTGGTGAATCCGGCTACTTGCCACTAGACGAATGTAGCATGGTCACAGCGCCCTATGAAGTGGATGGCGAAATCGTCGGTACACTTGGCGTGATTGGCCCAACCAGAATGGCTTACGAGCGAGTGATCCCAATTGTGGATATCACCGCAAAGCTTTTATCCAATGCACTATCTTCACAGTAGAAGTTAAAAAATGTCAAAAAAAGAATCAACAAGAGAAGAAGTTAGGCCACTACCAAAAAACCTCATTCAAATAGGTATTCCAATTGAATACCCTATCTACGATGCATCCGGCCAATTGCTAATGCAAGTCGGCACGATTGTGTCTACAGAAAGCCAGCTGGAAAAGCTCTATGCGCGTGGACTTTACCTGAATTTAAAAAGTGTAGAGATTATACGTAGCAAGAAATTAGAAAGAACCGCTAAATTAGATGGTGAGGAAACTAAAAAAGATAACGATCAGCCTGAAGGTGAAACCTTAGTTGATTTATCGCTCGATGAAATCAACCTTGGCGAGTCCATGCAAATTAGCCTGCTTACAGATGATACAAACAGTACGAAGTACCTCATTAAGTATCTTGGCGGGCTGGATAAAAAAAGTATTATCTGCACACTGCCACTTGTCGATGACAAAGTCTATTACGTCAAAGAGCATTCAGGCCTACTAGTACAGTTATTTAGCGGGAAAGATGTATACAGGTTTACTACAGTCGTAGAAGCAGTATACAACCGCCCATATCCGCATATGCATCTAAAATTCCCCCGCGATGCTTATACAAAAAAATTAAGAAAAAATCAGCGTATACAAACCAATATCATCACTTCTCTCATCAACAAAAATCCTGGCGATTTTGAAAATACCAAATCTGCAGGTCGTATCGTGGACATCAGCCTCGGTGGCGCAATGGTAGAATCTACCAAAGTGGCTGGTATTAACAATGATGAAATCGAATGTACGTTTAAAATTACAATTAATGGGGAAGAAGCCCTGTTTGCCATTCCCAGCATCTTGCGAAGTGTGACAGAAGTGATTAATTCGAATAATACTAAAATTTACAAGCATGGCATTCAGTTTAAAGAGATTGCGTTTGAAGAAAAAGCCATACTACAAAATTTTATATTTCAATCCATTACAGGAAAAAACCTAGATGACCTTTAACAATTCTCTATTGTTAATCAATTAGTTGAACATATGGCTTACTTTAACCCCGAACCACCCTATCAGCATGGCGACCAGTTTAAAGTGGGTATTCTGCTCGCTAATCTTGGTACTCCAGATGCACCTACAGCCAAGGCTTTGCGGCCATATCTACAACAATTTTTAATGGACAGGCGTGTCGTAGAAATTCCACGTTTTATTTGGTGCTGGATTTTACATTGCATTATTTTGGTAATTCGCCCCAAAAAATCAGCCGAGAAATACGCGCAAGTTTGGACAGCTGAAGGTTCGCCGTTATTGGCACATGCACAAAACCAAACCCAACTGCTGCGCGGTTTTTTAGCGCAAAAAATCAAGTCGCCATTTGTGGTAGAACTTGGCATGAGTTACGGCAACCCGAGCATGAAGAGCGCAATTGAGAAACTAAAAGCACAACACTGCAATAAAATTCTCGTATTTCCGCTTTATCCGCAATACGCTGCCAGCAGCACAGCAGCGAGCTTGGATGCAGTTTGGAAAACACTACTTAAAACGCGTAACGTGCCTGCGATTCGCACGATACGAAATTATCACGACCACCCCGCCTACATCAAGGCACTAGCTGCGAGCGTCAACGATTATTGGATGAAAGGCGGTCGACCGGATAAATTGGTGATGAGCTTTCATGGTGTGCCTAAATTTCATTTAGACAAAGGCGACCCATATCACTGTGAATGCCACAAGACCGCACGGTTACTTGCGGAAGCTTTAGGTTTAAGCAAGGATAAATATCAGGTTGCGTTTCAATCGAGGTTCGGCAAGCAAGAATGGCTTAAACCTTATCTAGCCAACACATTGGAAGAGCTAGGCAAAGCCAAAACTAAACGCATTGATGTCATCTGCCCGGGCTTTAGCAGCGACTGCCTAGAAACGCTGGAAGAAATCGCCATGGAAGGCAAACACATCTTCCAAAGCAGCGGTGGTGGTGAATACAACTACATCCCTGCGCTCAACGAGAATGACGCGTGGATACACGCCATGACAGAGATTGCTCTGGAAAATCTACAAGGCTGGGTATCCGCAGAATGGGATTGGGAAGCTGCAAAACTAGCTACACAAAACACAACTGCGCGCGCAAAAGCTTTAGGCGCAAAACAATAAGCGCTATAATCATACTTTTAGCTCAATATAGCGATTTATGATAATCATTACTGGCGGCGCGGGCATGATAGGTTCTATCATTGCATGGCACTTAAATACAAAATTCGGTCGCGATGATCTTGTGATTGTGGATCACATTACACAAACCGAGCAATGGCAAAATCTTGTGCACCGAAAATATGTAAGCTATCTCGACAAAGATCAGTTGCTAGATTTGCTGGAAAACTACGACAACGTCACGGCCATCATCCACATGGGAGCGATTAGCGCGACCACAGAAACCGATTTCAACAAACTACTCGCCGATAATATTCATTACTCGCAAGACTTATGGACTTGGTGCGCTGAACACAATGTGCCATTCTTTTATGCAAGCTCTGCCGCCACTTATGGTGATGGCAATAATGGTTATGATGACGCGAGCATTGATGGTCTGCGCCCACTTAATGGCTATGGCTATTCTAAACACTTTTTCGATCAGTGGGTCTTAAGACAAGTCGCTGAAGAGCAACCTACTCCTCCGGCATGGGCAGGATTTAAATTTTTTAATGTCTATGGCCCTAACGAATACCACAAGGGTCGCATGGCTAGCGTAGCGTTTCACACCTTTAACCAGTTCAATGAGACTGGCACCATGAAATTATTTAAAGGGACCAAAGAAGGTGTCGCAGATGGCATGCAGTTGCGAGATTTTGTCTATGTAAAAGATTGTGCAGATATCGTGTGCCACTTTCTTGATGCCGCATTTGGCGACAAGCCCCTACCTAATGATATTTATAACATTGGTACTGGCCAAGCACGGAGCTTTAAAGATTTAGCCACGAATGTGATGGCTAATATGGGCAAAAAACCCCACATCACCTATATCGACATGCCTGAAGATTTGCGCGGAAAGTATCAATACTTTACTGAGGCCAATATGTCAAAACTACGTGCTGCAGGCTATAACAAGCCATTCCATAGTTTGGAAGATGGCGTGAAAGATTATGTGCAAAATTATCTGATGAAAAACGACCCTTACTGCTAAGGGGAAATACAAAATGAAATATGTAGAATATCTAAAAGACCAACGTGCAGCGCATATTGCAATGTTTAATGCGCTTGAACCATTATTCCCGCTCATTAGTGATGTGGGTGTTATCTTGCAAACATGCATTAAAAATGGTGGGAAAGTTTTGCTGTGTGGTAACGGCGGAAGTGCGGCAGACAGCCAACATATCGCCGCAGAGATAGTCGGCCGTTTTCTAAAAGAACGTAAAGGCTTGCCCGCCATTGCGCTCACCACAGATACCTCCATTCTCACGTCTGTCGGCAACGATTATGGTTACGATTACATTTTCTCTCGTCAGGTTGAGGCGCTCTGTACGCCCAAAGATGTGTTGATTGGCATTACAACCTCGGGCAACAGCGCCAACGTCGTTCGCGCAATTGAGACTGCCAATGCAATTGGCGCAACCAGCATTGGGCTAACAGGTGGCACAGGTGGCAAACTTAACGGATTAAGCAAACATAACTTAGTTGTGCCAAGCAATGTAACCGCGCGCATTCAAGAAGCGCATATTTTTATCGGCCATTGTCTGTGTGAAATTCTAGAGTCTGACTGATGGAATCTGGCTGATGCAAACACTCATTGAAACCGTCAAAAAGTTTGGCAAAAAAACATCGCATGCTTTGGTAATCGGCGATGTAATGCTAGACCGCTACTTGATTGGTGATGTGGGTCGTATTTCGCCGGAAGCGCCCGTGCCAGTCGTACTGATTAAAAGCGAAGAGTCTCGTGCAGGTGGCGCAGCCAACGTGGCGGCCAACCTATCGCTATTGGGCATTGATACGCACTTAATCGGCTGTGCTGGCCTAGATGCAGAAGCAAAAACGTTAAGTCAGCTTATCAAAAAAACCGGTGCCAAAGTTAATCTAATCGCCAGCAAAACGCGTCCAACAATCGCTAAAACACGCATTTTGGGCGGGCACCAGCAAATGCTGCGATTAGATCAAGAAGATAGCGCCGCATTTTCTGATGCAGAAAATGCGGCATTACTTAAAGTGATTGATACTGAAGTTTCCAAAAAACCTTCTCTGGTTATTTTGTCTGATTACGCCAAGGGATTACTTAGCGAGAAAATCTGCCAGCACATTATCAAAAAATGTAAATCGAAAAAAATCCCCGTACTGGTCGACCCCAAAGGCACCAATTACAGCAAATACCAAGGCGCAACAGCGCTCACTCCCAACAAAAAAGAAACTGCTGAAGCCTGTGGAATTAGCAATCAAGACGCCGACTTGATTAAAAAAGCGTCGTCATTAAAAAACAAATTAGACTTAAGTTTTATGGCGGTTACTCGCGGTGAAGAGGGCATTACTTTAATCAGTAAAACATCACACCACCTGCCTGCAACCGCACAAAAAGTGTTCGATGTCTCAGGTGCAGGAGACACGGTAATCGCTACACTGGCGGCAGGTTTAATGCATGAGCTAACGCCCCTGCAAAGCCTAGAACTCGCCAACATTGCTGCAGGTGTGGTAGTAGGAAAAGTAGGCACAGTACCCATAACAAAAACTGATCTTTTAGAAGCGCTAACGGAAAAACTCGGTAACGAACAGGCACATAAAGTGTGCACGCTGACAGAACTGCTTGCAAAAGTTGAAGGCTGGAAGAAAGCAAAACAGAAACTGGTATTTACCAATGGCTGCTTTGATTTATTGCATGCAGGGCATGTGACCTACTTAGAGGCGGCAAAAAAACGTGGCGATAAATTGATACTTGGCTTAAATACTGACCGCTCAGTGCGTGCGCTCAAAGGCAAGACCCGTCCAGTCGTCAATGAACAAGACCGTGCCAGAGTGCTTGCAGCTTTAGAGAGCGTGGATGCAGTTATTTTGTTTGATGAAAGTACACCGCTTAAGCTTATCAAAGCCATCAAACCAGAAGTCATCGCCAAAGGAAGTGACTACACTGCCGACCAAGTAGTAGGTGGAAAAGAGGTGGAAAGCTGGGGTGGTGAGATTGCCTTGATAAAGCTGGTGGAGGGCCGTAGCACCAGCAATCTGATTAAAAAACTGAATGCCTGAAAAAATTCTGATTTTAGGCCCTTCATGGGTGGGCGACATGGTACTGGCGCAAAGCCTATTCAAAACACTCAAGCAGCAAAATCCTAATGTTCAAATTGATGTTGCAGCGCCAGCATGGACATTCCCACTGCTTGAGCGTATGCCGGAAGTTACCAACAAAATCGCACTCCCATTTAAGCACGGTGAATTGGCACTCTTTAAACGCCTAAAATTAGGTAACTCACTGAAAAATAATGCTTATACGCAGGCTATTGTTCTAACCAATTCATTCAAATCAGCACTGTTACCATGGGCGGCCGGCATTAAAAGACGTACTGCATTTTTGGGCGAAATGCGTTATGGCCTAATTAATGACGTTCGCCCGCTGGATAAAGAAAAGCTCAAAAAAACTGTGGAGCGCTTTGTTGCGCTGGGTTTAAATAATCATGAATTACCAAAAGAAGTTCCAAATCCACAATTAAATACTAGCCTAGAGTCCGCATGGATATTGGCTCTTGGGCTAGGTATCCAAAATAATAAAAGTAAAATTCTAGGTCTATGTCCAGGTGCAGAATTTGGTGAAGCCAAGCGCTGGCCTGCCGAATATTATGCAGAAGTCGCCAATGAGGCTCTCAAAAAAAACTGGCAAGTACTGCTGTTTGGCTCGGATAAAGATATACCCATCACGAGCCAAATTAACCAGCTCACGCAAAATCGATGCGTGGATTTAGGCGGAAAAACCAAACTGGGCGAAGCGATTGATTTGATGAGCTTATGCGACACCGTTGTCAGCAACGATTCTGGATTAATGCACGTTGCTGCCGCACTCGACAAAAAACTCATCGCCATTTTTGGCAGTAGCGACCCTTACCACACGCCGCCCATGCATCCGAATGCAGTGATAGAATATCTAGGATTATCGTGCAGCCCATGTTTTGAGCGCACTTGCCCACTCGGCCATTTAAATTGCTTAAAGCAAATCGAGCCAGCTAAAATAGAAGCGCACATTTATTAAACCGAACAAGACGCCATGCTAGATATCAAACTATTCAATAACCCAAGCTATTGGTTTTATGCATTCTCAATTTGGCTGGCCAGTTTCTTTGTTTTACCAAACACCCAATGGGTAATCAATCTCACCTACGTCATCCTTTTATTACCGACGTTGCTGACACTTCAAGCTACGCAAATTAAACAGTTTTCAACCGATTTATTTGCCAGAATATTGTTTCTGTTCATGCTCATTTTAATCCTAGCTGCATATCGCTCTGGAAATCCGCTGTCGGAAACAAAGTTTTGTTTGTTGGTGCTTTTGTTTTATTTCTCCGTCCTCAAACTCCCAAACTATTCGGATGAGTCAATTCATCGCTACGCTTGGAGTTTTTTGATTTTTATTCTTACCTATACGCTCATCAATGCCTTGCTGCAGTTCCATCAAGGCACATGGCTATTTGGAAAGAGGCTGGGAAGTCTGTTTGCCTTTGTAGATAATGTAATTCATGTTGCCAATCTATTAACGCTTTGTTTGGCCGTAATCAGTTATGGCAGCGTCAAACTAAAAAGATACAAAAGTCTAGCTTTTAGCGCACGGCCTTACGCTATTCGCATGTCTAGTCATTTTACAATCCAGAGGCATGTTGCCAGCTTGGCTTTTTATTGTGGTACTGAGCTTAATGTTAATTTATAAAAACAAAGCAAAACCAACGACATTAATACTATTTTCGACACTACCGATTCTTCTGTTTATTGCTTTAATTAATTCAGATTTCGGCAAAGAAATTCTGGCCCGTGCAGATAGCTACCGATTTGAAATCTGGCAGGGTTACTTCAATGAAACCATGAAGTGTGGTATGTGGCTCGGCTGCGGGCTAGAAACTAACATTCACTACATAACCCACGATGGGATCAGCATTCCACACGCGCATAGTATCTACGTCGCCAACTTCTCCCGCACAGGCATTATCGGTGAAGTGGTGATGTTCATATTGATTTTTGGCAGTATTTGGTACGGTCTGCGTAAAAACGTTTGGGCAGGTTGGATGCTTGCAACTGGCGCAATTGTACTTATGTTTACCAGCAGCGCTATCATCAGAAGCCCCAATGAGCGCTGGATTCTTATTCACTTGCCATTAGCCTACCTAATTAAGCTGAGAATAGAAGCTAGACTTGCAAACAAGCCATAACATGTTAAATCCCACGCAAAAAATAATCGTTAATATTTGTACTTTTAAGCGTCCAAAAATGCTTAAAGCCTGTTTGGATTCAATACTCGCACAACAACTGCCTGAAAATTGGCAGCTGGAAATTCAGATTATCGATAACGATAAAGAGTCTGTAGTTGAAAGTGAAGTCAAAAAATGGGCATCGCAAGCGCGGGTTCCTGTGAGATATTTTACGGAAATGAAAAGAGGCATCCCGTTTGCCAGAAATGCAGCCTGCGAGCAAAGTCTTGAACACCAAGCAGATTGGATTGTATTTATTGATGATGACGAACTAGCTTGCTGCAGGCTGGATTAGGCGCTATGCTATTGCGGTTACAAAGTTTGCTGCTGATGCTTACACAGGTCCTGTGAAATATATATTTCCCTGCAGATATGCAGATTGGCTTGCAAATAAAAACGAAGACAGTACAGCTGATGGCACATACAAAGCGAGAGCCTCCACAAACAATGTAATGATTTCTAAACAAGTGATTTCAGAAGATGGGATCAAGCTTAAGTTTCGACAACCAAATGGCATTAATGGGCGGCAGTGATAGTGATTTTTTCATGCGACTGGTCGCGATTGGCGGAAAAATTGCTTTTGTAAAAGAAGCACTGGTATCTGAAGAGGTATTACCAAATCGCACCAGTATTCTCTGGCGACTCAAGCGGCAGTATCGATCAAGTACCAACCGCGTTTATATCTACATTAAGCTCTATGGCCTTAAAAAAACAATTCTAATCGCCTTGAAAGAATCTTTGCGACATCTGCTCGATGGCACAATTAGGGCTTATTTCTGCGCCTTTATTCCTAGTGGCTGGTAAAAATAAATTTAAAAGGCGCCTTTACCATGCGCTCAGACATTACGCTAAGCTTGGCGGCAATATATTTGGTTTGTTTGGTATGCATCCACAACCCTACAAAACGATTGACGGTTACTAGCCCCAACTCATAAGTTGAGTTACATCAACAAATGTTTACAGCAAATAATCTATAATGTTGCATGACAATTTTATTTAACAGGTAATCAATTGATAAATATTTTTATTGGTTTTGACCCCAGAGAGACGGCCGCTTTTTATGTCATGAGCCATAGCATTATGCGCCATGCAACTCAGCCCAGTGAGCATTACCCCTGTTGCATTAAAAAATCTTACGGGCTTGGTATCGCGTGCGCCCAATCCCCTGCAATCCACAGAGTTCTCATTTTCCCGCTTTATTGTGCCGCATCTGTGCAATTATGAAGGCTGGGCGATTTTTATGGATTGTGACATGCTGGTGATGGATGACATTGCTAAGCTATGGGCGTTACGTGATGATAAATATGCTGTTCAGGTAGTCAAACATGACCATCAGCCAAAAGAAAACATCAAGTTTCTGAATGCGCCCCAAACTCCGTACCAGAAGAAAAACTGGACCAGCGTCATGCTCATGAACAATAGCAAATGTCGTGCATTAACGCCGGATTTCGTAAACAATGCCAGCGGGTTGGAATTACACCAATTCAAATGGCTAGAAAGCGATGACCTCATAGGAGAAATACCACATGCATGGAACCATCTCGTCGGCTATGATGAGCCGAATAAAAATGTCGCAAATGCCCATTACACGCTTGGCGGCCCTTATTTCAAAGAATACACAGACTGTGAATATTCGGAGGAATGGTTTGCCGAACGCGATATGATGTTGCGCGTTGATCAGCGCGGTTAGAACTATGGCCACCATCTCCTCAGACTATCTTGCGCAGCAGAAAACCTTACACAAGGACAAATCGTACGGCAAAGCTTCTGTAGGCTACACGCCATTAGTCGTTGATATATTAAAGAAAACGGGTTTTAGAACAATCGCAGATTACGGCGCAGGCAAGTGCAGACTAAAAACTGAGCTAGCGAAATATGTAAATCAATTTGAGTATTTTCCATACGACCCTGCTTTTCCTGAGTATGGAAAACCAACACCGGCAGATGTTGTTGTTTGTATAGACGTTTTGGAGCACATAGAGCTGGATTTTTTGGATGAGGTACTCAATCAGCTCAAACAAATGACCAAGCATGTTGCCCTGTTTACGATACATACAGGGAATGCAAAAAAGATATTATCTGATGGTCGCAATGCACACATCATTCAACAGCCAGCTACTTGGTGGTTAGAAAAAATCCTGCCGCACTTTGATGTAATTCAACTTACGCCCGTTAAAAAAGGCTTTTGGGTGATTGTGGAAAAGAAAGGCACGAACCATTCGAAGATATTGCTGCAGAAAAAAGTCGCGCTTTGGTGTTTTTAAAAAACTACTTCAAAAAATCGGTTTTGGTAAAATTTAGCGCTGTTAGCTAATTTTGGTATTTTCTTAACTCCTCCAGCAAAGCATATTGTTTTTCAAACGTTCTGTTGCCAAAAACAAACTCAAAATTCGCGTTCCTTGCCGCATGATATTGTGATCCATCGGCAATCGACTTCTCAATAAAGTCCATCACGTTTTCAGTTGATGAATCTAATACCGGGCCGTTATTGTATATTGCTAGCGCAAGTTCGATATCCTCTTGATTAGCGCCAGCAGCTGACATTTTTTGCGTTATGGTTAACCGCGACAGGCGATTGGTCTCAACAAGAATTTGTGGCAGTTCATAAAACAACCCCTCTTCTGCCGGGGAATTGCCGTCTGAGATTAACAAATCTACCACAGCTAACAAATCTGATAATTTAAAATAATTCAAATCAAGAAATATATTATCGCGATGACTGAGTTCTTTTTTCATCAAAAAAAACTTAAGCTTGTCGCGCCAATGGAGCTTGACTGACTGACTTGGATGCGGCCTCACAATCAAATTATAAGACTGCCCTTCAAATGCCTTGAGCAACTTTGGCATCATAATGTCAAATGAGCCAAACGGCTCTCCACGCGGCGTATAAAGTATTGTTTTTTTGCTTAAATCCAAACCAGCAGAAGCAAGCGCATTACGGCTTCCAGTGCTTTGCCGCTCCGGAAACAGTAAAAAAGGAAAATAGCCAGTCTGCATTACCTCAATATCTAGCCCAGACCTTTCAATTGTACGCATCATCCTCGGGCCTAGCGCACAAAGCTTATCAAAATGCGCGTGATTATCTCGCAGAAACTTCGGGGTGAGTGATGGAGAAGTGCCGGTAAAGATCATGTATTTTTTCGCACTAAACCGATTGAGAAGCGTCTGGTAAGGAGCGCCGGTTACAATAACTTGCGAATCCCTTAGTTTTTTATAGCCTTGAGAAAAAGGCCCTAGTTTCTCAACATAAGTACTAACAGAAGTATTTGGATGATAGGCCAAAATTGCACGCTTGGTAGTTGCGCGTGTAGTTACGAACTCCCCGCCCACTTCTTGGTATATCGCCATTAATGCGGGGACAGCTTGAAACTGCTTGGTAAGATAACTAATCATATAAGCTGCAATCTTTTCTGCTACAGAATTAAGTTAAGTCACCACGCGCCCGATTGGACAATATTTAATACCTGCACTCTTTACCATTTTTGGGTCATATATATTGCGGCCATCAAAAATGATATTCGATTTCAGCTGTTGCTTAAGAAGTGTAAAGTCAGGGCTTCTGAACTCTTTCCACTCGGTCACAACCACTAAGGCATCAGCATTATCCAGCGCTTGATTGGGGCCATCTGCAAAGCTTAAACCTGCTTTATGGTTAAAAATACGCTTTGCCTCCTTCATTGCGACTGGGTCATACGCTGTAACGGTAGCACCAGCCTCAATAAATCGTTTATCACCACGCGGCTAGCAGCCTCACGCATATCGTCTGTATTTGGCTTAAACGCCAAACCCCAGATTGCAAAATGTTTACCCGAAAGGTTGTTACCAAAATGTTTTTTAATCTTATTAGTTAAGCACATGTTTCTGAATATCATTTGCCAACTTCAACCGCATGAAGTACATTCAGGTGATGATTGTTTTCTTTCGCCGTATTAATTAGCGCTTTGACGTCTTTTGGAAAACACGACCCACCATAACCACAGCCAGAATAAAGAAAATCATATCCAATGCGCGGGTCTGATCCAATGCCTTTTCTAACCTCTTCAATGTCAGCACCCAAAGTCTCAGCAAGATTAGCAAGCTCGTTCATAAAACTAATCCGTGTAGCAAGCATTGCATTCGCAGCATATTTAGTTAACTCTGCCGAACGTACGCCCATCACCACCAAACGCTCATGATTCCTCTGAAATGGTGCATATAGTGTACGCATAATTTCTTTACTCGAATCATCATCAACACCCAGCACAATACGCCCTGGGCGCATAAAGTCCTCAATTGCTGCTCCCTCTTTTAAAAACTCTGGATTTGATACCACGCTAAAAGGAATCTCCACATTACGTAATGCGAGCTCTTTAGCCACAGCTTCTTTGACTTTATCTGCCGTTCCTACAGGTACAGTAGATTTGTCTACTATGACCTTGAAACCGTTCATATATTTGCCAATATTTCGAGCAGAGTCCAATACATATCGCAAGTCCGCTGAACCGTCTTCGTCCGGAGGCGTACCTACAGCAATAAATTGCACTTCTCCGAACTCAACCGCACGCTTGATATCCGTGGTAAACATCAGTCTGCCCGCACTCACATTACGACGCACCATCTCAAGCAGACCAGGCTCATGAATTGGAATTCCGCCATCCTCTAAAATTTGGATTTTTTTAGCGTCCACGTCCAGACAAATCACCTCATTACCAACTTCTGCCATACATGCACCGGAAACCAAACCCACGTACCCCGTACCTACTACTGTAATTTTCATAGTTAATCTCTAAGCTTAATTATTTTTTATAGCTAAAAATTTGCTGCTATTTTTTATAGCTTCCAATATTACCTGCTGATTTTTTGCTAGCAACGCCTGAGACTGCGCTTCACTTAGTTCTTCATCATTATTTCCTGTTGGCTGCCAGTGATCAAATCCCTTAGTCACATAAGGTATTCTATACTTCATGTCGCTGGTTAAAACACTAATAGAATGCCAATCGCTCACTACAATAAATTTCCTATCCGGCACACTCAGCATATTCGCACCAAGTGAATATGAATTGCTATTTTCTGGCGCTCCTAGCATTTGCAATAATGTTGTACCTACATCTAAATGACTAGTGACAGTATTAAATTCTTGATGCGCTAATTTTGGCACCCACATCACCATTGGCACATGCGTTTGCTCTTCAACAAAGCTGGAATTATGTCCCCAAAAGCCTTTTTCCAAAAACTCTTCTCCGTGGTCTCCTGTAACAATAATAATGGTGTTATCAAGCAAGCCCCGCTGTTCAAGGCTATCATAAATACGGCCCATCTGAATATCGACCCAATGTGCTGCATTGGTATATCTGTTTTTAAACTCTCCAATCTTAGGTGCAAGCGATTTACGACTCATGCCCCAGTAATTCACATCTTTTAAATAAGGCTCGGCAATGATATCTGTTTCAGGGAAATCATAACGGGCATGCGTGGACTCGAAAAAGAAAAAACTCATAAAAGGCTTGGTTTGATCCACGCCCTCAATAAACTTGATTAAACCAGACGCATTGTCTCTATCTCTTTGCCAAGGAGCTTTATCAGCCGATTCTTCGTGTAGTTGGTCCAGCGGAATCTTGGCAAACAATGTTTTGTTAAACTCCGGATAGGAAAAACGCGCACTCGTCCTAAGATCAAACTGATAGCTAAGTTCCTGTAGCCGATCCATTAACAAAGGCGATCTTTGTGCATATAAAAAACTGTTCCAGTATGAGCCATACAAGCCATAGAAAAGGCCAAACAAGCCTTCTCGCGTACCGTTACCGCCTGAGTAATGTGCTTTAAAAAACTGGCTTTTTTGCGCGAGCTTCCATGTGTTTGGCATAATTTCTGGCGTAAGACGGTCCCATCGCAGCGACTCCGTGACCAGCAATACAATGTTTGGTGGATTTTCAACAGCTTCGTACTTGAATGCTTTTAGCGGGTACTGTATACGTGAAGTATCAATTGAAAGTTTATTCTCATTACTTCTAACCGCCTTAAATCCTAATTTTTCAGCAACTCCTCTAAATGTCACTTTTTTGTAAAACGGATATGTCTGTACTGCACTTAAAATTGGGCCATAATTTTTGACATCACTTACCCCATACATCAATGCCTGCACAAAGAACATCGGGATGATAAGCCAGGCTAAATGCCGCCCCCGGATTGCCACCCTTAGGGAAAATTTGTTACTTATCGCCCATAAAGCACATTGAACCAGCACGGTGAATAAAACTGACAGCATGATGGAAATATACGTATCTTTACCACTACCCAAAGAACTTACACCACCAGCTGTTGTGACCAGATTCCAGATAAATCCATTGAAATGAAAATTATACAAATCATAAATCATCAAATCCGCCTGCATAAACTGCAATACAGTACTTGATAAAACAACTGCGCTAACAGCAATTAATTTGGACATTGTTGGCGCAAAGCGCACTAGCAAGTAAACAGGAGTCAGTGCCAGCAGGACATAGATTAGGCTATAGCTTGCCCAGACCAGAAAATGATAAAGTAACGCTGGAGTTGGGTTTAAATCTGGTAGTGCCTGCTGTAGAAAGCCCCAGGTAACTGTCATCATGTGAATGCTTGTTAGCATCACAAATATCCAAAAAGTTTTTTTAAGGGCGGTTGTCATAAAGTACGGTCACTTAATTAGTAGGATTCAATAATGCTGAGATGTTGAGCGCTACATTGATGTCATTTTCTTCGCAATACGCTTGCCAATCATGCACTTCTGTCCAATCAGTTAAAAACACAAAATCTAACCCGGCACGCGATGCGGCTTGATGATCGTACTTGCTATCTCCCACAAACAGCGCAGGAAATTGAATACTGCCATTTGCGGATTCGCGCTCAAGTACAATATCTTTTGTATCTGGTCCACCGAAAATGCCAACTTCGAACAGTTTCGCCAAATCGCGACGTTCAAACACTTTTCTTAGCTCCGCTTGATCACCTCCAGAAAGCAGCATCCATGCGGCTTTTGAAGTGTATGCTTTTAACTTATGCAAATCTGGCGCGACCTCACATTGCATTAAAGTGACGTCCAAAATATCATCGAACGCATCCAAATATTGCTGTGTCAGTTCTGGTGTGATGGGCTGTTTGACGATTTCGTTGAGATAATATTCGATCTTGCCGTTGCGTGGAAAACTGCCTTTAGCAACGTGGTGATCCACCAACGCCTGCGCCTGCTCATCCGTGCCGCCCATGCGCTTAGCCACGGCAAAATAGGCATCAATTTTGGTGCGATTGCTGTTGAGCACCACGCCGTCGCAATCGAAGACGATGGTTTTATATTGTTGAATATCTAACAAACTTACCCCAATAAAAAAGGCCTTGGTTAAGGCCTTAATTATACATTCTTTGCCAGCTTAAGCTGCTTTAATGGCGCTGGCTTCTTTAGCAAGCTTGGTAATATGCGCCCAGTCTTTTCTGGCAACTGCATCTGCAGGTGTAAGCCATGTGCCACCACACACAACCACATTGGGTAATGCCAAGAACTGCGGAGCACTTTCTACTGTCACTCCACCCGTTGGGCAGAATTTTACATCCCCAAATGGCCCGGCAAAACCTTTTAGCAGATTGATACCGCCTACTGCAACTGCAGGGAAAAGTTTTAAGAAATAGTAATCGTCAGCATTTGCTGTCATGATTTCCGAACCAGTAGAAACGCCTGGCAATAATGACAACCCAATTTTACGTGCAAACAAACCTAGTTCGCTTGTATAGCCAGGGCTTACAGCAAACTTGCAGCCAACATCCAAACTGGCTTGTGCATCCTTTAGGTTCCGCACAGTGCCAGAACCCATAATTGCGTCAGGCACATGTTTGGCAATTTGCTCCATCGCCTCTAACGCACATGACGAGCGAAGAGTAACTTCCAATACGCGGATGCCCCCTTCTAACAAGGCTTCTGCCATTGGCACCGCATCCTCAACTTTATTAATTACAATAACAGGAATGACTGGGCCTTCTTTTGCTAAATCTAATGTATTCATAAAACCTATTTACCTAAATTAAAAAAATTTGAATTGAATCGATTTCAAAACCAACTCTAAAATACTGCTTAAACTTTGATAATCGAGCGCAACCTGCGAGCGGAGAATGTACGTTTCTGCATCTCTAAAGAGCGCAACAAAGTCATCGCTCAATTTGCAATGTTTACAACCAAGTGACTGCTCCCTCTTCAGCTGAAAGTACGCTTCTGCGCATCCCGCCAAACAACTCGCGTCCAAAGCCATGCGCATTATGGTGGCGTTTCGCATCTGAAAGCTCTTCAACTTCGCGTTCAGCCCATACATCTTCATCCACCAGCACATTTACCATACCTACCGTAGCATTCAAACGAATAATATCGCCGTTTCGTACTTTTGCTAGCGCGCCACCAGCAGATGCCTCAGGACTTAAATGTATCGCAGCAGGAATTTTCCCAGAAGCGCCGCTCATGCGACCATCTGTGACAATTGCCACCATAAAACCTTTGTTTTGCAACACAGCAAGTGGCGGAGTGAGCTTATGTAGCTCTGGCATACCATTCGCCTTTGGTCCCTGAAAACGTACCACTGCGACAAAGTCTCGCTCCAACTCTCCACGGTCAAACGCAGACAGCAGTTCCTCTTGGCTATCAAACACAATCGCTGGCGCTTCAATAATGTGACGATCTTCCGGCACTGCAGAAATTTTAATCACGCTACGGCCTAAGTTGCCCTTGAGCAGACGCAAGCCACCAGACTCACTGAATGGATATGCCGCTGTACGCACAATGGTTTCATCACTGCTCTCTTTGGGCAATTCATTCCACACCAGTTTATTATCTTCTTTTACTGGCACTCTACCGTAATCACGCAAACCGCCATAAGCGACAGTAAACACATCTGGAAACATATAGCCCGCATCGATCAGTTCACGAATCACGAATGCAGGACCGCCCGCCGATTGAAATTCGTTCACATCAGCTTTACCATTTGGATAAACGCTAGCAAGCAATGGCGTAGTTTTAGCTAGATGATAAAAATCTGTCCAGTCGATGATAATGCCTGCGGCACGCGCAACCGCCACCCAATGGATCAAGTGATTTGTAGAACCACCGGTTGCCAGCAAGGCAACCATTGCATTTACAATTACATGCTCATCAACCAGCTTGCCGATAGGCGTAAAATGCTCTCTGTTGGTATTTTTTAGCACCATTTTAACGGCTTCACGGGTAAGCAATTCGCGCATACCATCATGCGGATGTATAAACGCTGCGCCCGGTACGTGCAGACCCATAGCCTCCATCAACATCTGATTGCTATTCGCCGTGCCATAAAAAGTACATGTGCCGGCACCGTGATAGGCTGCAGATTCTGAAGCCAAAAGCTCCTCACGCCCAACTAAACCCTGCGCATACTTCTCCCGCACTTTCGATTTTGCAGTGTTGTCCAGCCCAGTGCTCATCGGGCCAGCAGGCACAAAAACACAGGGCAAATGCCCAAATTGCAAAGCGCCAATCAACAAGCCCGGTACGATTTTATCGCATACTCCAAGCAACAAAGCCGCATCAAACACATCGTGAGAAAGCGCAATTGCTGTACTCATGGCGATGGTGTCGCGGCTGAACAATGAAAGCTCCATACCTGGCTCACCTTGCGTAATTCCATCGCACATCGCAGGCACACCGCCTGCTACCTGCACTGTCGCACCACACTTATGGGCTTCATCGCGGATAATGTCAGGATACTTAACATAAGGCTGATGTGCCGAGAGCATTTCATTGTAGGCTGTTACAATGCCAATATTCGGCGCTTTTTCAACCACCACACGCAATTTATCATTTGCAGGCATAGCAGCAAAAGCATGTGCGACATTGGCACAGCCTAAGCGGTCAGCGCCTCTTGTACGATTTACCATTTCATCTAAACGATTTAAATAAGCTGTGCGCGTCGGGCGGCTTACTTCAATGATACGTTCGGTTACTTCAATATGGGATTGCTTCATGGGTTAATTACTCTAATTAAGAAAACTACATAAAAGAATATTAGCTGATTGAGCAAGATTATCGCTAAACTAGCCAACATCGTCAAAGAAAAGCCACTGCAATAAGGCCAAACATGGTAAAAAAGAGCTTAAGACTTTAATTAAATCTGCTATTTTTTAGTCACTAGCACATCTTCCATCATCAAATATTCTAAATCACACCCATAAAACATATTGAGAGCATCGGTGGGCGAGCAAATCATGGGCTCTCCGCGCCTGTTGAGCGAAGTATTGAGCACCACCGCGTTACCCCGCAATTTTTCAAGATGTTGAATGAGCGCGTAATAGCGTGGATTTGTTTCTTTTGTAACCACTTGCGCGCGAGCCGTACCATCCTCATGCACCACCTCAGGAATACGCTTTTTCCAATGCTCAGCCACATCAAAGGTAAATGTCATGTAAGGTGCAGGGTGGCTAGTTTGCAGAATATCCTCAGCCACCGTATCAAGCATGCTAGGACAAAACGGCCGCCAACGTTCACGGTATTTGATTTGTGCATTAATTCTATCCGCCACGCCAGGATAACTCGGGTCACCCAGAATACTACGGCAACCCAGCGCTCGCGGTCCAAACTCCATACGACCTTGTAGCCATGCCAAGCGGATTACCCGCTGCAAGCAATTCCGCCGCTTTTTTAGGACCATCTGAAACCCTCGTAAATATTGGCTTGGCGGGATGTTGTTTGCAAGCTTCTTCACATTGCTCATTGGTAAATGCAGGCCCTAAATAAGCATGTTCCATTTTGTGTATAGTTTCACCCGCCAAATGTGCTGCATAAGTGGCGGCGCCTAGCGATGTACCATTGTCACCGGAGGCCGGCTGCACGAACAACTCTTTGACATGTGGCAACGAAATAATGCGCTGGTTGAGTTTTACATTGAGCGCGACACCGCCTGCCATCACGATTTTTCCTGTTTCGCGAATAATATCGCCCAAATAATATTCAATCATCTGTAACGCGATATCTTCCAGCAACTTTTGCACCGACGCCGCGTAGTGAATATACGGGTCGTCAATCTCATCGCCACTTCGCTTTGGGCCAAGCCAGTCAATGAGTTTAGGCGTAAAGTAAAAACCCTTACCGTTTTCTTTATAGCGACGTAAGCCTACTACGTTTACGTATTCAGTATTCACACGCAGCTCGCCATTTTCAAACGTAACCAAGCGACTTAAATCATACTTGTTTGCATCACCATACGGCGCCATTCCCATGACTTTAAATTCGCCGTCGAGCATCTCGAAACCAAGATATTCGGTAATTGCACCGTACATGCCGCCTAAGTGAATCCGGATCATAGAACTCTTTGATTTTGTGGATTTTTCCGTTCTCACCATAGCCAAAAAATGTCGTTGCGTATTCGCCTTTTCCATCTATCCCGACAATCGCGGTTTTCTCTTTAAACCCGCTCAAATGATAGGCGCTGGAAGCGTGCGCTAGATGATGTTCAACCGGCACAAACTTAGCGTTTGATAGGCCAAGTTCTTTCATCAGCGCTAGCGATTTATCCCGATTGCGGCGGAATCTGCGATTACCATTAAATATGGCGTCCAGCGCCCTGTCTGGGGCATACCAATGGCGCTTGGCATAATGCCAGCGTGCGTTTGTGCTAAGGGGAATCTCGGCATATGGAAACGCGACGATATCTACTTCTTCAGGCTTAACACCTGCTTGTGTTAAACAAAACTTAGCAGCTTCATAAGGAAATTTGTTTTTAGCATGCTTGTCGCGGATAAAGCGCTCTTCTTCCGCTGCCGCAATAATTTTGCCATCCACCAAAATCGCAGCGGATGCGTCGTGCCCTAGCGCACCAGATAGACCTAATACAATCATTGAGTATACCAATTCTTTGTTGCTTACAATGCCAGCTTGCTCCAGCACAGAAATATCGGAATAAACCACTTTAAAAGTCTTCACAAACGCATTATACAGGGCTGGCTCATTCTGCCAATTTTGCATCAAACGTTTCAGGTCGCGAATATGCGCTGATTTAGCGACAGCGTCATTTTTATGTTGCTTCATTGCATCCAAATCAATGAGTAGCGGCTCGCTACCTAATATTTTAATGTTCGTCGCTTTCATATCGCCATGTGAAATTTTTAACAAATAGAGCTTGTATAGCAATGTGCAAATATTTTTTACGCCTTCCGAGCGCTGTGTTGCATTTTGTATTTGCTTAAAAAACTCCGCCATATCAGGTGCATCCACATACTCACTCAGATAATAAGCCTTGCTCCTCAAGCAGCCAAATTTCATTGTTTCGAGCAACGCAACTGGGTTTGCAGTCGCGATATTAAGCAGCTTGAGTCGATGCCCATTTGCCCACGAAACCGCTGCACGGCTAGGTCGAAAAGCGCGGCTTAGCGCATGAATCCACCCTTTGATGTTGTAGCGCTTTATTACAATCTTAATATTATTCAATTCAATGAGTGCAATGGTACAGGTGTTCCCGGTTTTGAGTCGCCGACCACGCTCAAGAAGCGCATCCAAATCAGTTTCTGCACTGAGTTGCGGCAAATCATACGCATTGGATTTTGCCCAAAATCTTGCATTTGAATGACTTACAGTGATGTCCGTGCATTGCCTGAATACTTTTTTATCCGCATAGGCAGATGCGGTTTTCAGACGGTACCTGTTCGCCAGCGGCGCCACCTGAGCTACATCCATCGGCAAATGCCACTCACACAATTTTCGATAATTTTCCAATAGCTGTGGTAACCACACGGCTTGCTCCAGCACATCAAATTTAGAAATCAGCTCGGCAAGATTTTTAAGCGCCCGTTGATATGTCAGATTGACGTATTGACGCACACCGTCTCCATCTAGCGTATAAATTAAATCCTTCGCCACCAGAAAATTCTTAAGGTGTAAATCAGTGTGGACAACTTCCGCTAAATGATGAATTGCAATCACTTTCACCAAATTGCTTGCCAGCTCAAATCGCTCACTCGGTGTAAGCGTATGCCATAACTCATCTGCGGTTTTAGCATGCTTGATCTCTTCCAAGATAATGACGTGAGCACTACTTCCATCTGCCAATACGCACTCGCTTTTACGCAACAATTTTGGTGTGGAAATGGTCGCATATTCCAAAACGGCAATGCCATCCGCATCACGCTTCGCGTAAGCCTCCGCACCCTGGCCGATAAAGATTTTGGCGTAAATTGCCTTGCTATCCCAAGTGCCGCTACACACTACGCGCTTATCTGGCACATGTCTTACAACTTGCAACTCGCTTAATATTGACCCATCTGCCAGCACAACTTGGCTAGCATTCACGCCATACTTGGCAAGCAGCTGTTGCGCATCGCTGCCCTTGCATCAATTGCAACCTTTACTCGCTAAGCTGATGCTATTTTCATATGTTTGTTGCTGGCAAATCACCTTGAGTTCTTTTGGCTTCTGAGGTTGCCCAACCAGCATTGGCAATGGCTTAAAAGCGGAACTGACCAAGCTTTTTTCTGCATCGAACTCTGCAAAGCTGAGCCCTGCCAAATCTGCCCAGGTGTGAATAAAATGGGCCGTACTGTAAGGGCGGTTTAGTACGTCCTGCGTAATTTTTACGTTTTGCCATTCAGGGGAAAACCACATCAGCATAGGGACGGTATACATAGGCAATGTAGGGCTGGCCTCATTGCGGCCTAGTACATTTCGTGACGGTGAGTCGTATACATCTTCCCCATGGTCAGAAAAATAAGTCAAAAAGCCATTTTGCTTGCTCGCCTCAAATTTAAGCATCAGCTCTGATACGACAAAATCATTATACAAAACCGCATTATCATAAGTGTTAATCACTTCAACCTGCTTGTCATCAAAACCCTCTGCAAGGCCAGTACTGTCTTTAAAATGGTCAAACTCGGGCGGATAGCGATACACATATTTCATATGCGTACCTAATAAATGCACCACAATAAACTTACGAGGCGCTGGGTCCTGCAAGGCTTTTTCAAAGGGGTCAAGCACATCGCCATCGTACTGGCGAGAATCCTGAACGCGCGTATTGTTCAGATACACCTGCACATCAGTCTGTTTAGAAAAAGTCGTCAGCATGGTATTACGCTTGGTTACCGTTTGCTGGTTTGTAATCCAGTAAGATTTATACCCCGCCTGCTTCATCATGTTCATAAGAGTCGGCTTGGTCAGATGCAAATCCGGATGTTCCTGATCGCCAAACGTAAGCGCTTGCTGTAGCATCTCAATGGTATAAGGCCTAGACGCCACTACTTGATTAAAGATATGTAATTTATCACGCATCGCATCGAGCTTCGGCGTTGTTTTGCGCGAGTAACCATACAAACTCATATGCCCGCGATTAGTCGATTCACCAATCACCAATACCAATGTTGCAGGTTCATTCGCATGTGCATCTTTAAAGTTTTGTAACGGCGGTAGTTTAGCGTTTTCTTCCAGCAATCTTTCCATATTACCCAGCTGCAAACGATACTGCACAAAACCTGTCACCAATTGCCACGGAGTTGCCGGTTCGATATTCGTCAGCATCTTTTCTACTACGTCGTCTGTCGATTTTTTATCTATCTGCGTATATTTAAAAATAGGGTAAATCAGCAACACAAATAAAATCAAAAAACTTACCGACCATCTCACCAATGCCGTTGTTTTTAGCGGACGTATATTGCGCCACAGCCAATAGGCAACAATCGTATGTAACGCAAACACCGGTACCATCCACCACACAAAATATTGCGAAATGTATTCCGAGCTTTCAGCCGCGTTGGATTCTAACGCTACAAAAATCACACTTTGTGAGAACTCCTGCTGATAAATACAAAAGTAACCGATACTCACCAGCGAGGCCGCCCACAGCACAACGCCAATAATCGCGGTTACCAGCTTGGTATGCTTGTGCAGCAGCAGTACCGGCACAAACCAGAAAAAACTCATCACAACAGCTTGACGCAACCCGATGAAACGGGTGCTATGGCTTAAAAAGAGGACAAGCTGCAGCAGTACCGAGAAATATGCAAAAAAGAGATAAAGACTGAGCGCAGCTTTCCAATTAGCACTGGTCAAGAATTTACCAATTGGATGTTGTGAAAATGTAGCCATGAATATTATAAAACCTTATTTAATTGCGTGTAGAACGTCTAATCACTAATCTGCAAAACCATTTTGCCAATGGCGTTAACTTTTTTAACTGCATATATTGCATAAAAAAATACAATCGCTGCGTGCGCCGCCAATATTTGGTGTGCCGGTTAAGCGTCGCCAAATCGAAATAAGCACGCCACCAAAATAGCGGACTAAAACGCGCTTTCTCCAAATCAATCAATGCGACTTGAGGTTGCGTTAGCGCATCCTTAATAAAAACATGTTTTGGGTACAAAGACCTATGCACAAGCCCAAGCGCATGAAACTGCCGCACAGCACTTGCAACACTTTCCAATAAATGACGTTGCAACTTAGCGGTTGTACTAGCCGTTGTAAACCATGTTTTTGTAATCACATCCAGCGGCACATAATCCATTAAGGCTTCTGTGATTAAAATCGCCCGCTGATGCCCATCTTTGTTAGATTCTGCATAAAATACCACTTGTGGCGCAGCAAATGCATGCTCGGCCAAAAATGTTAGTCGCTCAAACTCACGTCGAAACGTTGGCTCACCTTTGATTGGGTGCAACAAGGTGCTTCTGCCATGGTTTTGCTGCTTTTTAACAAACACCTGCAAACTGCCGAGCTTAAGCACGCCAACGCCACTCCAGCCGCCACGCCGCTCATTCGGCGTCTCAAACCAGTCAATCTCTTTTTGCCATAACGCATCAAAATCAGCTAGCTGATGTTGCGCAAACACTTCTTGATAATGGCTGGATTGAAACAAAAACGGCTACGCCCAAACAAACATAAAGGCAAGATTATATCAGCCATTCACATCGCAGTTGCGCCAAACTCACCTGTAGCGCATATCACGTATAATTACCGCATGCTGTCTATTATTTTAAAACCGTTCTGCTATTTACCGCTTTGGCTGTTACACCGGCTGGGCGCTGCGCTGGGCTGGCTGCTTTTTTACACCATGCCTGCAAGCAAAAAAATTACGATTGAAAATATCACGCAAAGCAAGCTGGCCGCTAGCCCAATAGATACAAGGGGTTTGGCGCTTGCCAGTTATGTAGAAATGGGCAAGGCAATTTTTGAAACGCCACTGATTTGGCAAAAAAACGAAGCCGATTTATTGCCTTTGGTCAAACAAGTGCACGGCTGGGAGCACGTACAAGATGCGCTGGCGGCGGGGCGAGGGCTGATTTTTCTCACACCGCATCTGGGTTGCTTTGAAATCACTTCTATTTTTTACGGCGCTAGACATCCCATCACCGTGTTGTATCGCCCGCCAAAAATCAAAGCGCTGGAAAGCCTGATTCTGCGTGGCAGAAAACGTACCGGCGTGACGCTTGCAGAAGCCAATGCAGGCGGCGTGCGCAAACTCATGCAGGCGCTAAAAATGGCGAGGCGATTGGTATTTTGCCCGACCAGATTCCCAAAGCGGGCGAAGGCGAATGGGCAGATTTTTTTGGCAAGCCGGCTTACACCATGACGCTTGCGAGCAAAATCGCAGAAAAGACTGGCGCAGCTGTCATCATGGCGTATGGCGAGCGCCTACCCGATGGCAAAGGCTACGAGATTCATTTAACAAAACTAGATTCTATCGCCACGCCTGCCTTGCTCAACCAAGCAATTGAGGCGCAAGTGGCTAAAAAACCGGAACAATATTTATGGCGTTATAACCGCTATAAACAACGCCGCCACGCGCTTAACAAGCCAATTTAATAAACTGGCTTAATCTAGTGCAGATTTTTCAGCCACTAATCGCTTTTGAAATTTTTTGCTATTAAACTTAGTTAAAAGTGCTTCTGCGCGCACCTCAACTTGCCCCCAGAACGCATCTGATTGCGTCAAGTAATGCTGCTTAAATAGCGCCAAATCCTCTGTGCTCCAGCCCACTTGCATTGCGGAGAAGAACAAGCCTGCAATATCTTTCATCACCGCGTTACCATGCGGCGGCTGGCCTTGCAGCATGCGGTGCAGGTCTATTAAATGAACATTCAGTTGCCCTTGCGCGAACTCGCTCTTTTTCACCACGAAATGACATAAATAAAAATCACGGTGGCAAAGCCCTGCCATATGCAGCTTTTTAGCGATATGCGCAATCGCCTCTATCAATGGCGTGCGCAAAGCCGAGCCAGCATTTTGCGGGCTAGCAAACCAGTCATCCAACTGCATGATTTCGCCCAAATCTCAGTCAACACGAAAGACCGCATGGTTGCTGGGTTGCAGCCACGTTGCCCGTAAGCGACTAATGGCGTGGTGGGAATGCCTAAACTATCCAGTTTTTGAATAGCAGCGACTTCTGTCATCGCGCCTAGAATCGGTCGTTTAAGGTAAGCAGATTCTTAAAAATCTCGCCCCAACCCACGCCAAAATGCTGTTTGATGAAATAGCTTTTGCCATCTAGCGCAATCTGCATGGTTTTACGGCCGGGCACATCGCGAAACGCTTTGCCCTGCAACTGCATAAAATACTCAAACAAATTGTTTTGCGGCAAATGCTTAAGCAGCTTGGCTGGCAGCGTTACGTTATCTTGCTCTACAAAAACATGCGGCGACGGGTTTGTTAGCAAGCTCAACCAAAATATTGGCTTCCGCCTGTTTGGATTCGTGCTGCGTTAAAGTGCGAACATACTTATTTGCAGTTTGTTTAAATTCTGCGTTATCTTCGCGCAAGAGTTTAGCCAATGCGTCATTCATGGCTTGTTGCGAATATGGCGTTGGCAAGACCACGCCGCCAGCTGCCTCAATATGGTTTGCGTAACCACATACATCCGTCACAATCACCGGCAATTGCGCTACCAGCGCTTCTATCAACACGATACCTGCAAGCTCGCTGCGCGCAGGGTGTGCCAACACATCGGCGCCCATCATCAGTTTTGCAACATCCGGCCTGCCACCCGCCTCGATGCAATGCTCGGCAACGCCAAGTTTTTGTGCATCTTGCTTAAAGGTGCTGGCAGATTCCAGCTCGCCAATCGAGATAAGCCATGTGTTTTCTTTTTGCGCTACGGGCAAGCTCGCCAGTGCCTGCATGGCGCGGTCAACGCCTTTACGGATATATGCCGAACCAACCGTGATTACCACTTTTGCATTGGCCGGCAAGGCAAATTGCTGCCTTAGGTATTTACGGCATTCTGTGTGATCTAACCCTGCAAATTTGTCTAAAGGCACGTTAGGCGGCAACAGATGGAAGCGATTGGCTGGCGTATTGTAATAGCGCTGGAACACCGCTTCGTCCCGCTTTGTGAGCAGCAAAACATGTGTGCTGGCATGCTCGCCAAACACAGCGGCTTCAGATGCTGAAAAGAACTTGTAACGTGCAGTTAGCCGATACCACCAACCACGCGTCTCGGCTGCGCGCGCCACAAAGCACGGGTCTGCCGCGTAGTAGGCATCTAAATGCGGGATGCGGTTAAAGCCGACGACAAAATCAAAATCCCCTGCCTTTACCGCTTCCTGCATCGCAGCAATCAGGTTTTGATGGCGCTGATGGTTTGCCAAACCTTGCGTTGGAAGCACGCGATAATCCAAATCTTTAGGCAGCGTTTCACCACGCCATTCGCCGGTAAAAATGGTGACTTGATGCCCAAGCGCCACTAAATCATGCGCAATACGCAGCATATCGCGCTGCGCACCGCCATATTCGAACACCTTGAAAATTAAAAATGCAAATTTCAAAAAAATTTACCAGACGTTTTTCAATAGATGAAAAACGTTAATTGTATGCGAAAATAGGCGCCATGCAGCGCATTCTACTTGTTAAAACTTCATCGCTGGGCGATGTCATTCACAATTTGCCAGTGGTGGACGACATACTTGCGCAGTTCCCAGAGGCGCAAATTGACTGGGTGGTAGAAGAATCTTTCGCTGATATTCCACGTCTGCATCCCAAAATCCATAAGGTCTTTGCGGTAGCGTTTCGTCGCTGGCGCAAGCAATTATTTAGCAAAAACACTTGGGTAGAAATTGCAAAATTTAGACAAGATATCAAACAAAATAAATACGATGCGATTATCGATACGCAAGGTTTGCTCAAAAGCGGTTTGCTAACCGCTTGGGCGCATGGTACAAAACACGGCTATGACAGCCGCTCCGCACGCGAACCACTTGCCAGCTGGTTTTACGATAAAAAATATACGATTTCTTATCAGCAGCATGCCGTTATCCGCAACCGTACATTGGCTGCCAAGAGTTTGGGTTATGCACCGCCCACAAACGTGCCCAACTACGGCATCAGCCAGCATGAGGCTTCGGATAATGCCTCTGAGAACCTTATAGATATTGGCTCTCTGGGCAATTATATTATCGCTTTGCATGGCACCAGCCGTGACTCGAAACTATGGCCTGTCGCTAATTGGGTAGTGCTGGGTAAAGCACTCTTAAATCTGAACCTTAATCTGGTTTTACCTTGGGCAAGCGTGGCTGAGCAACAACGTGCAAACGAGATTGCCAGCCAACTCAGCAATGCGAAAGTATTGCCTAAGCTTAAGATTAGCGCGCTAGCCGGCGTGATTGGCGGCGCGCAAGCTGCTGTGGGCGTAGATACCGGCTTATCGCACCTAGCTGCCGCGCTGAGCATTCCAACTATTGCGATTTATACTGACACCAACCCTGAGTTTACCGGCGTGATGGCGGGCTCGCAAGCTGAAGCGATTAACCTAGGCGGCATTGGCCAAATGCCCAATGTAGAGGAAGTGACTAGCGCTTTAACACGTTTATGTTTACACTCACAGCCACCCAAGAAAAGATAATTAGAAACACTGAAGCACTCAACCATGTCCGGTACTGAATCTACCCAATTTGCGTTCACAAAATGGACGCAATTTCATGAAAACCCAGCCGTTATTTCGTGGTGGCACAACAAACTCCAACCATTTCTCGCATGGTTTAGCCCAGATAAAAGGCGGACAATACTAGCACTTGCTGCTTTTTATGTGGCCTATAAAATGCTGCGTGAGAGCATACATGACGCGGGAAAATTCGGCATGGCGGTCAACACGCCGCTGGAAATATTGCTACTTTGCGGATTTTTGTTTTTGTTTTTGTGGCTGACGTACAAAGCAGCAGCGAAATATAGCCAGCTACCGGCATACATTAAAAAACACCCGCTACTTACCTTTCATGCAATTTATTGGGCAATTCTATTCCTATTGTGGAATATTCCCTCTGATTACCCACAGTTTAAGCATGCGCTTTTTGCATTTGCTTTAATGTTGCCTTACCTCGTCTGGCGCTGTTGTTATCTGCTGATTTCCGGACAACAAGGGCGCGCACTTAAGTCTAAGTTCTCAGATCATTTATTCACGATTCTGCCTGTTTATGGTGGTAGCGAAACTCCTTACGGCAAGGGGATAGATTTTCTATCTAAATTTGAAGCCCACGATACCGAGTCTTTGGCAAAGTCACAACTTGCTGGAATCAAACTGCTGCTGTTAGGGGTTGTTTGGAGGTACTCGCTAAAACTGATGCACGCGCTGGTCTATGGCCCGGCAACATCTTTAACCGAGAAGCTGGGTGGAAACAGTCTGGAAATTCCGGAATTAACTACCCTTGCCAGCATGGGGAGCAACGCACCACTCTTATACTCATGGCTAAGCATCTATTTCGAATTATTTGCACAGGTGCTGCACCACGCTGCATACGGCCTTGGCGTGGTGGGAGTATTGCGCCTCTTCGGGTTTAATATTTTTCGTAATACCTACAAGCCATTGCTCGCGGAAAGTGTCGTCGAATTTTGGAATCGCTACTATTATTACTTTAAAGAACTCCTCGCCAATTTTTTCTTCATGCCAACTTTTATGCAACTTGGTAAAATACTGAAAAATCAGCCAAAGTTGCGTCTGTTTTTAGCGGTGTTTGCCGCTGCTTTTGTCGGAAATATGTACTATCACATTATTGAGCAAGGCGCTTCGATGGCCTTGGGAAGCGTGTTTGAAACGGCTTACAGCTTACGCTCACGTTTCTTTTATTGCTTTTTGCTAGCGATGGGTATTTACATTTCTATGCTACGCGAGCAAAAGCGTGCTGGCCAACCGCAATCAAGCCAGGCACTAGTAAATACGTACCTTTTACGTTATTTTAAGATTTTCGGTGTTTGGACGTTCTTTGCGATGATTTACATATGGAATGTGCATGGTGGCATTCCATTTATGGTTCGTACTGAGTTTTTTCTACACCTATTCGGAATTTAATTGATAAAGCAAAAAATATGTTGATGAATCTAGAAGTCGGCAATTTAGTCGAACCAATCAGCGGCCGCAGTTGGAGCCCAAGTGAAGTTAAAAAACAAACGGCACTACGCATCGGCCGCCTTCAAAAGCTCGGTTTAAAGCCGCAAGAGCGTGTTTTCATTCCGTTTGGTAATCGTCTGGAGTTCTTTGCAGAATTATTGGCTATTTGGCAGATTGGTGCATGTGCAATTCCTGTGGACGCCAGACTGACTGCTTTTGAAATCAGCACCTTGGCTGAAGCTGCACTACCAACATTGGCTATCGTGGCGGATGATACAGAACAAGCGATTTTAGATGCAATTAAAACAGCCGGAATCAAGTCAGTCAACACCACGGACATTGGCACAGCAGAAGGTAGCGCGGCGAATATTATGTCGGATTACGACGCCTTGATTTTGTTTACATCAGGCTCTACTGGCGCACCAAAAGGTGTTGTACACACGCATCGCTCATTACGAGCACGGTGGATGACGCTGCATCAGGCGCTGAATATTCAAGACTTTGGCCGCACACTCAATATGCTCCCTACGCATTTTGGGCATGGCTTGATTTGCAACTGCTTATTCCCATGGCTCTCCGGCAAAGATTTGTATATCACACCGCCATTCAGGCCAGATATCTTAATGCGTCTGGGGTCAATTCTGGATGAACATAAAATCACTTTTATGTCGTCAGTGCCATCCATCTGGAAGCTCGCGCTTAAACTCTCTAAACCCCCGCAAGCAGGCACATTAAAGCGCATTCATGTCGGCTCAGCGCCACTTTCAGCAGGCATTTGGGAAGACATTCGTAAATGGTCTGGCACCCGTCAAGTATGCAATGCTTATGGCATAACCGAAACCGGTAGCTGGGTAGCTGGTTTGAGTGATGCCAATGTTGACGCGGAAGATGGCTTAGTTGGCGAAGGCTGGGGCGCAATCATTAAAGTGCTCAACACCGCTGAAACAAACGTGCCCATTAGTGCCGAAATGGAGTGCGCTGTGAATGAGGCGGGCTATGTATGGCTCAACACACCTGCACTCATGAAAGGTTATTTTCAGCGCGAAGATTTAACTGCAAACGCAGTGAGCAATGGCTGGTTTGTGACGGGGGATATAGGCCTCATCAACGATAAAGGTCAACTTGTTCTAAAAGGACGAGAGCGTGATGAAATTAACAAAGGCGGTATGAAAATCTACCCTGCGGACGTAGATGCCGTTGTAGAGCGTTTCGAGTTTGCAAGCGATGTTTGCACATTTGCCAATGATGATGCCATCTATGGGCAAACAGTTGCGATGGCTGTTGTCCTAAGTAAAGAAGACGGCGCCACCATTCGGAAACTATACGAGTGGATGAAAGCCCATTTGGCGGAGCCAAAAATGCCAAATCACTGGTGGGTGGTTAAAGAAATCCCGCGCACTTCACGCGGAAAAATCAATCGCGAAGCGGTAAAAGAGGCTTGCCTAAAATTACAGCCGCTTGATTTAGTCAGCATTTTGAACGAGAAAAATTAGACGAGGCTTGCCCCTGATGAATACTCCCCAATCGCCTCATTTGGCTGGTTTGATGCAATTTTTGCGATCAATACAGAAGCCTGGAAAATCTCTCGAGAACATTGGTTTTGAAGATAGCTTAGTGACAACCGGCCT
Organism: uncultured beta proteobacterium; assembly: GCA_963752495.1. GTDB lineage: Bacteria > Pseudomonadota > Gammaproteobacteria > Burkholderiales > Methylophilaceae > CAVVYJ01. The sequence goes on from CAVVYJ010000005.1 coordinate 102,947, forward strand.
CATAGATTCGTTGGCGCTTGTGCAAATCGTGCTGTATTTAGAGCAAACACATAATCTTGATTTTTCAAACATCGGTTTTGACGCAGAGCGGCTTAGCAGTATTTCTGGCATAATTAAACTAATTGAGGAAAACACTTAATGTCATCTACTATCAGCCATGGTCAACGCCTTCGAGAATCTGTTGCAACACAAGAATTCACGCCTTTTATAGGTGTTTACGATGTATTTTCTGCCACTATGGCAGCTAGGCATTTCGATAGCCTATTTGTTAGCGGATTCGGCTTCGCTGCCAGTCATTATGGCTTGCCAGATATTGGTTTTATCACCTGGACAGATATTGTCAATTTCGTACAACGCCTGCGCACGGTCTTGCCCACACATAATCTACTTGTCGATATCGATGATGGTTACTGTGACCCTGAAGTCGCTTGCCATGTGGTTTCAGTACTCGAAAGCATTGGCGCGTCTGGCGTAGTGCTCGAAGATCAAAAACGTCCGCGAAAATGTGGTCACTTCGACGGTAAACAAATCATGGAATTGGATGAATATATCGCCAAACTCAAAGCGGTGCTAGCTACACGCCGCGATTTGTTTGTGATTGCTCGCACCGATGCCTCGGATGTCGACGACATCGCCAAAAGAATCAAGGCATTTGCAGAAGCTGGCGCCGATGCGGTGTTGGTTGATGGCCTAAAAGACTTGGACGTTGTACGGCAACTTAGCCAACAAATCGATCAGCCATTTTGCTTTAATCAAATTGCCGGTGGAAAATCTCCTGTTTGCACGCAAACTGAATTAAAAGCATCCGGCATCTCGATTGCCATCTACAGCACGCCCTGCCTATTCGCAGCACAAACCGCAATCGATCAAGCGATGCTGGACCTGAAAGCAAAAGATGGCTCATTGGCTGGCAGCCCGATTGGCGTGAAAGATTGTACAAACGTGCTTAATGACAATCTAACTCGTCGCGACCAATTTAAACGTTAAAAAAATTCACACATTCTCTTGAAATGGGGCTTGTAATTCCATCACATATCCCCACTTTCCAATAAGTGTTATTAAGAACTTACTGGGGAGCATCATGCAAGAAAATCAAGAAAATCAGCTGAACGAAGAAGCTTCAGCCGAAACATCGTCACCGGAAGAAAAAATCGCCGAACTTGAAGCGCAGCTAGCAGAGGCGCAAGCAGCTGTTTTATATGCCAAGGCAGAAGGCGAGAATATTCGCCGCCGCGCGTTTGATGATATCGACAAAGCACGTAAATTTGCATTAGAGAAATTTAGCGGTGAATTATTGGCAGTAAAAGACAGTCTAGACAGCGCGCTAACGGTTGAAAATGCAACGGTTGAAAGTTATAAGAATGGCGTTGAACTCACAGCAAAACAACTTTTAAGCGTATTCGAGAAATTCAACATTATTGAAGTAAATCCTGCTGGCGAAAAGTTTGACCCAAATAAGCACCAAGCAATTAGTGCGGTTGAATCGGATGCAGAACCAAACACCGTGATTACTGTACTGCAAAAAGGTTACACGCTAAACGAGCGCGTACTGCGCCCAGCTTTGGTGATGGTCTCAAAAGCCAAATAGTTTCTTTTTAGTGACCATTTTTTAAACAGGGTCTTGAAAAGTAAAAAATCATCCCAAGCTTACTGTCATCGAGGCAATAGCTTCAAACTAACAAAGAATTAAGGATATAAATTATGGGTAAAATTATTGGAATTGACTTAGGCACAACGAATTCTTGCGTTGCAGTGATGGAAGGCGGCAAACCACGCGTGATTGAAAATGCGGAAGGTACGCGCACCACACCTTCTATCATCGCATACCAAGATGATGGTGAAATCTTGGCTGGCGCACCTGCAAAACGTCAGGCTGTGACCAACCCTAAAAACACACTGTATGCGGTAAAACGCCTGATTGGCCGCCGTTTTGACGAAAAAGAAGTGCAAAAAGACATCAAATTGATGCCTTACACGATTGCTAAAGCTGACAATGGTGATGCATGGGTGGAAGTGCGCGGTGAAAAAATGGCTCCTCCACAGATTTCAGCCGAAGTGTTGCGCAAAATGAAAAAAACTGCGGAAGACTACTTGGGCGAAGCAGTTACCGAAGCTGTGATTACCGTGCCTGCTTACTTTAACGACAGTCAACGTCAAGCAACTAAAGATGCTGGACGTATCGCAGGCTTAGATGTAAAACGTATCATCAACGAGCCAACTGCGGCTGCGCTGGCATTTGGTCTGGACAAACAAGAAGGTGACCGCAAAATTGCCGTGTATGACTTGGGTGGCGGTACATTCGACATTTCAATTATTGAAATTTCAGAGATTGATGGCGAACATCAATTTGAAGTACTTTCCACTAACGGCGATACATTCTTAGGTGGTGAAGATTTCGACAACCGCTTAATCGACTTTTTGGCTGATGAGTTTAAGAAAGACAACGGCGGCCTCGATTTACGCAATGACTTGCTAGCAAAACAACGCTTAAAAGAAGCCGCAGAAAAAGCAAAAATTGAGCTTTCATCAAGCGCACAAACCGAAGTGAACTTGCCTTACATTACAGCTGATGCAACTGGCCCTAAGCACTTGGTGGTAAAAATCACGCGCACTAAATTTGAGTCGTTGGTCGAAGATTTGATTGAGCGCACCATTGCACCATGTAAGACAGCAATTAAAGATGCTGGCGTTTCTATCAGCGATATTTCTGATGTGATTTTAGTCGGCGGCCAAAGCCGTATGCCTAAAGTGCAAGAGAAAGTAAAAGAAATTTTTGGTAAAGAGCCACGTAAAGACGTGAACCCTGATGAAGCCGTGGCCGTTGGCGCTGCGATTCAAGGTGGCGTGTTGCAAGGTGATGTGAAAGATGTATTGTTGCTGGACGTAACTCCATTGACTTTAGGTATTGAAACACTAGGCGGCGTGATGACGAAACTCATCAAGAAAAACACCACGATTCCTACCAAGGCGTCACAAGTGTTCTCTACTGCGGATGACAACCAAAATGCGGTGACCATTCAGGTGTTACAGGGTGAGCGTGAAATGGCAACTGGCAACAAATCGCTAGGTCAGTTCAACTTAACGGATATTCCACCTGCACCACGTGGCATGCCACAAATTGAAGTGACGTTTGACATCGATGCTAATGGTATTTTGCATGTTTCTGCAAAAGACAAAGCCACTGGCAAAGAGAACAAAATCACCATTAAGGCCAACAGCGGCTTAAGTGAAGACGAAATCAAACGCATGGAAGAGGATGCTGCTGCTCACGCGGATGAAGACAAAGCGCTGCGCGAATTAGTGGATGCACGTAATAGTGCCGATGGCATGGTGCACTCAGTTAAAAAATCGCTGACCGAGCATGGCGACAAGTTGGACGAAGCCGAAAAAACAGCGATTGAAACCGCAATTAAAGAAGTTGAGGATGTGTTGAAAGATGGCGATAAAGCGACTATTGAAGCCAAAACCAATGCCTTGATGGAAGCCTCACAAAAGCTAGGCGAAAAAGTGTATGCAGAGCAACAAGCGCAACAAAATGCACAGCCTAGTCCAGAAGGTGAAAAAACCGTTGATGCCGATGTGGTGGATGCTGAATTTGAAGAAGTGAAATCTGACAAGGCGTAAAATGTACTAGCAAACCGAACACACTGCGGCCAAACCGCGGTGTGTTTTTTGCCTATATGGCGATACAAAAGTTGAAGAGATAAAAATGGCTGCAAAAAAAGACTATTACGAAGTGTTGGGTGTCAACCGTGATGCCACTGATGAGGAAATTAAAAAATCCTTTAAAAAGCTGGCAATGAAGCATCATCCTGACCGCAACCCAGATAATCCAAAAGCAGAAGAGCTGTTTAAAGAGGCAAAAGAAGCTTACGAAATTTTATCGGACGAACAAAAACGTGCCGCTTATGACCAATACGGCCATGCGGGCGTAGATCCTAGTATGGGCGGCGGTGCTGGCGCAGGCTTTGGTGGTGCTGGCTTTGCTGACGCATTTGGTGATATTTTCGGTGATATTTTTGGTGGTGGACGTGGTGGTCAACGCAGCAACGTATACCGCGGCGCGGATTTACGTTACAACATGGAAATTTCACTGGAAGATGCAGCCAAAGGCACAGAAACTAAAATTCGCATCCCCGTGATGGCACAATGTGAGACTTGCCATGGCTCTGGCGCTCGCCCTGGCACAAGCCCAATCACTTGTACAACCTGTGGTGGTCATGGTCAGGTACGGATGCAACAAGGCTTTTTCTCGGTGCAGCAAACTTGCCCCAAATGTCACGGTACCGGCAAAATGGTGAAAGATCCATGCCCTACCTGCAATGCTGCTGGCCGTATTAAACAACACAAAACCTTATCTGTTAAGATTCCAACAGGTGTGGATGAAGGCGATAGAATTCGCTTGAGTGGTGAAGGCGAAGCCGGCGTGAATGGCGGGCCAACGGGCGACTTGTATGTGGTGATTCACCTCAAACAACACGAAATATTCCAGCGTGAAGGCGGCAACTTACATTGCGAAATGCCAATTAGCTTTAGCACGGCTGCGCTTGGTGGCGAGATTGAAGTACCGACACTCGATGGTTCTGCAAAAATGAAAATACCGCCAGAAACACAAACAGGTGCAACGTTCCGTCTGCGCGGTAAAGGCATAAAACCGTTACGCTCAAACGAGCACGGTGATTTAATGGTGCATGTGGTGGTGGAAACACCTGTAAAACTCACCGAACGGCAAAAAGAATTGTTGCGTGAGCTTGAGACGATTAATCAGCAAGATTCAGGTAAGCATAGCCCAAGAAATAAGAGCTGGGTAGATAAAGCGAAAGCGTTTTTTGGTTAATTTATTGTGAAAATAACTGCCCTGCAAGCCAATATCCATGCGGATTGTAGGGCAGTAACAAAATACTACAAAACCTTACATTTCAGTTACAGCACCGTCATCTCTTCGTAATATCTTATTGTTAAAGTACCCCCTCAATAAGAAGGAGACATCCCATGATGAAACAACAATTAACAAACAGCATTTTGCTAGGCGGGCTACTATTAGGCGGCATGGCTTATCAGCCAGCTGAAGCCCGTGTGGCTGGTACAAGCCAGCCAAGCGCCGGTAAATCCAGATCCATGTCATCTGAACAGTTTTACGAGACGCTCGGAAAAACCAAGCCGAATCAAGTTGCGACTAATTTTGGCATGCCAGATAACATCGTATCCATTAGAAACTCGGCTGGGGCAGTGACCGGCGTGATGTGGGTTTATCACGATGCCGTGACAAAAGGTGAAACCAAGTTGAACGCCAATTTTATGATTGTAAATGGCGAATTCATCTACGTTTCGTTATCAGAAGCTAGCTAAACCGGCTCGCTCACACCTCTGTAACAATTTAATTTTTAGTTTTTACATTTTGGTTACAGCTTGGTCATCAATCAGTCATACATTCTGGTTATAGTTGAGCCTCAATATTTAGTAATAAAAAAGGAGATTTAAAAATGACTAAAGACTTTTTAAAAGGCATGTTAGTAGCGGGCGTTTTGGTTGCGGTAACGCAAGTAAATGCAACAGGCTTTAACAAACTAAGCCCTGCTGCTAGTGGCAAGGTGATGTCAGATAAGCAATTTGAGACCATCATCGCAGATACCAAGTCTGAAGATATCGCAAAGAAATTTGGTTTCCCAGATCAAATTTTAAGCCTCAACAACCCTAACGGCGACCTTCAAGGTGTTGTGTGGGTATACAAAGGCGCAGTTGAAAAAGCGGACGGCTTAAAAGATGCACGCATCGTGTTTATTAAAGGCAAAATGCAATACTTTGCACTATCAAACGCGGTTTAATCTAAACCGAAGCGAGCTGATGCCGCTAAGTAAAAAAGCCTGCAATTGCAGGCTTTTTTAATGTAATTCAGTCAATATTTTCTGCAGCTCTTCTTTAGGCTCGATAAAATCCTCATACTTTTTGCCAGCCGTACGCGCATACCAGTATTTGCTGTTCCAGACATCCCCTTCGATTTTGTGCAATACCGCGTGAATCCAGTTGGCGATTGGGTCAGAATAATCTTGCGCGATTTTGTGTGACTCGTCCCAATTGCCAGTAAGCGCAGCCTCTACAGCCAGCTTAAGCTGTGGCTTGTTATCTGGGGTACTCAATTGAACCTTTTTGGATGAATTCAATTTTATAGCCGTCCGGGTCTTCTACAAATGCAATCACCAGCGTTCCGCTTTTCATTGGGCCTGCCTCGCGCACCACTTTGCCACCCTTAGCTTTCACCGCTTCGCATTCAGCATAAATATCATCTACCTCCAGCGCCAAATGGCCAAACGCGCCGCCCATTTCATAAGAAGTTTTACCGTAGTTATAGGTCAGTTCCAACACGGTGTTGTCGTATTCGTTACCATACCCCACAAAAGCCAATGTAAACTCACCATCCGGATAATCATGCGTACGGATAAGTTTCATGCCCAGCACTTCGGTATAAAACTTGATTGAGCGCTCTAAATCCCCTACGCGCAACATCGTGTGTAATAGTCTCATCGCAAATCCTCAAGTGTTTTAGTTAAATCAGTGCTTCTGTGTTAATTGAATATACTTTTGCAGCAACTGCTCTCGGCTTTCAACCACGTCAGGGTTAAGTGGAATACAGTCTATCGGGCAAACTTCTACACATTGTGGTACATCAAAATGCCCGACACATTCGGTGCATAAATCCGGGTTAATCTCGTAAATGTCTTGCCCTTGATAAATTGCATTATTAGGACAAACGGGTTCACAGACATCGCAGTTAATGCATTCGTCCGTAATCATCAAACTCATTTTAGTTTTGCCTTAATGGCTTGCTCGACCGCAGGTGAAACAAACTGATGCACATCACCACCAAGTTTAGCCACCTCACGTACAAGACTGCTAGAAACAAACATATATTGCTCGGCAGGCGTTAAAAATAAAGTTTCAAGCTTGGGGTAAAGCTTGCGGTTCATGCCTGCAAGTTGAAATTCGTATTCAAAATCGCTTGCAGCGCGCAATCCGCGAATCACAATCTGTGCACCCTGCTCTTGCACGAACTGCATCAGCAAGCTATTAAACCCCATCACGCGCACATTGCCGGCTTTAAATACCCCCTTTGCCAATGCAACGCGTTCTTCCATACTAAAAAGTGTGCTTTTGTTTGTGCTGCCTGCTACAGCTACAATCACTTCATCAAAGAGATTTCCTGCGCGACGCACAATATCCTCATGCCCCAAAGTAATGGGGTCAAAGGTTCCCGGATAAACAGCGATTCTATTCTTACTCATAATATTAACTTTGAAAGTGTTAGGAAGATTTTAGCAGATGATAAACCACATTGCCTGCTTTGCCGTGTTTTACCACTTGCCAGTTGTCAGCTGATTTAATTTCATATTCGGCTTCCACATACACCACACCGCCCTCACCAAGGTGCCGATTTAATATTGGCAATAGCTTATCCAGCCATTGTTTTTGATAAGGTGGATCGCAAAATATCACATCGAACTTTTGTGTATTAGCGGCTAAAAATTGTAGTGCATCCATGTTTAAGGCATGGCAATTTTGCGCTTTGAGTAAATCTTGATTTTGCTTGAGTGATTTAAATGCCAGGGTTGAGTTTTCTACCAAGACGACATTTTTAGCATTGCGGGATAAAGCCTCAAAACCAAATGCCCCTGTTCCTGCAAACAAATCCAGGCAAGCTTTTCCTGTTAAATCTTGCCCCAACCAATTGAACACGGCTTGCCGCACCCGCTCCGGCGTGGGCCGCAAGCCCTCCACATCGGGAAATTTAATCAAGCGACTCCGATAGACACCAGCCGAAATTCGAACCTGATTAGTTTTTGAATGATTTTTGGTCAAGGTTTTTACTATCGTTAAAACCTTATTTTAACGCGATATGTGCTATTGCGCGCCTACAACCACCGAAACTAAATTGTTTGGGTTAATACGACGTTTAAATGCTTCTTTAATTTGTTTGGTGGTCACGCTCGCCACTTGTTTGTTGTAATCATCTAAATACGTCAGTGGCAATTTGTAAAAACCAATCATGCTGATGTAATCCAGAATTTTTGCATTGCTGTCCAAACGCAGTGGAAAGCCGCCAATAATATTATCTTTGGCTGCTTTTAGTTCTTTTTCTGTCGGTCCATTTTGTATAAATTTTGTCAGTGTTTCGTTTACCACTTTAAGCGCATCGCCTGCCTGCTCTTTTTTAGTTTGTAGGCCGAGCTGGAAAGGTCCTAGTTCCGCCATCGGCATAAAATAACTGTAAACGCTATACACCAAACCTCGCTTTTCTCGCACTTCTTCAGTCAAACGCGAAACAAAACCGCCACCGCCCAGAATGTAGTTACCCACGTATAAAGTAAAGTAATCTGCATCACCCCGCTTAATGCCAGGGTAACCCAATAAAATATGCGCTTGGCTGGCTGGGTGCTTTATGTTTTGATTATTTGCCGCTACAGGGTAAGTCACATCTAGAAGCTTCCCCACGGCAGGTGTTTGCGGCAAACCAGCAGAAATCGTCTCGGTAATCGCGCGCGCCTGTGCTTCCGTCATATCGCCAATCAAAGCGATTGATGCACTTTTAGCGGTGTAATAGGTTTGATAAAACTGTTGCAAATCTTCACGCTTCATCGCATTGACGGTATCTATTTCTCCACTACCATCCAATCCATAAGGGTGAGCGCCATACAAAGCCTTCATAAAGACTTTACTAGAGATGCTTTCCGGCTGTGTTTCCGCCTCTTTCAACCCCGCTACAATACGCAATTTTTCCCGCTCTAATACCGCTTGTGGAAAATCTGGTTTATGCAGAATGTTATTAAACGTCTCTAACGCTTTTCCCTGCTCGCTGGTAAGTGTACGCAACTTCAGTGAAGCACGATCTACATCCAAATCACCCCCAAAATTGGCGCCAATATCTGCAAATTGGTTAGTAATATCTTCCTCATTCATGCCTGCTGCACCCAGCGTCATCATATAGCGGGTAACGCCTGCAATGCCTGATGTTTGCTTGGTATCACGCGCGCTACCTGCAGGAAAGTTCACACTAATGTCGATGATTGGTAAATCGTGGTTTTCGACAAAATAGACATCGCTTCCTGCACTGGTTTTCCAATGATTTATTTTGACACCTGCATTAGCTGTAACGCTGAATAATGCTAAAAGTAAAACAACAAATAAATTTTTAGTGAACATGCGGCTTGCCCTGTGGTTTTGCGTTGGGATCAATAGGTTGCGGATCAAGTATGGCAACAGTCATGTTATCTTTTACCAAGTACTTTTTGGCGACCGCCTGAATTTGCTCTGAAGTGACTGCTTTTAATTTTTCCGGATACTCTTTTAGCAAGCGCCAGCTGTAATTCATGGTTTCAAGCTGTCCAATCTGCATGCCCTGATAGAACATCGAATCTCGTTGGTAAACATCTGCCGCAATCACAGCAGCCTTAACGCGGTCCAGCTCTTTTTGCGTCACACCACCGGTTTTAATTTTCTCAATCTCGGCAAAAAGCGCAGCCTCAAGTTCCGCCACTGTCTTGCCCTCCGAAGGTGTTCCTACAAGCTCAAACAGAGATTCTCTACCACGTGAGGTGCTGTCATAACCTGCACCAACATCTACCGCCAGCGAAGTCTCGCGTACTAATTTCTGGTTTAACCGAGAGGAATCATTGCCACTTAACACACCCGCCAGAACATCCAATGCGTAGGGCTCCCACTCTTGCTCTGGCGTCTTGGGGGCGTCTTGTAGAGTAGGCGCATGAAAGCCCATTGCCAGATAAGGCAATTTACCCGGTGCTTTGACCACCACGCGCCGCTCACCGATTTGTGGTGGCTCGGTTTGCGGCTTGCGTTCGGGCAGCTTGCGTGGTTTTAGTTTGCCAAAATACTGCTTTGCAAGTTTTAAGACCTCCTGCGCTTTAACATCGCCCACCACCACCACTGTTGCGTTATTTGGCACATACCAATTACGATACCACTCGCGTGCATCCTCAGCGGTCATGTTTTCTAAATCGTTCATAAACCCTACAACTGGGCGGCCATAGGGGTGCGCCCTAAATGCGGTTGCCTGAAATTGCTCATTCACTTTAGATTGTGGTTTATCTTCCGTGCGCCAGCGGCGTTCCTCCATCACCACCTTGATTTCTTTTGCAAACTCTTCATCAGTAATTTGCAGATTTGCCATGCGATCAGCTTCCAGCTTAAACGATAACGGTAGTTTGGATTTTTCGAGCTGTTGGAAATAGCATGTGTAATCAGTGCCGGTAAAGGCGTTTTCTTTACCGCCTGCTGCGGCGATAATGCGTGAAAATTGCCCAGGTTTGAGCTGTTTTGTGCCTTTAAACATCATATGCTCAAGCACGTGTGCCACACCAGTTTTACCATTTACTTCATCTACGCTACCCGCGCGGTACCACACTTGCGAGACCACAACTGGCGAGCGATGATCTTCTTGCACCACTAGTTTTAAACCATTGCTGAGTTTAAACTCCTGAATGTCCGCAAAAGCAATATTGGAAATAAGGCTTAAAGATAATAAGTAAAATTTAATTTTATTATTGAACACAAAACACTTTCCTACAAAAATGGGCTTCACGATAAAGACACGCCCTAATTATGTTTAGTTCGTGGCAAGTTGCCAAGTTTACGACTAAAATAGCGCTTAATAGATATTTTTAAGCCTGTCATGTTTAATATTTTTAAGAAAAAGCCTGAAACCGCATCCGAAAAACCGCAGGCAGAAATCGCTACAGCCGCAGAACCCATCGCAGCGACCGAATTAAGTTTCACGCAACGTCTTAAGCAGGGTTTAGCCAAAACCCGCAAACAAATTGGTGGTCAGCTTTCAGGCTTATTCGGTGGAGGCAAAATCGATGCTGAAACCTATGAGGAGTTAGAATCAATTTTACTGACTTCCGATGTGGGCATAGCGGCGACGCAAAACCTGCTTGAGAATTTAAAAAAGCGTGTAAAACGTGAAAATCTGGAAGATACCTCTGCTTTAAAAAACGCACTGAAAGCTGAATTATTAGCCGTTTTAACCCCATTGGAAGCGCCTCTGCAGACCAATAACCACGCGCCCTTTGTGATTATGCTTGCGGGTGTAAATGGAGCCGGAAAAACCACGACAATTGGTAAACTTGCCAAACTTTTTCAATCGCAGGGTAATAGCGTTCTGATTGCAGCTGGCGACACATTTAGAGCTGCCGCACGTGAACAATTGCAAGTGTGGGGCGAGCGCAACAATGTTCATGTAGTGGCAAGCGAGGGCGGCGATCCTGCTGCTGTGATTTTTGACGCAGTAAATTCTGCGATTTCCAAAAAAATTGATATTGTAATTGCTGACACTGCCGGGCGCTTGCCCACACAAATGCATTTGATGGATGAAATTGCCAAAGTAAAACGCGTGATAGATAAAGCTTACCTAGGAGCGCCACACGAAGTGTTATTGGTGATTGATGCCAACACGGGTCAAAATGCGGTCAGCCAGGTCAAGGCCTTTGATGATGCGCTTGGTGTAACAGGCCTTGTGCTTACCAAGCTTGATGGTACTGCCAAAGGCGGCGTGATTGCGGCGATTGCAGAAGCACGACCGATACCGATTCGGTTTATTGGCATTGGCGAGGCGATAGATGATTTGCGCCCATTCAGCGCGCAAGATTTTGTCGATGCCTTGTTTGATGAATAAGTCCGACGAATAACTTATAAGACCATTTATAATTACAGCATGATTACTTTCGACCAAGATATCTTATGATTACTTTTGACCAAGTGGTCAAGCGCTACCCTGGCAGCCACGAAGCACTTACCAATGTAAGCTTCACCATCGAGCAGGGCGAGCTTGTGTATGTGACCGGACATTCTGGCGCTGGCAAAAGTACGCTACTTAAACTGATGGCCGCAATTGAGCGCCCTACGCAGGGCACGGTGCTCATCAACAATCAAAACGTGAGCAAACTTAAAGAATCAACATTGCCTTTTATTCGCCGCAAATTTGGACTGATATTTCAAGATCACAAATTATTGTACGATCGCAATTGTTATCATAACGTTGCTCTGCCGCTTTCTATTAACGGAGTTACGGGTGCCGAGGCTGGCAAGCGCATTCGCGCCGCACTAGATAAAGTTGGCTTGCTTGGTAAAGAGAAAGCTATGCCGATTACGCTTTCAGGTGGCGAGCAGCAGCGTCTGGCCATTGCACGGGCTGTGGTTTCGCGCCCTTCTATTCTGATTGCAGATGAACCAACCGGCAACTTGGATAAAAATTATGCCGAAGATATTTTGAGTTTATTTAACGCGTTTCAACAAGTTGGCGTAACCGTTATCATTGCAACGCACGACGCACTGGGCACGGTGAATCAAACCAACAAAGTGCTACAGCTAAACCATGGCAAACTAGCCAGCGGAGTCGCCGCATGAGGCTTTGGCTTACACAACACATGCAAGCTCTAAGGCAAGTTCTGGCACGCTTTAACAGAAACCTACTGGGCACTATGCTCATTTCTTTAGCCATCGGCGCGACACTTGCGCTACCTGTTATTCTGTATGTGGTGCTGGATAATCTGGGAAGCTTGGTAAGCGATGTCAAAAAAGAATCACACATGAGTATTTTTTTAAAGCTTAATCACGATGATGCCATGTTGCAAAACATCAAAACTACGCTGGAAAAAAATCCGGCCATTAAAACCTTTCAGTTTGTCTCGAAAGAAGATGCGCTTAAACAACTTACAGACACAAGCAATAACGAAGAATTAATTAATTCACTAGAAGAAAATCCGCTACCAGATGCATTTTTTATCGAGCCAAACTCGCTAGATGCAATTGCGGTCGATACGCTTAAAAATGAGCTTGGTAGCCTAGAAGGTGTAGAAGAGGTGCAAGTAGATGGCGCATGGATTAAGCGCCTTAACTATCTGCTTGCGCTTGGTAAAAAGGCAATGATGGTTTTAGCGATTTTGCTTGGATTTGCATTGTTTGCAGTTATTGGCAATACCATCCGTATGCAGATTTTAACGCAGCAAGAAGAAATTGAAGTAAGCCATCTTATTGGCGCCACGAAGGGGTTTATCAGGCGACCTTTCCTCTATTCCGGGGTTTTGTATGGCTTATTTGGCGGTCTATTTGCGCTACTAATCAGCTGCGCGGTTATTCTATTATTTAACCAGTCACTTGCTGCCTTGACTGCAGAGTATCAGACAAACTTTACTCTAAATCTCCCCAACACTGCTATTTTCGCAGCGACCTGCCTGCTTGCTTGCATTGTCGGTCTCGTTTCTGCTTATCTTGCGGTATCTAAATCTTTGTTTAAACCATTTAATTAAAGGTATATTGCAACTTTTTTTAACACTAGCACTCTCAATCTCAGAGTGCTAAAATACAGATGTTAATTATAAGGAGCCGTACCATAAACGCTTTAACTTTACCGTCAATTTCGTCGCTTGATAGCTTTGACCAGTACATGCGCGCAATCAAGGCCTTTCCGGTTTTAACGGCCGAGGAAGAATATGAGTATGCGTCGCGCTTGAAGAAGCATAATGATTTGGAAGCTGCTCAAAAATTGATTGTGTCACACCTGCGCCTAGTCGCCAGCATCGCCCGTGGCTACATGGGTTACGGGTTGCCGCAGTCCGATCTCATTCAGGAAGGTAATATCGGCCTGATGAAAGCAGTCAAACGCTTTGACCCAGAACGCGGCGTACGTTTGGTTTCTTTCGCCATGCACTGGATTAAAGCAGAAATGCACGAGTATATTATTCGCAATTGGCGCTTGGTTAAAACCGCAACTACAAAAGCGCAACGCAAGTTGTTTTTTAATTTGCGTAGCATGAAGCAAGGTTTTGATACATTGAACCCTGATGAAGTAAATCGCATCGCGCGGGAGCTAAAGGTAAAACCTGAAGAAGTCATGGAGATGGAATATCGCCTGAATGGTCAAGAAATCTCGCTGGACACGCAGCTAGATGATGATGGCGAAGAAACATTTAGCCCAATTGCTTATTTAGAGGCAGAAACGCCAGAACCATCTGAGTTTTTAGCGAACCAACAAAGCGAGCAGTTACAGTCTGTTGGGCTAAGCAAGGCGCTAGAAAGCCTGGATGACCGTAGCAGACGCGTGCTGGAAGCGCGTTGGTTGAATGAAAATGCGAACAGTACCCTGCATGATTTAGCGGACGAGTTTGGTGTATCCGCTGAGCGAATTCGCCAGATTGAACAAAAGGCAATGCAGAAGATTAAAAGCCATTTGTTAGCATCTGCATGATGATGCAGGCCAATAAAAAAGCCAGCAATAGCTGGCTTTTTTATTACCCAAAGATTATGCAGCTTTTTCGTCAGGCTCATTCTCAAACGCAAGCGCGTTGCCCATATGTTGACGCAATATATGCAAATCGCTAATTTGTGTGCGGATGCTTTTCTCTATATTTTCTAGTTCTAAAATACGATCTTCCAGCGTATCCGTTGCTTTATAAATGCGCTTGATGCTTTCTAAGCGGCGGCGCAATTGCAATTGGTGTTCACGCACTTGCGATTCCATTGGCGCTATCACAGCTTTTAACCAATTTTCCACATCGCGGTTTGCCACTTCGTATACATGAATCACGCGGCTCGCCAATGTTTCAAAGAACTTGGTCGTCAAGGTCATCTTCTCATTCGCAATCATATTGAATGCCGTGTTAAATTGCTCTTTATAGGCACGCTCAAGCTTAGCTAACTCTTTTTGATAGCGCAAAGTAGAGAATGCTGGCGGCTCAGATTTACGCAAGCCATGCTCTTTACTGAACTTGTCGTACATCACGTCCATCATTTTCTTAATTTCATCAATCTGTGCGTCCGATTGCACCAAACGATCTTTTAGCTCATCAAAAAAACCATCCATCGCATCACGCATGGTTTTGGTGAACTTAGCAGAAACCATGGTTTCACGCGTGGTGTGTACCTTGTGCTTAAGTGCTTCCATGCCGAGCAAAGTAAAGAGCTTGTTGGTTTGTTGCGAGAACACGCTGCGTAGAGCCTGAAAGCGCTGTAAGCCTTTTTCAAAGTTTTCTTTATCCACTTTGACTTTGTTCATCATGTGCTCAACAACGTCTTCATTCTTGCCGCGCAATCCACGTAATTCTTCAAGCTGCTCAACCACGCCTGAAATGCGTGACTCCAGAATCATATTGGAGTTGTTAATTAAATCGTCAATCTCATTTTTTGTGTTATCGCGAACAATTTCTTTCTTCGATGGAATAAGTTCGTCTGATAATGCTTTTTCAAGCGCGGGCAATCTGCTCTGCTCAAGCAGTGCATCATCGCTATTAACTTTAGCGAGCAACCCCTTTTGTGCAGATGTCGGGAAAATATGACCAGGATCTAGACCTAAGAGCTCGCCAGTCGTTTTTACTTGCTTAGCAATCTCTTTTTCGATTTCCTTTTCAGATTTAAGCTCGTCCCACAAGCCATCAATCTTGTTCAGCACAGCCATGCGGCCTTTTTGCTTCCAGCGTGTGCCGCTGATATATTGGCGCCAAACATCAATTTCAGATTTAGTTACACCCGTATCTGCTGCCAAAATAAATAGCACTGCATGCGCATTCGGCAACATATTCAGTGTCAGCTCAGGTTCTGTACCAATCGCATTCAAACCTGGGGTATCCAAAATCACCAAGCCTTGTTCCAACAACGGGTGCGGGAAGTTAATCATGGCATAACGCCAGCATGGGATATCAATCGTACCGTCTTTATTGATACTCATCGCATCATCGCTACTGTTCGGGTCAAACAAGCCATATTTCTCAGCTTCTTCGAGTGTTACACGTTTTGTGCTGCTAACTTCCTTAAACGCATTCACCATACTTTCGCTGGAATTGACATCAAACTCAACAATTTTCCATTCTTCGGGATAGCGCTTGTATTCAGTCGTAGTGGCATCCATTGCCCGCGTATCAATTGGCAGTAGCTGCAATGAGCTTGGTTTTGATGGATCGTAAAGCAATTCGGTCGGGCACATTGTAGTGCGGCCTGCACTAGATGGTAGTAGACGCTGCCCATATCCCGCAAAGAATATCGCATTAATGAGCTCTGATTTACCGCGAGAAAACTCTGCCACAAAGGCAACATTTAGCTTATCTTCACGCAGACGCTCTAATAGATTGCTGATACGCTGATCAATCTGTGCATCGTTAAGCTCTTGCTCATTGAGCCAGCTACGATAATCGCAAATGCTGTCAACCAGCGCCTTTCTCCATTCGGAGTAGTGTGCAAATTGATCGGCTAAATTGGTGTTTGCCATTCTTAATCCCCAAAATTGGCTGCTTTTTTAGTAGGTACACTCTAACACGTGCAGATAAAAAAATTCAACTAAATCAGCAACATTGGATATTATATTTAATCTAAATTCTGACAAAAGGTGGTATTTCTACGACAAACGGTCAATTCATCACATCATTTGTAGTAAAAAACATGATTCTACCGCTTATTTATTCGCATGCAGCCCTGTTCTACTATTCCCTTAGGTTCTGCTATCATTCGTATTTGATTAATTCTGATTTTATGAAATGACAGGCTTAAACCCAACCAGTCCGCACCCCGTTGATATTAAGCTACATCAGGCTTCCAGACTTTTAGAAATCAAGTTTGATAACAATACCGAATGTATGCTGTCGACCGAATTTCTGCGTGTATACTCGCCATCCGCCGAAGTGCGAGGGCACGGAGCTGGCCAGGAAGTACTGCAAACCGGTAAAGAGGATGTAAACATTACCGCAATCGAACCTGTTGGAAATTACGCTGTCAAGTTAACGTTTACCGATGGACATGACACAGGCTTGTATTCATGGGACTACCTGTATTATTTAGGCGAAAATTACGAAGCGCTCTGGCAAGATTATATTGCCAAGCTTGAAATGGCGGGCCAAAAAAGAAATGATAAGCAACGAAAATGACTAACAAAACAACACATTTCGGTTTTAAAACCGTCATTGAGGCAGAAAAACAGCAGAAGGTAGGAGAAGTCTTCCACTCGGTTGCCCAGAAGTACGACATCATGAACGATGTCATGTCTGCGGGCATGCACCGCATTTGGAAGCGCTTCGCAGTCGATATTAGCGGCGTAAAGGCCGGTGATAAAGTGCTGGATATCGCAGGTGGCAGTGGCGATTTATCCAAACTTTTCAGCAAAAAAGTAGGCGTGAATTCTAATTTAAATCCTGGCCAAGTGATTCTAACCGATATCAATGCCAGTATGCTCGCCGTTGGCCGCGACAGAATGATTGATGCAGCATTGAATGTACCTGCCATGCAATGCAATGCAGAACAATTACCATTTGCAGACAACACCTTTGATTGTGTGATTGTCGCTTTTGGCTTACGCAACATGACGCACAAGGACATCGCGCTCAAAGAAATGCAACGCGTACTTAAAATAGGCGGGCGTTTGCTGGTGCTGGAATTCTCCAAAGTGTGGCAACCGCTTGAGAAAATTTATGATGCTTACTCTTTCAAGCTTTTGCCTTTTATGGGCAAAGTGATCGCAAAGGACGCAGCGAGTTACGAATACTTAGCCGAGTCCATTCGCATGCACCCAGATCAGGAATCGCTGAAGCAGATGATGATAGATGCGGGCTTGGGTCGCGTTGATTACTACAATTTAAGTGCAGGCGTAGTAGCGCTTCATAAAGGCTACAAGCTTTAATCTTCAATCGCTTATGTTAAAACCTTTGGTCACCCGATTTTTGCAACACCTCACCAACCAAAACAATTGGTCGCGCGCGCATTTGCAA
This sequence comes from uncultured beta proteobacterium, assembly GCA_963752495.1. Taxonomy (GTDB): domain Bacteria; phylum Pseudomonadota; class Gammaproteobacteria; order Burkholderiales; family Methylophilaceae; genus CAVVYJ01. Next base: position 120,703 of record CAVVYJ010000005.1, read on the forward strand.
ATATTTGCTGGCAAAGTGGTGCAGTTTAACATTGCTTTTATTAAAACCAACTTGCAGATTTTAGAAGATGGCAGCTTGAGCATTGCAGGTGAAACTGTCGTACCGGAAGCCTTTATTCATATACCTCCCAGCTTGGCAATTAGAATCCTCGCAGGGGACGAAGCCGCAAAAACACAAATTAAAATCGAGGGCGATGCACACATGGCAGCCGAACTTAGCAAAGTGTTGCAACTCATGCGCTGGGATGTAGAAGAAGATTTAAGCAAAATAATCGGTGATATAGCTGCTAATAAAACTACTTCTGCCACCAAAAAGGTTTTTGCCGAGGCTAAAAAACAAACCATTAACGCTGCAGAGATGTTGAGTGAGTTTTGGCAGGAAGAGAAGCCCGTTCTGGCTAAAAAACGTCATGTTACGCAATTTAACGCAGAAGTAGATACGCTGCGAAGTGACGTTGCTCGCTTCGAAAAAAAATTAGAAAAACTTCTCAAAAAAATGAATGAAAGCAGTGTGAGTTAATCATGCATTTCTTTCGCTTGCTTTACATTTTGTGGGTTATTTTGTGGTTTCGTCTAGATGAATTCATAACTGAACGCTCAGGCTTAAAATCATTACATTTGCTTATTAAAGGCTTGTTCTTCTGGTGCGCAAGGCAACAGCCACGTGGGGTTCGCCTGCGCCTAGCCTTAGAAAAACTCGGTCCTATTTTCGTAAAATTCGGTCAAATGCTTTCCACAAGACGTGATTTATTGCCACAAGATGTTGCTGATGAACTGTCAAAACTGCAAGACCAAGTACCTCCTTTTGACTACGCGGATGTCGAAAAAACCATATCGCAAGCTTTCAGCCAGCCACTTAGCACGATTTATGCACAATTCGATATCGCTGCGACCGCAAGCGCATCCGTTGCACAAGTACATTTTGCGCACCTGCATGATGGCACACCTGTTGCCGTCAAAGTTCTACGCCCCGGAATCGCCAAAACAATCAACCAAGACATCGCAATACTCAAATCGCTGGCTTGGATGCTGCAGGCGCTCTCTAGCGAGGGCAAGCGTTTAAAACCGCAAGAAGTAGTGGATGAATTTGCACGTCATACACAGCATGAGCTGGATTTGACTTTAGAAGCTGCTAACTGCAGTCAGCTTGCACGCAACTTTCAGGATAAACGCCTGCTTATTCCTGAGGTTTATTGGGATTTTTGCCGCAAAGAAGTGATGACCATGCAACGCATGCAAGGCACGCCAGTGAGCCAAATTGAAGTTTTGCGTGCTAAGGGCATCGACATTTCCAAGCTTGCGCATGACGGCGTAGAAATATTTTTTACTCAAGTATTTCGTGATGGTTTTTTTCATGCAGACATGCATCCAGGCAATATACAAGTCGCTGACGATGGCCGCTATATTGCCTTGGACTTTGGCATTATGGGAAGCTTGAATGAAACTGACAAATATTATCTTGCACGCAATTTTTTGGCGTTTTTCAATCGAGATTATCGCGATGTCGCCGTCGCGCACATTGAATCCGGCTGGGTGCCGAAAGACACCAATGTGGAAGAACTAGAAACCGCCATCCGCGCGATTTGCGAGCCAATTTTCAACAAACCGCTCAAAGACATTTCATTTGGCAGAACACTACTTAGCTTATTTCAAATGTCACGCCGCTTCGGTGTAGTCATTCAACCACAATTAGTGATGTTACAAAAAACTTTGTTGAATATTGAAGGCTTAGGTCGTGATTTAGATCCGAACATTGACCTTTGGCAAACAGCACGACCTTTCTTAAGGCGTTGGATGAGCGAACAAATTGGCTTTTTGAGCATCGCCAAAACCATTAAAAAAGAGCTGCCATTTATCTTAAAGACCGCGCCACAATTGCCTCGTCTAGTGCACCAGTTTTTATCACAACAAACACAAAAAGAACAAGAATTTCCCATTCGTGAAAGCGTGAACGAATTAATTAAGGCCCAAGAAAAACAAGCTTACTGGCAAAAAAGATTAACGTTGACCATGATGGCTTTTGTAGCACTTCAAATCGCTATTTTGTTCACTTTATATTTCTTAAAATGACAGAACTTAATGCTATTGGCGATTCAAACCGATTTGTTGAACTTACGTTTGAATCCAGCATTAACTATCAAGCCCCCTTTTCTGAAATTACCCTAGATGCTATTTTTACTGAACCTTCGGGTTATACGTGTTGCATTCCCGCATTTTGGGCAGGTGGAAATATTTGGCGTATTCGCTACGCGTCTTCTGCCCTAGGCATCCATAGTTTTATTACTAAATGTAGCGATAACAATAATGAGTCGTTACATGATCAAAAAGGTACAGTCGAAGTTTTAGCCTACCAAGGTGACAATGTATTATTCCGTCATGGAGCGGTCCGCGTCGCAAATGATAAACGTCATTTTTCGCATGCTGATGGGACACCCTTTTTTTGGCTTGGTGATACTTGGTGGATGGGATTAACTAAGCGGCTTTCGTGGCCGGATGAGTTTAAACAACTAACACAAGACCGCAAATCTAAAGGATTCAGTGTAGTGCAAATTGTTGCTGGCTTATATCCTGACATGCCGGCTTTTGACGAACGCGGCGCAAGCGAAAGCGGATTCCCCTGGGAACAAGACTATTCAAATATAAATCCAAGATTTTTTGACGAGGCCGACCAACGCATAATGCATCTCGTAGAGCAAGGAATAGTCCCGTGCATACTCGGTGCTTGGGGTTATTATCTGCTGTGGCTTGGCACGGAAAAGATGAAACAACATTGGCGCTATCTTGTTGCGCGCTGGGGAGCGCTGCCAGTAGTATGGTCTGCCGCTGGCGAGCAAGCCATGCCTTGGTATTTATCGGACAATAAGGAAACTGATAGTCAACAATTAAAGCAAGAGTGGACGGAGATCATACGCTACATACGAGAAGTCGATGGTTTTGAGCGACTGCTAACCACACATCCACAAAAAAGTGCTCGAGAGTCAGTTGATGACCCCAGCCTAATTGACTTTGAGATGCAGCAAACTGGCCACAGAAATCCAACCAAACATCATGCAGAAAGAGCGCTAGAAGGCTGGAAGGCACTGCCAATAATGCCCGTTGTTGATGCTGAATCACGCTATGAGGCGCTAGATATATTTCCATCTGTCACCTCAAAAAATTCTAGAGAGGCATTTTGGGCGCATATGCTCAATAGTGGCTGTGCAGGCCACACCTATGGCGCCAATGGCATATGGCAAGTAAATAAAATAAAAGCTCCTTTTGGGAAATCTCCTGGCGGGCATGATTGGGGGGATATTCCATGGAACGTCGCAGTTAATCTGCCGGCATCCACACAGTTAGCTATAGCAAAAAAATTCCTACTTTCACTTCCTTGGTATGCATTAGAAAACTTGGAAATTAAAGTAGATTTAAAAAATAGAATGATGCGCCTGCTCTTCGCACCACTTACTCATCAAACTCCAATTGCTGCAGCCAGACTTCCTGACAACACACTAACGCTCTATTACCTGCAAAGTTTGAAGCCTCTCTATATTGAAATGGCTAACTTTCCAAATCCAGTTTCTGCTAAATGGTTTGACCCAACCAGTGGCGCAGAAATCCCCGCTTACAATATGCCAATACCAAATACTGGAAGAACTAAATTTACTCCGCCAAGTAAAAATGCCAGTGGTGATAATGACTGGGTGTTAGTTTTGCAAGTTATATAAAAAGTGTAATATCGCATGTTCAGTATTTATCAGCTTAAATAATTATTTAGATGCACTAGAGTCCGCTTTTATTAGCTATTAAAATACAATTACTTACCGTCAATTTTACTATCTTAATTTTTTGGGAGCTTTTATGAAATCAAAACTTATCTCATTATTTATAATTACTTTGTTTACTTTTGCTCAGAGCGCTTTTGCAGCGAATGATACGCCTGCAGGACTTTGGAAAACCATCGATGACAAAACAGGTAAACCGCGCTCGCTTATTCGAATTACTGAAAACAATGGCGAATATAGCGCGGTGGTGGAAAAAGGTTTACTTAGCACAGACACAGGAGAAGCGGTTTGCGACAAATGTACTGATGAGCGTAAGAACCAAAAAATTATCGGGATGACAATTGTCAAAGGCATTAAACAAAAGGGTGACACATATGAAGGCGGCGAGATCTTAGATCCTGACAATGGCAAAACGTATAGATGTAAAATGAAAGTCTTGGAAAGTGGCAAAAAACTTGAGGTTCGAGGGTTTATTGGCATTTCCCTGTTTGGCCGCTCACAAACTTGGCTACGAGAAGAGTAATTTATTTTATTAAGGCCACCAAAGAATGGACGCCAGACAAAAGCATATTTTAATTGAAAAAATCAAGCTGCTATATTTGCATAGTTTAACGCCAGCGATATTAAGCGGTATTGCAGCATTGTTTTTAGTTGCGGCACTTTGGCCTACTGCCAACCATCAGCATCTGGTAATTTGGCTCATTACTACACTCATTCTAGCGTTGTTAAGAGTTACCCTGATTTTAAAGTTTCAGCATCAAAAACCTGTTGGTGACGCAGTATTGGCTTGGGAAAAACCATATGTCATCAGCATGATTATCGTATTTTTTGTTTGGGGAGTGGGCTTGCCAGTTATCGTTCCAAGAAACGACCTAGCTTCCATCTTTATAGTGAATACATTTGCCATTGGCTTGGCCGCGGCCGCAAACTCCTGGTACAACTCAATTCGCCATGTGCAAATTAGTGCGATCTGCATAGCGTTACTACCTATGATTACCGTGCTACTCACATACGGACAGCCAGAAGCTTTTTGGGTGGGCGTTGCCGCCTGCTGTATGTTTATTTCTTGTATTTTTACAAGCTTAATCTTACAAAAAACTCTTAACGGCAATTTAGAACTGGCCTACGATTTAGTATTGGCTAAAAAGGCAGCTGAGCAAATTGCCAGTACTGACGTCCTGACTGGCTTGAATAACCGTCGAGCATTTTTTGATAAAGCCGGTACTCTGCTTGGTTACTGCCGTACAGAAACGCTGCCGATTAGCGTGATTATGCTTGATATCGATTTCTTTAAAAAAATCAACGATGAGTATGGACATGCGGTTGGCGACAAAGCCCTACAACATGTCGCACATTTGCTGCAGCGTAATTTACGTGCATCTGACGTAATTTGCCGATTCGGTGGGGAAGAGTTTGCGATTCTGCTTCCAAACACTGGGGATGAAGAAGCAACTGCAACTGCCGAAAAAATGCGCCAGCTGATTGAAACAACGCCTGCTATCATGCATGGGAATCAACCTCTCAGCATCACCGCTAGCTTTGGTGTAAGTGATGTGGGCGACAATATGGACGAGCTGATTAACCATGCAGATGAAGCAATGTACAAAGGCAAACGAAGCGGACGTAATGTGGTAGTGAATTACAGCGGCAAGGGCAACAAGACAAAAACCAAAGCCAACAAAAGTCCGCATGTGCGCACATCACTTTTAAACAAGTTATAGCTTTACGACTGCTCCTACTAGGCCGCCATCCTTGAGATTACTTCTTTTGACAATGTGCGCAGTAAAATGTAGAACGTTGCCCCAATCTCACTGTTTTAATCGCTTTACCGCATACCTTGCATGGCTCACCCGTGCGCCCGTATACATAATACTCCTGCTGAAAGTAACCAGGATTCCCGTCTGTTCCAAAAAAATCGCGTAAGCTACTACCGCCCGCAATAAGTGCACTATGGAGGGTTGCTTTGATTTCTGCTACCAATTTTTCGCATTTTTCTAAACTTAGCTCGTTGGCGGGCAGTTGTGGATTAATTCTTGCGCGAAATAGCGACTCACTCGCATAAATATTGCCGACACCGACGACCAAGTGACTATCCATAATCGTAGTTTTAATAGCGGCGCTACGTGTGCGAATGTTTTTATGTAGATACTTTGCATTAAAAACTTCTTCAAGCGGCTCAGGGCCAAGCGCGCTAAGAAGCTCGTGTTTACTGGGTTCCAAGCCTGCCCATAACACAGCGCCAAAGCGCCGCGGATCACGCATACGCAATACTTGATTATCAATAAACTCGATATCAAAGTGGTCGTGCTTTTCTGGTGGATAATTTCTGTCAAGTAAACTGATGCGACCCGACATCCCCAAATGCAGCAGAAGTGTTCCGTTTTCGAAATTTGCTAAAATATATTTAGCGCGCCGAGTTAAACTGATAAGCTTTTGATTTTTAATTGTTTCTGGCAAGTGCTCTGGAATCGGCCATCGCATAGAATAGTTGCGAATGACAACACGTTTAACTGTTTGATCGATGAGGGGCAATAAACCACGTCGTGTAATTTCGACTTCAGGTAATTCTGGCATTACGGCTTACTGGTTCAACTACTTGATGTTAAGAGGCGGGTTCAACATATTAAACCCAATATCATTTTCAAAATGATAAATGATGCCTTCATCTGGGCGTCCTAACAGCAGTTCTGGCGCCTCTGATATTTTATCGAAATGAACACTTTTGCCGTCCTTTAATTTTACATCTAGAGAGGGATAGGTTTCTCTATGATTAGGTGTATAAAGCTCAACGGACTTCGCCTCTACTTGTTTCCAGGCAAAATCAAGCCATTCATTCATCTCATTTTGCGTGATTTTAGCCTTTGCCACGTTGGTTGACCACTTGCCATCCGCGATAGCCACATTCATTCTGGTCTCTTCCCACTGCTCAAGTCGTGCAAAGTCAAATCCAGCAATCTGTTTGGCCTCAGTTGGCGTAAGCGGCGCTTTATCTACCATCTCGATCGGTTGTGTCTTTGCAGCTTCGGAATAACTTCCTGATAGAAGATAGACGCTATCTTTGTATGACACATACTGATCATCTGTCACAGGGTTATAAGTACCAAAAGTAAACACTTCGTTTACTCCATTAGCAGTTAAATTAACTTTTAGCTGTGGGTTGTCCGTTCCATACTTTGCTTGATCTGAACCTGGGAACTTCTCAACACTCGTTGCGGCCACAATAGCTAAAATGCGCTGTACAGAGCGCTGATCAGCCCGGGTTTTATAAGGCATCCGCATATGCCAATAGCTCGCAGCTTTCTCAAAAATAACCGGAGCCTGCGCCGGGAACTCTACCTTAACCGCAGTAATGTCAGCGAGCTTTAACTGTGAAACTTCGTACTTAACCTCGGCTTTAATGTCGGCTTTTGGTCTCAAGTACAAAAAGGACACAAGCCCGCCCACCAAAGCTAGCAAGATTAAATTTAGTAACCAACGTTTCTTCATGCGCTTTTTTTCATCCCTTTTTTAACCTTGCCTATCAAGCCTTGCGGCGCCTCCACCACAACCAAAAGCCCGCAACAAAGAAACCGATTGGAATGAAATATTGAAACCCATGGAACACTAACCATGCGATCAATCGGCTCTTATCGTCACCTGGAATTGTCACATTGATATCTTTTAGCGGCATTGGCTGTATGGTAATGAGCTTATCGTCGCCTGTCAGCCAGTTAATGATATTGACACCAAAATCCAAGTTGCCGCCATTGGTAATAAAGGTGTTCGACAAAAAGTTGCCATTGCCCATCACGACCACACGTTGGCCTTTTTTACCGTAGATACGCTCCATTGCAATACCAATGGTAATTGGTCCGCGCTTGTCTTTTTTCTCGTCAAATACAGCTTTTTGAGCCTTTCCTCCATTAACGATTTTATCGGACTCCAACCAGCCATTTGGTGCAACTTCCACCAACTTGCTTACCTTCCAGCCATTGTCGTCCGTACCAACCGCACTGACTTCATGCGCCTCAGGAAACAGCGTACGCAATTGGAAATTACGCGTGATTGCATGATCACCATAAAAGCTCGCAAAAGCCACTTTGGCATCCGCACCATATTGTGCCGCGGTCATATCGACCGCAATACCTGGAGATACTGTTAAATTAAGATACTCTGCCACCTGTTGTAGACCGCGCAGGTTATCATCATCTAGCAGCCATAAAACGTTGCCGCCAGCTTCCAAATAGCCTTTGATTTTCTTCGCCTCTATATCGCTCACATCTACTTGCGGGCCTGCAATCACCAACATTGCGCCATTACTTGGAACGGATTGGGCAATCGTCAAATCAGGATTGGCAAATTTGAAACCTTTGGATTCCAATTGTTTACCAAACTCGCCCAAATCATTATTTTTAATACCCTGTAAATGACGCTCGCCGTGTCCGTCCAAGAACATAATTGGCTGCGTATTGGTGCGCGATAGCCTGACCAGCAAATTGGTCATGTCCTGCTCAGCTATAGGCGGTGTAATATGCTCCGTGCGCTTGTTATACTCAACTACCACTTCGCCATCTTCTTTAATGTTCGCTTCTTGTGCGAGCTTGGGTTCAGCTGACGGATTAATGAACTTAAGATGGATATTTTTTTTCTCGCGCTGATAGCGTGCCACGAAATCTAAAATACCCTTTCTGAAAGTATCGCCACGATTCGCGTCATCGTTCGTTGCAAACACTGTAATTTCGATAGGGTCTTTCATTTGTTTCAGCACGTTTACGCTACCCTGCGTCAATATGTTTCGATTTGCCTGTGTTACATCTTTTGCATAGCGATACTGTGTCGCCAAATAACCCAGAATAATCACCAGCAGCACAAACAAAATAACAAAGAACCAGCTTTGCGCCAGCATTTGCAGTCTTAAATTACGATTAATTTTCATACACTTAACCCAATTAGCCTCTTAAACGGTCTGCGTCTAAGCGACGAATCGTTAAAATTAAAAAAGTGACAATAAACAACACGAAATAAGCGATATCCGCTGTATCAATCAGGCCGCCTGCGAACGATTGAAAATGCTTCATAAAAGAAAGCGATGCCATCGTACTACTAGGATCCCCCGCAAAAAAGCGATCTAAAATCATCAACGCAAAAAGCGCAATAAAGCTCAAAATAGCAGCGACGACTGGTTGAGATGTGAGGCTGGAAAAATATAAACCCAATGCTGAAAAGCTAGCTACGAGCAACAACAAGCCAAAAGAGTTAGCCCAGATGTAGCCAAAATCAATATCCGACCAGATATTAAGCGTAAATAACATAAGTGCAATATAGACAATCAAAATACTCAAAAATGTGACTAGGCCGATAAATTTACCCAGCACGATTTCTGTCAGAGACAGCGGCGCACTGAATAAAAATGGCAGTGTTTGGTTGCGCCGCTCTTCTGAAATGAGCCGCATTGAAAGCAGAGGAACGGCGAATAACATAATAAAAGAAGCCAAGCCATAGACGGTCTGCCCCACGAACTGCGTCACGCCATAACGCTCTGCGGGACGAATTGCCCCAGACATCACCTCAAAATAGTCATTCACACCATTGAGGTAATAAGTACCAAACGCAAACATGAGCAAGGCCAAAATAATCCAACCCATTGGTGATGCGAACATGCTTTTGAGTTCTTTTCTTGCAATACTTAATATCATCATTCGCTCCTTATGCGGCAACAGCTTCAGGTGCTGCCGCATCCTGGAATGTTAATTGTACAAACACGTCTTCCAAGCTGGTTTGATCAGGTGCGATTTGGTATAGGCCCCATTTGTTTTTGACAGAAGCTTCTACAATCGCCTCATGTGGCGTTGCGCCATCTGCAAAACGAATGCGTACCATATTGTTCTCCAGCGCTTCAATCTCTGTCACACCTTTGATTTTTGACAATTTCGCGGTATCTGGTGCATGATTAAAACCAACCAAAAGCTTGTTACCAACACGCTGGCGCTTGAGCACATCAATACCGCCATTAAATACCAATTTACCTTTATCAATAATCTGTACGTGGTCGCACACCATTTCCACCTCGGGCAAGATGTGCGTAGAAACGATCACGCTATGTTCCTGACCGATTTCTTTAATCAGCGCGCGAATATCACGGATTTGAATCGGGTCAAGGCCAACAGTGGGTTCATCTAAAATCACCACCATCGGGCTATGAATAATGGCTTGTGCAATACCGACGCGCTGTTGATAGCCGTTAGATAAGTTTTCAATCAAACGCTTGCTCATATGCGTTAAACCACAGCGCTCTTTAGCGTTTTCCACTGCCTTTTTGATGTGTTTACCGCTTACATTGTGCAACCTTGCCGCAATCGTGAGATATTCATCTACCGTAAATTCTTTATAAAGCGGACGCATTTCAGGCAAATAACCAATAAGCGCCTTAGCTTCTTTAGGATTTTCAATCATGTCGATGCCACAAATTTTGACAGAGCCCGCGCTTGGTGCAAGGTTGCCTGTGAGCATTTTCATGGTGGTAGATTTGCCCGCGCCGTTTGGCCCTAAAAAACCAAGCACTTGGCCTTTGGCAAGATTAAAACTTACATCACTTACCGCTGGGCGCCCACCATAAAGGCGTGTGAGCTCAATTGCTTCTACTGTAAAATTGTTCATAAAATTCTAATTATCACTATCACAAACTAATCGCTATGAAACAAAATTGGTGGATAAGTTTCATGCAAAAAGTTATAGTATGTTTTAACGGTTATCCAAATATGGGTTAATTGCTTACAACCCTTAATTATGGATGAACTTGTACAAACTGTCACGGACTAAACAACACTTCTTTTAAGTGTTTGGATATTAATTAATGGCTCAATTAAAAAAAATAGCGGCAAATATACTCGTTGCATTCTCAGCAACAGTAGGCTTGGCAGCAGTTAGCCCAAGCGCGGCCGCAGATACAATTTCGAAAGCTCAACCGGCCATTACCTCAGCCACGCCTGAGTTTGTATACAAATACCTGCTGGGCGAAGTGGCTCTGCAGCGCGGTGATGCAGTGCTTGCAAGCCAGCTATTTTTAGACTTGGCTAAGCAAACGCGTGACCCGCGCATTGCAGAGCGTGCAGCAAGATCTGCAGCCTTTGCCCGCCAGCAAGGCTTGGCTTTGCAAGCCGCTAACCTTTGGGCAGAGCTAGATCCAGACTCAGTCGAGGCCCAACAAGCCTCTAGCCAATTATTGGTTGCTAGCGGAAATTTAAAAGCAGCTAAACCATATATCAAAAAACTTCTCATTAAAGAAGATACCCGCGCAAACGGCTTTTTATACCTAAACAGTTTGCTTGAAAGTCAACAAGATAAAAAAGAAGTTTTTGATGCGATCAAAGAATTTGCCGAGCCTTATCCAAAACTACCGGAAGCACACTTTGCCATTGCTCAGGCGGCCTGGTTCATAGATAAACCTGAGATTACTAAAAGTGAACTAGCTATTGCAGACAGTCTGCGCCCGGGCTGGGAAGTCAGCGCGCAAATGCAAGGCCAAATGCTTGCTAAAGACTCTCCCGACAAAGCTTTGGACTATTACAAGGACTTCTTGTCAAAATACCCAAAGGCCAACGACGTACGCATGAGTTATGCAAAGTTGTTGGTTAGCCAAAAACGTCATGCTGAGGCAAAACCCGAGTTCATCAAGCTTGTAGAAAGCGCTAATGGTAGCCCTGAGATTAGTGCGGTGGTTGGTTTGCTTTCGCTCGAGTCGAACGAACTGGAGATGGCTGATAAATACTTGCAGCAAGCATTAGATGCCGGCTTTAAAGAGCCAGAACAGCTATATGTATACTTGGGGCGCAGTGCAGAGCGTGCCAAAAATGACGCAAAAGCACTGTTTTGGTACGATAAAATTGCTCCTGGAGATCGTTTTTTAGAGGGCAGACTCTCTGCAGCCAATGTGATCGCACGTACTAAGAATGTAGATGCCGCGATTAGTATGCTAGATGAGGTCAATGATTTAACGCCCGACCAGCAGATTGTGATTATTCAGACCGAAGCGAACATGCTTTCGCAAGTCAAACGCAATCAGGAATCGTTCGATTTGTTGGACAAGGCGGTAAACAATCTACCCAATAGCCCAGAGCTTATTTATGATTATGCAATGGCGGCAGAGCGTGTCGGCAAGCTTGATGTGATGGAAAAAGAGTTGCGTAAAGTGATTCAAATGAAGCCTGATTTTGCTGCGGCCTATAATGCGCTTGGCTACTCTTTTGCAGACCGCAATATTAAACTAAGCGAAGCTAAAACGCTCATTGAAACAGCATTAAAACTGCAGCCGGGTGATCACTACATGCTCGATAGTTTAGGTTGGGTTGAATACCGTTTGGGCAACTTAGCAGAGGCCGTTGCGCTTTTGCGTAAAGCCTACGAAATTCAGGCTGATCCAGAAATTGCAGCACATTTGGGCGAAGTGCTATGGAAACAAGGCCAGCAAGAAGAAGCAAAAAAAATCTGGGCAAACGCTTTAAAAACCTTTCCAGAAAATGACGTTTTGGTAAGTACTTCTAAAAAGTTTAATTCTTAGCAAAAAGTTAACGCTTAACAATAATTTATTCTTAAAACAGTTAGGTCAATTTGCTTTCAAAACGTTGTTATGCAGCATGGTGCCTTGCAGCTCTTTACTTAAGCGGCTGTGCGACCATCTTGCCTCCAACACCAGCACCAAACGCAGAGTCATTGCGCACACATCAGCAACACCTTGCAACACTTGCCAATATTCAACATTTCTCACTTAAAGGCAGGCTCGGTGTGGTTACTAATCCGAATGGTTTTTCTGGTGGCATCGATTGGCAGCATTTGAGCGGCACTGACAATATTGAAGTTTATTCACCACTGGGTGGCAAAGTGGCTAGCATCGCCAAAACACCTTCTGAGGTAACGCTCACCACACAAGAAGGTCACAGCATCAAGGCAAACGATGCAGAAAGCCTAACTGAGACCACATTAGGCTGGCGCTTACCGCTGACGGGGCTTAGCGATTGGGCAATTGGCAAACCTACAAAAAGCAAAATAGAAGCCTCTACTTGGAACGATCTGGGACACTTAACCTCGCTCAAGCAAGATGGCTGGGATATTAGCTTCGAGAATTATGCTGAAAACAGTGGATATTTTTTACCCAGTAAAATTGTGCTTAAAAGCGAAAAAGTGAATTTAAAACTGCTGGTAGAAAAGTGGTCTGGGCTTTAAAATTCTTTAAATGCAAGGCTTTCTGACTTTTCTCGCGCCCGCAAAAATTAATCTGTTTTTGCATATCACCGGCCAGCGCGCCGATGGTTACCACACGCTGCAAAGTGTGTTTCAACTGCTGGATTATTACGACACAATTTACATTAAGCCTACACAAAATGGCGAAATTACGCGCACAAATGAAATAAAAAATGTGCCTGAGAGCCAAGATCTATGCGCCTTAGCAGCACATGCCTTAAAGCGCGAAACAGGTTGTGATTTAGGTTGCGAATATTATGTCGAGAAACACATCCCGATGGGCGGCGGCTTGGGCGGCGGTAGCTCTGACGCAGCTACTGTACTGCTTGCATTGAACAAATTGTGGAACATTAATTTAAGCCGTGAAGCGCTCATTAAAATCGGCTTGAGCCTTGGCGCAGATGTGCCGATTTTTATTTTTGGGCAAAACGCCTGGGCTGAAGGCATAGGTGAAGATTTAACGCCAATAGATTTGGCTCAGCAAATTTATGTGGTTTTAACACCGCAAGCGCACGTTTCTACTGCACAAGTATTTGCCAATTCTGGATTGACAAAAGACACGAAACCATTGAAAATAGCGGACTTTTCAAATGGCGCGAATTCTGAAATTTTTAGAAACGACCTTGAAAAAGTAGTGTGTAAAGAATTTCCGGCAGTTGCATCCACTTTAAAATGGCTGAGTCAATTTGGCCAAGCCCGCATGAGCGGCTCTGGTGCATCTGTTTTTGTAGCGGTTAATTCACTTGCAAAGGCAAATGAAATTTTGGCGCAAAAACCCGCTGATGTGCGTGGATTTGTGGCAAAAGGCTTGAACAAACATCCTTTGTATGACTTTGTATAGGTGAGTTAGTCGTAAAAGTTTTTGGGGAGTCGCCAAGCTGGTTAAGGCACCGGATTTTGATTCCGGCATGCGAAGGTTCGAATCCTTCCTCCCCAGCCAAATTTTATAATTTAATCATCAAAAAGGACACACGTGGCAACCAACGGCAGCATGATGGTGTTTACAGGCAACGCCAACCCAGCACTCGCACAAGAAGTCGCTAAACACTTGGGCATTGAACTTGGTCGTGCAGATGTGGGTCGCTTTTCAGATGGCGAAGTCATGCTAGAGTTGCTGGAAAATGTACGTGGTCGCGATGTTTTTGTGTTGCAATCAACCAGCCACCCCACCAATGATAACTTGATGGAAGTGATGACAATGGTCGACGCATTGCGCCGCTCGTCTGCTGCCCGTATTACCGCTGCAATCCCCTATTTTGGCTATTCAGGCAAGATCGCCGCCCCCGCTCAGCACGTGTGGCAATTACGGCAAAAGTAGTAGCAAATATGCTCACTAGCGTTGGTGTAAACCGTTTACTCACGATGGATTTGCATTCCGACCAAATGCAGGGGTTTTTTGATATTCCTGTTGATAATATTTACGCAACACCATTATTGCTAGATGATTTATTGAAGCAAAAACACGGGGAGTTGGTTGTGGTTTCTCCTGACGTTGGTGGTGTCGTGCGTGCCCGTGCAGCCGCCAAGCAACTTAATTCGGATCTGGCGATCATAGATAAACGCCGTCCTAAAGCTAACACCGCAAAAGTCATGAATATTATCGGCGATGTAGCTGGCCGTACCTGCGTGATTATGGATGACATGGTGGATACTGCTAACACCTTGTGTGAAGCTGCGGCAGCGCTCAAACAACAAGGCGCCGTCAAGGTGCTGGCCTATGCCACACACCCTGTGTTATCGGGCAACGCTGCAGAGCGTGTGAGTAACTCCGCGCTGGATGAGCTTGTGGTGACAAATACAATTCCGCTAACCGAGGAATCAAAGAGTTGTAAAAAAATTCGCCAGCTAAGTGCTGCGGGTTTATTAGCAGAAACTATACGTAGAATTAGTAGTGAAGACTCCGTTTCTTCGCTTTTTATGGATTAAATAATGTTTTAGTTTGGACTGCATACTGGTCGCGGTGTGCAGATTTTAGTGAAGTGCGCCTTTTTTAAGGTGATTTTAGGAGCAACAAAATGAGTATCTCAATTAATGCAGTATCGCGCAATGCGAAAGGAACGGGTGCGAGCCGCCGTCTTCGCCGCGCAGGCAGTGTGCCGGGAGTAATCTATGGTGGCGATAAAGCCGCTACAACCATTGAAATGAACCATAAAGAATTGTTCCTGCAATTCCGTCATGAAGCTTTTCATGCGTCTATTTTAAGTTTGAGTCTTGATGGCAAGAAAGAAGATGTGTTGCTACGTGATTACCAAATGCACCCTGTACGCAATACCATCCAGCACGTTGATTTCCAACGTGTAAGCGCAAATGAAAAAATTCACGTTAAAGTGCCTTTCCACTTCTTGAATGCAGAAGTTGCACCAGGTGTTAAGCTCGATGGCGGTATTGTTGCGCACATTTTAACCGAAGCTGAAGTAAGCTGTTTGCCGAAAGATTTGCCAGAGTTTATTGAGGTAGATCTTGGCGGCCTAGGCATGGGTGATTCTGTACATTTATCACAAATCAAACTACCTTCAGGTGTTGAGTTTGTGCAACTGGCACATGATAACGATGCGGCTGTAGCAGCAATCGCCAAAACACGTGGCGGCGCATCAGATGATGCCGAAGCTGCGGCTGAGGCTCCAGCAGGAGAAGCTCCTTCAGCTGAAGCACCAAAAGCTGAGTAATTTAATCGCAATTAATTGCGCGCGTTCTTTGACACAAGGACGCGCGTTTTTATTTATACTACGGCATGAGCGGAATTAAGTTAATTGTTGGTCTAGGCAACCCTGGCGAAAAATACGAGAAAACACGCCACAATGCGGGCTTTTGGTTTGTCGATATAATTGCAGCACAAACGGCTTGCAAGCTAACACCTGACGCCAAAATGTTTGGTATTGTGGGTAAAGTCAATGCCGACACTTGGCTACTAAAACCCACCACGTTTATGAACGCCAGTGGCAAAGCGGTAGCGGCGCTGGCGAGTTATTACAAAATTTCACCGGCTGAAATTTTAGTTGCGCACGACGAGCTCGATTTACCTGCAGGCACAGCCAAGCTTAAATTTGGCGGCGGGCATGGTGGACATAATGGCTTAAAAGATATTCATGCCGCCTTGGGCACGGCAGATTACTGGCGCATGCGCATTGGCATCGGTCACCCGGGAGATAAAAACGAAGTAATCAACTACGTGCTTAAAGCGCCTACAAAAGATGAAAGAGATGCTCTGGAAGGCAGTATCCATGAGGCTGCTGGCATAACACCTTTTTTGCTTGCGGGTGATTTTGAAGCCGCAATGCTAAAGTTACATACTAAAAATGAATAGAGAAAATTGATGCAGTGTGGAATTGTAGGTCTACCAAATGTGGGGAAATCCACACTTTTTAACGCGATTACTAAAGCAGGTATTGCGGCAGAAAATTACCCTTTTTGCACGATTGAACCCAACGTCGGTATTGTGGAAGTGCCTGACAAGCGCATGCAACCGCTCATCGATATCGTAAAGCCTCAAAAAGTACAACCAGCAACCGTGGAGTTTGTGGACATCGCCGGCTTGGTTGCAGGCGCATCAAAAGGCGAAGGGTTAGGCAATAAATTTCTTGCCAACATTCGCGAAACCGACGCCATTGCGCATGTCGTGCGCTGCTTCGAGGATAGTAACGTGATTCACGTCGCCAATAAAATCGACCCGCTATCAGACATTGAGGTGATCAATACAGAACTGGCGTTGGCAGACATGGAAACTGTCGAAAAAACCCTGCAGCGAGAAGGCAAAAAAGCAAAAAGCGGTGACAAAGAAGCCATTGCATTAGTTGCGCTATGTGAAAAAATTCAAAAACATCTAGATACCAGCGCCCCCGTGCGCACTATGGGTTTAGATGCCGAACAATTACAACTGATCAAACCATTGTGCTTGATTACGGTTAAACCTGTGATGTATCTTGCCAATGTGGACGAAAAAGGCTTTGAAAATAACCCACATTTAGATAAGGTCGTTGCGCTAGGTAAGGCGGAAAATTCGCCCGTGGTGTGTATTTGCGCGAAAATTGAAGGTGAAATTTCCGAGCTTGACGATGAAGACAAGTTATTGTTTTTGCAAGAACTAGGTCAAGATGAGCCAGGCTTAAATCGCGTGATTCGCGCCGCTTATAGCCTTCTTGGACTGCAGACTTACTTCACGGCCGGTGTGCAGGAAGTACGCGCTTGGACAGTAAAAAAAGGCGCTACTGCGCCTCAAGCGGCAGGCGTAATTCACACAGATTTTGAGCGTGGATTTATTCGCGCAGAAGTCATTGCTTATGATGAATACGTGAAAATACAAGGGTGAGCAAGGCAGTAAAGAAGCAGGTAAAATGCGTCTGGAAGGCAAAGAGTATATCGTGCAGGATGGTGATGTGATGCACTTTAGATTCAATGTCTAGCTACACGCGCTTCAATGTCTAACTTCGCGAGACTAACGATTAGTATTACAATCATCAAATGAAAAAACTCTTTTATATCGATTATCCGCAAGAGCATGTGGAAGGACAGGCACATACCTACCGATGTGCATTTTGCAAAGTGATTACCACCACGATCAATGGTAGCCTGGAAGGCCACCTTGCCTCATGTGAATATCGAAAAAATTTGGAGCGGGCCGGATATGAAAAAAATATGCTGGTCGGAAGCACAACAACTGCAACTTCTGATGAAGTTGATTAATCGCTAGCCTAGCGCCACATTATTGTTCCGCAACTAATGGAGCAATTTTTTAAAACTACTTTATTAATTGAACGCCTGCCCGAATGCCATGTCTACACTTTGTGTTGCAAGAGCACACTTTTTTAAGTTAAAGGATGTTTTATGAAGATTACACACATATTAGCTACCGCAGCCTTGGCATTAGGCCTCGCACAGCTGGCATATGCCAATCACGATGGCAGTGATGACAAACACTGTGATCGCAAGCATCATGGTATGCAAGACGCCGACACCAATAAAGACGGTGCAGTTAGCCGTGATGAGTTTATGACTCAACACCAAGCAATGGCGGATAAGATGTTCGCTAAAATGGATGCAAATAAAGATGGGAAAATCGACCAAGCAGAACGTGATGCCATGAAAGAAAAAATGAAAGAACACCATGGTGAGCATGGTGCAGACCACAAGTAAGCGTTGATCTTTACGGAAAAGCCACCTCTCGGGGTGGCTTTTTAATTTACAATAGCTCACTAACTAATGAATGACACCTACATGTTTTAGGTTGATAGAAAGTCTATTATGTACACAATATTGATTACAGGCGCTAACCGTGGAATTGGGCTAGAGTTCACAAAACAATATGCAGCAGATGGCTGGAACGTGTTGGCATGCTGCCGCGAACCCCAATCTGCAAGCGCCTTGCAAGCTTATGCAAAAACACACTCAAACATTCAAATTTTAATGCTGGATGTTGCAGATTTTAGGCAAATTGAAACATTAGCTACCAAGTTAAGTGGCGTTGCAATTGATGTATTAATTAATAATGCAGGCGTTTACCCGGATGGCAGCGCCGATAGTATAGACGGTGCAGCATGGTCAACAGCCTTTAAAATCAACAGCATCGCACCATACATGATGTCACAAGCTTTTAAATCACACATTGCAAAAAGTCAGCTTAAAAAATTAGCGACGCTTTCTAGTAAAATGGGCAGCATAGACGACAATACCAGCGGTGGAAGCTATATTTATCGCAGTAGCAAAACTGCAGTAAACATGGTGATGAAAAGCCTGAGCATTGATTTAGCACCATCGGGGATTGCGGTAGTAACGCTGCACCCAGGTTGGGTGCAAACAGACATGGGTGGACATAACGCCTTGATTGACACGCAAACCAGCGTGAGTGGTATGCGCAAGGTCTTAGAAAATCTCAACATAAAAAATACGGGGAAATTTATTGCTTATGATGGCAAAGAAATTGCCTGGTAGTTAAATACTTTTGTAAGGCGCCCGTGCTTCTAACTCGTCCGCATAAGCAGCTACACCTGTTTGTTCTTGCAATAAAAATTCTCTAATCGCAGTTTCAAAACCCGGATGTGCAATTTTGTGATATGAGCAAGTCTGGCGTGGCTCAAACCCGCGCGCTAATTTATGCTCGCCCTGCGCCCCGCCTTCAAAATAGCTGATTTTCTCATCTATGCAAAACTGCTGCGCTTGGTAGTAACACAACTCAAAATGCAATCCTGAAACGAACTGCGTTGCGCCCCAATAACGTCCATACAAAGTGGTTTTATTATAAATGTTAAGCGCACTGGCTATTGGATTTCCATCAATTTCTGCAACGATTAGCAAAATATTCTCAGGCATGCTTTTGCCGATTTCACTAAAAAATCCGCGTGTTAAATAAGGGGTGGAATGATGTTCTGTGTAAGTATTGCAGTAGCAGCGGTAGAAAAAACTCCAATCAGCCTCTTTAATTTCACTGCCTTTGATTGTGCGACAAACCACGCCAGCTCGTATAATTTTTTTTCGCTCCTGCTGGATTTTTTTACGTTTATCGTGACTTAAACTTTGTAAAAATTCTTCGAAATTTTTGTAATTTTTATTTTGCCAGTGAAACTGTATTCCGATGCGTTTTAGCCAGCCTGCCGCCTCAAATTGTGCCGCATCAGTTTCACATGGAAACAACACATGCGCGCTTGATAAGTTGTGTTGCTTCATAGCGGCTTCCATAGCCTCTATCATTAATCGCTTGATTTCAGAATTTTGCGTAAGCAAACGCCCACTTGTAACAGGCGAAAATGGGATAGCGGCTAGCAGTTTGGGATAGTAGCGCATGCCACTACGCTCATAAGCGTCTGCCCATGCCCAATCAAAAACATACTCCCCATAAGAATGATTTTTAAGAAATAGCGGCATTGCGCCAATCAGTTGCTCACCTTGCAAAACAAGTAAAGGATAAGGAATCCAACCTGTGCTCTGCCCCACTGAGCGCGAGCTCTCCAACGCACTAAAGAATGCATGCTTAAGTAAGGGCATGCCTTCACAAAGCGCATCCCATTTTTCAGGTACAATTTCGCTAAATGAACTGATTAATTGAACGGTGACTTGTGGAGCTTGGCTCATACTGACACTTTGAGCGGTGAACAGACAAAAATCAAGAGGAGAAACTGGCAACTACTAAGGGGAAAACAATTAGCTGGGACGTTTGCGTGTACCTAATGCTTGTTTGTTGATTTTAGCTTTACCTTTACTTTTAATTTCTGCCTCAGCTGCTTTTATTCGTTGTGCTTCTAATTTTGCTTCGGCTGCTTTTTGGCGCTCATCTAATTTTGCTTGGGCTAATTCAAGCTCTTCTAGTGTAATAACCCCATCTTCATCCACATCTACATAGCTAAAATGTCTAGCGATTTGCGGCAAACACTCAGTAGTTTCTTCACGATCAAGGGATTCATCCGCATCATGGTTGCATTGATCAAACCGCGCTTCTACGCTCTCACGCATGGCTTTCCGTCTTTGCTCGATTTGCACATGCTCAGGATCGGTATTTTTTGCATAATCAGATAGTGCTTTACGCAAACGGGCACGATCTTCAGGACTGAAATTATATTCAATCGTTTGTTCTAAACCCGCTTCATTATTATCATCAACCACCTGCTTTTCTTCCGCAACAAACGCATTTTTGCCACCGGCATATACAGGCAATATAATACTCATACCCACTAGCAGAAGCAGTGGCAATGGTTTTTGCAAAGAAAAAAAGTCTTTCATCAATAGCATTTAATTACCATAGGATGTTGTTACTAACGGTACGTTCAGTCTCAAAACGCGTTCCAAGCAAGTAGCATCATGAATTAATTTTGTAAACGCATTGTTTCACAAATCTCTAAATTTGTAACTGATTGTAACAGCTCGGTATTTTAAGATTTTGAGTGTATTGTTTTACAAAAGTTTTACACTTCTAGATTTATTAGTGCTTAGAAACTATACTTAAAGCACATATACTAATCTACTTAGTAATTAATCAGCAAAATTCAATAAAAGGTTAAAAGCATGGCTGAAAATAGTAAAAAAATATTAATGGTAGATGACGACTTACGTATGCGCGAGTTGTTACAGCGTTATTTGAACGAGCAGGGGTTCGATATTAAAACCGTTTCTGACTCTAAAGAAATGGACGCAACGCTTGCAAATGAAAGCTTTGATTTGTTGGTACTCGACTTAATGCTACCAGGCGAAGATGGTCTAGCTATTTGTCGACGTCTGAGAGCAAATAATATAGAAACGCCTATTATCATGTTAACTGCACGTGGAGATGAGGTTGATCGCATCATTGGCTTGGAAATGGGTGCAGATGATTACTTGCCAAAACCATTTAATCCACGCGAGCTTTTAGCTCGTATCAATGCTGTATTGCGTCGCCATGAACATAGCCCAGAAGCAGAAAAGTCTGCTAAACAGGATGTATTCAATTTTGGTGAGTTTGTATTTGATTCAGCAAACCGCAGCCTAAGTAGAAATGGCACTGACAATTACCATCACAAGTGGCGAATTTGCACTGCTCAAGGTTTTTACCGAGCACCCGCGCCAACCGCTTTCCCGCGACCGCTTGATGCAGCTTGCGCGCGGCCGTGAGCTAGATGTGTTTGACCGTAGTATTGATGTGCAGGTATCACGCCTACGCCGCCTAATTGAGCCAGACCCGGCACACCCGCGCTACCTGCAAACCATGTGGGGCTTTGGTTATGTATTTATTCCCGATGGCGAATCCAGCAGTTAGCAATTAAAGCGATTCCATTGAAACTCCTACCCCGCACCCTGCTCGCACGCATTATGTTGCTGATTGCTCTGTTATTGGCAATCAGCATTTATGCATCACTCAAAATTTTCGATTATTTTGACCGCGAGCCACGCGCCACAATGGCGGCGCTGCAGGCAGTTACTATCGTCAACTACACGCGTGCATCGCTCATCGCCGCACATGAAGACAGGCGACTAGCGCTACTCTCCGAGCTAACGGGCCGCGAAGGCGTGCGCGTCTATGCTGCTGACTTTATGGAGGACATTGAACCTCTACCCAATGACGAATTTATCAACCTGATTGCAAAAAAAATCCGCGAACGGTTAGGTGAAGAGACCATTATTACCGTCAATCATTATGGTATCCCAGGTTTGTGGATTAGCTTTAATGTGGCACTAGACGATTTTTGGGTAGTTATCCCTAAAATACAAGTAGACAGGCCCTTCCCTTGGCATTGGTTATGGTGGGGAACGATGGTTGGGCTTTTGTCATTACTTGGCGCGTACCTCATCGCCTCACGCATCAATCGTCCGCTTAATTTGCTGGTCTATGCTGCCGAAAAACTGCGTAATGGCGAACCAGCGCCGAGACTCCCGGAAGACAGCGTTGACGAACTTGGAGAAGTGAGTCGAACATTTAACGAAATGGCAGATTCTTTAGTGCGACTGGACAACGAACGGACGCTGCTTTTGGCAGGCGTCTCTCATGACATCCGTACCCCACTTGCAAGGCTTCGTATTGCAGTCGAGTTATTACCAGACAAAGAATGTGTGCAGATGAAATCAGGCATGATTGAAGACATCGCCGATATGGATAATATCATCCATCAGTTTCTGGATTTTGTACGTGGAGTTGAGGGCGAATCCACGAAGCTCATGGATGTAAATGAACTATTACAAGCCTTGGCCGAACGTCAGGCACGCTCAGGACGTAATCTCAAGCTGAAGCTCGGACCCACCTACTTTGTTCCGCTTCGCCCACTCGCTATGCAACGTCTTTTGGACAACTTGGTTGGCAATGCTTACGCGTACTCCAAAGGGGTAGTAGAAGTTGAAAGCAAAATTACCGCAGAAAATATTGTAATCAGCGTACTAGACCGCGGCCCGGGCATTCCACCTGAGCACGCCGAGCGCCTGCTGAGACCTTTTGAGCGTTTGGACGTTGCGCGTAACAAGAATGCTGGCGGAAGCGGCCTTGGCTTAGCCATTTGCAACCGCATCGCCAAATTACACCGCGGCACATTAGAACTGATTAACCGCGAAGGCGGCGGGCTTGAAGCAAGAATATCTCTGCCGATTCAGCACTGAGAATTCAATTAAACTTTCCATACACTTGGTTTCTGCCTGCACGTTTGGCCATGTACAAGTTCCTATCTGCCTTGGCAAGCATCTCGTCTAAATCATCCCCAGCCACATTACATACCCCAATGCTACAGGTATAGTGCAAAGTATGTTTTTTCACTTTCATTTTTTGATTTGCAACACTTAAGCGAAAAGCTTCTATGTTCGCACCGCTTTTTAGATACTGTGGTGATTTACTCATGACGGCGAACTCTTCGCCACCAATCCGCGCCACAATATCGTTAGGAAAATGCGCTTTTAGTAACGAGGCAATATTTTTAATAACTTCATCCCCAACATCATGCCCATAAAGGTCATTCACCTTCTTAAAAAAATCGATATCGATCATCATTACCGTAAGCACCTCGCCCTTTGCGAGAGTCTTTAGCGTTTTACTGCCCTGCTCAAAAAAGTAGCGTCGATTGTAAAGCCCGCTTAGGAAGTCCGTATTGGAGAGCTCTTTAGCCAACTCTACGGCATCAAGCATATCCAGATTTTGATTTATACGACACAGCAGTATTTCGTAGTTAAATGGTTTTGCAATAAAATCATTGGCCCCTGCTTTAAGAAACTTCACACTAAGTCTGGGGTCGATAGAGGTAGAAAGTCCGATAATCAGCAACTGATCTTTGGGGTAAGTTTCACGCGCCTTAGCCACAAATTCCGTTCCATCTAACAATGGCATTTGCTGATCTACCAACACCATTTTGATATCGGGCTGTTCGCGCAACGCTTTGAGTGCGTCCTCACCGTTAGTCGCCTGTATCACATGAAATTTTTGCAGTGCTAGCTCACGTGCAATCACAAATCTCGACACCATGGAATCATCTGCTACCAGCACTTTTATTTTGCTATTTTTATATATCCGCCAAATCAAATCGCAAATATAATGCGTATCATCAAAATTGCTGCTTTTTACTACATAATCAATCACATGGCGCTTTATCAGTTGGTCACGCATCTCATCTTCGTAGTGATCCACTATCGCAATCACTGACAAATTAAACCTACCTAGCAAGTCAATTTTTTCGAACGCGGATGAGTCAGAAGTTAAAACGCTACTAATGCCAAGAAAAAACTGATTAGGATCATTTTGCAGTAGCTTTGTTGCCTCTTCCAAGTCTTTTACTATAACAACCTTAGCGGGGAGTTGCGACTCGATTGCTTGCTTCCTAGATAACGCATAATCTGCGTCATCATCCAAAAACAATAAATTAAACTGGGCTTGCTGAGAAGGAGGCCTTGCAGCTTTTCTAACATGTTTTTGTGGCAAAGGTTGTCCTTTCGCAGGCAATCTTAATTATTTAAACCAATTTAATTTCTCACGCAATTGCACAACTTCGCCAACAATCGTCAAACATGGCGGCTTCATCGCCGCAATATTAACCTTTTCTGCCAAATCTGCCAATGTTGCAGTCACGACCTTTTGTCGCTGTGTGGTTCCCTGCTGCACTACGGCCGCTGGCATGCTGGGTGATACGCCATGCGCAATCAATTGCTCGCAGATTTCTTTAAGCCCTACCAATCCCATATAAATTACTACAGTTTGATTGGGGCGAGACATCGCCACCCAATCCAAATCCAGCGTACCGTCTCGCAAGTGTCCAGTAATAAACAAACAGGCTTGCGCATAATCTCGATGTGTTAACGGAATGCCCGCATAAGTGGATACACCATTTGCAGCGGTAATTCCAGGCACAACCTGAAACGGAACATTGTGCTCCATTAAGGTTTCAATTTCCTCACCACCTCGTCCAAAAATAAATGGGTCGCCGCCCTTTAAGACGTAATACTCGCTTACCCTCCAGCGCAAGCCTAGCGAGCAATTCATTGATCTCTTCTTGTGGCATCGTGTGCTGGTCACGTGCTTTTCCCACATAAATCAGTTCCGCATCTCGCGTACAAGCTCCATCACTTCCGGGCTCACGAGCTTATCATACACACAGACATCGCATAGTTGCATCAAGCGTAATGCCCTAAACGTCAGCAAATCAGGATCGCCCGGCCCCCCGCCCACTAAAAACACTTCACCCTGCTTTTTTGCGTTATCTGCATTTTCGATCAAATCCGCAAGCAGACTCGCGTGCAGCCTGTTCCTGATCCGGCTAAAATCGCTCTCCACCATCGGCCCTTGAAGCACACCTTCCCAAAAATGCCGTCTAGCTTGAGTGGTAGGAAATTTAGCTTTAACCGCATCACGGAACTCACCCGCCACTGCTGCAATTCGGCCATAAGTTGCTGGTAGCATGGCTTCGATTTTGGTACGGATATAACGCGCTAATACTGGCGCATTACCTTCACTGGAAACCGCAATCACCACTGGACTACGGTCAATAATACGACCCCATGGTAAAAGTACATAAGTCTGGCGCATCGACCACATTGACAGGAATATTCAGCGCTTTTGCAGCAACTGAGACCGCTTCATTCACCTTCATATCATCCGTCGCAGCAATCACTAGGCATGCGCCTTGTAGCTGGAAGTTTTCATAACTTTCCTGCACAACATTTATTTTCTTTTCGCCTGCAAGCAGTTGTAGCTGGTCACAGAGTTCTGGCGAAACAACCGTCACCACTGCATTTGCCTTCAGCAACATGGTCACTTTGCGCACGGCGACATCGCCGCCACCAATCACAACGCAGCGACGACCTGAGATTTTCATAAATACGGGGAGCGAATACATATAGCGATTTTACACTAACTCCAAATTTAAACTGACCAAGTTCAAGTATGGAGATACCGCTATTGCGATAAGCAGCGCAAGATAGAATTAAAACATTGTTTCCCTGATTTTGCCTTTTGACGCTATTTGAAAGACGTCTAAGGCTTTCAGGTACAATCGATAGGCCAGTAAACAGAACATAACCAATAGCGCATATCGAAGAGGACCATTCTGAGTAAGCTTGTCGATAAAATGCAATATAAACATATGCGTTAAGTAGATGAAATAGGCAGCGGCGGCAATTTCAGTCATAAAAGGTTTTACAAAACTAAAAACTTTAACGCTTGGTATGAAAATCAACATCGTAGTTCCCACTACTAACCATACATATTGTGAGAACCCCTTCAAACCTAACAAGTACAGCGAATGAAAAAAATAAAGTGGCATAAACAAAAATTAGTATATTTATTGCCTGCTGGATTTAGCTAGGCATGCGCACCATCCAATCCATATAATTGGCAAATATAGATATGGCACTTGATCATGTACTGCTTTGGTATCCCAAAAAGAATTTATAAAAAAACATATCAACATAAAAAAACACAATAGGGATATTGAATATCGCCATACATTATCTTTTGCATAATCTAGTAAATGTTTTTATAGAAAAAACTAACACCCAGAATAACGAGGCATTGAGTGAGCACTTGAACAAACCAAAAGTTAGCCAGCACCCTGTCTTCCAACCTGTACAGGTTATTAACCATAAATAAAATATCGTAATTCAAACGGTTTATGCTGCAAAGCTCTACTGATAATAAGAACAAAACATATCACAGGTAAGGAATGACTATTTCTTCAAATACGGCCAAATAGTGCTCCACACCTTGCCAGCCATCAATGATGCAGCTTGGAAACGCGCGAAACTATACCCTGCTAAAACCATAAGCAACGCTGCCCCGCCGGCAATATAAGTATTATCAACGATATAAGTATGATTGAGTATAACTTCGAGTATTGCAAAAGCTCTCAAAGCAACATTTGTTTCTACTGATTGCACATAAGATGGCGGCGCAATATTCAACTCTTCGATTTCACGCACCGATAACTTTTGCCAATTGTCAGGAAGTTGGCCAAGCCTCTTCTCCAACAACATCATCATTTGCACATAGTTAAGCGAATCACCATTAAGTGATTCAAATGAGCTTTCTTGAGTAACTTCACTTGCAATAAATACTTTCGAAAAAATATCTATGGTAGATAAGTTTTCTCGCTTTTTATTTATACCAAACAGATCCCTCCATGAGTATTTAGAGTGTCTTGCGTGTCCAGTATTTTCTAAGGCTTTAGTCTCGCTCAATTTAACAAGCCTAGCGTAATCAATTTTACCTGAAGGCAGTAGCGGAAAATCTTTGACTTCTTCAACACTGGCATATTGGCTTGTTAAGCTAAATTTTTCCGCCAAAATGCGCTCAATCTCTGCCTTCATGCCCTGATCTATTGTCATTACAATAAGGTGTTTATCTGTGCCACCACATATGGTGATAAAACCATGGCCACGCAAAGACGACTCTAAGTCATCCAGCCCGATTCGATTGCCAAAGATTTTCAAAAACCTGCTTTTACGGCCGGAAATATAATAAAACCCATCTTCATCGCGCCATGCAATGTCACCAGTTCGCAACTCCGTTAAGCTCGAGGCATCATACAAGTCCCCCCTGTTGGTAGCGTAACCCATCATGACATTCGGCCCATAATAGATTAGCTCGCCACTTTGATTCGTTGCGGTTATCAGCTGTCCATTTTCATCAATCAAGTCAAAGCGGCCTTGAGGAATAGGAATACCCATGCTGCCTAAATGGGAAAGCACTTTATCCGGAGGTAAATACGACATGCGGGCGGTTGCTTCTGTCTGGCCGTACATCACATAAAAGCGCCAGCCTTTTTTCTCCGCCAGTAAAGCGTAATACTCCACTAACTCTTTAGGAATTTACCGCCCGCTTGTGTCATGTAACGCAAACTCGGGAGATGTTTATCTTCAAAGCCACTGCGCTTCAACAACTCGTATGAATATGGTACGCCAGCAAAGCTTGTACATTGGTGCTGATTAAACGACTGCCAAAAGCTCTCGTCAATTACAGAATCGTCAGTCAACACCAGCGAAGCGCCGACGCTTAAATGGCTATTGATAACTGACAACCCATAAGAATAGTAGATAGGAAGGCTTGTAATCGCTCTTTCCGATGCACTTAATAGCAAGTATTCAGCAATCGATTGCGCATTTGCGTTCACATTGCTCACGGATAGTTTTACCAGCTTTGCACTACCCGTTGTACCTGATGTTGAAAGCAGCACAGCAAGATTGCTAGGGAATTTTGTATCAGCCGACTCCGCTTCCGCATAGTGCTCAAGCTTGTAACCGCCATTCTGCGGACGATAGGTGACTGTCGGCTTAAATTGATTAAAGATATTGTCGAAAGTGTCTGGCTTGTCATGCGGGGTTAATATGACTGGTACACCTGACCTTAAGGCAGCGAGGTAAGCAACAATACACTCTAAGGAATTATTAGCAGCCAGCAAAAAGAGTTCTTACCATCTTTTGAGAATTGATGACCAAAATCATCGGCTAAATTAGCTAGCGCGTTATAAGATATGGCCTGACTATCGCCTGTGATAACGGCAGTAGACTCAGCGAATAACTCTAATTTTGATGCAAAGATTTCAGTCAATTTGCCCCCTATGGCAATTGACAGGTAAAATGTGGCGCATGCGCCTTTTTCTTCCAACGGTATCTTACATTATTATTTTTGCTAAATCCCTAGTCTCTATGGGTCACTGTAGAAACTTTAACCCTCAGCAATCAATCTCTAACAGCGTTTTCGGCGTTAGCTTATAATCCAAGTATGAAGTCCTCTATTAAAAATCAGTCCAAAAAAGTTTTTATTAAAACATTCGGTTGCCAGATGAACGAATACGATTCTTCACGCATGGCAGATTTATTGGGCGCTAGCGAAGGTATGGTAGAAACACTTACGCCAGATGATGCGGACGTGATTTTACTCAACACCTGCTCGGTACGCGAAAAAGCGGAAGAAAAAGTGTTTAGTCATCTAGGGCGTTTTATTCCGCTTAAAGAAAAAAATCCTAATTTAATCATCGGTGTTGGCGGCTGCGTGGCAAGCCAAGAAGGCGATAACATCATTAAACGCGCACCCTATGTGGACGTGGTTTTTGGTCCACAAACGCTGCACCGACTGCCTGCCATGATTGCCGAGAGCCAATCCACTGGACGCTCGCAAGTAGATATTAGCTTCCCCGAGATTGAAAAGTTTGACCATTTGCCTACACCAAAAATCGAGGGTGCAACCGCATTTTTAAGCATTATGGAAGGCTGTAGCAAATATTGCAGCTTTTGTGTGGTGCCTTACACGCGTGGCGAAGAAGTTTCTCGCCCGTTTGAGGATATTTTAACTGAAGCGATTCAGCTCGCCGAGCAAGGCGCAAAAGAACTCACTCTGCTTGGGCAAAACGTCAATGCATACCGCAGCCAATATCAAGGCGCAGATGCAGACTTGGCATATCTCATTGAAACGATTGCAGAAATTCCACAAATCGAGCGCATACGATTTACAACCAGCCACCCTAACGAGATGAGTGAAAGTTTAATTAATTGCTTTGCCAATGTGCCTAAATTGGCGGCACAATTGCACTTGCCAGTACAGGCAGGCTCAGACCGCATTTTAATGGCAATGAAACGAAATTACACGGCACTACAGTACAAAAGCATTATTCGCAAACTTAAAACTGCTAACCCAAATCTCACTTTTACCTCTGATTTTATTATTGGCTTTCCAGGTGAAACCGAAGCTGATTTTGAAGCCACAGTTAAACTGATGACTGATGTGGGTTTTGATGCGAGCTTTAGCTTTTTGTACAGCCCACGCCCCGGAACGCCTGCCGCATTTATGAAAGATGATACACCTGAGACTATCAAACTTGCGCGTCTCGACCGATTGCAGAAAATCAATGAAGCGCAAAGCAAAGCGCTTTCTGAAGCCATGCTCGGCACGGTGCAACGCGTTTTAATTGAAGGCGCTTCTTGGAAAGACGCTAATCTGCTTGCAGGAAAAACAGATAACAACCGCGTGGTAGACATTGTGGGCGGCGTGAATTTAATTCATCAGTTTGTAAACGTAAAAATTACCGATGTGAGCAACCCGCGTCGATTACTGGGTGAGATAATATAAGAATGGAAATTACTTTACAGCCCGAGGACAACAGCCGCCTCGCCAATTTGTGTGGCGCGATTGACGAAAACATCAAACAGATTGAAACTGCGCTTGAGGTGAATATCAATCGCCGTGGTAACACGTTTAATATTTCTGGGGGCCAAACAAACACGCGACTCGCAGCACAGATGTTGGAAAGCTTTTATGCACGCGCCAAAAAGCCAATTGAGTTGGAAGACATTCAATTAGGTTTGGTGGAACTGAATAAACTTGAACCAGAAGAAGTAACAACCGGCGCAATGCCCGTGCTGATGACCAAGCGCGGTGATTTGCATGGCCGTACACCGCGCCAAGTGAGTTATTTACAGCAGATTCAAGATCACGACATCACTTTTGGTATTGGCCCCGCCGGCACGGGCAAGACTTATTTAGCCGTTGCTTCGGCCGTCGACGCAATGACGCGTGACCGCGTTAAAAGAATTGTTTTGGTGCGCCCCGCGGTAGAAGCTGGTGAACGCTTGGGCTTTTTGCCAGGTGATTTAAACCAAAAAGTGGATCCGTATCTGCGCCCTTTGTACGATGCACTTTACGATTTGGCAGGTTACGACGCGGTGAATAAAATGTTTGAGCGCGGTGCGATTGAGGTTGCGCCTTTGGCCTATATGCGCGGCCGCACGCTAAATCAAAGTTTTATTATTTTGGACGAAGCGCAAAATACCACACCCGAACAAATGAAAATGTTTTTAACGCGTATTGGATTTGGCACCAAGGCGGTGATTACGGGCGATGTGACGCAGATTGACCTACAACGCCACCAAAAAAGCGGCTTGGTAGAAGCACAAAAAATTCTGAAAGATATCAAAGGCATCGCCATGACGCACTTCTTAAGCCAAGACGTAGTGCGTCACCCGCTGGTACAGAAGATTGTAAATGCTTATGAAGACTATGAAAAACTGAATGACGCTAAATAGTTTTCCTGTGCTTTCTCAGGATAGTGAATCATAACCAATCACAGGCTTAATCGACAAATCGTCCGACCTAGATAAACTAATTCGAACTCTCTAAAATATTATTTTTTCGCTCGCTTTTCATCTTCGTCCATGTGACGCTTAAAGAATAATGCAAACCAAACAACCATGCCTAAAATAAAGATAATGACAGCGATGCTTTGTATGCCGTAATCGGTTGAGAATAATGTTTTCCATAATTGCATGATAGAGCCCCTTTTCAATTTGCAAGGTAGGTTTAATAGGCTTGAACGCAATTGTTAATATGCGCGTTCCATCATGTTTTGGTATTGATTAAAATCAATATAAATTAAGTTTAAGTTGCCCGATTGATTGGTTAGTTTAACCCGCTCTTACAAAACTAAACCTCAATTTTGAGTTGTACTTTCACAATATTGCTTACAAGAATTTTCTCTTTCTTCCGCACATCTGCTTTAATGGGCAAAATATAAGCTTGGCTTTGTAAGGATGGGAATATCGAGGTTTGCCAAGTTGTATTTCCAATAGTTACTTCTACGCGCACAGCGCCCCAGCCGCGCCTTTTGCCGTGGATATTTTCGCTAAAGAATTTAATTTCTTCCGATTTATCTTGTGGCAAGGTGATAAAGTGCCAACTGGCTTTATCTGCCTGCCAGAGCCAACATTCTGCCGAAAATGTAAAACTTAAATCAATCATAAATAGATTATATAATGCACCAATGCCACAAATTAAATTAAGCGTTCAAAACGCTAGCATAGCCACGCAAATTCCGACCAAAGTCCAATTTAAAAAATGGGCGAAGGCGGCGTTGCGCGTAGATACTGAAGTGACGATTCGCATTGTGGATGAGCAGGAAAGTAAAGCTTTGAACAGCGCGTATCGCGGCAAAGATTATGCAACCAATGTACTGACTTTTCCGCTATCCGAAGAACCTCATTTGATGGGCGATATCGTGCTGTGTGCACCAATTGTGGTGGCTGAAGCCAAAGCGCAGAACAAGGCACTAGAAGCACATTATGCACACTTAACCCTGCACGGAATTTTACATTTACATGGTTACGACCATGAAAACGATGAACAAGCGGCACTAATGGAGTCTATTGAAGTGACAACATTACAAAAATTAGGGTATGCTAACCCTTATCTCATTACATAGGGTGCCTTATGGCTTCCGATTCGGATAAACCGTCTAACAAACCTAGCTTATTAGAACGCTTAAGTAATTTTTTACTGCGTGAACCTGAAGACCGCGAGCAGCTTTTTGAATTGCTACACGGCGCATACGAAAACCACTTGATGGACGCAGACTCACTCGCCATGATTGAAGGCGTGTTACAAGTGAGCGAGATGCAAGTGCGCGATATCATGATTCCACGGTCGCAAATGGATGTCATCGACATCACAGACTCCCCAGAAACGTTTATTCCACACGTGATTGAGACTGCGCACAGTCGCTTTCCGGTCATCGAAGATAACAAAAATGATGTCATTGGCATCTTGCTCGCCAAAGACTTGCTTCGCTATTATGCGGGTGAAGACTTTGAAGTGCGCGATATGCTCCGCCCTGCAGTTTTCATTCCGGAATCTAAACGCCTAAATGTATTGCTCAAAGAGTTCCGTAGCAACCGCAACCATATTGCGATTGTGGTGGATGAATACGGCGGCGTGGCAGGTATGGTGACGATTGAAGATGTGCTCGAGCAAATCGTGGGCGACATTGAAGATGAATACGATTACGATGAAGATGAAGACAATATCATCCAGCAGGCAGAAGGCCATTACCGGGTAAAAGCACTCACTGAAATTGGCGATTTTAACGAAGCGATTGGCACCAATTTTAGCGATGAAGAGTTTTCGACCATTGGCGGGTTGGTCGTGAACAAGTTTGGTCACTTACCTAAGCGTGGTGATCATACAGTGATTGAAAACTTGAGCATTACCGTAGTGCGTGCCGATAGTAGACGCTTACATTCCATCTCGGTAGAAGTACTGCCAGAGGAGCCTTTTCCAATCGAATCCACTTAAACGTGCGCACTTTTTGAACTTTTTATCACGAAAGATTCTCTTAACTTCATCTTTCAGGGAGATACACATGAAATCTTGGTCAATTGCAGGTTTAATCACGCTATTCTCGTTCTTCTCTACCGCTAGCTTTGCAGATGACGTCGAGATACGCCCGCTTGCAGAAGAGCCTTCTAGCAGCGAACTTGTATTACCTACCCGTGAAAGGGCTTTTGTTGATGCGATTAACAAATTCAACAGAAAATCGATTGTTGACCAGCTGGGCGAGCCAGCCAAAGCGGAAGATGTTCGGTTAAAGGGATCAAATAAAATTGTTGCGTCCATATGGCATTATCACAATATTAATACAGACGAAAATGGTATCTACTACCCAACGACTGAGCTGGATTTTATTGATGACAAAGTAGTGCAAGTGGTTTTTATGAACCATGACGGTACGGAAATTGAAACGGAAGGCAATGCCTACGATATACAGCCAGACGTGCCTAGTAAAGAATTAGGTGATGGCGTACCTCTGATAGAGATG
Organism: uncultured beta proteobacterium; assembly: GCA_963752495.1. Classification (GTDB taxonomy): domain Bacteria; phylum Pseudomonadota; class Gammaproteobacteria; order Burkholderiales; family Methylophilaceae; genus CAVVYJ01. The sequence continues at coordinate 154,186 of CAVVYJ010000005.1, forward strand.
GATAAATAAGAAAGAACTCACTAAATAAAAAAGGGCTTGAAAAAGCCCTTTTTTAGCGTCTAAAACTTAATTATTTTTTTAATGCATCGCGAATTTCGCGCAGCAATACGATGTCATCTGGTGTTGGTGCTGGTGGAGGTGGTGGTGCAGCCTTTTTCATTTTATTCATCATGCGCACCATTTGAAAAATAATGAATGCAAGAATAATGAAATTTAGTGCGATTGTAATGAAGTTACCATAAGCCAAAACCGCACCGGCTTTTTTTGCTTCAACCAAGGCCATTCCCATCTCTTGCCCATTCAGCGGAATGTACATGCTACTAAAATCTAACCCACCAAATATTTTTCCTACGATAGGCATGATAATATCGCCAACGAGAGAGTCGACAATCTTACCGAAAGCCGCGCCGATAATCACACCGACAGCGAGATCCATTACATTACCTTTTAAAGCAAAATCCTTAAATTCGTCCATCATACTCATTACGTATCTCCTCTAGAAATGACTCAATTATTGTTAGTGCGAGCACATTATTGAACCATACGTTATAAGTTGTCAACTCACATGTTTTCAGCTTTTTAAGCTGTTTCCCTTATACTAACCATTATTTAACCCGCCACATATTACATGTCAAAACAAACCCAGTCGGTTTTCTATGCTTTTTTATTGGGTGCAATCGCCGTTTTAGGCTTTGCGCCATTCTATATTTTTCCTGCAGCCATAATTTCGGTAGCAGGCATAGGCTACTTGTGGCAAAAGTCAGAATCGCCAAGACTCGCATGGCGTTTGGGGTTTAGCTATGGTCTTGGTTTATACACTGTTGGCATTTATTGGATTTACATCAGCCTGCACGATTTTGGTGGCATGCCGTGGTGGTTCGCAGGCTTTTGCACATTTTGTCTGTGCGCATTTATGGCACTATTCGTTGCGCTGGTTGGCTACTTTTGTAAGCGCTTAGGATTTTTTATTGTCACTATGCCAGTTTTATGGGGTTTATCTGATTGGGTGCGTAGCTGGATTTTCACTGGTTTTCCCTGGCTCACAATGGGTTACAGCCAAGTACCGCACAGCCCGCTGGCAGGCTATATGCCGATTGTGGGTGTTTATGGAGTTTCTGTGATGACCGCATTTCTTGGCGCGCTCATCGCGAGTTCACTTACTAACTCGCAAAATACAATTTGGAAACGTAACGCGATTGCAGCATTCATTTTATTACTGGTTTCTGGTGGCATATTAAAAGCGGTTGAATGGACAACTCCAACAGGTAAGGTTTTTAATGTAAGTCTCATTCAAGGCAATATCCCGCAAGATTTAAAATGGTCGCCCGAAGAAGCACAAAACACTATTGACCAATACTTAGCAATGGCTAAAAGTAGCACTTCTCAACTCATCATCTTGCCAGAAACTGCGTTGCCAGTCATAGCCAGCCAACTCGACCCGGGTGTAAAAAGTGCACTTACCGCACACGCCAAACAAAACAATGGCGATATATTGGTTGGAATGGTGGAGTATAACGAAGAGACACAAGAGTACTTCAACAGCGCGTTCAGCTTTGGCAGCGCCCCAACACAAACTTATAAAAAGAATCATTTGGTACCTTTTGGTGAATTCATCCCGCTCAAAAAAGTGTTCGGCTGGATTTACCGCGATTGGCTCAATATGCCACTCAGCGACTTATCTCGCGGCGGCACACATCAGCAGCCAATTAGTTTGGACCATCAAAAAGTTGCGGTAAATATCTGTTACGAAGATGTGTTTGGTGAGGAAATTATCCGCCAACTGCCGGAAGCCACACTACTTGTGAACATCAGCAACGACGCGTGGTATGGGCAATCGTACGCGGCGCACCAGCATATGCAGTTTAGCCAAGCGCGCGCGCTGGAGACTGGTCGCATGATGCTACGTGCAACAAACACTGGCGCTACCGCCGCGATTGACCATCATGGCTATGTGCTGGCACACGCTCCGCATGACGTTAAAACCACGCTGGATGTTAAGGCACAAAGCTACATTGGTAGCACACCCTATGTACGCTGGGGTAATTGGCCGTTTATCTTGTTTTGTTTTGCCGCAATTGCTTTTGTGATTAGGCGTAAAACCAAGTAAAATCAAGCTTTCGCAAATATAAAAACATTCAAATGCTGACCTTTCAACAAATTATTTTAAATCTCCAGTCCTATTGGGATAAGCAAGGCTGCGCCCTGCTCCAGCCTTACGACATGGAGGTTGGCGCTGGCACCAGCCACACTGCCACATTTTTGCGCTCACTCGGCCCAGAGCCTTGGAAAGCCGCTTACGTGCAGCCAAGCCGCCGCCCGAAAGATGGTCGCTATGGCGAGAATCCAAATCGTTTGCAACATTACTATCAGTATCAGGTTGTTTTAAAGCCCGCGCCAGCCAACATTTTGGATTTGTATTTAGGTTCGCTTGAAGCGCTAGGCTTCGACCTGAAAAAGAACGACATCCGCTTTGTAGAAGATGATTGGGAAAACCCAACGCTAGGTGCCTGGGGTTTGGGTTGGGAGGTTTGGCTAAACGGTATGGAAGTCACGCAATTCACCTATTTCCAGCAAGTCGGCGGCATTGACTGCAAGCCAATTACTGGCGAAATCACTTATGGTTTAGAGCGCCTTGCTATGTACCTGCAAGGCGTAGATAGCGTTTACGATTTGCAGTATTCCGAAAACGTGAAATACGGCGATGTGTTCCACCAAAACGAGGTTGAGCAATCGACCTATAATTTCGAACATTCTGACGTGGAATTTTTATCGACTGCGTTTGCCGCGCACGAAAAACAAGCGAAAAATTTGGTCGAAAATAAACTCGCACTACCTGCCTATGAGCAAGTATTAAAAGCTGCGCACACCTTTAATCTGCTGGATGCCAGAGGCGCAATTTGCGTGACGGAACGCGCCGCCTATATTGGCGAAAATTCGCAACTTAGCAAGGTCTGTCGCCGCCAGCTATTTGGAAAGCCGCGCCAGACTTGGTTTTCCGCTTGCGCCAAAAGATTGGGCAGATGAAGTGCTGGCAAAATTAGAAAAAGAAAAGAAAGCAGCATGAGTAACTTATTAGTCGAATTATTGGTAGAAGAACTACCGCCAAAAGCGCTGAAAAAATTGGGTGAGGCATTCAGCGATGTGCTTTTTACTAGTTTGAAAACCCAAGGCTTAACTGCTGAAAGTAGCGTTGTTACAAATTTTGCTACGCCACGTCGTTTGGCTGCGCATGTCACCAACGTTGCTGAAAAAGCCGCCGACAAACAAGTTGCACAAAAACTGATGCCTGTAAGCGTGGGCTTGGATGCGAGCGGAAACGCTACTCCAGCCTTAATCAAAAGACTACAATCCTTGGGTGTAGATGAGTCTGCTGTTAGCAAATTACGCAAAGAAAATGACGGCAAAGCCGATGTGCTGTTTTTTGATGTGATGCAGACTGGCGCAACTTTAAAAGATGGCCTGCAAGCCGCTCTAGATGCAGCACTTGGAGCATTGCCAATCCCTAAAGTGATGACGTATCAATTAGCCGATGGCTGGAGCAGCGTCAACTTTGTGCGCCCTGCGCATGGATTGGTAGCACTTCATGGCAGCGACATCGTGCCAATCACCGCACTGGGCTTGGCTTCTGGCAATATCACACAAGGTCATCGCTTTGAAGCGAAGAATCAAACAGTCACTTTAAAAAATGCGGATACTTACGCCGAACAGCTTAAAACCGAAGGCGCTGTGATTGCAAGTTTTGCAGAACGTCGCGCAGAGATTGTTAAACAGCTAAATGTCGCAGCTGCTAAAGAAAACTTGAGGCCGATTGAAGATGAAGCGTTGCTGGACGAAGTGACTGCGCTGGTTGAGCGCCCGAATGTGCTGACCGGACAATTTGAAAAAGAGTTTTTGGAAGTACCGCAAGAATGTTTGATTTTGACCATGAAGGCGAATCAAAAATACTTTCCGCTATTAGATGCCAATAACAAACTTACCAATAAGTTTTTAATCGTCTCTAACATCAACCCAGATGACCCAAGCGCTGTCATCGGCGGTAACGAGCGCGTGGTGCGCCCACGCTTGGCAGATGCTAAATTCTTCTTCGACCAAGATCGCAAAAAGACGCTGGAAAGCCGTATTGCATGGCTTAGATAAAGTGGTTTACCACAACAAATTGGGCAGTCAAGGCGAACGTAATGCGCGTGTTAGTAGCAATTGCAAAATCGATTGCAGCAACAATTGGCGGTGATTCAAATTAGTCGACAAAAGCTGAATGGCCGCACAGCTTATCAAAAGCAGATTTAGTGACTGACATGGTGGGTGAATTTCCTGAGCTGCAAGGCATTATGGGGCGCTACTATGCGCAACATGAAGAGTTGGATAATGACGTGGCTTTTGCGATTGAAGACCATTACAAACCACGCTTTGCAGGTGATGAATTGCCTCGCAACCAAGTTGGTGTTTGTGTAGCATTAGCTGACAAACTGGAAACTTTAGTTGGTTTATTTGGTATTGGTGAAAAACCAACTGGAGATAAAGACCCATTTGCCTTACGCCGACATGCCTTGGGAGTAATATCGCATATGCTGATTGAAAGCTGATCTGCCAATTCATTGTTGTAAGATATCATTACGAAATTGCTATTAAGTTCTGGTCGAAAAGCACATTTACTAACCAGACTACAGATTGTATTCACTTGTGAATTTATGCTTTGACCGTTTACAGGTATCTTACGCGAACAAGGGTTATAGCACGCTAAGAAGTTGATGCAGTGTTTTCATTCAGCGCCAGCACTTAGCTGAAGAATCCCAAACGTCTTGATGCTGTACGTGCATTTTCAACACTTGCTGAAGCCCTGCCCTCGCCGCTGCAAACAAACGCGTTGGCAATATTCTGAAAAAAGTAGAAGGCGAAGTAAAAGCAGAAGTGAATGCTAACTTGCTTAAGGAGCCTACAGAAATCGCCTTGAACGAAGCCTTGAGCAAAGTAAAACCTCAAGCGGATAAACTTTTTGAAAGTGGTGATTACACGGCTTCTCTGCAGGCATTAGCCGCATTGAAAGCGCCTGTAGACGCTTTTTTGATAACGTGATGGTGAATGCAGACGACCCTGCTTTAAAAGCGAACCGACTTGGACTCTTGGCGATATTGCACCAAACCATGAACCGCGTGGCAGACCTTTCTAAACTGGCGAGCTAAACCCAAAAAATGAAACTGGTAATCTTGGATAGAGATGGCGTGATTAACCAAGACAGCGCCAATTACATCAAAAATCCGAACGAGTGGATTCCACTACCCGGAAGTTTGGAAGCCATTGCGCTACTTAAACCAGCACGGGTTTCGCGTAGCGCTCGCTACCAATCAAAGCGGTATCGCGCGCGGATTATTTGATATGGTGACGCTAAACGCGATTCACGACAAAATGCACCGCGCCCTAGCGCAAGTGGGCGGTCGCATAGATGCGCTCTTTTATTGCCCGCACGCGGCGGATGACAATTGCGAGTGCCGCAAACCAAAAGCAAAAATGATTGAAGATATTGGCCGCCGCTTTTCGGTTGATTTAAATAATGTTCCAGCGGTTGGCGATGCCTTGCGTGATTTGCAAGCCTATAGTGATGCCGGCTGTCAGCCAATATTGGTGCGCACCGGCAAAGGTGAGTTAACCCTTAACCAAGGCAAAACAACCGATAAGAAATTGCCACCAACCACATGGCTTTGTGCCGATTTGGCCGATGCGGCGCAGCGCATTATTTCAGAATATTAAGATTAAAGCGCATTAAAAATGGTCTGGATTCGCTCGCTCATTTTTACCCTTAGTCAGTGGTTGTTTACTGTCGTGTTCTGCACGTTTGGCCTGTTCACTTTCCCACTCAAACCGCACACACGTTACCGGATTCTCAGTCAATGGGCGCGCACGATGTTATGGTGGCTTCGCGTCACCTGTGGCTTAAGCTTCAACGTTACCGGCACGGAAAATATCCCAAATACGCCCAGCATTGTGCTTTGCAAGCATCAATCTGCCTGGGAAACTTTGGCCTTGCAGCTCATATTTCCTCCACAGGTTTGGGTAATGAAACGAGAGCTGCTGTGGATTCCATTCTTTGGCTGGTGCCTGGCGCTCACTTCGCCTATCGCCATTAACCGTGCCGCTGGACGCGAAGCGCTAAAACAATTGGTAGCGCAAGGCAAGGATCGGCTCGCACAAAAATTCTTTGTGGTGATTTTCCCCGAAGGCACACGCACAGCACCGGGCAAACGTGGTAAATATCACATTGGCGGCGCTTGGCTTGCCACGCATACACAAACACAAGTGGTGCCAGTGGCACACAATGCGGGCAAATTTTGGCCTAAAAACTCTATTTTAAAACGACCTGGTGTAATTCAAATTCATATCGGCAAACCTATACAGAGCGCCAACTTAAAACCAGATGAGCTTAACCAGCAAGTAGAAGACTGGATTGAAGCAGAAATGCTGACGCTAAATGGCTAACACTTATCATGGCTAAACAAGAGCTTACACTGCCCAACGGCGAAACCATCATCTACCAGCTCGAACGCCGCCCACGCCGTACAATTGGTTTAAAAATTACCGCGGATGGCCTTGTAGTGCATGCACCAAAGCGTATTTTTGAGTTTCAATTGCACCAAATTTTGGCAGAAAAAGCCAAGTGGATTATGGATAAACTAGAAGTGCGTAAACAGAATTACGTGCCGCCGCTGGAATGGATTGATGGCGAGTTGCTACAGCTGCACGGCAATCTGGTTGAACTCAGCATTGTGCAGCACAGCAAAAACAAACAACCTGAGCTTCACAATAATGTTCTCACACTAGCACTCCCAGAAGCCAATAACCATGCGGTTGTTAAGCGCAAGGTAATACAATGGTATAAAAAACAGGCCATGCAAGACTTTAGTCGCCGCTTGGAGATTTTGGCTGCAAAACTTGGTGTAAAAACGCCGCCACTCGCGCTTTCTAACGCACAATCCCGCTGGGGAAGCTGCAGCAGCCGGGGCGATGTGCGACTCAACTGGCGCTTGCTACAGGCGCCACCGCATATCATCAATTATGTGATTTGCCACGAGCTTGCTCACCTAAAAGAAATGAACCACTCTGCCAAATTTTGGGCGATTGTCGGACAGCTCTTTCCCGATTACAAACGTGCGGAAAAAGAATTAAAAGTACTCTCGTCACAACTGCACCGTATGTAAGTTTTTAATTTCAATTTGTGCTATCTTTCCGTTATCGCTTTAAAAAGTAATTGGTTCTATTGATTAGTAAAAAGTGGCTCTATTATTAGAGCCAAATTGCGCATAATATCGTTTGGCTTGTATTAACGTTTATTCAATCATAATAGGGGAGCTAGTCGTGAAAAAAACTCATCAAATCCAATTGGCGGCAGTTATTATTTCGGCGCTCGCACTTGTTAGCGCTTGTTCAAAAAAAGACGAAACTGCTTCAGCAGAAAAGACACTTCCCACTAGCGTTGGTGAGGGTGAGGGCGCACTTAATGTGATTGCCTGGCCAGGCTATTTGGAGCGCGGCGAGACTGATAAAGCTTACGACTGGGTGACTGGTTTTGAGAAAGAATCTGGCTGTAAAGTCACTGTAAAAACAGCAGGTACTTCAGACGAAATGGTTTCACTCATGAACCAGGGCGGTTATGACTTAGTAACAGCTTCGGGCGATGCCTCGCTACGCTTGATTGCGGGCGGTAAAGTACAAGAAATTAATGTCGACCTCATCCCCAGCTACAAAAATATCGATTCACGTTTACAAAATGCGGTTTGGCACACGGTTGGCGGTAAACATTACGGCACACCTTATCAATGGGGTCCAAATGTACTGATGTATAACAGTGATGTATTCAAAGAGGCGCCAACGAGTTGGAGCGTGTTATTTGAAGCGCAAGACCTGCCCGATGGCAAACCGAATAAAGGCCGCGTGCAGGCGTTTGACGGCCCGATTTATATTGCAGATGCTGCGCTATATTTGATGGCGAAAAAGCCTGAATTGGGTATTAAAGACCCTTATGAACTGAACGAAGCGCAATACAAAGCAGTACTCGAAGTACTGCAAGGTCAGCGCGAGTTAATACATCGTTACTGGCACGATGCCACGGTGCAGGTAGAAGATTTCACTAAAGAAGGCGTTGTCGCTTCTGGCAGCTGGCCTTACCAAGTCAACACATTGCTAGCGGCCAAACAACCAATTGCCAGTACGATTCCTGCAGAAGGCGCTACTGGCTGGGCGGATACTACGATGATGCATGCCGAAGCAGCGCATCCTAACTGTGCATACAAATGGATGGAACATTCACTTTCCAACAAGGTACAAGGTGATTTAGCTTCATGGTTCGGTTCAGTGCCAACAGTCCCTGAGGCATGTAACGGCAATGAATTACTTGGTGCGGAAGGCTGCAAAACTAATGGTATCGACAACTTCGATAAAATCCATTTCTGGAGAACACCAGTTGCAGCTTGTGCAACACAGAACAACGCCTGCGTACCTTACGCAACATGGAGTACAGATTACGTCGCTGTCATGGGCAAGAAGTAATACACGCTTGTAGTCATTAAATTTGAAAATATATGGTTACAGCAATTGAGTTCGTTGGCGTTGAAAAGCGCTTTGGAAATACAATTGCGCTTCAAAATGTAAACTTCGTCGTCAATCAGGGTGAGTTTTTTGCAATGCTCGGGCCTTCCGGCTCGGGCAAAACCACCTGTTTACGCTTGATTGCAGGTTTTGATTTTCCAACTCAAGGCACTATTAAACTAGAAAATCAGGACATTTCTGCCCTGCCTCCTTTCCAGCGACCCGTTAACACCGTGTTTCAGGATTACGCACTGTTCCCGCACATGAGTGTGCTGGAAAACGTGGCTTACGGCCTGATGATTGCTAAAGAAGACAAAGCCAGCCGCGAGCGCAAAGCACAAGAGCTGCTAGACATGGTGCGCTTGGGCGCAATGGCAAAACGCCGCCCTTCTGAACTTTCGGGTGGGCAGCGCCAGCGCGTCGCATTGGCAAGGGCGTTGGCTAAACAGCCTAAAATCCTGCTACTGGATGAACCACTTGGCGCACTGGATTTAAAGCTGCGTGAAGCCATGCAAGCTGAGCTTAAGCAGCTACACAAAGAGCTCGGCCTCACCTTCATTTTAGTCACTCACGATCAGGGAGAGGCCTTATCCATGGCCGATCGTGTGGCGGTGTTTAACGAAGGTCACATCGAACAAATCGACACGCCGCAGCAACTTTACAATCAACCCAAAACCAGTTTTGTGGCGCGTTTTGTCGGCAGCGCAAATGTGCTTTTCAGTAGCCTGTTCAGCGCTAATAATCACGAAATAGCAATTCGTCCTGAATACATAAAACTGGGTGAAAAAATACCTGCACGCCATGTTGGCGTGCCCGTTACCGTGCTCGCAACGCTGTATCAAGGCGCATATACCCGCGTAGAATGCCGCGTAAATGATACAACGCATTTGGCCGCACACATTGCCAGTACCGACGCGACGCTTTCCAATTTGGTCGCGGGTAAAATACTGCAAGCTTACTGGCTTGCAGAACATATGGTTAATTTAGCCAAACCATGAACGCGACTGTGAGCGCAAGCCAAGCTCAAAACAAGCGTGTTTGGGCGTTACTTTTGCTGCTGTTCCCTGCACTCCTATGGTTAACGGTTTTGTACTTGGGCTCACTTTTTGGCCTGCTCTGGCAGAGTGTTTATCGGTTAGATGATTTTACAGGCCAAGTGGTGCATCAAATTGGTATTCACACCATTTTGCAGCTTTTCACAGGCGCAAATTTCGACATTGTTTTGCGTACCACGGCGATGGCAATTACCGTCACCATCGCCGCTGCCATCCTTGCACTGCCGCTTGCCTACACCATGGTTTTCCATGCCGGAAAGCGCCAACGCGCGATTTTATATGTCGCGATTTTAGCGCCTATGTGGTTCAGTTATTTGGTAAAAGTCTATGGCTGGCGTGTGCTGTTAAGTCGTGAAGGCCTAATCTATTGGGTGCTGGATAAGGTCGGCTTAGCAGGTCCGCTTGATACACTGCTACAGAGTGTTCCCGCAATCGGCGGCGCGTCGCTCGCGTCGTCATTCCTTGGCATGTTTCTAGTGTTTTTATATATGTGGCTGCCGTTTATGGTGCTACCGATTGTCGCCGCACTAGAGCGCGTGCCGCAGAACATGCTAAACGCCTCTGCAGATTTGGGTGCAACACCTTGGCAAACTTTTAGAAAAGTCACGCTACCGCTCACGATGCCTGGCATTATCGCGGGTGGTATATTTACCTTTTCGCTCACACTCGGTGATTACATCATTCCACAAGTGGTCGGTGCACCGGGTTACTTCATCGGCATGATGGTGTACACCCAACAAGGCACTGTCGGTAATTTGCCGCTGGCAGCCGCATTTTCACTTGTGCCGATTATGTTGATTATGGTCTATCTAAGCATGGCGAAAAGGTTAGGGGCGTTCGATGCGCTCTAATTCTCTACGCCATAAGTGTCTGTTTTTATTTAGCTATGCGGTAATCGGCTTTATTTATTTGCCGCTTGTTGTTATTGGTGTTTATGCGTTTACCGTTGACGATATCACTTTCGCGTTTCCGCCCACGGGGTTTACCACACACTGGTTTGGTCAAGCATTTGCACGCGCGGATATGTGGCAGGCGCTTTGGCTTTCTATCAAGGTGGCAGTGCTTGCCAGCTTTATCGCTATGCCGCTCGGCACACTGGCGGCAATTGCATTAACGCGCTTAAATTACAAACGTAAAGACATGATTACCACACTTTTCGTGCTGCCAATTGCACTACCGGGCATTCTCACAGGCTTGGCTTTTTTGAACACATTCAAAGGGTTAGGCTTTCATCCGGGCATGATGACGATTGTAATTGGCCACGCGACGTTTTGTATTGTGGTGGTCTACAACAATGTCGTTGCGCGCATGCGGCGCATTCCGTGGAGCATGGTCGAAGCCTCGTTAGACTTAGGCGCAAATTACTTGCAAACGTTTAGGTATGTGATTTTTCCGCACCTGAAATCTGCGCTATTGGCAGGCGGCTTGCTGGCGTTTGCGCTGTCATTGGATGAAGTGATTGTGACCGTTTTCACGGCAGGTGCAGATAAAACCCTACCGATTTGGATGTTTAACGAGTTATTCCGCCCGCGTGAGCGCCCTGTCACCAATGTAGTAGCGCTGGTGGTGATGCTGATTACGTTTATCCCCGTGGTGCTGGCTTACCGCCTTGGCAATAAAGAAGATTGATTACATCAATTTTTTGATGTCACTCGCAATATCCTCAGGTTTCATAGCGTAAGCAAGGTAAAGCCTGATTTTTCCTTCTTTATCAAACACATACATGCCAGCACTGTGGTCAATGGTGTAATCGTTTTGGCCTTTACCTTCGATTTTTGAATAGAAAATTTTGAAGTTGCCCATGGTTTCGGCGGTTTCTTGCAGGCTGCCGCGCATGCCAATAAAGCGCTTGTCGAACGATGGCACAAACTGCGCCAGCACTTCTTGCGTGTCACGTTGCGGATCAACAGTTACAAAAATCACCTGCACTTCGTCTGATTTATCACCCAGCAGTTTCATGGTTTTTTTCAAATCGCTCATGGTAGTTGGACACACGTCCGGGCAATGTGTATAGCCAAAAAACAGCACCACGACTTTATCTTTAAAATCGCTCATGGTGCGCAATTTTCCGGTGTGATCAGTTAGGGTGAGCGGCTTAGGAAAGTCCGCACCTGTGATATCAGTGCCCAGAAATCCTGCCTGCGTTGCATTTTGCGCAGGTGTACATGCAGCAAAAAACAGCAGCATTGGAATTAAAAATGCGGTTCTGAATAGTGTTTTCATACTAAAACTCCATAATAAGTAACAATTTTATGTACATTTGATTTTAACATGCTGAAAGAATTCCACCCTTTAGTTTACAATATTGTTTTCACGATTTTAGAGACAAATATGGCAATACCTAGTTCTATGGCAGACCGCGACGGCGTAATTTGGTACGACGGCAAATTAGTCGATTGGCGCAGCGCGACCACACACGTACTTACTCACACCCTGCATTACGGCATGGGCGTTTTTGAAGGCGTTCGCGCTTACAAAACAGATAAAGGCACGGCGATTTTCCGCCTGCAAGACCATACCGACCGCCTGTTCCGCAGTGCGCATATTTTGCAAATGAAAATGCCTTTTGATAAAGCGACAATTTCCGAGGCGCAGCGTGCTGCCGTGCGTGAGAACAAGCTGGAATCTGCCTACATCCGCCCAATGGCGTTTTATGGTGCTGAGGCGATGGGCATTGCCGCAAAAACCTTGAGCACGCACGTCATCTGCGCGGCGTGGAGCTGGGGCGCCTACATGGGCGAAGAAGCCATCACCAAAGGCATTCGCGTTAAAACATCATCTTTCGCGCGCCATCATGTTAACATCACCATGTGCAAGGCCAAAGCTAACGGCAATTATATGAACAGCATCTTGGCGCATCAGGAAGCCGCGCAGGATGGTTACCATGAGGCTTTGCTGCTGGATGTGGATGGTTTTGTTGCAGAGGGCTCTGGCGAAAACGTTTTTATCGTACGCAAAGGCAAACTTTACACGCCCGATTTAACAAGCGCGCTGGAAGGCATTACCCGCGACACCATCATTCAACTCGCCACTGAAATCGGCTTAGAAGTGATTGAAAAACGCATCACGCGTGATGAAGTGTATAGCGCAGACGAAGCCTTTTTTACCGGCACCGCGGCAGAAGTGACACCGATTCGCGAGCTGGATAACCGTAATATTGGTTCTGGCGTGCGTGGTGAAATCACCGAGAAACTACAAAGCATGTACTTTGATGTGGTTAAAGGCAAATCGCCTAAACATGCTGATTGGCTAACGCTCGTTTAATTCATTGGGGTAAATCATGTCTGACACAAAAGAGTTTGAAGTCACTGCCAAAGATTTACCCCTGCATTGCCCCACCGATGAAGTCGCGTTGTGGGCATCGCATCCACGCGTGTTTTTAGATATTGCCGCCACAGGGCAAGTGGCTTGCCCTTATTGCGGCACCAAGTACAAACTAAAAGCGGGCGAACACGTAAAGCATCATTAAATATTAGTGAATAATTTCAATTTTAGTAACAAGTGGTTGAGATGAGCATAGGTATCGGAGGAGCAATCTTCCTGTGTGTTCTTATACTGTGGCCAATTCTTGTAGTGATTAGTTATTACATGTTATTGCGACAACAAGTCTTTAATATTGCTGCGTTAGGCTTAATAAGTATAGTCATTGGATACATAGCAATGATTGGCAGTATGGCACTAATTGAGAGTTATGTGCGCCCAACGAAAGGTATTGCACTACTTTGTTATTTACTATATTTGATTGTTCCAGTAATAATTACCCTTGCTCTAGCATCAGAAGTTTCACAGAAAACTGAAAACATAATTAATGGAAATCAACTTACAAGCAATGCTCTTCCACGTGGTTTCCCCACAATTTCTCGGTCACTTGGCTTGCATTTTCAGCTTCACTGTTCGTCCAAAAAAGCACTTCTGCTTTTTCTTTGGCGCGAGATAACAACCCTTTTTCTTCCAGCTTGTTCTTTAATTGCTTTGCCACTGCTGCGCCTGTATCAATTAGCGTGACATTCTCGCCCACAATCTCTTGAATCACATGCTTTACAAACGGGTAATGCGTACAGCCGAGCACAATCGTATCTGCGCCCTCTGCCAATAACGGCGCGGTGTATTGGCGGATTAAATCTTTGGTTGCAGGCGCATCCAGCTCGCCGCGCTCAATGCATTCCACCAAGCCCACACAGCCTTGCGTGACCACTTTAACATTGCGGCCATAACTTTCTAACAGCGCGGCAAATTGCGCGCTTTTAAGCGTGCCCACCGTTGCCAGCACGCCAATCACGCCATTCTTGGTCGCTGCCGCCGCAGGCTTTACTGCGGGCTCCATACCAATAATAGGTAGCGTATATTTAGCGCGCATGGCATCAATCGCCGCCGCTGTCGCCGTATTACAAGCCACCACCAATGCTTTTACATTTTTTGCGATTAAAAAATCGGCAATTTCAAAACAGCGGCTGGTAATCTCATCCGCCGTTTTGTTGCCGTAAGGCGCGTATTTGCTATCTGCCACGTACATTAAATCTTCATGCGGCAGCAGCGCGTGAATGTGCTTGAGCACCGAAATGCCACCCACGCCGGAATCCATGACGCCAATTGCTCGGTTTGCTATTACTTGAGAACTCATCGAAACAGGGTTGAATGATTTATAATGCGTAAATTATATAGGAATTAATAAGGCATCAAATGTGAAATATTGGGATGAGTTGCAAGGCGGACGGCGCGCAGAAACCGGAGTGTACACGTTAGTACATGAGGATTTTGAGCACCGCCCAACGCTGCAAATCGCCCAATAGACACATTTATTCAACATGGGCAATCGACTAAGTAAAATTTATACCAAAACCGGTGATGACGGCACTACCGGCATGGGCGATGGCTCGCGCGTTGCCAAATATAGTGCGCGCGTGCAGGCGATTGGCGATGTGGATGAACTCAATTCGGTGATTGGCATCCTGTTAACAGAGCCGCTACGCGCCAATATCTATGCGGAGCTTAAGCTTGTTCAGCATGATTTGTTCAACTTGGGTGGCGAGCTTTGTATGCCCGGTTACGAAATGATTAAGGCCGAACGCGTGACTGCGCTAGAAAACATTCTGGATGAATTAAACGATACGCTAGAACCGCTCAAAGAGTTTATTTTGCCCGGTGGCAGCCGCGCCGCAGCCTATTGCCATTTGGCCAGAACTGTTTGCAGACGCACCGAACGAACAATGCATTCGCTTAACGGGCAGGAAAAAATTACCGAGATTTCATTGCAATACATCAACCGCTTATCCGACTTGCTGTTTGTACTCTGCCGCATTCTTAAATAAAGACGCAGGCGTGCCAGACGTTTTGTGGAATAACGAGGCTAGCCAAATAATTAAAAGCGCATGATTAAAAGATTCTTACAAAAAGTTTTTAAGAAAAAAGAAAAGGCCGATATTGCTATCAATCGGGCGGATGAGGATACCGCAAGCGCAGCCAACCGAATCTCTGTCAAAAACCATAAAATCAACAAAAAGCTGATTAGCAGTGCCGCGCTTAAAACCTGCGAAGGCCTACAGAAAGCGGGGTTTCAGGCTTATATCGTTGGCGGCGCGGTGCGCGACTTGCTGCTTAATTTTCAGCCAAAAGATTTCGATATTGCCACCAACGCAACGCCGGAAGAAGTGAATAAAATATTCCGCCGCTCACGCATGATAGGCCGCCGTTTTAGGCTAGTGCATGTAATGTGGGGCAGTGAGACGATTGAAGTTTCCACTTTTCGCGGGCATCACCAAGCCGATGGAGATGGCCAAACCGCGGATAGCGGGCGAATTTTGCGTGACAATATTTTTGGTAGCCTGGAAGATGATGCAGCCCGGCGCGATTTTACCGCCAACGCTTTATATTACGACCCTGCGCGTGAAGAAGTGCTGGATTTTCATAACGGTGTTGCGGACATTAAAGCCAAGCTACTGCGCATGATAGGCAACCCGAAAACACGCTATCAGGAAGACCCTGTGCGTATGCTGCGCGCAGTAAGATTATCCGCAAAGCTAGGGTTAAAAATTGAACCTAAAACACAAGCGCCCATTTTAGATCTGGCTGACCTATTGCAGGATGTTCCACCCAGTCGATTGTTTGACGAAATGCTCAAGCTGTTTTTATCTGGTCATGCGATTGAAAGCATTAATGCCTTGCGCGCACAGCAACTACACCATGGCTTGCTGCCCTTGCTAGACGTGGTGTTAGAGCAGCCACTTGGTGAAAAATTTGTGATGCTGGCACTTAAAAATACCGATGACAGAATCAACCAAGGCAAATCGTCTAACCCGAGCTTTCTGTTTGCCGCCCTGCTTTGGCATGAGGTGTTGAACGCATGGCAAACTTATAAAAAAGATACGCCGCCGATACCCGCGCTGTACATGGCGATGGATGAGGTGATTGCTGTGCAGGCAGAAAAGCTGGCGATTCATAACCGTTTTGTGTCTACCTGCAAAGAGATATGGAGCATGCAACCGCGCTTTGAGCAACGTGCCGGCAAGCGCCCTTTTGGCTTGCTCGCTCACCCGCGCTACCGTGCAGCTTACGACTTTATGCTGCTGCGTTGCGAATCTGGCGAACTGCCAACCGAAATTGGCGAGTGGTGGACAACCTTTGCCGATGCCAACGCAGAAACACGCGCCGCGATGCTGTTGCCCGACACCAGCCCGAAGAAACGGCGCAAACGCAGGCACAAAAAATCTGCAAGCACGCTGGAAACAAATACCAATGCATAAAGCTTTTGTTGCTTTTGGCAGCAATTTGAATGAGCCTGAAAGCCAAGTAGCACGCGCCTTTCAGGCTATTGAAAAAATGCCAAAAACCAAGTTGGTCAAACATTCCAGCTTATATAGAACCGCGCCTGTGGGCTATAGCGATCAGCCCGATTTTATAAATGCCGTTGCAGAAATTGCTACAGAACTAAGCGCAGAAGCCTTGATGGAGCAGTTGCTGGCCATTGAAAAAACCTTTGGTCGCGAACGGCCTTTTGCCAATGCGCCGCGCATACTGGATTTGGATTTATTGTTATTTGACGATTTAGTTTTGCGCTCAGAATCACTTACTTTACCGCATCCGCGTATGCATTTACGCGGTTTTGTGTTGCTGCCGCTTGCAGAAATCGCACCCGAAATTAACATCCCAGGGCACGGGAATGTTGTAAAATTAGCGGAGTTTCATCAATCGCAAGACATTGAAAAATTAGGCCACAATCACTAGCATGAGCATATTTGATAAATTTCCCTATATCGTAATTGAAGGCCCGATTGGCAGCGGTAAAACCACGTTGGCCAGAATGCTCTCTGAAAAGTTTTCAACCGAATTACTTTCGGAGAAAGCTAACGAGAATCCGTTTTTATCTCGGTTTTATCAAGACGCCCAGCGTTATGCATTGCCAACGCAATTGTTTTTTCTGTTTCAGCGCTCTCAGCAAATCTCTGACGTGAATCAGCGTGATATGTTTGCAAAGCCCATCGTGGCGGATTTCTTTTTAGAGAAAGATCCCCTTTTTGCACGACTTAATTTGGATGATGAAGAATATTCGCTTTATCACCAAATCTATCAGCATTTGCATTTAAAATCGCCCAGCCCAGATTTGGTGGTTTACCTGCAAACGCCAGTAGACGAGCTTGCCGAACGCATTGAAGAACGGAATATCAGCTACGAACAGGATATTCCGCATGAATATCTGGAGCGCCTAGCCGATGCTTATAGCGAGTTTTTTCATAGTTACGACGCTTCGCCGATATTGATTGTGAATAACGAAAAATTGAACATCATCAAAGACGAGAGTGCGCTTAATTTACTGGTGGATAGAATCGGCCAGATTAAAAGTAGCCGTGAATATTTCAACCCAAACTTTGAGTAAAAATTGAATCTTCCCGAACTTAAAAAAATGGCTGCAAATGGCGAAAAAATTGCCATGCTGACCTGCTATGACGCAACGTTTGCCAAATTGATGGAATTGGCTGGTGTGGATATGATATTGGTGGGCGACTCTCTCGGCATGGTGCTGCAAGGTGCTGAGAACACGCTGAATGTAAGTATGCACCACATGACATATCACACCAAAAGCGTTTCTGCCGGCGCACCCAATACTTTTATCGTCGCCGACATGCCGCTTGGCAGCTACGAACATGATAACGAAGCTGCCTATAAAAATGCTGAATGGCTAATAAAGTCTGGCGCGCACATGGTGAAGTTTGAAGGTGGTGGTAGCAAAGTTAACACTGCGCGCTACTTGGTAGAGCGTGGCATTCCTGTATGTGCGCATTTGGGTTTTACACCGCAATCGGTGAACCAGCTGGGTGGCTACAAAGTGCAAGGGAAAACGCCAGAAAGCGCTCAGCAGATTATTGACGATGCCAAAGCGATGAGTGATGCCGGCGTGAGCTTTGTATTGCTGGAAATGGTACCTTCAGTGCTTGCAAAACAGATTACAGAAAACATTAAAACGCCTACGATTGGCATTGGCGCGGGTGTTGATTGTAGCGGCCAAGTGCTTGTTCTTCAGGATTTATTGGGTATTTATAACGGGCCAGCAAATAAACCACCCGCAGACTTCAAATCGCCACGCTTTGTACGCAACTTTTTAAAAGACACAAACAGCATACAAGAAGCTGTTGCGGCTTACGTTAAAGCTGTAAAAAATAAAACCTTCCCAGCCATTGAGCACAGTTATTAATGCAACTTATTCATTCTGTTTCTGAACTAAGAAGCATTTTAAAAACCCAAGCCAGCATTGCTTTCGTGCCCACGATGGGCAACTTGCATGCGGGGCATATTCATTTGGTAGAAATCGCCAAACAACATGCACAATGTGTGGTTGTGAGTATTTTTGTAAACCCTTTGCAATTTGGGCCGAATGAAGATTTGGCAAGCTACCCGCGCACGCTAGATGCAGATTGCGAAAAGCTGAAAGGGGTTGGTGCTGACATAGTGTTTGCGCCTAGCGCAGCCGAAATGTATCCTCAACCACAGTCCATGACGATTACACCTCCGCCAATTGCAGAGGAGCTTTGTGGTGCTAGTCGTCCTGGTCACTTTGCTGGTGTGGCAACAGTGGTGATGAAACTTTTTAACATTGTGCAGCCACAAATTGCGGTTTTTGGAAAAAAAGATTTTCAGCAACTTTTTATCATCAAAGAATTGGTAAAGCAGTTTAATCTGCCGATTAATATTATTGCAGGCGAAACTGTGCGCGAACAAACCGGCTTGGCCATGAGCTCCCGAAATGGTTATTTGAGTGAAAAAGAGCGCGCCTCCGCAAGCCAATTAAATAGTGCTTTGCAGCGCATCGTAGAAGCGATTAAAAATGGAAACTATGATTTTAATCAGCTCGAAAAAGAAGCTTGCCAGCAACTTACAAAAAATGGTTGGGTGGTAGATTATATTTCGGTAAGAGCAGCGGCTACGCTCAGCCCAGCGACAGAAAGTGATCAGCAACTGGTGGTTTTAGGTGCTGCTACGCTGGGCAAAACACGTTTAATTGATAATGTTGAAATTTAATACTTATACATTCCAACATTGAGCACATTCAAAAAAATCAAAGCGTGGTGTAAATGGAAAAGAGATAACTTGCGTTTCCTCAAAATGAGAATCATGAAGTTTCTTTTAGCAATTGCAACCAGCGCATGTTTGCCAGGCTGCAATCTCTCAGAACAGCATGAGCGGCAAGAGGCTGCTAACTTGCTTCCGGATAATATCCAAGTAATCCGCGATTTCTCGTATGGGAAAAATATCAGGCAGCGCATGGATATCTATAAACCAATTGATGCCAAAAATGCACCTGTCATACTAATGCTGTATGGCGGTGGATATTATGGCGATGATAAATCAAAATCCGAGCGCCTGATTTACATCAACAAAGTTACACGCTGGGGTCCAAAAGGATTTATTGTGATATCGGTTGCTACACGAAACCTCCCGGAGTCCGATGCTTATGCTCAAGCTGAAGATTTAGCGCTAGCAATTGTTACAGCACAAAAAAATGCTATCGAATGGGGTGGAAATCCTGATAAATTTTTCATTATGGGCCATTCCTCTGGCGGCCACTTAATAAGCCTGCTTTGTGCAAAACCCTCACTGGTGACTGATGTGGGCGGCCGCCGTTGGCTAGCTGGATTTTCACTTGATAGCTCATCTATGGATATTCCCCAAACCATGCGTATGTGGCATCCAAACTTTTTCGACGCCGCGTTTGGGAAAAATCCAAACAGATGGATTTCTGCTTCACCAATTCATCAACTCAGCAAAAACTCTATTCCGCTATTTGTCGCCTGCTCAACACAACGCGAAGACAACCCTTGCGAAAATGCTGAAGCTTTCGCTACGCAAGCAAAAAATCTCGGAGTAAACGTCAAGGTTAACCCTCTTAACCTAAATCATGGTGAGATAAACGATCGACTGGGTCTTGAGCACACTTACACCAGAGAAGTAGAAAAGTTTATGGCCAGCTTGGATAAAGAAGTTGCACAGCGCCTTAACATGGATTGAGATATATTGAATAAGGGCTTTACTTTATAATAGCGTTAATTGCTTTAATTAAAGTACTGAATATGCAAAGAACCATGCTCAAATCTAAACTCCACCGAGTTCATGTAACACACAGCGAGCTGGATTATGAAGGCAGTTGCGCGATAGACGAAACCTTGTTGAAAGCCGCAAACATCAATAACTATGAGCAAATAGAGATATACAACGTCACCAACGGGGAGCGTTTTAGTACCTATGCAATGCTTGCTGAGGCAAACTCCGGCATTATTTCAATCAATGGTGCTGCAGCGCACAAGGCACAACCTAAAGATATCATCATCATTGCTAGCTATGCACAATATTCTGAAGTGGAACTGTCACAATTCACGCCCACTTTGGTCTATGTAGATACACAAAACAAAATTAAACAACTTCGTCAAAGTATTCCAACACAGGCTGCCTAACATATGATTACAAAAATATTCGACCTAGAAGCTATGAAAGCAGCTGTCATCGATGCGCTTGAGGATATTAAAGCGTTCGACATCAGCGTGATGGATGTGCGTAAACTTACTTCTCTTACCAACTACATGATTGTTGCCAGCGCAAGCTCCACAAGACAAGCCAAGGCAATTGCCGATAACGTCGTTGTGAAATTGAAAGAAAAAGGGTTTGATATTCGCGGCCTTGAAGGTGGCAAAGAAGGCGAGTGGGTGCTGGTGGATTTGGACGATATCGTTGTGCACATCATGATCCCCGCCACACGCGCTTACTACAATTTAGAGCAACTTTGGAGCGAGGCAGAAAGCCGCCGCGACGCTTCTAAACCCGCTGCAGTCTAACTCTCATGAGGTTACGTATCATCTCTGTCGGCCACAAAATGCCGGATTGGGTTGAAACTGCATGCAACGAATATACAAAACGTATGCCGCGTGACTTAACAACAGAGATTATTGAAATCAAACCTGATAAACGCGCTGATGGTAAAAATAGTGAAGTGGTGCAAGAAGCAGAAGCTAAGCGCATTTTAGAAGCCGCTGGCAAAGACTTTTTAGTAGTATGTGACGAGCGCGGGCAACAAATAAGCACGTTGCAAGTTGCTGAAAAATTAAAATTTTGGCAGGGTCTGGGTAAGGATGTGAGCATTGTTATTGGCGGTGCAGATGGTCTGCATCAAAGCATTAAGCAACATGCTGATTGGCTTTGGGGGCTGTCGCCACTCACATTACCTCACGCCTTTGTGCGCGTACTTTTATGCGAGCAGTTGTACCGTGCACACTCAATCATTATCGGCCACCCTTACCACCGCGAATAAGTATGCAGCTTAACAATTCGCTAGTATGGTTTCGCCGAGATTTGCGTGATTTTGACCATGCTGCGCTCTACCATGCGCTTAAATCCTCACAAGCTGTTTACTGCGTGTTTATTTTCGATACTGATATTCTCGACAAGCTCAGCAATAAAACCGACCGCCGTGTTGAGTTTATTTGGGAAAGTGTACGCGAACTAAAAACTGCGCTACAAAATCATGGTGGCGATTTAATTGTGCTACACGGCAAAGCACGTGAACTCATTCCACAAACCGCAACAAAGCTTAATATCAATGCGGTATTTACAAATCGAGATTACGAGCCAGCGGCTGTAGATAGGGATGCATTTGTAGCAAGTGAGCTCGCCAAGCGCGGCATAGAATTTCATGACTTTAAAGACCAAGTCATTTTTGAAAAAGATGAAGTACTCAGCCAAAGCAGTAAGCCATATAGCGTGTTTACGCCTTATAAAAACGCACATCTGAAAAAGCTCGATGATTTTTACTTAAAGCCCTATCCTGTTGATAGTTATATACAAAACCTTGCTAAAGTTGCGCCAAGCAGCCTGATTGGCTTGGAGGAAATAGGGTTCCAGCGCACCAATCTTAAGTAGCATGCGATTGCCAACTGGCATGAGCAGGCGGCGCACAATTGCTTGCAGATTTTGAAGACCGCATGAACCAATATAAAAACGCGCGTGACTTTCCCGCAGTTAAGGGTGTTTCATATCTATCTGTACATTTGCGATTTGGCACAGTCTCAGTTCGGCATTTAGCAAGACAAGCCAGAGACCGCGCCAGTATTGGCTCTCAGGCATGGTTAAATGAACTAATCTGGCGTGATTTTTACTTCCAAATTTTGTATCATCGCCCCGATGTCGCCAGCGGAAAATCCTATAAAGCTGAGTTTGACCGTCTGCCCTTCCCCAACGATGAAGCGCTTTTTAAAGCTTGGTGCGCGGGCAAAACTGGCTACCCGCTGGTGGATGCCGCAATGCATCAAATCAACCAAACCGGCTTTATGCATAATCGGCTACGCATGGTGGTAGCAAGCTTTCTTGTAAAAGACTTACTCATTGACTGGCGCTGGGGCGAGCGCTATTTTGCTGAAAATTTAATTGATTTTGACTTGAGCGCAAATAATGGCGGTTGGCAATGGGCCGCCTCTACAGGATGTGATGCACAACCCTGGTTTCGCATTTTCAACCCAGTGACACAAAGTGAGAAATTTGACCCTCAGGGAAAATTTATCCGCAAATATATCCCCGAACTCGCAAGCTGTAGTGACAAAGAAATACACGCACCATGGCAAATTCCGTCACTTCGACAAAATCTTATTGGTGTTGTCGTCGGCAAAAACTACCCTTCTCCAATCGTCGACCACAGCGTGCAACGTGCATCTGCGCTGAGTTTGTACAAAACAGCCAGCACTCTAAAAGTACCAAATATTTAAGCATCACCAGCGGCATAGTTATTGCTTTAATCGCCTAGGTGTATCGTTTTGATTGGCCGTTGTTTTTATACAACACCAGTGAAGTACTCACTACGAGTCGTTTTAATGTGTAGACAAGATGTGTGTAGTTAGAGATAATGTTGTGACTTTGCGTGTGATTTCTATTAGTAAAAGTACAAAAATAAAACGATATTAAACAAACAAGTAAAACTAATAATTTAAGTGATGCTAGAGAATGCAAAACAAACTAAGTAAACTATTTATATGCTGTAGCTTAATCCTGGTGATGACAGGCTGTGCTACACAAGCAAACAGAGATCCGCTTGAGGGGATGAATCGCGGCATCTATAAATTTAACGACGTGGTTGATAAGGGCTTCTTTAAACCCGTAGCCACTGCATACAAAAATGTTGCACCGACACCTGTTCGCAAAGGCTTTAATAATTTCTTCAATAACCTTGGCTCAATTACTACCGTCTTAAATGATTTGTTGCAACTTAAGTTCGCCAATGCATTTACTGATGCAGGCCGCTTTGTCATCAACTCTACATTTGGTCTTGCGGGTTTTATTGATGTTGCTGGTATGGACAATATCCCAAACCATAAAGAAGATTTTGGTCAGACCCTCGCTTCTTGGGGTATGAAAGACAGTGCATATTTAGTGTTGCCTTTCCTAGGGCCAAGCACTGTGCGTGACACTGCAGGGTTAGTGTTTGATACTGTGACCTCAGATCCGATTACCTACACACACAATATCGGTGAAATTCGTTTACATAATCAATTGCGCGCGGCTCAGTTCTTAGACAGGCGCACAGAGCTGCTTGATGCAAAAGACTTTATCGACGATGCTGCACTTGACCCATATGCATTCATGCGTGATAGTTATTTCCAACGTCGTGCAAATCTAATCGCTGATGGCGCTGAAGCAACTGCACCAGCTAATGATGGGTTTGAACCTGCTGATGAAGATAAGGTTGAATCGGTACCAACTGAAGAAACCAAGTAAATCTTAACCAATAAAAAAGCCCCGTCTAGGGGCTTTTTTATTGTACAGTTTTTTTAATTAGCAAACTTTACTCCGAAGCAGCAACCGTCATACGCTCAATCAATAGCGAGCCTACCTGTTTCGAACTATTTTTAATCGCATCGTCCCCAATGCCTATGATTTGTCCAAGCATATCCTTCATGTTGCTTGCAATTGTAATTTCTTCAACCGGATGCATAATCACGCCATTTTCCACCCAAAACCCCGCCGCACCTCGCGAATAATCCCCTGTCACCATATTTAAACCGTGCCCTAATACTTCCGTGACCACTAAGCCTGTTCCCATCATTTTCAATAAATCAGCAAATGTTTGATTCGTATGCTGCACCACCAAATTATGCACCCCTCCCGCATTACCTGTGCTTTTTAGCCCAAGCTTGCGCGCAGAATAACTACCCAACACATAACCTTGCAACACACCATTTTCAACTAATTTTCGCGAATGGGTTGCCACCCCCTCATCATCAAAAGCACTGCTCGCGATGCCTTTTTTAAGGTGCGGCAGCTCTTCTATATTAAGTAGCGATGCGCCAACTTGTTTACCTAAACTATCCAGCAAAAAAGAGGATTTTCGGTACAAGTTGCCACCAGAAATAGCGCTGACAAGTGAAGAGATAATACCGCTTGCGAGATTCGCTTCAAACAAAACAGGATATTGACCTGTTTTAATCGGCTTGACTCCGAGGCGCCTAACTGTTCGTTCTCCGGCTAGCTTTCCTACATACTCAGCCGAATCCAAGTCGTCAGCATTGCGCGCGCTGCTATACCAATAATCGCGCTGCATAGTGGTTTTATTCTCGGCAATCACCGAACAACTGATACTGTGTCTTGAACTGGGGTAGCCGCCAACAAAACCATGGCTATTGGCATACGCAAAAACACCTTCGGAGCTAGAGACGCTTGCGCCTTCAGAATTCTTAATTCGCTTTTTATCTACTTGTAGCGCCGCCGTTTCACAGCGTTTTGCAATTTCCAATGCGCTATCTACACTTAATAGCCACGGGTGGTATAAATCCAAATCGGGAATTTCTGTTGCCATTAAACTTGCATCAGCTAAACCACAAAATTCATCTTTTGCAGTGAATTTTGCAATATCGCAAGCTGCCTGCACAGTGTCTTTAAGTGCTTGCGTACTTAAATCCGAGCTGCTTGCCTGACCTTTTTGCTGCCCCAAATACACGGTGACAGTAACACTCTTATCTCGATTATATTCAATGTTCTCGGTTTCGTTCATGCGCACCGATACACTTTGCCCTGTGCCAAATGCTGCTTCAGCTTCTGCGCTTGTTGCGCCAGATTGCTTGGCAAGCCTAAGAACATCATGAGTAACTTGTTTTAAGATGTCTAAATCCATCACACTTCAATTTCAATGACTAAAACTGTTATCATACCGTGCATCAGCCCAATTCAAGCCATTCATTACAAAAAACAATGCAAGCAAATACAGAAGAAACCCAAGTCGTTAGCAAAACCAAACTGAAGGCCGAGGCCGACGCACTGCAAGCGATTGGCAAAAAACTGATTGATTTACCCAAAGATAAATTGCTTAAACTGGCACTGCCAGAAGCCTTATTTGATGCGGTTGTTGAGGCAAAGCGTTTAACCGCAAACGGTGCAACTCGCCGCCAATTACAATACATCGGGCGCCTGATGCGCGACACTGATAGCGCGCCTATCGTAGAGCAGCTGAGCCGCTGGGAAGGCAAACACGACGAGGAGAACGCCCGCTTTCATCTACTGGAGCGTTGGCGCGACCGATTAATTGGCGACTCTGGCTCTAGCGTACTTCAAGAACTTGTTTCACTTTATCCACAAATAGATATTCAGTTAGTTCGCACCTTGATTCGCAACGCGCAAAAAGAGATTCTGGTCAACAAACCGCCCAAAAGTAGCCGAGAGTTATTTAAATTGCTACGAGAAGCTTCCGAAGCCAAACACGCAGCTGATGATGCCAGCGTAGAGGCGGCAGGAGAAGAATGAGTATGAACGCTATATTTGTGATTATTTTTGTGCTGGCATACGCCGCAATTGCTTTTGAGCATCCGCTTAAAGTCAACAAAAGCGCGCCTGCACTCATTGGTGCTGGCTTGTTATGGACGGTGTATGCACTTAGCGCAGGAAATGTAAACGAGCAGCTAAACGAGACCGTTTCTGGCACAGCGCAAATCATTTTCTTCCTTATGGGCGCGATGACGATTGTTGAAGTGATTGATGCACATGATGGCTTTGATGTCATCACAGAAAAAATTAAAACCACAAGAATGACGACCCTGCTGTGGCTGATCGGCTTAGTGACCTTCTTTTTGAGTGCTGTGCTAGACAATTTGACGACCACTATTGTGATGATTTCTGTAGTGAGAAAATTACTTGCGCAAAGAGAAGATAAATTGTATTTTGCCGGCATTATCGTCATCGCCGCAAACGCAGGTGGCGCTTGGTCACCCTTGGGTGATGTAACTACCACCATGTTGTGGATAGGTGGCCAAATCACTGCACTTGCCATCATCAAAGGGCTATTTATCCCATCTCTCATCAACATGATAGTACCGCTACTTGTGGTGAGCCACATGTTAAAAGGCAAGCACATTGATGCCCCAAAAACCAAGACTGGTGATGCTGCACAATATCAAACAAACACATTTGAAAAGAATCTAATTTTCTTCGCCGGATTAATTGCTTTGTGCTCTGTACCTGCCTTTAAAACAGTGACGCATTTGCCACCTTTTATGGGCATTTTATTTGCGCTGGGCATTATCTGGCTACTGAGTGAAACGCTCCATCGCCACAAAAATGACAATGAAAAACAACATTTAACGTTAGTAGCTGCATTACAAAGAATCGACATGGCTTCTCTCGTGTTTTTTATCGGAATTTTGTTTGCCGTGGCCGTACTCGAGCATACACATATCCTCACCGAACTTGCGGCATGGCTTGATAAAACAGTAGGCAATCAAGCTATCATTGTGACGCTGTTTGGACTTGCCAGTGCGATTATAGACAACGTACCGCTGGTTGCCGCCTCGATGGGCATGTACCCACTCTCACAGTATCCAGCCGATTCTTTTATTTGGGAGTTTCTGGCATATGCAGCGGGAACCGGCGGCTCTATTTTGATTATAGGTTCAGCTGCCGGGGTTGCCGCCATGGGCTTGGAAAAAATTGAATTCTTTTGGTACGTACGAAAATTTAGCTTGCTTGCATTAATTGGCTATTTAAGCGGTGCTGCTGCGTACGTTTTAATGAGTTGAAGTATCTTAGAAAAGTTTTTAACGACTGTTTAATGTCGCTTTAGTAATCGCAGGCTCGCCACCACGTTCATAAGCAATTTCTACGGTTTTACCTTGGTATTGCCTCGCAGCAGCCGACAATTCTTCAGGTTTTTGTAACTCAATATCTCCAATTTTTCGCAACACGTCACCACGTAATAAATTAGCCTTTGCTGCCGGAGAGTCTCTAATCACTGCAAGCACTTTCAAACCGTCTTCTGGTTTGGTATCTTCACCAGCAGGTTTTAATTTAATCACATGCAAGCCTAGCAACGGCATAGGCAACTTAGCCCAATAACTTGCATGGTATTTAAATTGCTCTTCGTCATCTTCTAACACACTTGCATCGACTTCACCCGTGGTTTTTGCAGCTTGCCTGATTACCTCAATTTTGGATAAATCAGTTTTTTTAGAGGCATATTTCCTATATACCAACACCGTATCTGCTTGGATAGCTTTGGCATGTTGCATTGCAAGCTCAGGCAAAACTTTTCCTGCCTCAAAATCAGAAGTTCCCATCATGTCATAACCACTTTCCAGCATCGTGATATTGTCATCATCTTTATGATTGCTCACGAAAATTTTAGTATCAGGCTTTGATTGAATTGACTTTAAGCCTCCATTATTTTGAGCTTTATAATTTTTCTCATAGGGATTTTCTGCAGCCTGAGTAACTTGCACTGCAAAAGCCAGCATTGATAAAACCAGTATTTTTTTAATCATTCTTTGAGCCCCATATTTTTGTCATGTTATGATAAAAGACACAGAAGTAAGCAAACAATTCAATGTACCCTATAAATATTTACCATGCAAAAAATTAAAATCGGCCTTGTTTCCATAAGCGACCGCGCTAGCCAAGGTGTTTATGAGGATCGCGGCATCCCAACTTTGCAAGATTGGCTTACGCGCGCACTCAATACGCCATTTTTAACTTTAACTCGGCTCATAGCAGATGAGCAAGATGAAATTGAAAATACATTAATTGATTTGGTGGATCATGAAGCTTGCCATTTAATTCTCACGACAGGTGGCACCGGCCCAGCAATAAGAGATGTAACACCCGAAGCTACCCTAGCCGTGGGAGAAAAAACCATGCCAGGCTTTGGCGAGCAAATGCGGCAAATTAGCCTAAACTTTGTTCCCACCGCCATCCTCTCACGGCAAGTCGCAGTTATTCGCAAGCAATGCCTGATTATTAACCTTCCCGGCCAACCCAAAGCAATTGCGCAAACGCTGGAAGGCTTAAAGGACGACTCTGGAAATATAAAAGTACACGGCATTTTTGCAGCCGTACCTTATTGTTTGGACTTAATCGGCACAGCAGATAACCCAAACCCGTATATTGAAACAAATGAAGCTGTTGTAAAGGCTTTTAGACCTAAAAAGTAGTGAGTTATTAAGATGATGCAGATTTTAGATAACGAATGGCAAAAGTGGATTAGCGAAAACTTTCGCCGCGGTTGCCTTAAGCGTGACATGCTAAAAACAATGGTGGGGGCGGGAATTACGGAAGAAACGGCCCTTTTCAACTTGGAATCTTTTGAAATTTCACGCACCAATAAACCTATTGCACTAAGCAATGAGTTTCAACAAGAAGCGAGTTACCTGTTTCAACATGAGAACAACTTGGTGACAAGTGATGGCCAAATTATTAATGTTGCAATGCGCTGTGAATCACCAGACATCGTGCTTTTAGATAACTTCATGACAGCAGCAGAGTGCGATGAATTATGCGAACTCTCAAAAAGTTCGCTAACAAAATCTACTGTGGTGGATGATGCAACGGGCGAAGGGATAAATCACGTAGACCGTAGTAGCCAAGGTACTTTTTTTACACTCGCGCAAAATGCACTGGTAGCCAAGCTAGAAGCGCGCATTAGCGAAATCACTGGCATACCAGCCATAAACGGCGAAGGGATACAAATTCTCAATTATGTGGGTGGCGGCGAGTATAAACCGCATTTTGATTACTTTGCAGATACCGAGGGTGGCCGCGCAAACATGGTGCAAGGCGGTCAGCGCATCATCACGATTGTCATGTATCTAAATGATGTCGAGGCCGGAGGTGCCACTATTTTTCCCGAAATCAATTTAAGCGTTTTCCCCAAAAAGGGTTCAGCCCTTTACTTTTCTTACTGTAATTCACTGGGACAAGTTGATTCGCGCACTTTGCACGGCGGTGCCCCTGTGATTGCCGGCGAGAAATGGATCGCTACTAAATGGATACGCGAAAGCGCCTATATATAATGTTGGGCAATCAGCAACTTATTCAAAAGGCGCCTTACCTCTTTTGGGGTTTAGTCTTGATTGTCACAGCGCTTTTATTAGTAGAACTAGCGCCCTCACATAGCGGCTGGCCTTATAAGGACAAGGTGGAGCATATGGTCGCGTTTGCAGCACTTGGCATATTCGGGCATCTTTCATATCCGCGAAAAAGTAATTGGGTGTATTCAGGATTGGCTAGCTTATGGCTTATTAATGGAATGGATGCAAGGTGCATTTACACTAACGCGCACAGCCAGCGTTTACGACTGGGTGGCGGATATTGCAGGCGTGCTGTTGTCAGCGCTTGCAATCTACTTGCTTACAAAAAATAATGCCGACAGAATTTAATATTATTCAAAAGTACTTTAACCAGAAAACCAAACAGACGGATTTGGGGATAGGTGACGATGCAGCGCTTTTTCGCGTAGAAAAAGGCCATCAGCTTGCAATTTCAAGTGATATGCTGGTAGCGGGCACTCACTTTTATCATGGCGATAAGCCATATGATATTGGCTGGAAGTCGATGGCTGTAAACTTATCTGACATGGCTGCAATGGGCGCAAACCCAAAATGGGCTACGCTCTCTATTGCACTGCCTGAAGCCAATGAGACTTGGCTTGGTGAGTTTTCTCGCGGTTTTTTTGCCTGTGCTAGACACGTTCAATGTAGACTTAATTGGTGGTGATACTACGCGCGGACCACTTAATATCAGTGTAACGATCATGGGCGAGGTAGCCATTGGCAAAGCCTTGCGGCGTGATAATGCGAAAACTGGCGATGATGTCTGGGTGAGTGGTACCTTAGGTGATGCCGCACTTGGTTTGGCGCATGTGCAAAACAAGTTGCACGATAAAATCATTCTCGACGATGGCTACATCGAATATTGCTTAAATGCCCTGCATCGGCCGCAGCCCCGTGTTTTGTTAGGATTAGCCTTATTAAACCTAGCGCACAGCGCAATTGATATTTCGGACGGCCTACTATCTGATTTGGGTCATATTCTACAAGCATCGAACGTGGGCGCTGAGATTCAACTAGACAAACTGCCCTGCTCGCCCTTTATTTACAAACATCTTGGCGAAAAGCAGATTCAGCAATGCATTCTAGCCGGTGGTGATGACTACGAGCTATGTTTTACTGCTCCGCAGAAAAATAGAAGTACCATCGAGAAAGTTGGCGAAAAATTGCATTTGCCAATCACCTGGATAGGCAATATCCATGCGGACTCTGGCTTGACTGTTTTAGATAAAAACAAACAGAAAATTTCACTCGAAAAAACTGGATATGACCACTTTGCCTAGTAGCCCACCAAGTATTAAATTTTTATTTGCTCACCCCGCGCATTTTCTTGCACTCGGGTTTGGTAGCGGGCTTGCCAAAAAAGCTCCCGGTACGTTTGGTACGCTACTCGGTGTGTTGCTGGCATGGCCTTTCTTTATGCTTCCTGTGATATGGCAAGCACCAGTTTTGTTTAGTTTGTTTTTGCTTGGGGTATGGTGTTGCGAAAAAACAGGTAGAGCACTTGGCGTTGCCGACCACGGTAGCATTGTGTGGGATGAAATTATCGCCATCATACTGGTGTTGGGCTTTACCCCGGTGAATTGGTTATGGTGGCTGGGCGCATTTGCATTATTTCGCCTGTTTGATATCTGGAAGCCGTTTCCGATTCGTCAATTGGATGCCCGACTGAAAAATGGGTTTGGCGTTATGTTAGATGACATTCTGGCAGCTATTTATAGCATAGTATGTATTTTAGCCCTGCTCATATGGACAAACTCGACACATTAGCCGCTGAACTGGGGGCGTTACTTAAAGCCCGTGGCTTGGTGCTTACTTTAGCTGAATCCTGCACTGGAGGGCTTGTCAGCGCGAGCGTCACGGAGATTCCAGGCAGTTCGGCTTGGTTTGATCGCGGATTTGTCACTTACAGCAATGCCGCTAAAATAGAAATGCTGGGCGTTTTGCCTAATACTCTAGAAAAATTTGGTGCGGTGAGTGAGCAAACCGCGCGCGAAATGGCACAAGGCGCACTTAATCACTCGCAAGCGAATGTCGCCATCAGTATTACCGGCATCGCCGGCCCAGATGGTGGCTCGGTAGAGAAACCAGTTGGAACAGTATGCTTTGCATGGGCGGGTAAAAATATTTTACTCACCAGTATGACAAAAAAAATAAGCGGTAACCGTCAGGAAGTTCGCGATGAATCGACAGTTACCGCTCTGGGAGAATTGCTTAAACTGCTGGCAACTCACTAACGCCAGTGACGGTCGCCATGATGTCCGCGTCCTTCGTGACCCCAGCGTCCATCGCCATGCCCTCTGCCTCTGTCGTGCCCACGATGGTGATGCCTATCGCCGCCGTAGCTGTAATAATTGAACGAGGTTTGCGGATAATAATAAGCCGATGGTGCTGAATAATAAACGGGTTGGCTGTAATAGACCGGCTCTCGATAATATACGACAGGCTGTGCGGGATAATAACGCACAACAGGCGGCGGCGCATAATAAGGATAACCACCGATATTAATGCCTAAACTAAAAGAATCGCGTGCCTGCGCGGTGGAAATGCTGGCAACGCCAATCGCCAATGTGGCAAAAACTAAACGTAAAACTTTCATACTCTCCTCCTATCAAAAAAACTGCATGTAGGTATTAGCTCAACGTTCGGCCACACAAAAAGTTTACGTTGCTCACTCATGATTATCATTAAAATATAAACCCTAAAATAGTCAGCGCCGTGCTTACGTTAAACAGCAAATTATGGAATAATTACACGCTTGGATTAAGTACCTAAAACTAAAGGCAAAACACATGGATGACAATAAAAGCAAAGCCCTCGCCGCTGCACTTTCGCAGATCGAAAAACAGTTCGGCAAAGGCTCCATTATGCGTATGGGAGACAGTGACATTGGCGAGGATATACAATCAGTCTCAACTGGCTCACTTGGCTTGGATATTGCGCTTGGCATCGGTGGCTTGCCACGAGGCCGAGTTGTAGAAATTTATGGCCCAGAGTCATCTGGCAAAACCACTCTGACGCTTTCCGTCATTGCACAAATGCAAAAAATGGGTGGCACGGCAGCTTTTATTGATGCAGAACATGCCTTAGACCCGCAATATGCCGCTAAGCTAGGTGTAAACGTGCCTGACCTCTTGATTTCACAGCCCGACACAGGTGAACAGGCGCTAGAGATTGCGGATATGTTAGTGCGTTCCGGCTCTGTGGATATCGTGGTAATTGACTCCGTTGCAGCCTTAACGCCGCGCGCCGAGATTGAAGGTGAAATGGGTGACAGCCATATGGGCTTGCAAGCGCGTTTAATGTCGCAAGCCTTGCGTAAACTTACTGGCAACATTAAGCGTACCAACACTTTGGTCATTTTCATCAACCAAATCCGCATGAAAATCGGTGTCATGTTTGGTAATCCGGAAACGACTACCGGAGGTAATGCGCTGAAGTTTTATGCCTCAGTACGTTTGGATATTCGCCGTACTGGTGCGATTAAAAAAGGTGATGAGGTTATTGGTTCAGAGACACGCGTAAAAGTAATTAAAAACAAAGTGGCGCCGCCATTCAAACAAGCGGAATTTGATATTCTGTACGGCGAAGGCATCTCGCGTGAAGGTGAGATTATCGAACTCGGTTCCAATTTAAAATTCATTGAAAAAGCGGGTGCATGGTACAGCTACAATGGCGAAAAAATTGGTCAAGGCAAAGATAATGCGCGTGAGTTTTTGAAAGAAAACCCAAAAATTGCAGATGAGATTGATGCAAAAATTCGCGCCAACTCCAAAGTGCTCGCCGAAGTCATGGTCGCGCCACGAGGTGAAGACGAATAAAATTTCAACCAAAAACGCTACGCCAACGCGCTTTGGAGTATTTAGGTAAGCGCGAATACTCGTATCACGAATTAGGTCAAAAACTTAAAAATTACGCTGAAGAAACCGACGATATTCCCGCACTGTTAGATGATTTTAAATCGCGCGGCTGGCTCTCAGACAAGCGTTTTACTGATCAGCTAGTGCATGCAAGGCAAACAAAATTCGGCAGCGCGAAAGTCGCACATGAGCTACGCGAAAAAGGTGTGGCAGATGAATTGATTGCTGGTGCATTGAGTGATTTAAAAAGCAATGAACTTGGCAACGCAGCTGAAGTGTGGCGTAAAAAATTTAAAATGCCGCCAGCTAATCGCGAGGAATGGGCGAAACAAGCAAGATTTTTACAAAGCCGCGGCTTTGGCTTTGATATCATTAAAAAAGTATTAAGTACAACAAAAGAAAATGACGATTAACTTAAGTAAAAACCCCTCCAGCAACGAGATTCGACAAGCGTTTCTCGATTTTTTTGCGTCTAAGGGACACGAAATCGTCGCCTCTAGCTCACTGGTACCGCATGGCGATCCTACCCTGCTATTCACCAACGCAGGCATGAACCAGTTTAAAGACGTGTTTTTAGGTTTCGATAAACGCCCCTACACGCGCGCAACGACCAGTCAAAAATGCGTACGCGCAGGCGGCAAACATAACGACTTGGAAAACGTTGGCTACACCGCGCGCCACCACACATTCTTTGAGATGCTCGGCAATTTCAGCTTTGGTGATTATTTTAAAGAAGATGCGATTAGCTATGCGTGGGAGCTACTCACCGAAGTTTTCAAATTGCCAAAAGACAAACTCACTGTCACCGTGTATGCGGAAGATGATGAAGCTTATGATATTTGGAATAAAAAAATTGGCATTCCAACTGAACGCATTATTCGTATCGGCGACAACAAGGGTGCGCGCTACGCATCGGACAACTTCTGGATGATGGGCGACACCGGCCCATGCGGCCCGTGTACTGAGATTTTCTACGACCACGGCGACCATATTCCAGGCGGCCCTCCAGGCTCCCAAACGAAGATGGCGACCGCTTTATCGAAATCTGGAACAACGTGTTCATGCAATTTAACCGCGATGAAGCTGGTGTGATGCATAAACTGCCAAAACCTAGTGTGGATACTGGCATGGGTTTGGAGCGTATCTCTGCTGTGCTGCAGCACGTGCATGCCAATTATGAAATTGATATTTTCACCACTCTAATTGCCGCAGCTGCGCGCGAAACCAAAACCACCGATTTAAGCAGCCCAAGCCTAAAAGTGCTGGCCGACCACATCCGCGCATGCTCATTCTTAATTGCCGATGGGGTGATTCCAGGCAACGAAGGCCGAGGTTACGTGCTGCGCCGCATCATCCGCCGCGCTATTCGTCACGGCTACAAACTAGGTGCGCGCAAAGCTTTCTTCCACAACATGGTGGCGGATTTAGTCGGGCGAAATGGGTAGCGCTTACCCAGAACTGAAAACTGAACAAAAACGCATTACCAGATACCCTAAAGCTGGAAGAAGACCGCTTCTTTGAAACCATTGAAAATGGCATGACAATCTTAGAAAGCTGAACTTAGCTAATACTGAAAGACTGCACAAAGTTTTAATGGCGAAACTTGCATTTAAGCTACATGACACCTATGGCTTTCCGCTTGACTTAACTGCTGATATTTGTCGTGAACGTGGCATAACAGTAGATACCGCAGGTTTGATGCAGCAATGGCGCGCCAGAAAGAACAGGCACGTGCAGCTGGCAAGTTTAAAATGGCTGCAAACCTTGAATACAAAGGTGCCGGTACAGATTTTAAAGGTTATGAAACACTCGAAGCGAGCGCCAAAGTACTTGCCTTGTACAAAGACAGCTCACCTGTAACCCAACTGAATGAAGGCGACCAAGGCGTTGTCGTATTAGACACCACGCCATTTTACGCTGAATCAGGCGGCCAGATTGGTGACAGCGGTGTGTTAAAAAGTGAAAACGGTATTTTTGCCGTAGAAGATACGCAAAAGATTCAAGCTGCTGTATTTGGACATCATGGTATTTTAAAAACCGGCACGCTCAATGTTGGCGATACTGTAAAAGCCAATGTGGACATGGCTTCCCGTGCTGCAACCATGCGTAACCATTCTGCCACACACTTAATGCACAAAGCATTGCGTGAAGTTTTAGGCGCTCATGTGCAGCAAAAGGGCTCGCTTGTTGATTCTGATAAAACACGTTTTGACTTTGTGCACAATGCACCGATGACGGATGAGCAAATTGCTGAAGTGGAAAGAAAAGTAAATGCTGAAATTCTCGCCAACGCTCGCCACTCAAGCCCGTGTGATGGATATTGAATCTGCACAGAAAACCGGTGCAATGATGCTCTTTGGCGAAAAATATGGTATGAAGTGCGTGTGCTGGATATCGGCAGCAGCCGCGAATTGTGCGGCGGCACACACGTGAGCCGCACCGGCGATATTGGATTATTTAAAATTTATGCTGAAAGTGGTGTAGCGGCCGGTGTACGCCGCGTAGAGGCCACTACGGGCGAAGGCGCGCTTAAGCTGATTAATACGCAGCAGACCTTGATTAACCAGCTAGCAGCAGAATTTAAAGCGCCCCCGAGTGAGATTACACATAAAGTGTCACAATTTAGCGAACATGCAAAATCGCTTGAAAAAGAATTGGCGCGCTTAAAATCAAAACTCGCCTCAAGCCAAGGCGATGATTTAGTCTCTCAAGCCGTTGAAATTGCTGGTATTAAAGTGTTAGCAGCAACACTGGAAGGCGCTGATGCGAATGCCTTGCGCGAGACAATGGACAAACTAAAAGACAAACTAAAATCAGCCGCGATAGTCTTAGCAAGTGTCAATGACGGCAAAGTGAGCTTGGCTGCCGGCGTTACGCCTGATTTAATCGCAAAAATCAAAGCAGGCGATTTAGTGAACTTTGTCGCGCAACAAGTTGGTGGCAAAGGCGGCGGCAAACCGGATATGGCGATGGCGGGTGGTACTGACGCTAGCCAATTACCAAAAGCTTTGGCAAGCGTGCAGGCGTGGGTAAAAGATAAAATCTAACAGAGAATTTTAAGAGTAGAAAATGGCATTGATTGTACAAAAATACGGCGGAACCTCAGTTGCAAACCCTGAAAGAATACGTAACGTTGCCAGGCGTGTAGCGCGCTACAAGGCAATGGGCCACCAAATCGTCGTGGTGGTTTCGGCCATGTCCGGCGAGACAAACAGGTTAATTGCCTTAGCCAAAGAAGTGATGGCAGAGCCGGACCCGCGTGAATTGGACGTGATGGTTTCTACTGGGGAGCAGGTCACCATTGGATTAACAGCACTTGCGCTGATGGAGCTTGGCATTAAGGCCAAAAGCTACACTGGCGCGCAAGTTAAAATTCTGACTGATGATGCGCATGGAAAAGCACGTATTTTGGACATTGATGAGCACAACATCAAACAAGATTTAAACGATGGCTTTGTGGTTGTGGTGGCGGGCTTTCAGGGCGCGGATGAATATGGCAATATCACCACACTTGGTCGCGGTGGATCGGACACCACAGGCGTGGCATTAGCGGCTGCTTTAAAAGCCGAGGAGTGCCAAATCTACACGGATGTAGACGGTGTTTACACCACCGACCCGCGCGTGGTTCCAGAAGCCAGACGTTTGGACAAAATCACTTTTGAAGAGATGCTTGAATTGGCAAGCCAAGGTTCAAAAGTGTTGCAAATTCGCTCTGTCGAATTTGCCGGAAAATACAAAGTTAAACTGCGTGTGCTTTCCAGCTTTGAGGATGAAGGCGACGGCACATTGATTACATTTGAGGAAGACAAGGACAGCAACATGGAAGAACCCATTATCTCAGGTATCGCATTTAACCGCGATGAAGCCAAAATCACCGTGCTGGGCGTGCCTGATACACCAGGTATCGCTTACCAAATTTTAGGCCCAATTGCAGATGCCAATATTGATGTGGATATGATTATCCAAAACACCAGCGCAGATGGTGCAACCGATTTCACTTTTACCGTGCATAAAAATGAGATGAACAAAGCGCTGGCGATTTTGCGCGATAAAGTTCAGGGCTTGATTAAAGCACGTGAAATTATTGGCGACGATAAAATCGCTAAAGTTTCTGTTGTTGGTGTGGGTATGCGTTCACACGTAGGTATTGCGAGTCAAATGTTCCGCACATTGGCAGAAGAAGGTATTAACATTCAGATGATTTCTACTAGTGAAATTAAAATTGCTGTAGTTGTTGAAGAAAAATATATGGAACTTGCAGTACGCGTTTTACACAAAGCATTTGAGCTGGAAGGCACATAATTGCATTGATTTTTAGGGGCGAATCAAGTAGTATCGCGCCCTTGAAACATAAGTAAACGGAGAGCTGGCCGAGTGGTCGAAGGCACTTCCCTGCTAAGGAAGCATACGGGCTTAAATCTGTATCGAGGGTTCGAATCCCTCGCTCTCCGCCAAAAATAAAAGCATCCCACTGTGGATGCTTTTTTACATTTATCTTAATGAAATCAGATAAATGCTAATTTACTAGTCGGTTTAGGTAAATTCTTCAGCAAAAGAATCATTAGCGCGCCACTGGCTAGGGCAACAACCCACAGCAACGCATCACCACCCAAACGTTCCGTAGCAAACCCAGCAAAGAATGAACCTATGATTGAACATATTGTGAAAGATATGGAAATCTTACTCATATTCTCAGCCATGTGATCGTGGTCATTCGCCGAAGCCGCAGCGATAACGCCAAAGGTGAGAAATGTTGCCGCTGCTCCCCCAAACAAAAAGCTAAAGATGGTGAATACTTGAAAATTCATGGACACGATTGCCATCGCGCAGACGGCGAAAAAAGTGATGAACGCTGCTAACAACCCTATTCCGACTATACCTTTACGGTCTGACAACCATCCAAGGGGATACTGTAAAGCCAGCGCACCCACACCCATGATTGTAAGCAAAAATGCAATTTGTGTTTCGCTAAAACCACGTCCCAGTCCAAATAAGGGGAATAGCGCAAAAACTGCACCGTCTATCATGCCACCAACACCTGCCAAATAAACACCCAGCTTAGTAATTTCGTCTAGATTGAAAAACCCTGAATCTTTGCCTTTAACCACTTTATGTTGTTCTGGCGCTTTTACCGGTCGCTTCTCAGAGGCTATTAGCATCAAGGGCATAGCAGCAAATAGGTTAAACATAATGCCCAGCAAAATAATCTTACTATCCGCTGTCGTTAGTACAGTTACTAGGGCAGGTGGAATGATTGCACCAAGCGCTATCAATGCCTCATGTACGCCTACGACCTGCCCCAGTATGTTTTTTGGGGTGATTCGATAAAGCCAGGTTTCGTTGGCAATCCAACGTAGACCAATGGCAAAGCCGACAAGTGCAGCAGTGCTTATCCACATTGGCCATGTAAAATAAATTGCAGTAACAAACCCAATTGTTGTTAAAACCAAACTAGCGAGAATGACTTGTTTTGGCAAGTATCTTTTTAATAATTTTGGTGCAAGTAATAGCGCCAAAAGCATGCCAGTCCATTCCACCGCCCCAAATATACCCAACTCCAGGGCGCCTACTCCGCGCGCCGCAAGCCATATCGGTAGGACAATAAATCCAATACCAAACTGACCTAATTGTGACAAGGTAGAAACTGCATTTAGTGCTACTATGCCGCGCCAATTGGTTTTAACGCCCTGCATTAATTAACTTTCAAACTGTAATAATAAAATTGTGAATCTCGTAGCCAGCCCAAACTCTCATACAACGCCTGCGCATTTACATTGGTTTTGGCTGTCGATAAATCCAACCGTGCGAAACCATTTTCTTTCGCGTAACTTTGCGCGGCTAACATTAATGCACGTCCTGTTCCAGTTTTACGCGCGGCATCAGCAACAAATAAATCATATAAAACCATAATCGGTGCAGCTTCCACCGAGCAAAATGTTGGGTACAATTGGCAAAAACCTACTAATTCCCCTGCATTTTCTGCCACCAAAATAATCGATTGCTGGTATTTAATTCGGGCAGTAATAAACTCTTCAGCAAGCGTAATATTAGGTGCTTGCTCATAAAACTGGCGATAGTCATCAAATAATTTAGCAACTTGTTTAACATTTTCAAGACTAGCTTTGTGGATTGCAGAATCTGACATAATAATCCTATTAAATGTTTTCTCTCGCTAAATGTACCAGCCAATCAAACACCAGCTCTACTGCAGGCGTGCGCACACTCGATTTAGATTTCATTAACCACCAACTTGGCAAATCAAAACTTGGAATTTGGCTTAAATGCACCACAAGCGCACTTTTTAATGGTGTTTGTGCTGCTAACTGAGAAACCATAGCAATACCTAACTCCCACTCTGCCGCCGCCAGCTGTAAACGCGAATCATCCAAAGTGATTGCACGGTTAATCGCACCGCTTAGCATGGGATAATCTGCCAACCAAGGCGTCCATTCTAAACGATGCTCATCCATAATCAAGGGCGCTGCGGTGAGCACTTCAGGAAAAGGCAAGGTAGACAATTGCTTTGCTATTTTTGAGCCACAAACTGCAATAGCTGTGTCATCCATTAGCTTGGTTGCCGCCAACTTTGCGCTCTCAAGTGATGCATTGGTAATGATTAAGTCCACATCAATACCATCAATATCTTTAAGCGCTTCTTGCGTAATTAACCAAAGCTCTAATTCTGGATGCGATTCCTTGAGTTTTGGTAATCGTGGCAAAATCCAACCAGATGCAAAATCGGGCGGACAAACCAGCAGCACTGAATCCATATTCCGATAGGGCTCAATGCGCTCACGTCCATCCCATAAGACCTTAAGCGTGCTATCGACTGTTTTACTAAATAGCTCACCCGCAGCGGTTAATTGCACGCCACGCCCAGTCCGGCGAAATAAAGGCTGTCCCACCCAATCTTCTAAATTTTGAATTTGATGGCTAATAGCAGACTGCGTCAAAGCCAATTCATCTGCGGCGCGCGATAGTACACCAAGTCGCGAAGTAGCCTCAAATGCCAGCAAACTTTGTAAGGGTGGTAATCTTTTTTTCATTAACATTTCCAGTTATTAAAAAAACTAATGAATTAACCAAAATTTATCTATTTACAACGGAATAAATAGACTATTTAATCACATTATATTATTAAATTTAATACATACAGGTAAAGTGATGGCCGCAATTATTGGTGACGATAGCATTAAAGGTGATGGTGCGATTAGGCGTGATTCGATTTACGGCACTAGCCTAGAAAACACTTACGCAGGCGTGTTAAGCTTTATGCGCCGTAAATACACACGCGATTTAACAGAGGCAGATGTGGTAGTATCTGGCGTTCCGCTAGATTTAGCCACTACCTTTCGACCAGGCGCCAGACTTGGGCCTGCCGCCGTGCGCGCAGCAAGCGTACAACTGTCAGAGTTGGCGCCTTACCCTTGGGGGTTCGACCCATTTGAGGAACTGGCAGTGATTGATTTCGGCGATTGCTGGTTTGATGCACATAACCCGATGACAATCAGAGAAAGCATTGTGGCGCATGCGCGCACGATTATCAAAAGTGGTGCAAAAATGCTTACTCTTGGTGGCGACCATTACATTACTTACCCACTTTTACAAGCGCATGCAGAAAAATATGGCAAGCCTATGTCGCTTATTCATTTTGATGCGCATTGCGACACATGGGCTGACGACAGTCCAGATTCGCTAAATCACGGTAGCATGTTTTACAAAGCCGTAAAAGATGGCTTGATAGACCCTGCTACTTCTGTACAAGTTGGTATCCGCACTTGGAACGATGATTTTATGGGCATTAATATTATTGATGCGCCATGGGTGCATGCGAATGGGGTGCAAGCCACTTTAGATAAAATCATTTCTATCGTTGGCAATCGCCCTACATATCTTAACTTTTGATATTGATTGCCTAGACCCCGCCTTCGCCCCTGGTACAGGCACGCCTGTGCCAGGCGGCTTAAGCTCAGCACAAGCTTTGCATATTATTCGTGGCATGCAACCCGTTAATTTAATTGGGATGGACGTGGTAGAAGTTTCACCACCTTTCGACCAGAGCGAGATTACCGCGCTGTCGGCGGCCCATATTGCTGCAGACTTGTTGTGCGTGTTACGTAACCAAAAATTGGCAAAATCCAAATAAAGGAAATCAAATGAAACTCATGCAAGTCAGCAAATTAATACCGCTCAATATAGTTGTTGCAAGCCTGCTTTTAACCACAAACCCAAGCATTGCCTTTGGAGCTGAAGAAAAAGTGCTCAACTTTTACAACTGGGCAGATTATGTGGGTGAGGACACCATAGTGAACTTTGAAAAAGAAACTGGCATTAAAGTGCATGCTGATTTTTTTGATAACACCGAAACCATGCACACCAAATTGGTAGTGGGGCATTCCAATTACGATATTGTGATTACCTCTGGTCAGTGGGCTGGCACAGAAATACAAGGTGGGTTATTGCGCAAGCTGGATAAAAGCAAATTAACCAACCTTAAGAACATGGACCCAACCATGCAGGCAAAACTTGCCAAAATCGATCCCAATAACGACCATTTAGTCAGCTGGTTATGGGGCTACACCACGGTTGGTATTAACGTAGATAAAGTGAAGGCCGCACTCGGTAATACACCGATGCCTGACAATGCATTCGATTTGGTATTCAATCCAAAATATGCATCCAAATTAAAATCATGCGGCATTTCGTTTGTAGATACGCCTACTGATATTTTTGCCGTATCTTTGCACTACCTAGGCAAAAACGCTTACTCTAAAAACAAAGCAGATTATGAAGAAGCGGCGAATATGCTTAAAAAAATTCGTCCTTATGTGGCTAAGTTCAACTCCATCAGCTACATCGATGAAATGGCCCGAGGTACTTATTGTGTCGCACTTGGCTGGTCTGGAGATATTAATATCGCAAGGCAAAATGCGATTGATGCAAAAAGTGGCATTCATATAGAAGCCTTAATTCCCAAAGGTGGCGCCCCACTTATCATTGATGCGATGGCGATTCCAAAAGATGCACCACATCCGAACAATGCCCTACTTTTCATGAACTACATC
This sequence comes from uncultured beta proteobacterium, assembly GCA_963752495.1. Classification (GTDB taxonomy): domain Bacteria; phylum Pseudomonadota; class Gammaproteobacteria; order Burkholderiales; family Methylophilaceae; genus CAVVYJ01. The sequence goes on from CAVVYJ010000005.1 coordinate 196,575, forward strand.
ATGCGGCCTGAGGTGCAGGCTGGAATTACCAATAAATTGTTTTATGCCAACGCAAACACGGCAAGTAAAAAATATGTGATCAAAGAAATTGTAGATAACAAGACAGCCTTTTTGCCGGATGCCGATTTAAAACGCATGGTGGCGCCAGATATACTGACCAATGACATTCGCCGCGTGATGACTAGGCTCTATACAAAATTTAAGTCTGGCGTTTAAGAAAAATATATTTGAGTTTTTGCAATTACCTCGATGCATAAGGAGAATAGCTTCTGGAATGGCACAATGCCTAAAGCAGTCTAAATAACATTCTAAATTAGTACAGCAGCTAACGATTACTGCACTAAGGTTACCTTATTTTTTACCGATACATCATATATTCTGTAGAATAAAGTTGTACTTAGTTGTAGTGGCAGTTCAACGGAGCTAGTCTCCAATCAAAGACTCTAATCAAATGGATATCAGAAAAAAGTTAGCATTAATCGCAGCCATAAGCATGCTCGCCGCGGCAATTCCAGCTTCAATTGCCATTTACTTCTATTTTGAATCCAACATTCTCGAAAGAGAAATATCAGGACTTATTCATCACACACGACATTACACTTCATCAGTGACGCGAGAGTTTGAAGAGAGTGAGATTAAACTCCAAGGCTTAGCAAAAATACTGGATAAATCATTAGCTAAGCCTCCTCCAAATAATGAAATCGAGCAGTTCCAAGAGATGATGGAGCTCAATACGGATGGAGTTTGGAGAAATAGAAAAACACTTTTTGACGGGCAAAAAGAGGCAGGGATATTTCTACCATCAGATGCTCAAGATTTAGACGCGCAAAAAATCATACACCTGCGTATTAAGCAGACTATTGATTCTGTTGGGCCAATGGCAAATTTGAATCAGGCAAACATATGGTATCTATCTAGGGTCCGGGGTGAAGTAATTTTTGACAGGTCGTTTCCGGATTTTGTCTTTCTCCAAAAGTCTGACAATGACTATACCCAAACGCCTTGGGTTACCTACACATCACCAGCTATAAATCCTGAACGCAAGTTTAAATTAACCCCTCCGTTATATGACCCCGTACCTAAAGTTTGGATGGTCAGCTCGATTTATCCGCTATATATCGGAGATAAGTGGATAGGCACATTAGGGCAAGATATACAACTAAGTAAGATTCTGGCGATATTTTTTCAAGACGAAAATGCATACCAAGGAACACAACATTACATACTCGACCAGCAGGGTAATTTTATTCTGGCAGGCGCCTGGCAAGGACTTCTGGAATCAACTGCGAATTCAGGTAACTTTAAACTGCCTTCAGACAGCATTTTAAATACACTACTGAAAACGCCCGTTCAAGCTAAACCCAAATTACTGAACAAAAGCTTAGTCATTGACAATAGAAAATATGTTGCCATTGGCACAAGCATTGGCGATATAGGCTGGCGATATTACACGCTGACCCCTGTTGATCAAATCATGCTGCCAACACGCCAGCTGTTTTTTACTCTAATTGCAGTCATATTTTTTGTATCTATTTTGAGTGGGCTTTTAATTAGTACAGCAGTCAATAGCTTTGTTGTTAAAAGAATTAGACGCCTCACAGATGGCATGAGACTTTATGAGTCAGGAATGAAAGTTAATCTTCATTCGTCCCTGTCCGGCTCGGATGAAATTTCACATGCCGCTAGAGAGTTTGACATCATGGTGGATCGAATAGATCAGCACATTATGGATGTCGAACTTGCAAGAGACCTTCTTCGAAGCGGCGAGCAAAAGTGGAGATTTGCGCTGGAAGGCGCGGGTGATGGTGTATGGGAATTTGATTTTGAATCCAAATTAAGCACCATATCTCCAAGAATGATGGAAATTTTAGGACGCGACCCGACATCCGACGGAGACTCAATGTCGTTCAGTGAAATGACGGAAGGCATCCACCCTGACAGCCTTGCTCCCTCAATGGCCGCCTTGCAAGCGGTGATAGACAAGCAGACTGATCGCTACATAGTAGAACAGCAAGTGCGCCACAATAATGGCAGCTATATATGGTTGTTAAGCAGGGGAATGGTGACTAGCTTTAGTGCTGATGGAAAACCGCTTCACATGATAGGCACTTCTTCTGATATTACCGAGCGTAAACATACAGAACAGCTATTGACAACCGCACATGCAAAATACCAGCGTCTTGTTGAAAACATAGGTGATGAGTATAACTTCTTCACAATGGATGCCAAGGGAATGATTACTTATGTCAGTCCCTCGATTTCAAAGATGATGGGATGGACACCTGAAGAATCTCTTGGTCATTACTCTAAAACTCTCACCGACAGCCCCATCAATAAGCAGGCTAGTGTCTATACAGAAGCAGGATTAAGAGGAGAAAAGCAGCCACCGTACTTAATTGAAGATACCCATAAAGACGGTAGAAAACGCATACTAGAAGTGAATGAAACGCCCGTCTTTGATGAAAATGGGAAGGCTATTGGCCTAGAAGGGGTTGCGCACGATATCACCGAGCGTATTAAGGCTGAGAATTCACTTAAAGCAGCCCATGCGAAATACGAACACTTGGTTGAAAATATATCAGACGAATACTATTTTTATTCGCACAATGATCAAGGTTATTTTACTTATGTTAGTACTTCTGTCACCAAAATGTTGGGCTGGACGCCTGAAGAGTACTTAACGCACCACACCAAATTCCTTACAAACCATCCTGTTAATAAAGACTGCATTAGATTTACCTCTGCAGGTCTTAAAGGACATAAACAGCCCCCCTACATGGTTCAAAGATATCATAAAGACGGCAGTACGCGCTGGCTTGAACTAACCGAAACGCCAGTAAAAAATGAATATGGAAAGGTGATTGGATTAGAGGGAATTGCTCATGACATCACAAAGCGCATAGAAGCTGAATCGAAATTAAAACTTGCCGCAAGCGTTTTCACGCATGCCCGTGAGGGAATCATGATTACGGATGCAGTTGGGACAATTATAGAAGTGAACAACACCTTCACGGAGATTACCGGATATAGCCGTGATGAAGCCATAGGTCAAACTCCGCGTATCCTGAAATCTGAGCGACATCCGCCAGAGTTTTATAAAGCCATGTGGGAAGAATTAAAGGAAAAGGGATATTGGAGCGGCGAGATTTGGAACCATCATAAAAATGGAGACGAATACGTTGTGTCCATGACCACAAGTCATGTATTGAGTGATGCTGGCGACATACAGAGTTACGTAGCCCTATTTACCGACATCACCACAATGAAGGCACATCAGCAGCAACTGGAGCATGTCGCTCATTATGACGTGCTTACCAACTTACCTAATCGGGTACTTTTAGCCGATCGTCTATCGCAGGCAATGTTAAATAGTCAGCGCTTGAATCAGTCCGTAGCCGTTGTTTTTCTTGATCTTGATGGCTTTAAGATTGTAAATGATGAATACGGGCATAAAATCGGAGATGACCTACTCATTAACCTTACAGAACGCATGAAAACAACACTGCGTGAAAGCGACACACTAGCGCGCATAGGTGGCGATGAGTTCGTAGCAGTGTTGACAGGCTTAGAAAATCCACATGACTGCGAGATGCTTCTGGCACGTTTGTTAAAAGTCACATCCAGCCCAATCAACATTAAGGGCATTACACTACAAGTCTCTGCAAGCATAGGTGTTACCTTATACCCACAAGACGGAAGTGATGCAGACCTGCTGATGCGACATGCTGATCAGGCGATGTATATTGCAAAACAAGCTGGCAAAAATCGATACCATCTTTTCGATATCGAACAGGATATCGCGATTAAATCGCAACGTGAAACTATCGAACATATTGCTGCAGCACTTAACAATCAAGGACTTTGTCTTGTACTACCAACCCAAAGTCAACATGAGAACAGGTGAAGTGATTGGTGCAGAAGCGCTTATACGCTGGCAACACAGAGACCGCGGGTTATTGCCTCCAGCGCTCTTTTTACCAGTTATAGAAAACCACCCGCTCAGCATTCAGATTGGCGAATGGGTAATTGATAGCGCTTTGGCACAAATGAGCTTATGGCAAAAATCAGAGATAAATCTCAAGATCAGCGTCAATATTGGAGCGAGTCAGTTGCAAGAGGAAAATTTTGTATCTCGCTTAGCAAAACTTTTGGCAGATTATCCTGACGTCAGCCCTGATAAGCTGGAACTAGAGATATTAGAAACCAGTGCGCTGGAAGATATTGCAAAAATTTCAAATTTAATGCGTTCATGTCATGCACTTGGTGTTCGCTTTGCATTAGATGACTTTGGCACTGGATATTCATCTCTAACTTATCTCAAGCGTTTACCAGCAGACACACTTAAAATTGATCAAAGCTTTATACGTGACATGATTGAAGATCCTGATGATTTGGCTATTGTGAAAGGCATAGTAAGTTTGGCTGAGGCTTTCCATCGAGATGTAATTGCTGAAGGCGTAGAAACTATTTCGCATGGAACTTTACTGCTAGGCTTAGGTTGTGAGTTGGCACAAGGGTATGGTATTGCGAGGCCAATGCCAGCTGAAATCATTCCAGAGTGGGCTAAAAATTGGCTTCCAGATCAAAGCTGGGCCGCCAAATTATAATTTAGGGCAAAGTATAATAGGTTAGCTTTTAAAATCAGACCAAAACCGGCTGATGGCTTGTCACCATATGTCGATTTACTAAATCCGCAAGTCTTGTGGCGGCGGGCACGATCTCGTTAAGTGGCATGTAGCCATAGCCCACCACCACGCCGCGCGTAACCGGAGGCGCAATGTAATAGCTTGAAAGCGGGCGAATATCAATCTGCTGAAGTCTGGCATCTGCCGCCAGTTTCACGTCATCGCAAAAGTCTGGCAAATGTATCACCAAGTGCAAACCCGCATCCGCATTAGATAGCGTAGCGCCAGACAGCAGTTGATTTTGCAATGTATGTTGAAGTAACGCACGGCTTTGCCCATAGCGCGCACGAACGTTGCGCTACGTGCGTCGTAAATGCCCAAGTTGAATAAAATCAGCCAGCGCAGCTTGCACCGCCATTTGGCCGGGTCGATGAATATCCGCCAAACCCGTTCTGAATGGCTCGATTAAATCTTGGGGGACTACGATATATCCTACACGTATTCCCGGGTATAAAACTTTAGAAAACGTACCCAGATATATTACTCGGTTGTGATGATCCAACCCTTGCAAACTGGCGATGGGACGGCCTTTGTAGCGGAATTCGCTGTCATAATCATCCTCCAGTATCCAAGCGCCTACCGAAGCCGCGTATTCGAGCAACAAACGACGGCGCGTCAGACTCATCACCACATCGGTCGGGTACTGGTGCGAAGGTGTGACGTAGATTAGACGAGGGTTCGTTTGCAAATCTGCCGGCGTAGGCGAAATACCGTCTTTATCTACTTCTATTGGCCGCAAACTCAAGTCATTGGCTTCAAAAATACGGCGCGCACCCCAATAGCCCGGGTTCTCCATCCACACCATGTCACCGGCATCTGCGAGCAAGCGTGCACACAAATCGAGCGATTGCTGGGTACCTGCGGTGATTAATATCTGCTCTGAAGAAAGTCTCACTGAACGCGTTACACGCAGATATTCCGCCAGCACTTCACGTAATGGGGCATAACCCCCGCGTCTTGCATAATCCATAAATGCTGATTGAGGCTCACGCCACGCTTTATTTTGTAGCTTTTGCCAAATTTTATAGGGGAAAACCGAAAAGTCATTGGCCCCTTGAATAAACTCTTGAATCTCGAAATTTTTATCTGATGGCGCATGCGTAAGCCTCTCGCCACGCTTAGAGAGTGCGCGCGGAAAAACACTGAACTCCTCATCTTCAGCCTGCTGACTGGTATCAATTGCAAAATTGGGCAATGTATCCGCAACTACCGTACCACTACCAATGCGCGCTTCCACATAGCCTTCTGCCAGCAACTGTTCATAAGCCGCAATCACCGTATTGCGCGAACAGCCGATATCTTTTGCCAAGTTACGCGATGAGGGCAGCTTACTACCGCCCTGCAACTGGTGACTTAAAATCGCGTGACGTATCAATTCAAATATGCGACGATGCGTTGGCATATCTGCATTAACCGTGGACCCAAGTGAACTCAGTACCAATTCTGCTAAAGGAATTTTCATGAATTTTTTATCATAAAACCATTAAGTGGTTCTAATCATATTGCAAAAGTGGTTCTTTAACTAGTACCAAATAGTGTTTATAGTGACTCAAAGTCAAAAATCAGGGGCAAAAGAAATGCTAGTTGGCGTTCCAAGTGAAATCAAAAATCATGAATATCGCGTAGGTCTAACACCAAATGGTGCTGCAGCGCTTGTGCGCAACGGCCATCAAGTGCTGGTAGAAACTAAGGCTGGTGCGGGCGTTGGCTTTGACGATGCGATGTACCTAAAAGCCGGTGCAAAAATCGCCAAAAATGCGGATGAAGTTTTTGCCGCCGCAGACATGATTGTAAAAGTAAAAGAGCCGCAAGCCGTTGAATGTAAAAAATTACGCTCTGGTCAAATACTGTTTACCTATCTCCATTTGGCACCAGACCCAGAGCAGGCGAAAATGTTGCTTGCTTCTGATTGTGTTGCAATTGCCTACGAAACCGTCACCGATGTTCATGGTGGACTGCCATTACTAAAACCAATGTCCGAAGTTGCAGGCCGCATGTCGATTCAAGCTGGCGCGCACTCTCTAGAAAAAGCACAAGGCGGCTTGGGCGTTCTGTTGCCGGGTGTGCCAGGCGTAGCGCCAGCAAAAGTGTTGGTGCTGGGTGGCGGTGTGGTTGGCATTAACGCTGCTAGGATGGCTGCCGGACTAGGTGCTGAAGTCACAATTATGGATATTTCGTTACATAGACTGACACAAATTGATAACGACTTTGGCAATGTAATGACTACTGAATATTCTACACATGAACATATTTGCGAGCGTTTGCCAGAAACTGATTTAGTCATCGGCGGCGTATTGATTCCAGGTGCCGCTGCACCAAAATTAATCACAAAAGAAATGCTGAAGCTGATGCGCCCAGGCTCGGTGATTGTGGACGTAGCGATTGATCAGGGTGGCTGTCTTGAAACCAGCCGCGCTACTACGCATCAGGACCCAACATATGTTGTCGATGGCGTAGTGCATTATTGCGTAGCCAATATGCCTGGTGCAGTTGCGCGCACCTCTACACTCGCGCTGACCAATGCCACACTGCCATTTGTTCTAGCATTAGCAAACAAAGGTTACAAAAAAGCCTTGGAAGAAGATGCTCACCTACGTAACGGATTAAACATACACCGCGGTAAAGTTACTTATGCTGCAGTAGCGAAAGAATTAGGTTACGAGCTCGCAACTATGTAAGATAAGCATATGAATCATAAGCGTCCAGTAATCGGCATTCCCGCCTGCATAAAAATGTTAGGCGAACATCCGTTTCATGCCGTTGGAGCAAAGTATGTGGATGCAATTGTAAATGCGGCAGATTGTTTACCGCTAGTACTACCGGCAATTGGAGATAAACAAGATATTGCGGCGATATTAGAACTGATTGATGGCGTATTGCTTACGGGCTCTCCTTCTAATGTCGAACCAAAGCGTTATGGGAAGTCTTTAATTCGTGCAGATATGCATTTGGATACAGCGCGCGATGCAACCACTTTTCCATTGATTGAAGCTGCAATAAATGCGGGAAAACCAATTTTGGGGATTTGCCGCGGTTTTCAGGAAATGAACGTGGCATTTGGTGGAACGCTTCATCAGGAGATACACGCACAAAGCCATTTAATGGACCACCGCGAAAAAGAAGGTGATTTAGATATTCAGTACGGGCCATCTCACTCGGTAAAACTGACAACTGGTGGCATGTTGCAACTTTTGTTTGATGGTGCAGATGAGATTACAGTGAATTCGATACACAGTCAGGGAATTGATCAACTTGGCAGAGATTTACTTGTAGAGGCCACGGCGCCAGACGGTTTGGTAGAAGGCATAAGGGTAGCAAGTGCCAAAAATTTTGCACTGGCTGTGCAATGGCACCCTGAGTGGAAAGTCACTAAAAATGCGCAATCTATGGCGCTATTTAAAGCATTTGGAAAAGCTTGTAGAACATAAAAACTATAAATTAGGTGAGTTATGAATGGTAAGCAAATAGCAGAAAAAGAGAACGCTGGATTTAACAAGATGGACGCCTGGCTCAACGAGAACGGCGTCACTGAGGTTGAATGCCTAGTGCCTGATATGACCGGAATCCCGCGTGGCAAAATTCTTCCGCGCGGCAAATTTCACGAAGACCGCGGCATGCGACTGCCAGAAGGCGTTTTAGGAATGACCGTAACAGGCGAGTATCCTGAAGATGACGCCTACAACAGCGTGATTCACGAAAGTGACCGCGACATGATTGTGCGCCCAGATCCGGACACAGTATGTCTTGTGCCTTGGGCAATCGACCCAACAGCGCAGGTGATACATGATTGCTTTACTTTTGATGACAATCTGGTTGAACATGCACCACGTTCGGTACTGCGCAAGGTGCTAGATTTATATGAAAAAAAAGGCTGGAAACCAGTTGTTGCACCAGAACTCGAGTTCTATATCGTTGCCCGTAATACTGACCCTGACCTACCTTTGCAGCCGCCAATTGGTCGCAGCGGCCGTCCAGAATCCGGCCGCCAGCCATATAGCATTGACGCGGTGAATGAGTTTGACCCTTTATTTGAAGATATTTACGAATATTGCGAAAAACAAAAACTAGATATTGATACGCTGATTCACGAAGTTGGTACTGGCCAGATGGAAATTAATTTTCTGCATGGTGATGCGCTAGAGCTAGCTGACAGCGTATTTCTATTCAAGCGTACTGTACGTGAAGCTGCATTTAGGCATGACATGTACGCCACATTCATGGCCAAACCAATGGCAGACCAACCCGGCTCAGCGATGCACATTCACCAAAGTGTGATGGATGCAAAAACCGGAAAAAATATCTTTGCCAACGAAGATGGCAGTGATAGCGAACTATTTATGCATGCGATTGGTGGGCTACAAAAATACTTGCCTGCTTCCATGGCATTGCTTGCCCCATTTGTAAACTCTTATCGTCGTTTGGTGCGCGACACAGCTGCGCCAATTAACGTGCAGTGGGGACGCGATAATCGCACAGTGGGAATCCGCGTTCCAGAATCTCCAAAAGTATCGCGACGTTTAGAAAATCGCGTAGCTGGTGTGGATGCCAATCCTTATATTGCCCTGGCAACATCGTTAGCCTGCTGTTATTTAGGCATGGTGAATAAAATTGAACCTAGCACAGAACTCAAAGGGAATGGTTACTCTCATGAATATGAGTTGCCACGAAGCCTTAATGAGGCGATTGATATGCTACGCGAAACGCCTGATTTACATGAGAGTATTAGGTCCTAATTTTATTAAGCTTTATTTGTCGGTAAAAGAACTTGAATACGCGGAATTTATGAAGGTGATTAGCCCTTGGGAACGCAGACATCTTGCTTCTTCACGTATAAGGAATCTAATTATGCTAGCGCAAGAAAAACCAAACACTACATACAACACGCCAGACCTGAAACGTCGCGACAGTGCGCATTATATGCATCCTTTTACCGATACCAAACAATTGGCTGAAACGGCGCGCGCATTATCACCCATGGCGAAGGCATCTATATTTGGGATTCTGACGGCAATAAAATCTTAGATGGCATGTCTGGGCTTTGGTGCGTAAATGTGGGATACGGCCGCCAGAGCATAGTGGATGCAGCTGCCAAGCAAATGACGGAGCTGCCCTACTACAATAGCTTTTTTAATACTACGGTTATTCCTGCAATCGAGTTGGCAGAATTACTTACCGAAATTACACCGCCGCAATTCAATCATTTCTTTTTAGGTAACTCAGGCTCAGAAGGTAATGATACGATTTTGCGCATGGTGCGCCGATACTGGGATATTAAAGGTGAACCACAGAAAAAAACGTTTATCGCCCGCAAGAATGCTTATCACGGCAGTACGGTAGCAGGCGCGTCGCTAGGTGGTATGGACTATATGCATGAGCAAGGCGATCTGCCGATTCCCGGTATTGCGCATATAGACCAACCTTATTACTTAGAGCATGGTCACGGCATGACGCCGGAAGCATTTGGCAAAAAAGCAGCCGGCTGGCTGGAAGAAAAAATCTTAGAGCTTGGCGCCGACAAAGTAGCCGCCTTTATTGGCGAACCTGTACAAGGTGCTGGCGGTGTAATTATTCCCCCACCTGGTTACTGGCAAGAAATTGAGCGCATTTGCAAAAAATACGATGTGCTACTTGTCGCAGACGAAGTGATTACGGGCTTTGGCCGATTAGGCACTTGGTTTGGTTGCCAATACTTCGGTTTTTCGCCTGATTTAATGACGTTCGCCAAAGGCGTAACATCGGGCTATGTTCCATTGGGCGGCGTCGCTGTAGGTGATCGTGTCGCTAAAGTGCTGATAGAAGAAGGCGGAGATTTTAACCATGGCTACACTTACTCTGGGCATCCAGTAGCGTGTGCAGTTGCGATTGAAAATATACATATATTACAGCGTGAGAAAATTGTTGAGCATGTCGCAAATGATGCGGCACCATACCTGAACAAACGCTTTCTTGAACTCATGGATCATCCATTGGTGGGCTTGGCAGAAACTTGTGGCCTTATGGCTGGCCTGGTACTCATGAAAGACAAATCCACACAAACCATGTTTGATGCTGAAGATGCTGTTGGCATGATTTGCAGGGGGCACTGCTTTGCTAACGGCGTAATTATGCGCGCTGTCGGCAACCGAATGATCATTGCGCCGCCACTTGTAATTACTCGTGATGAGATCGATAAAATGATAGAGTTAATACGAATATCTTTGGGCAAAACGCTAGTAGATGTACAAAGACTAGGGCTCATAAAATAATCTGTAAATTTTTTAGTAATGCAGGACTTTAATATTATAGCGATTGCGTTTTACATGATGTAAGATTACAAGCAAGAGAAGGTATATCACGCGGATTTACAGGGGATATAAGGCAATGCGTGTGATAGCTAAATCGGAAAAATTTTGTATTCATCTCTCAACCATTAAGGAGTAACGAAATTATGCATTTACCCTATAAAAATGCCTTGCTAGGCTTGTTGATAGGAGTCGCAGGGCTTACTTTAGTCTCATGCGGCAACCAATCAGACAGCACTGCCAAAACCGCAGATGCTGAAGAAGAGAAGATTTTAAACATCTACAACTGGTCAGACTACATTGCGCCTGACACCATCGCCAATTTCGAAAAAGAAACAGGCATAAAAGTTCGTTATGACATTTTTGACAGTAATGAAATCCTTCACGCCAAACTAATGGCGAAAAACACTGGTTATGACATCGTCGTACCAGGGTCTAGATTGGGCAAAATTGCAAATTGATGGCGGCTTACTGCAAAAACTGGATAAAAGTAAACTTCCAAACTACAAAAATCTTGACGAAGGCATTCTAAAATTAATGGCCGAGGTGGATCCTGGCAATCAATATCTGATTGACTGGATGTGGAGCTACAACACGGTTGGAATTAACGAAGATAAAGTTAAAGAAGCACTAGGTGACACACCTATGCCTGAAAATGAGTGGGATTTAATATTTAATCCAACCTACACAAACAAGCTTAAGTCTTGTGGTATTGCCTTCCTGGATACGCCATCTGATGTGTTTCATGCAGCATTACATTACCTAGGCAAACCTGTATACAATGCTTCACCAGAAGACCAAAAAGCAGCGTACGACATGCTCATGAAGGTACGCCCAGACATCAAACGTTTTTCTTCTGGTGGCCAAATTGATGACCTAGCAGGTGGAAATATCTGCGTGGCTTACGGCTGGGCAGGTGACTTTAACTTGGCACGTAAACGTTCAATTGAAAACAAATCCGAACAAAAAATTGTGGCACTGTTTCCAAAAACAGGTGGCTTGATTTTCATGGACACCATGGCAATTCCTGCAGATGCTAAACATCCAGGCAATGCACACAAGTTCATGGATTACGTCATGCGCCCAGAAGTGGTTGCAGCAATCACTAACGAGGTCACTTACGCCAACCCAAACAAAGCCGCTACAGAGTTTGTTGACCCTGAAATCAGAGACAACAAAACAATCTATATCGGTGATGAAGGCATTGCAAAACTAGTGCCAGTAGGTGTGGATGACAGCAAAACAAAACGCAGCATGACGCGTTTATACACGCAGTTCAAAACAGGTACATAACTAAATTAGCACATGCCTTGCCAAGCAGGGCATGTGCTTTAGTTAGCTTCAATCTCAAATTAATTGTTAACCGTTATTTTGCTTTAACTTAACTTGCACAGGGGTCATTATGGCGACAGCACCAAAACCTAATGTAGAAAAAAACGCGTCAGAGAAAGAAGTGCTGCTCAAAATTGACGGATTAACTAAAGTATATGATGGTGCCGTAAAGGCCGTAGATGACGTTTCACTCAATGTTTATAAGGGTGAAATCTTCGGATTGCTGGGTGGCTCAGGTTGCGGAAAATCAACCTTATTGCGCATGCTTGCAGGATTCGAAACGCCTACAAAAGGTAAAATTTTCTTAGAAAATCAAGACATTACCAACATCCCCGCTTACCAACGTCCGATTAATATGATGTTTCAATCGTACGCACTATTTCCTCATTTAACTGTTTGGGAAAATATTGCATTTGGCCTGAAGCGTGACCATATGCCGAAAGATGAAATTGCTGCACGCGTTGAAGCCATGCTCAAATTGGCACAGCTCACAAAATATGCTGAACGTAAACCACATCAGCTTTCTGGAGGCCAGCAACAGCGAGTCGCATTGGCACGTAGCCTTGCAAAGCGTCCAAAATTATTATTGCTAGATGAACCGTTGGGTGCGTTAGATAAAAAATTACGTGAAACAACACAGTTAGAACTGGTGAATATTATTGAAGATGTAGGCGTAACCTGTGTGCTCGTAACTCACGATCAGGAAGAAGCCATGACGATGGCGTCGAGAATCGCTGTCATGGCAGAAGGATACTTCTTACAAGTAGGCGAGCCAGATACTGTGTATGAGATTCCCAATAGCCGTCAGGTAGCGGACTTTATTGGCAACGTGAATATGTTTGAGGGTATTGTCGAGGTAGATGAACCTGACCATGTGGTTGTGCGCTGTCCAGAGTGTGTTCATTATGTGGGCCACGGCTTCAGCGGAAACAAGGGCATGTCTGTAGGTGTCGCGCTACGTCCCGAAAAAATTACGCTCTCGAAAACTAAGCCTAAAGGCGAGCACAACTGGTGCGAGGGTGTAGTTACTGAAATCGTTTACTTCGGCGATCACACTACATATCACATAAAGCTAGATAGCGGCCGAGTGATAAAAGCCCAAGAGATCAACAATACCCGCGATTTAAGCTGCGGGCTCACTTGGGGTGATCACGCATACATGCACTGGAGTGACTTGGCGATGGTAATTTTAACCCACTAAGGATGCTGCGATGAACAAACTCTCACAACACCTACGTGGATTATTCAGTGGCAACAAACTTGTCATTGGTGTTCCCTACGCATGGTTCGCATTACTGGTCGCCATTCCGATTCTGATTGTGCTGAAAATCAGCCTGTCTGAAATGGAAATGACCAGCGTTTCGAATATGATCGACTGGAGTCATGGCTGGCCTACACTCAAGCTTAATTTCGCCAGCTACCAATTTATCGCAAGCGATACACTTTATATCAAAACCTATTTATCTTCGCTTAAATACGCCATCATCACGACGATTCTTTGCTTGGCTATTGGTTATCCGTTTGCCTATTATATGGCACGCTCGCCCAAGCATTTGCAACCCATGTTGCTGATGCTAATTATGTTGCCTTTCTGGACATCTTTTCTACTTCGTATCTATGCATGGAAAACACTGCTAGTGAGCAATGGCGTGATTAACAACATACTCATGAGTCTAGGTATTATTGACGCGCCGCTAGCCATGATGAACAACTCATTCTCGCTCCTTATTGGTATGGTGTACTCCTACCTACCGTTTATGATTTTGCCTTTATATGCCAATTTATCTAAACTCGATATTCGTTATCTGGAGGCGGCGGCAGACCTTGGCACTAGTCCATTTAAAGCATTTTGGTTAATTACTGTACCACTCTCCAAAGCAGGTATTATCGCTGGCTCTATGCTGGTATTCATTCCTGCGGTCGGTGAGTTTGTAATTCCTGAACTGTTAGGCGGACCAAGCACTTTAATGATTGGTCGCGTGCTGTGGGATGAGTTCTTCAGTAATAACGACTGGCCAATGGCTGCTGCCGTTGCGGTGGTGATGATACTACTGATATTGGTGCCGATGGCGCTGCTCAATAAAGCAGAGGCTGAGCAAGCAGGAGGTAAAAAATGAGTCAAGCATCAAACAAACTCTTTGCAAAAGGCTGGATGATTGCGGTCTATGTGTTCCTATATTTACCCATCATCACGCTGATTGTATTTTCCTTCAACGATTCAAAACTAGTGACCGTATGGTCACATGCCAGCATGCGCTGGTACAGCGCATTAATGCATGACAGCGATTTAATCTCTGCAGTGTTTTTATCATTAAAAATTGCTTTCCTATCTGCGCTTATGTCAGTATTTTTTGGAACATTCACTGCATTTGCGTTGCATCGTTACAGCCACTTCCGAGGCCGCACATTGCTCTCATCTATGGCAAGTACGCCCTTGGTCATGCCAGACGTCATTGTTGGCTTGTCTTTGCTTTTAATGCTGGTCTCTATCCAGCACTGGCTGGGCTTTCCAGAACGTGGTTTATTCACCATCCTACTAGGCCATGCCTTGCTGGGCACAGCATATGCTGCCGTTGTTGTCAGTTCACGTTTACGAGAAATGGACGGCAGGCTTGATGAGGCCGCGATGGATTTAGGTTGCAAACCGCTGCAGGTATTTACTCTTGTTACCTTTCCATTGTTGTTGCCTGCTCTTGTATCAGCATTTCTACTCACATTTACACTCTCGTTTGATGATGTGGTGCTTTCTTCATTCCTGTCAGGGCCAGGCTACTCTACCATGCCAATGGTGATTTTCTCGCGTGCAAGATTAGGGCTAAACCCTACGATTAACGCAGTAGCGACTGTCACTATTGTTGTAGTCACTATCGCAGTCGTGGCTTCGAGTTTTTATCAGTCGCACCAAGAGCGTAAACGCAAGCGTGAAGTTGCGCTGGCTTACAGCGATAAAAACGTTTAGGTAAATTTAAAGGCCACTATGTAATTTAAAGCAATCATCAAGATGCTTAATTAAAAGTGGCCATAGGTAAAATGATGAGCAACACCCCAAACTGGAAGAAATTAAGCAGCGAACTCAAACTTGATGGTCGCGCATTCATTAATGGCAAGCGCGTTGCAGCAGCTAGCGGCGCCTTGTTCGATTGTATTTCTCCCATTGATGGCAAAAAAATCGCTGAAATCACGCGCGGCGACTTGGCAGACATTAATGATGCCGTAGCAAGCGCTCGCGCGGCATTTAATGATGGTCGATGGGCAAACAAAACACCACGCGAGCGCAAGCTCATTATGGTGCGCTTCAGCGAGTTATTAAAAGAAAATGCTGAAACACTCGCGCTGATGGAAACGCTCGACATGGGCAAACCTGTCAACTACAGCCTTAATGTCGATGTCAACTCTGCAGCGAACTCTCTGCGTTGGTTTGGTGAGGCGATTGATAAAATATATGACGAAATCGCCCCGACTCCTCACTCTTCAATTGCACTCATCACGCGCGAACCTATCGGCGTAGTTGGCGCAATCGTGCCATGGAACTACCCCATGCTGATGGCATGCTGGAAACTGGCTCCTGCACTGGCAGCTGGCAATAGTGTTGTGCTTAAACCATCTGAAAAATCGCCACTTACTGCATTGAAGCTTGCTGAGCTAGCAATGGAGGCAGGGATCCCTGCTGGCGTTTTGAATGTTGTCCCAGGTTTTGGGCAAGAAGCTGGTAGCGCTCTGGCTCTGCACATGGATGTTGATTGCATTGCATTCACCGGCTCTACCCCCATTGGCAAGATGATTATGCAATATGCAGGCCAATCTAACCTCAAACGCGCATGGACAGAGCTTGGTGGGAAATCACCTTTCTTGGTGCTTGCAGATGCCAATATAGATGCGGCGGCAGAAGCCTGTATTGGCTCTATTTTCTTTAATCAGGGCGAAAGCTGTAACGCGCCTTCACGCTTAATTATCGACAAAAAAATACAGAAGCAGTTTTTGGATAAAGCCTTAAGTCTCATTCCAAACTACCAGCCCGCCGACCCACTCAACGATAATACCGTGATGGGCGCACTGGTCGATGAAACCCAACTTAAAACTGTGATGCGCTATATTGATGCCGGTTTGAAAGAAGGTGCCAATTGCATCACTGGTGGCAATCGCGTCATGGAACAAACAGGCGGTTATTACGTTGCGCCGACCATATTTACAGATGTAAAAAGTGACATGAAAATCGCTCGCGAAGAGATTTTTGGCCCCGTACTTTCGGTGCTCACTTTTGACAAGCCTGAAGATGCCATTCACATGGCCAACGACACCCCTTATGGCTTGGCTGCATCAGTATGGTCACGTGACATTAGTCGCGCACACTTGACGGCGCGAGCCCTGCGGGCGGGTACGATACATGTCAATTGCTACGATGAGGATGACATTACCGTACCATTTGGCGGTTATAAGCAGTCGGGCAATGGCCGTGATAAATCGCTGCATGCATTCGATAAATACACAGAATTAAAAACCACGTGGATAAAACTTAGCTAACTGAATTGAAATCTATCCATGACAAATTTAGCACCAAGCTATTACGAAGCCTCACTTGCACAGCCGCGAGTTAACTACCCTGCACTGAGCGGCGAAGTCACTTGCGACGTGTGTGTCGTCGGCGGCGGTTTTATGGGTTTACATACAGCACTCAATCTACAAGAGCGTGGACTTAAGGTGGTTTTATTAGAAGCACAGCGTATCGGATTTGGCGCTTCTGGGCGCAATGGCGGTCATGTGATTCCAGAGTTTGGTGGCAGTCAAAGCAGCTTTGAAAAACATCTGGACATGGAAAGTGCACGTAAAATCTGGCAGATTTCACACGGTGCGGCAGACAGCTTGCGTGAACGCATCACTAAATATGACATTGCTTGCGATTATCAATCTGGCCACATCGAGGCCGCAATTTCTGCAAAGCATGAAGCTGCGCTTAAAGATTGGCAGGCGCATATCACAAAAAATTATGGCTATAAAAACCAATGGATTAGCCTTGCAGAAATGCCAACGTATGTGGGAACAAAACGTTATATTGCCGGTGTGTTAGATAAAAATGGTGGGCATTTACATCCATTAAAACTGGCGCTGGGCTTGGCAAAAGCACTAACAAATGGTGGTGCCGATATATATGAACATAGCCCAGCAAGCGCATGGATATTGGATGCTGGCGGAGTGCGCGTAAACACTGAAAATGGCACAATTAAATGCAAAAACTTAGTGTTAGGCTGTAATGTATTTATGGAGGGCGTACCAACCCCGTCCGCACAAAAACTCGCCAAGCGTATTTTGCCAGTGGGTTCATGGGTTATCGCAACCGAGCAACTCAGCGAAACTCTTGCCAAAGAGATTTTGCCCAGCAATGCCGCGGTGGTCGATATGCGATTTATTTTGGATTATTTCAGACTTTCAGCCGACAGGCGCATGGTATTTGGCGGCGGCTGCAGTTATTTAGGCAAAGAAGCCCCTGCCAATTTAAAAACCATTATGAGAGATAAGATGTTGAAAGTATTCCCTCAATTGGAATCCACGAAAATCGATTTCGGCTGGGGCGGCTTGATTGATATTTCGATGAACCGCATGCCCGATTTCGGTATATGCCGAAATCCAAAACAACAAATCTGGATATGCAGATGATAGTAAGCGTGTACTTTACGCACAAGGTTTCTCCGGCTCTGGCGTGGTGGCAACTAATGCTGCGGCGCGTGTGATTGCCGATGCGATTACTGGAGATACCAGTAATTTAACCATGTTTCAACACATCCAGCATACGCCTTTTCCAGGCGGCAAGCTGCTACGCGCGCCAGTGACAGCGGCAGGCATGTTGTATCACCGTATGCTGGATATGCTTTAGGAAAATATAAATGAGTACACTCAATTTAAAAGATAACGCCCTCTTCCGCCAACAATGTTTTATAGACGGGGCTTGGCTAAACGCTGATAGCAAAAATACCCTTGATGTGACCAACCCGGCCACCAGTGAGGTAATTGGCACCGTTCCCAAAATGGGTGTGCAAGAAACACGGCGTGCGATTGAAGCAGCTAACATTGCGCAGCCACTTTGGCGAAGTAAAACTGCGGGTGAGCGCGCAAGGATTTTGCGCCGCTGGTTTGATTTGATTCTGGCAAATCAAGAAGACCTCGCTGTTTTAATGACAAGTGAGCAAGGCAAACCTTTAACCGAATCACGAGGCGAAATCGCTTATGCAGCTTCGTTTATTGAATGGTTTGCCGAGGAAGGCAAACGTGTGTATGGCGACACGATTCCCGCTCCACGTGCCGATGCAAGAGTGGTGGTGGTGAAAGAGCCAATAGGCGTGTGTGTGGCCATTACGCCATGGAACTTTCCCGCAGCAATGATTACGCGCAAGGCAGGCGCGGCATTGGCTGCAGGCTGCACGATGGTGATTAAGCCCGCCTCGCAAACACCATTTTCTGCACTCGCTCTGGTTGAATTAGCTAATCGCGCTGGCGTGCCCGCAGGCGTACTTTCGATTGTAACTGGAAGCGCCAAAGAGATTGGCAGTGAGATGACTGGAAATCCTTTGGTACGCAAACTCAGTTTTACCGGCTCAACCGAAATCGGTATTCAACTCTTAAAAGAGTGTGCGCCAACTGTGAAAAAAACTTCGATGGAGCTCGGAGGTAATGCACCGTTTATCGTATTTGACGATGCCGATTTAGATGCCGCAGTAGCTGGTGCAATGTTCTCCAAGTTCCGCAATGCTGGCCAGACATGTGTTTGCGCAAACCGCATGCTGGTACAAGATGGCATTTACGATGCGTTTTCAAAAAAACTTGCCGAAGCTGTTGCCAAGCTTAAGGTAGGAAATGGTCTGGAGGATGGCGTCACGCAAGGGCCGATGATTGATGACAAAGCTGTAGCCAAAGTAGAAGAGTTGATTTCTGACGCTAAAACCAAAGGTGCAACCATTGCTCTGGGAGGCAATAAACACGAGCTTGGTGGAAGCTTCTTTGCCCCAACAGTTTTGACCAATGTAACAAAAGACATGCTGGTCGCCAAGGAAGAAATTTTTGGACCAGTTGCGCCTCTCTTCCGCTTTAAAACAGAGGCAGATGCCATCCATATGGCAAACGATACGGAGTTTGGTCTAGCTGCTTACTTTTTCTCAAAAGATATCAGCCGCGTGTGGCGTGTGGCAGAAGGTTTGGAATACGGTATGGTTGGCATTAATACAGGCGCGATTTCCAACGAAATGTCTCCTTTTGGCGGAATGAAATCATCTGGTTTAGGGCGCGAAGGCTCTAAATATGGCATTGAAGACTACTTAGAAATTAAATACTTATGCATGGGAATCTCTTAACGAGCGAGAAAATATCATGAAAAATAATACAGCTTTAATGGCGCGCCGCGCCGCAGCAATTCCAAGAGGCATCGGCAATGCACATGCAATTTTTGCTGAACGTGCACTTAACAGCGAAATTTGGGATGTCGAGGGCAAACGCTATATCGACTTCTGCGCTGGCATCGCGGTTGTGAATACCGGTCATTGCCACCCCAAAGTGATTGCTGCAGTTAAGCAACAGCTAGATCACTTTAGCCACACTTGCTTTCAAGTCGTGGCGTATGAACATTATGTAGCACTTGCCGAGCGTTTGAATGCAGCAGCGCCTGGTCCAACGCCGAAAAAAACTTTTTTTATGAATACCGGTGCTGAGGCAGTAGAAAATGCAGTCAAGGTCGCACGTGCCGCCACAGGCCGTTCTGGCATCATCGCGTTCACAGGTGCATTTCATGGCCGTACGATGTTCTCAGTCGCCCTTACCGGAAAAATTGATCCGTACAAAAAAGGCTTTGGGCCTTTCCCTGCTGAGATTTTTCATGTGCCTTTCCCTCATCCTTTGCACGGGGTTTCTGAAGACGATTCGATTAGCGCACTACACACGTTATTCAAAAACGATATTGAAGCGAGCCGCGTTGCCGCTATCTTTATTGAGCCAGTGCAAGGTGAAGGTGGCTATATTCCCGCATCACCCGCATTTTTACAACGCCTGCGCGCACTGTGTGACGAGCATGGCATTTTGCTGGTGTTAGATGAAGTACAAACTGGTATCGGCCGTTGTGGCAAGCTATTTGCTCACGAGCATGCAGAAATTGAGGCAGACATTATTACCTTGGCAAAAGGCTTAGGTGGTGGCTTTACCTTGTCTGCGATTATTGGCAAAACCGAAATTATGGATGCAGCCGCACCAGGTGGGTTAGGTAGCACCTACGCAGGCAACCCGATTACCATCGCGGCAGCACATGCGGTATTAGATGTGCTTGAGGAAGAAAAAATATGCGCTCGTAGCATAGAAATCGGCGAAAAATTGCGTCGCAGATTTAATGCAATGAAAAGTCAATTTGGCTTTATTACCGAAGTACGCGGTTTGGGCGCAATGACTGGTGTGGAGTTCTGCCATGACAACGACCCGCACAAGCCTGCAGCAGACATCGCCAACGCCCTCAAAACAGAAGCGGCGAAGCGTGGTTTGTTGCTGCTGAATTGTGGCATCTACGGCAACGTTCTGCGCGTGATGGTGCCACTCACCATTTCTGATGCCATTTTAGACGAAGGCATGAACATTCTAGAAGCATCATTAAAAGCGGTAACAGTATAAATATGACGCAAAATTTAGAAAATTTCTGGCTACCATTCACGCCTAATAAATATTTTAAGCAACATCCAAAACTGGTAGTTTCTGCCAAAGGCGCATATTACAAGACGGAAGATGATCGCACACTGTTCGACTGCCTGTCTGGCTTGTGGTGCACACCGCTTGGACATGCACATCCTAAGATTGTCGAAACGTTTACCAAACAAGCGCAAACACTGGATTTTGCACCCGGCTTTCAGGTAGGCAATCCAACCACTTTCAAGCTCGCCGAGCGGATTGCGGGTATGGCGCCAAATGGCCTCGACCGTGTATTCTTTACCAACTCCGGCTCAGAGTCGGTCGATACTGCGCTGAAGGTCGCCCTCGCTTACCACGGCGCGCGTGGCGATAGTAAGCGCTTCCGTTTTATTGGGCGTGAGCGTGGTTATCATGGTGTAGGCTTTGGTGGCATTTCAGTGGGAGGCATGGTAGCCAACCGCAAAGCCTTTGCTACTGCTATGTTACCCGGAGTGGATCACTTACCGCACACATGGGATGCTACTCAAATGGGATACTCCAAAGGCCAGCCAACCTGGGGAGCGCATTTGGCAGATAATCTTGAGCGCTTGGTTGCATTACATGACGCATCAACCATCGCCGCCGTCATTGTAGAACCTATGCAGGGCTCAGCAGGCGTAATTGTCCCGCCTATTGGTTACTTGCAAAAACTGCGCAGCATTTGCGATAAATATGGCATTTTGCTGATTTTTGATGAAGTGATTACCGGATTTGGTCGCCTTGGAACCAACTTTGGCGCGCAAAAATTAGAGGTCACGCCAGATATCATCACCTTCGCTAAAGCGGTCACTAACGGTGTTATTCCTTTGGGCGGCATCATCGCAAAACGCGAAATTTATGAAGCTTTTATGCAAGTAAACCAGCCTGAACACGTCGCGGAACTGTTCCACGGCTACACTTACTCCGGCCATCCGATGGCCACAGCCGTGGGTCTCGCTTGCTTGGACATTATTCAGGAAGAAGGTTTATTGGCGCGCGCCAGTGAATTAACACCCGTGCTAGAAAGCGCAGTGCATAGCTTAAAAGGTGAAACCGGTGTCGCCGATATTCGTAACTTTGGACTAGCCGCAGCGGTAGATGTTGAGCCATTTAGCAAACCTGGCCTACGCGCGTTCAAGATTTTTGAGCATGGTTTTGCTAACAAACATTTGTTCCGCATCACGGGGGACACGATTGCGCTCGCGCCACCATTTATTTCCACACCAAAAGAAGTGGAAGACATGGTAGAAGGATTACGCGCGGCAATTCGCGAGGTAAAAGAATAACTAGCGCTTACGCGCATTTAAAAAAATAGGAATATCACTATGACAATAAACATAACCCCACACTGGATAAACAATCAAGAAATCGCGCCGAAAGACGGTCGTTTTGCTGACGTGTTTAACCCCGCTACTGGCGCGGTGACAAGCCGCGTGCCGTTGGCAACAACTCTTAATGTAGATGCCGCAGTAGAAGCGGCCTCAGCTGCTTTCCCAAAATGGGCGGCAACAACACCACTGCGCCGCGCTCGCGTGATGTTTAAGTTCAAAACCTTGCTGGAACACCATTCCGGTGAAATCGCAAAACTCATCTCACAAGAACATGGAAAAGTACTGGCAGACGCTGCCGCTGAATTTCAGCGCGGGCTGGAAAATGTAGAATTTGCGTGCGGCGCACCACAATTTTTAAAAGGTGAGTTTTCTGAAAATGTCGGCACCGATGTCGATAGTTTCTCCATGCGTCAACCGTTGGGCGTGGTGGCTGGTATTACACCATTCAACTTTCCAGCCATGGTTCCCATGTGGATGTTTCCACTCGCCATTGTGTGTGGTAATACGTTTGTACTAAAACCTTCGGAGCGCGTACCCAGCACCGCGATTTATCTTGCCAAATTATTACTTGAGGCAGGTTTGCCTGAAGGTGTTTTCAACGTTGTGCACGGCGATAAAGAAGCCGTTGATGCGCTGCTGAATCACTCAAAAATTAAAGCAATTAGCTTTGTTGGTTCCACACCAGTCGCCAAATATATTCACACTACAGCTAACGCCAACCATAAGCGCGTACAAGCGCTGGGTGGCGCAAAAAACCATATGTTGATTATGCCCGATGCGGATTTGGACATGGCAGCAGATGCCTTGATGGGTGCGGCGTATGGGGCAGCGGGCGAACGTTGCATGGCGATTTCCGTCGCGGTGGTGGTGGGCGACAAAGTAGCGGACGAACTCGTTACCAAGCTCACACCAAAAGTAAAAGACATTGTAATCGCTGACGGAATGGACTCGCGCGCAGAAATGGGCCCGCTGATTACTGCACAGCACCGAGATAAAGTGCGAGGCTACATTGACAGCGGCGAGGCGCAGGGCGCGACGGTTACCGTAGACGGACGTAAGCTTGACACACCAAAAGACGGTTTCTTTTTAGCAGGCACACTGTTCGACCATGTAAAGCCCAGCATGAAAATTTACTGCGAAGAGATTTTTGGCCCTGTGCTCTGCGTGGTGCGCGTCAAAACTTACAGAGAGGCCGTGGATTTGATTAACGCCCACGAATACGGTAACGGCACGGCAATCTTTACCCGAGACGGCAGTGCTGCTCGTGCATTTGTCAGCGAAATCGAGGTCGGCATGGTCGGGGTCAACGCACCAATACCGGTCCCAATGGCGTTCCATAGCTTTGGTGGATGGAAATCATCCATTTTTGGAGATCACGCGATTTACGGGCCAGAAGGTGTGCGCTTTTACACGCGCATTAAAACCGTAACACAGCGCTGGCCAAATAACAGCATTAGCGCTGGTGCAGAGTTCGTGATGCCTACGGGGCGTTAATAAGGGATAGCTATGAATTTAAAACAAGCTGCTGAATTTATAAAGTCTAAAAAAATCAAAGAAGTGGAATGCGTATTCCCTACCATCAACGCTACACTTAGAGGAAAAGTGATGCGTGCCCACGATTTTGCTGAAGGCAAAGAATTGCGCATCGCACGCGCGGTGATTTTGCAAACTATCAATGGTGAATACTGTGATGACCATGTTATCGGCGCGATAGATAATGACACGATTCTAAAACCTGATTACACCACCATCCGGCAGTTGCCATGGGCGCCTGAGCGCGCCTGGGTGATTCACGATTGCATGAATTTTGATGGTACGCCTTCAGAACATGCACCGCGCAATGTGCTTAAAAAAGTGCTCGCACATTACGAAAAACTAGGCTTAAAGCCAGTTGTTGCGCCAGAAATCGAGTTTTATTTATTTAAGCGAGATGGTCTTGATGCAAACGGGTTTACCTATCCTTCCATGCGTGGCGGCAGCGTGGAGAACGAGCGGCAAATGGCTTACAGTCTCAATTCCACCTCAGAATTAGCGCCATTTTGGAATCAACTACAAGCTGCTTATGATGCCTTGGGAATCCGCACCGATACTTGGCTACACGAAATGGCGCCGAATCAGTTTGAACTCAATTTGCTACACGGCGATGCCTTGAAGTTGGCTGATGATGTGCTTTTATTTAAACATACTATGCGAGAAATTGCTGCCCAGCATGGCTTAAGCGCGGTCTTTATGGCCAAACCGCTGGCCGATTATGATGGTAGCTCCATGCATTTACACCAAAGTATCGTCGATAAAAATGGTAGCAATATTTTCAGCAATACAAAAAGTGAGGCGACGCCTGACTTTTATGCCTTCATTGCGGGACTACAAACCTATTTGGCAGATTTAATGCCTCTGGTCGCCCCTTATGTCAACTCATGGCGGCGATACGCACGCGGCACACAAGCGCCATTTAATATGCAATGGGGGCATGACAACCGCACCATCGGTTTACGTGTGCCACATTCAAATGCCGCGGCAAGACGTGTAGAAAATCGCTTTGCTGGCAGCGATGCTAACCCTTATCTGGCAATGGCAGTATCACTGGCATGCGGATTGCGCGGAATGCAAGAAAAACTCAAACCGCGTCCACCAGTAGATGATCGTGACGGGTATGAATTTCCACGCGAGATTGCAATTGGTCTAGAAAGTGCGCTTTCTCAGCTGGCTAATAGCAAACACGCGCGAGAAATTTTTGGCGACGAGTTTATAAATGCTTTTCTCAACGTGAAAGAAATCGAGCTAGCGCATTTTATGCACGAAGTGGGAAGCTGGGATAGGCGCTACTTAGGACATCAAGCCTAAATATGGTTCGTCACGGCATCAATATGGAAGCAGCTCGCAGACTCTTTGCAGAGGAGCAGGCAAACTTTTCCGCAAAAATGCCACAGGCTCAAGCCTTAGCAAAGCAGGCAGACAAACACCTATTGTTTGGCGTGCCTCTACACTGGATGACCGATTGGTCTACGCCTTTTAGCTTGTATGTAGAAAGTGCGCAAGGTGCACATTTTACCGATGTCGATGGTCATCACTACGTGGATTTTTGTTTGGGTGATACTGGCGCAATGTTCGGCCACTCGCCAAAAGCAGTGGCTGATGCCATTAAAGCGCAAGCCGATAAAGGCTATACCGCGATGTTGCCAACCGAAGATGCCGTATGGGTTGCACAAGAGCTGAGCCGCCGCTTTGGCCTGCCCTACTGGCAATTTGCCATGACAGCCTCTGATGCAAACCGATTTATAATCCGCTGGGCACGTGCCGCCACAGGGCGTAAAAAGATTTTAATTTTTAACGGCTGCTACCACGGCACGGTAGATGATGTTTTTGTGGATTTAATTGACGGCGTTCCAACACAGCGCGATAGCTTGCTTGGCCAAGTCTACGATTTAACGCAGTACTCCAAAGTGGTCGAATTTAATGATTTGGCTGCTTTAGAGAGTGCGCTGGCAGAAGGCGATATAGCTTGTGTGCTTGCTGAGCCTGTGATGACCAACATAGGCATGGTATTGCCAGAAGATGGATACTGGGAAAAGGCACAAACGATTATCCGTAATGCCGGTACTCTACTGATACTCGATGAGACTCACACAATCAGCACCGGGCCTGGTGGCTATACCCAAGCATATGGACTAAAGCCTGATTGCTTAGTCGTTGGAAAGCCGATGGCAGGTGGCGTGCCCTGTGCTGTTTATGGCATGAGCGAGCAAGTTGCAATTGCAGCTGTAAACGCAAAAAAAAATGCACCTGCTGGGCACTCTGGCATAGGCACAACACTTACCGCTAACATGCTTGCAATAAAGGCAATGCGTGCCACTTTAGAAGAGGTTATGACTGAGGCGGCTTATGCGAAAATGTTTAAACTAGCTAATAAACTCGCAACGGGATTGCGCACTATTATTGGGCAATATCAGCTACCATGGTGCGTAACTCAAGTTGGCGCACGGACAGAATTTCAATTTACAGAAACACCGCCAAAAAATGGTAGCGTGGCGGCACAAATACTGGATAGCGAACTGGAGCAAACAATTCATCTTTATCTGCTGAATCGCGGCGTGTTAATTACACCCTTCCACAATATGCTATTGGTTTGTCCTGCCACGACAGAGGATGATATTGATAAATTGTTAAATACATTTAACTCCTGCATACAAGCGCTCACATTGGCCTGATTTTTGCAGCTTGATTTTTATCAAGAGAAAGCACATGATTGACACCGGTTTTGTTTTTTTAGTTTTGTAGTAAAGGTCTGG
Organism: uncultured beta proteobacterium; assembly: GCA_963752495.1. Lineage (GTDB taxonomy): Bacteria > Pseudomonadota > Gammaproteobacteria > Burkholderiales > Methylophilaceae > CAVVYJ01. Next base: position 223,163 of record CAVVYJ010000005.1, read on the forward strand.
CAATAGAAAGGTAGTATGTAATTACGTAAACGCAATTTTTATTCATGTAGGAATCAGGGGGATAATAAAATGAGTGACCAGCATAAACACGCGGCTGATGCAGATGCCGCATACCTAAAGAGCATGGGCTATGAACAAGAGCTACACCGACACATGGGTGGCTTTTCTAATTTTGCCATTTCTTTTTCTATCATTTGTATTTTAGCTGGCGGGATCTCCGCCTTTCCACTTGCACTAGGCGGTGCAGGCGGTGCTTCTATCGGCATCGGCTGGCTAGTAGGTGGTTTATTTGCTGCCATTGTTGCACTTGCCATGGCACAAATTGCATCGGCTTATCCTACTGCAGGCGGCTTATATCACTGGGGTTCCATATTGGGTGGCAAAGGTTTTGGTTGGTGTACCGCTTGGTTTAATTTGCTAGGCTTAATATTTGTGGTGGCATCAGTTAATTTTGCGGTGTATGACTTTTTCTATAAGGGCTTGGCAGCGCCGATTCTGGGTATAGATGTATCTGGCTATGGTTACAGGGAGCAAATAATTCACATTGCGGTGATTACTGCTATCCAAGCCGTCCTAATTTATCGCTTTCCTAGGTTCACCACCAAAATTACAGACTTATCAGGCTATTTGATTATGATTATTGCCGCTGTGTTAACAGTATCTTTGTTAGCCTACAATCAAACGCCAATTGATTTTTCTAGGTTATACACCTTTACCAATTTTACTGGCGCTGAAGGCAGTGTATGGCCAGCAAGTGAAGGCATGGTATTCCCTTTCTTGCTAGGTCTCTTACTTGCTGTATATACCGTTACAGGGTTTGATGCTTCAGCTCATACGTCAGAAGAAACGCGTGATGCTGCAAGAACAGTACCGAAAGGCATCATCAGTTCCGTGGTGTACTCTGTGATTTTTGGCTGGATTATGATCTGCACTTTTGTATTAGTGATGCCAGATTTAACTGAAGGTGTAAAACAAGGTTTTGGGTTTTTTGATGCGCTTTTAGGCACATTACCTGTGATGTTAAAAAATATCTTAGGCTTAGGTATTTTCTTAGTGAACTTCTTGTGTGGTTTGGCTTGCTTAACGTCTACCTCTCGCATGATGTATGCCTTTGCGCGCGACGGCGGTTTGCCGGGCTCATATCTGCTCAAAACTGTTAATCCCACTTTAAAAACACCTGTAGCGGCTGTTTGGGTATCTGCAATTTTAGCGATTGCTGCAACTTTATATGCGGCAGCTTTCAGCGTGCTGGCAGTAGGTTGTGCAGTATTCCTTTATATTTCTTACATCATGCCTACTGCTGCAGGCATTCTGGCAGAAGGCAAAACTTGGAAGCATAAAGGCCCGTTTGATTTAGGTGGCATGTCAAAACTCGTAGCCATACTAGCTGTAATCGGTGGCGGCTTCCTAGTTGTTGTGGGCATACAGCCACCGAATGAAAAAGTACTTTATGTAACAATTGCCATGCTAGTTGTTATGGCAGTATTCTGGTTCGTATTTGGTGAGAAAAAACGCTTTAAAGGCCCACCAAAAATGGCTGATTCAATGAAATAATAGATTTTTCTTAGGTAGCAAACCATGAGCCAAAATCGCACCCTATTACTGGGGCTAGATTTTGGCTCTACTACTTGTAGCGCTCTAATTGTCACTGCGTCAATAACCTCCGATGGAATATCCGGCACAGCAAAGCTCAGTGCACCACACATTATTTATCGCGCAACACCAGTTTTTACGCCATTTGTAGGGAATAATATTGATGCGAACAAAGTCGCAGCACTAATTCAAAAATGGCTAGTTGAAAGCAAAATCAACACTGCCGAGTTATTTTCTGCAAGCGTAATCATTACAGGCCTTGCAGCACAACAAGCTAATGTTGAAAGCATTCGTAAGTTAATTGCAAAGCTAATACCAAACGCGGCAATTGTAGCCGCAGGTGACCCACATTTAGAATCCTGGCTAGCCTTTATGGGCAGTTGTGCATCACTTAGCCGCTATTATGCTGAAACGTCAATACTCAACCTAGACATAGGCGGAGGCACCACAAATAGCGCAATTGGCATCAATGGTAATGTGCATACGACAGCATCTCACTATATCGGTGCACGTCACTTTCAGTTCGTGCCCGGCAGCTATCAGCTTGTCGCTGTTTCGCAGTATGCACTTGCACTACTCCATGCTTTTGAAATAAAAAAAGGCGTAGGCGACACGCTTACTGCTAATGAATGCAAACATATCATGGAATTTTACATACAAGCCTTAGAGGCCATTGTATTAAATGACAGAGATTTTTTTGATACGCCTATTGCTAAGATGCACGTGCAAGCCACTGCAAACATGCCTTACTGTGCATCAAAAATCACCTTTTCTGGCGGCGTGGGAGAGCTTGTATATCAACTCGCAGCTGGCGACCCAGTGCCAGGCACTACTTTTTACGGGGATTTTGGTATTGATATAGCAAAAGCAATTGTCGCATCGCCAGTTTTGTCGACACATTTAAAAACGCATAAACCTGAAAATCTTGGTCGCGCCACAGTATATGGACTTGCGCTTAACAGTACGGAAATTTCAGGCAGTAGTGTTTATCTACCAAATCCAGATTTATTACCTTTAAACGACATACCCATTTTGGCAAAGCTGCCGATTGACGCGCCAATAAAAGTTTGGCAAGAAGTGCTGTTGCTTGCCAGCACTCATGCAAATGGCGCTTGCCTACAAATCACTCAAGCCAATATCAACTTAAGACAGATTCGTGATTTTTCACAAATGTTTTCTAAAGAAATTGCTGCGATTCAGTTAAAAAAACCGATTATTTTATTGATTGAAGGCAACATGGGTAAAACACTTGGTAACTACATTACAAATTGGGGGAAATTGGGCATACAATTGGTGGTAATTGACGAAATAGTTACGCGCGACGCACACTTTGTTAATCTTGGCAAAGTGCGGCAAGGCGTTGTGCCAGTTTCTTTTTATGGCATGTACTAAAGCATATATGATGAAAGAATTATCTAGCTTAAATCAAATTCTCTTGCCTAAGATAACGCCTCAACAGGCTTATGAAATAGATTTGCATGGCCGTAAATTCACATTCCTCAATTTAAAACAACTACTTGGCGCAGCAGATATCAGCAAAGCAGGTGACCGCAACGCCAGCCTTGCAGCGACCGACGAAGTGATGCGAGAAGCTGCACGTAAAGTTTTATCCGAATTAACCTTACAGCATATTTTCGACCGTCCACTCAGCAATAGTAAAAACGAAATCGATAGTGTCATGCGCGTAAACTACGATATTAACCACACGGTTTTCGCTGAAATTTCGCACCTCAGCATCGGAGAACTAAAAGATTACTTACTAAATTCCACGGGCCAGCGCATGGCACAAATTGGTACCGCGCTTACCGGGGTGATGGTAGCAGCGCTCACAAAATTACTCGATACGCATGAACTCATTTTTCTCGCCAAAAAACTTAAAGGTATTACTGTTGCCAAAGCCCGCACCACTATTGGCCTGCAGGGCACCCTGTCATCACGCCTGCAACCAAACCATCCCACAGATGATTTGAATGGCATCAGCTACTTAGTTTACTCTGGCTTAAGTATGGGTTCTGGCGATGCAATTATTGGCCTAAATCCGGCAATTGATACAGTGGCAAACATCAGCGCCTGCCTGCATCATCTCGATAAGCTACGCAACGAAACAGGTGCCCCTACACAAATTTGCGTGTTATCACATATTAAAACGCAGCTAGCTTGCTTGGATAATGGCGCACCTGTAGAAGTCATATTTCAAAGTTTGGCGGGGACAGAATCTACACTCACAGATGAATTTGATGTGACCGTGGACTTGCTAGACAGCGCCTATCACACGATGAAGTCACGTGGTACATTGTGCAAAACTGCTGAAAATTTTATGTATTTTGAAACCGGTCAAGGCAGCGAATATACCTACAACAAGCATGAGGGCATGGATATGACAACGACCGAAGCCCTGTGCTACGGCCTTGCCCGCCGCTACTCGCCATTCATGGTCAACAATGTTACCGGTTTTATTGGGCCTGAAACGCATTATGACAACCACGAAATGATTTTTTCTAATCTGCAAGATCACTTTATGGGCAAACTCATGGGCTTGCCGATGGGCATGGCACCTTGTTACACGCTACATTCGCAAGTGACGATAGAAGGCCAGCAAATGGCGACGCAATTACTTACAGCAGCAGGTGCAAACTTTTTTATGGATGTGTATTTAGGTACTGACCGCATGCTCGCTTATTTTGATACCAGCGGCAATGACGACCAAACTTTGCGTGAGACACAAAACTTAACTCCTGCACCTGAATATTTAGCTTGGGCATTACAGCGCGGCATTTTTACAAAAGATGAAAATGGAGATGTAATACGTGGGCCTAACTGGGGCAAGCCACAAATTTTTTGTGAAAGCGAGGCAACACTGCAGCGCTTAAGGGAGTCTGTTCCCGCCTATTACGGCGGCAAAAATGCTGGCCCACGGCCAGCAAACGATGTATCTCGCATACTCAAAGCGAATCAGGCAATTGGTCGCGAGGCAATTTACGCAGAGTTAAGGCCAAAAGAAATTGGCGAATTTACTTTTAGAGTTTTACCTACTGCGGCCGCGGATAAGCACGCACATCTTAACGACCCAGAGTTAGGCGCAAACTTGTCGAACAAAGTTGGTTTGAACGCAGAAAACACCGACATTCAAATAATAGTTTCAGACGGATTAAGTGCGGAAGCCGTCCATCACAACATGCCAGAGCTCTTGCCTGTACTGCTGGATGGCTTAAATAGCCGTGAACTAAAAATTGGTCAGCCAATACTTGCCCCTTTAGGGCGCGTTAAACTGGCAGAAAACATCGGTGAAGCCTTGCAAACTAAATTAACAATATTACTCATTGGCGAGCGTCCAGGTGGCGATGCACTTGCTTCACGTAGCTTATCCGCCTATTTTGCCTACCGCTTAGATGAATCAACCCAAAAAACTGCTGCAAAATTTAGTGGGAATGCTGACATTCGTTTTGAATACAGCGTAATATCCAATATCTATTCAGGCGGCTTGCCGCCAATTGAAGCTGGTAGTGTGATTGCTGAAAAGGCTTTTGATATACTCCAACATAAAGCGGCTGGCAATCGTTTAGAGTCAATGAGTTAACACAGGAAAAGCATGGCTTATACGCATACAGTAGGTACGCAAAATTACCAATTTGCCGATTTAAAATCCCTAATGGCAAAGGCTACTCCGGCTCGCTCTGGTGATTATTTGGCTGGCGTAGCGGCAGAAACTTATGCCGAACGCATGGCGGCGCGTATGTGTTTGGCCGAAGTACCGCTCAAAAAATTCTTGGAAGAGCACTTAATTCCATATGCGGAAGATGAAGTCACGCGACTGATTATTGACACACATAACGCAAAGGCTTTTGGTGAAATCAGCCATTTGAATGTGGGAGATTTTCGTAATTGGTTGCTATCCGACACAACCGATAGTGCGACATTAGCCCGAGTTGCCACAGGCATTACCCCCGAAATGGCCGCAGCCGTAAGCAAGCTAATGCGTAACCAAGATTTGATTGTGGTTGCGCGCAAATGTCGCGTGGTGACTAAATTTAGAAATACGATTGGTCTTGAAAATAGATTAAGTGTTCGCTTGCAGCCCAATCACCCAACAGACGATATGCGAGGCATTGCGGCAAGCATGCTAGATGGCTTGCTATACGGAGCTGGCGATGCAGTAATCGGCATCAATCCAGCGACCGACAGCATCCCCGCGCTGATGGATTTGTATCATTTGGTGGATGAGGTGATTACAAGCTATAACATCCCCACGCAATCTTGCATCTTAACTCACGTCACCAATCAAATTCAGCTCATGGAAAAAGGTGCGCCAGTAGATTTGGTGTTTCAATCGATTGCCGGCACAGAAAAAGCTAACACGGGCTTTGGTATCAATTTAAATATACTGCGTGAAGCACAGTCAGCAGCACACGCTTTAAATCGCGGCACTGTGGGCAGCAATGTGATGTATTTCGAAACAGGGCAAGGCTCAGCTTTATCTGCCAACGCCAATTTCGGTATCGACCAGCAAACCTGTGAAGCACGTGCTTATGCTGTTGCACGCGCATTTTCACCCCTGCTGACAAACACTGTCGTCGGTTTTATTGGGCCGGAATACTTATACGACGGCAAACAAATTACTCGCGCGGGGCTTGAAGATCATTTTTGCGGTAAATTACTTGGCGTGCCAATGGGCTGCGATATTTGCTACACCAACCATGCAGAGGCCGATCAGGACGACATGGACAACCTGATGACGCTCCTTGCTACAGCGGGGCTAACTTTTATGATGGGCATTCCTGGTGCGGACGACATTATGCTGAATTACCAAACCACATCGTTCCATGACGCGCTATATTTGCGGAGCGTACTTGGTCTGAAGCCGGCTCCAGAATTCGAGACTTGGCTTAAACACATGGGCACGATGAATGCAGATGGTCATATTAAAGGCATCAAATCTCACCACCAGCTTTTAGCTAATATGCCGAAAGTGCTGGCATTGCAATGAACGAGAAAAAAATCGCTCTGCATGTCGAGCACGACCCTTGGCATCACCTAAAACCACATACCGCAGCGCGCATTGCGCTTGGGCGCACCGGCGTGAGCTTACCTACGCAAGAAGTTTTGGATTTCGGCCTTGCACATGCAATGGCGCGTGATGCCGTACATTTGCCTTTGGATGTAAACGCACTTTGCAGCGAGCTAAAGCGGGCTGACTTTGAAACGATTACCGTAGAATCCGCGACCAACAACCGCCAAACCTACCTGCTACGCCCAGATTTAGGCCGCCGTTTGAGCGAGCAGAGCGCTGCAACGCTAGCGGCTCATCCCCAAAAGGGGTTTGATCTGGTTATTTTAATAGGTGACGGCTTATCTTCCATGGCGATCAAAAGCCATGCCCTGCCCATGCTCAAAGCGCTGCGCGAACGTATACCAGCCGATTGGAAAGTAGCGCCAGTTGTAATTGCAAGCCAAGCACGCGTTGCTTTGAGTGATGATGTAGGCAGCCTGCTGCAAGCAAAATTAGTGTTGATGCTTGTGGGGGAACGACCTGGCTTGAGTTCGCCCGATAGCCTGGGCATATACCTTACTTACTCACCCAAACCCGGACGCCAAGATTCAGAACGAAACTGTATTTCTAACGTGCGCCCAGAAGGTTTGAAGTATGAAGCTGCTGCCTACAAAGCCATATGGCTTGCGCGCGAGGCGCTAAAGCTTAAATGCACTGGCGTTGGGCTAAAAGACGAAAGCGACATAAATGCGATAGAAAGTGACGTGCCCATCAGCCTAAAATGATGGCAAGGAAATTGCTATTGGTACTATCAAGGCCACTTAAAGTGGTTCTTTTATTACAGCTTAGTTACACATATAGTCACACTAAGTTGTAAAAATGATACAAAAGCTTAATAAATAATCAATAAACAAGTAGTTTTATTAAGTATATTTAATATTTACTTAATACTTGCTAGACGCAAGATGATTTATAAGGTTAGAATGGGCTTGTAAAACAATAAGTTACATTAAGTTGTTCGCACCAATAAAGTGCAAAGCGCCACATTTTGGTGCGTAGTTTAGAACAGCTGAATTGTCAACTTAATACATAATTTTTAGCAAATTTTTTTAAATGATAAAGGGTAATCGTCATGAATAAATACTTAAATCGTCAATTGTTAGCAGCGCTTTGTGCTACACCATTGTTGCTAGGTGCTAGCCTAGCACAAGCAGATGAAGCTGCTCCAGCTGCAGAAGCTGCGCCTGCTGCGGCAGCGCCTGCAGCTGCAGAAGCTCCTAAAGAACCAGCGTCGGATTGGACATTCACAGTTAATGCTGGTTTGTTCAGTGAATATATTTTCCGCGGCGTTTCTTTGAGCGATGGCCCGGCTTTACAAGTTGGTGCGGATTTAGGACATAGCAGCGGTTTTTATGTGGGTACTTGGTGGTCTAACATTGATAAAGAGTTTACTGGTCATGGTGTACAGATGGCTTTCATCTGGCGGTAATCAGTTATGAAACTGACTGGTACTTCGGTTATGCACATACGTTTGAAAATGGCATTGGTGTAAACTTCTTGGGTAATTATTACTATTATCCAGACCGTGAAGATTCATTCTCAACGGCGGTTCAAAGGTGGCAACAAACAAGATACATTTGAAGTTTCTGCTGCATTATCATACAAATGGTTCACTTACACGTTCTACTACATTCCTACAGATTACTACGGTGCATGCTGCAAGATTTTACAAAAGATGGAACGTCGCGACACAGATGGTGCAACCTATAATGAGTTGAAATTTAACTACACATTGCCAATTGGCTGATTTAAACTTCTTGGCTAAAGTGGGTTATCAACATACACCAAACTTGCTAGGCTCACAAGGTGACTGTGGCGATTGGTTTGAGTAGAAACTTCTCAATCCCGAGTGCTGGCAAGCCAATTGAAGGCTTTAGTGCTGGTGCTTACTACACGGATACATTCCATGTGAAAAGATGAGTTTCTATTACAACGCTACCGATGGTAGAGATACTAACCATGAAAGACTGTGGTTCTTTGTTAAACGTACTTGGTAATATTGCTTGATAAAAGAAGGCGCTCCGGCGCCTTTTTTTACGTCTACTGGCTGGCAAAATTATCATTTCAGGTGCATGATTTGTGTTTTAATGGAGAAAGAACGATGGCAAACATACAACTGCATAAAATGCTCATTGACGGAAAATTTGTTGCTGGGGAAGGCGCGTCCGAAGCGATTATAAACCCTTCCACAGGTGAAGTCATTGCCAATATTAAAGAAGCCTCACTTGCCCAAGTAGAGCAAGCCACCAAGTCCGCCGCTATTGCCTTTCAGGCATGGTCTAAAACCACGCCAAAAGACCGCGCCACCATGCTACTGGCACTTGCAGATAGTATTGATGCGCACGCTACTGAATTAGCCGAATTAGAATCCCTTAATTGTGGCAAACCTTATGCCGCTGCACTTGGCGATGAACTGCCGGCTGTGGCTGATGTTTTTCGTTACTTTGCAGGTGCCGCGCGCAATATGCATGGCAGCGCCGCCGGCGAGTATCTGGCTGGCCACACCAGCATGATTCGCCGCGATCCCGTTGGCGTTATTGCTTCTATTGCGCCCTGGAATTATCCGCTTATGATGGCCGCCTGGAAGCTAGGCCCCGCACTGGCTGCAGGCAACACGTGTGTACTCAAGCCCTCTGAAATGACACCACTCACTACACTTAAACTTGCTGAGCTGATTCATGAGATTTTTCCCTAAAGGCGTAGTCAATATCGTGCTTGGGCGTGGCCAAACCGTGGGAGCGCCACTTATTGCGCAACCGCAAGTGCGCATGACCTCCATTACTGGTGATGTTGGCACGGGTAGCCGCGTGCTGGAAAATGCTGCCAATGGCATCAAGCGTACACACTCTGGAGCTTGGCGGCAAAGCGCCTGTTATTATTTTCAGTGATGCTGACATTGCCGATGCAATCCAAAATCTCCGTGCATTTGGCTTTTATAACGCCGGACAAGACTGCACCGCGGCCTGCCGCTTGTATGTGGAAGATAAAATTTACGATAAATTTGTTGCAGACTATTCCGCCGCAGTAGCCTCCATTAAAACTGGCACGCAAAAAGAAGATGGCGTTGAAATGGGTCCGCTCATTTCCGCTCGCCAACGCGAACGTGTAGCAGGCTTTGTAGAGCGTGCAAAAGCTAACAAGCATATGGAAGTCACAGCGGGAGGCAAACAGCTGGCTGGCGGTGGTTTCTTTTATTCCCCCACCGTGATTGCGGGAGCGCTACAGACAGATGAAATCGTCTGCAAAGAAGTATTTGGCCCTGTGGTCACCATTACGCGATTTAAGGGTATTGATCAAGCAATAGAAATGGCAAACGATTCAGACTATGGTCTTTCATCCTCTGTTTGGACAAAAGATGTTAGCAAGGCGATGCGCGCATCAGCAGAGCTGCAATATGGATGCACTTGGGTGAATACGCACTTTATGCTGGTTTCTGAAATGCCGCATGGTGGTCTGAAAAAATCAGGTTACGGTAAAGATTTATCAGGTTACAGCCTAGAAGACTACACCGTGGTGCGGCACGTAATGATTAAACATTAAGTAAGAATTTGTTACTAACTACAAGGTTTTGCCGCAAAAATGCGCCAAATTTGTGTATAATGCGCACCTTACGCGCCCGTAGCTCAGCTGGATAGAGTACTTGGCTACGAACCAAGGGGTCAGGAGTTCGAATCTCTTCGGGCGCGCCAATATAAATCAAAGGGTTAGCTTAGGCTAGCCCTTTGTCATTTCTAGCTTTTACAAAGTAACACTGAACTTGCTGTATTCAGTTGCATAAACCATTCTCGATTAATTTAACTTTTCTATTCCAGTGCCGTAATAAGGCTATATCAAGTGCAATAGCATAACGCAATACTTCATCCGCGTTTTATAGTTAAATTGCTTAACCAATTAGGGAAATAGAGATTTGTAAATGGGACATATCGCATTAAATATAGGCTTAGAAAGCAGCACATTTGTTTGGCCTAAACCGCCTTATTTTTCTTTTGTGCCCGATGCAGATAAACCGGCACTGGAAAGATGTATTGTTGAGCCAATCAGCGGCAGAGCGCACGCGGGTCATCTGATTCGATTTTCACCTGAAGAGTCGCGTATTTTACTTCAGCCAGTAAGTAGCAATGTTCACCAAATTATCACCTTTGACAAAATTAAAAGTTTGCAACTTTTATGGCCAACCAAGTTTACTTCTGAACAAAACTTTCTGGAAGCGCGTGCGCAGGAAGTCTTCCCGCCCACTGAAAAACAAGTCTATACGATTGAGTATATTGATGGCACTAGCGTAACTGGCAACACTTTAGGTCATGTAAACACAGAGGCCGGTCTTTATATTTATCCAGTATTAGAAAATAACGATGCCGTGGAGCGCCACTTTATACCGCATCACGCAATCAAAAACTATCAGGTTGGACTGCAGATTGGTGAAATATTAATCGAAGAAAAACTTGTATCTGCCGGTGATATTGAGAATGCTTTGGAGCACCAAAAGAGTTTGCGCTCTAAACGCATTGGCGATTATTTAAATGAAAATCAGATTCTTACCTCTGATGAGTTGCATCAAGCCATTACCCACCAAGAAAAGCAACCTGTACTAAAACTTGGCGAAGCCTTAAAAGAACTCAATTTACTAACTGACTCGCAATTAGAAGAGGCGCTCAACAAACAAAAGCAAAATCGTAATTTACGCTTAGGCCAAATCCTCATAGAGATGGGTATTGTGGATGAGCGCACTTTAAAAGGCACGCTCGCTAAAAAACTTGGCATTCCTTATGTCAGCCTATCCAAATTTAATTTCGACCCCAACGCAATTCGCTTAGTAAACGCTGCTCTTGCTAAAAAATACACATTGATGCCGTTGTGCCTGCACGAGGGCATGCTAGTGGTGGCCTTAGAAGACCCTATGAACATCAAAGCGATTGATGAGTTGCGGTTTGTTACGCAGCTTAAAATTCTGCCTGCCATGGCATCACATGAGGACATCATGCAGGCATATAGCAGCTACTATAATCAATCACAAAATTTTTCTAACGATGAGTTTAGCTCAACATTGCAAAATGCAGATGGCACTATTGAGTTTGATTTTAATGCAGGCGCATCCCAAGCTGACGCAGGTAACGAAGCCGGAATCAATGACCTAGCGAACAAATTGTTTGATGAAGATAAGGATAACGCAAAGACTAAAGAGCTGACTAGCGAACCAATAGCAGAATCTGATAACACCCTTGTACAACTCGTAAACAAGATGATTATTGATGCCTACAAAGAGGGTGTGTCTGACATCCACATTGAAACTTATCCGGACAAGAAAAATACTGTCGTACGCTTTCGCAAAGATGGTTCACTGACACCTTATCTTGAGATTCCTGCAAACTTTCGCAATGCATTGATTTCACGTATTAAAATTATGTCTCAGCTGGATATTTCGGAGCGGCGCAAACCACAAGATGGCAAACTTGATTTTCAGCAATTCGGCAATGCAAAGGTTGAGCTAAGGGTTGCAACCGTACCTACATCTAACGGCCTAGAAGACATCGTAATGCGTGTGCTAGCTGCCAGCAAACCTGTGCCAATGGGTAAATTAGGTCTATCTGCGAATTCGCTTAAAAAACTGCAGGGATTAGCGACACATTCCTACGGCTTAATTCTGGTTTGTGGGCCTACAGGATCAGGAAAAACGACTACGCTGCATTCGCTTTTGGGGCATATCAACACGCCAGAGCGTAAAATATGGACAGCGGAAGACCCTGTTGAAATTACACAAGCGGGACTGAGGCAAGTGCAAGTAAATGCCAAAATTGGCTGGACGTTTGCGCAAGCTATGCGTAGCTTTCTGCGTGCGGATCCCGATGTGATTATGGTGGGCGAGATGCGTGATGAAGAAACCACCAAGATTGGTATCGAGGCTTCGCTCACAGGTCACCTTGTGCTTTCTACACTGCACACCAACAGCGCACCCGAGAGTATCGTTCGTATGCTGGATTTAGGGATGGATCCTTTTAATTTTGCCGATGCCTTGTTGGGAATTTTAGCGCAACGTCTTGCAAAATCACTTTGCCCGGAATGTAAGGAAGCTTACTCACCCGACGAGGCTGAAATAGAGGCGCTGGCAGCTGAATATGTAAACAATACAGAATTAGATGCGGCGAATGTACTTGATGGCTGGAAGAAGCAGCACACTACAATTTACTTTATACAAAGCCAAAGGTTGCAAACATTGCAGCAATACTGGCTACCGCGGCCGTTTAGGTTTGTATGAGCTGATGACTGTCACACCCAACTTGAGACACAAAATTCAAAAACGTTCTCTGGTGAGTGAGATTACAAACCAAGCTCTGGCCGACGGCATGGTCACGCTCAAACAAGATGGAATTAATAAAGTAATGCAAGGGCTAACGGACATTTCTCAGGTTCGTGCGGTTTGCTCATAACTATCTGTTTGAAAGCGATTGATTAACACACCACGACAATAAAATGCGTGTAGAATTAAAGCTCAGGGGTGAGCTTAAGCGATTAGAGTAAATATAAAATAATCCTTAAGTTCTGCAAAAGTTTTGTACTGTAATTAAGCAGTCACGCATACCAAAAAGGTCTTTCTGCAAAATGATTGATCGGGCTTATTTTCTAAGAACTGCAGGCCTAGCGCTAGCTTATGCGTTAGTCGCCAAACTTACCCTTAGCTTTTACTCTACCTATGACGTCATTTCAATCTTCTGGCCGCCCAGCGGAATTGCGCTAGCATCCTTATTAATCGGCGGTAAAAAATATTGGCCTGGCATATTTCTGGGCGCCCTTGCTGGCAATGTATGGGCAGGCAACCTATTTGGAACATCTCTCTTAATTGCAGGAGGCAACACCCTTGAGGCATTAGCTGGCTTATGGTTGCTTTCGCGCGTCGTTCGATTTAGTCCCAAGTTCTTACATCCTAGAGATTTTCTCTGGCTAGGTTTTTTTGGCGCGTTAACTTCTCTTATTGGCGCAGAATTAGGGGTGGGGGCATTAACTATTTCAGGACTTGTCGCCAGGCAGGATTTTGCATCGCATGCATTCCATTGGTGGCAGGGAGATATGCTTGGCATCGTAATATTTACGCCTCTCATTCTCGTTTGGAAAAATCCCCCTAAAGATTGGTTGCACCGTAGGCGAATCGCTGAAACTGTTTTCTTTTTTACTTTGGCTTTTTTTGCAGGGCAAATTATTTTTTTAGGCTGGTTCCAAGATTTTTTTGGAGAGACCGCTAGAGGTTACTGGATTTTTCTATTTGTCACGTGGGCTGCAGTACGCTTTGGCCTCCATGGCGCTTTACTTATCATCGTAATGACAGCAACACAAATGTTGCTGGGCATGGTGTTGCAGGTAGGTGGTGTTACAAATAATCAAGTCCCTACAGGGCTGCTTAATTTCTGGCTATATATGTTGGTGCTCACTGTTGTGGGTGTAGCGCTATCGATGCTGCTTGAAAGTCGCAAAAAATCCGAATTAGAAAGAATGACTCAGATACGCTATTTGGATGTGATGGGCCGCATCAGTCAAATCGGCGCCACGGCTGCAACCCCAGAAGAGATGCTGGATAAAGTATTAGAGGAAGTTTTAAGTATTTTTGACGCTGACCGTGCATGGTTTTTATCACCGTGCGACCCCAACGCATCCTCTTGGAGCGTGCCGATAGAGCGTACTCGACCTGAGTGGCCCGGCGCACTGGCGCTTGGCAAGATGATGCCGATGGATGCAGAAATCAAAAAACTATTTGAACATGCGCTCAGTACTACTGAATGTATAGAGTATGGCCCAGGCGCAGCCGAACAATTCCCTGCAGACGTGGCCATAAAATTTTCGGTTCAATCCGGAATGGGAATTGCGCTCAAGCCAAAATATGGCCATGCATGGCTAATGGGAATTCATCATTGCAGAGATGTAAAGTTCCATGATGTAAACGAACAACGCATTTTTAAAGGTATTGCGGAACGCGTATCTGACAGTTTAAGCACTTTCACTGCAATGAAAACCCAAAGGGAAAACGAAGAAAGATATTTTGGATTGTTTCAGAATGCGCCCGTTGGGTTATTTCAAACGACGCTCGAAGGAAAAATTCTAGCGACTAATCCAGCCATGGTAAACATGCTTGGCTATTCTTACTCTGAGAAGCTTCTTAAACAAAATTACTAATATCACGAAAATTTATGTAGACCCCAATCAACGAGCGAAAATCATTGAAAAGGTACTTGCGCAGGATGAATGGGTTCATGATGAGGTAAAACTTAAGAGTGCAAATAAAGGCATCATTACCGCTAATATTATTCTGCGCAAGGTGCTTAAACCCGATGGGTCTTTTGCTTATTTGGAAGGTTTCTTTCAAGACATTACAGAGCAAAAAAAATCTGAATCAGTGCTGGCAGAAAATGAACAGCGCTTTCGATTTTTAAATGAGCTTAGCGAAGCGACTCTCATATTAGATAACCCGCAAGAGGTCTTAACTACCATCTGCAACCTACTTGGCGCCCATCTTGGTGTCTCCCGTTGTGCATATGCGGATGTCGAGCTCGATAGCAACCAATGTTATATCCCTTATGATTACTCTAATGGTTGCGAAAGCATGGTTGGCAAGCACAAGCTCTCTGAATTTGGCCAAAGGCTGTTTCTGTATGCAAGCTGGCCGTACTTTTGTAATGAACAATGTAGCCAAGGAGCTATCTCCACGGACTGGCCAGAAAATCTTTCAGCTATGTCGATTAATGCGGTTATATGCTGCCCGCTTATTGAAAAATGGCAAACTAAAAGCCTTAATGGCTGTGCATCAAACGACCGAACGCAATTGGACACAAAGTGAAATCTCGCTGATAGAAGAAGTCGCAGAGCGTTGCTGGTCAATTATCGACCGGTACGTGCCGAAAAAGAACGCAATAAACTGGTCGATATTATTGAACGTAGTTTGAATGAAATTGTACTATTTGACGCTAAAACACTTTTGTTTACCTATGCAAATGAAGGTGCGCGCCGCAACTTAGGTTACACGAATGGATCAGCTTAGCGCGATGACACCTTTAGATATTAAAGTAAATATTGACAAGGCTATGTTTCAACGTATCGTCAAACCACTCATAAAACGCTCAAAAAGAACAGATTGTTTTTGAATCTTTACACACGACGCGCTGATGGTACTACTTACCCTGTAGAAATTCACCTGCAACTGACCAACTTACAAGATAGCCCACAATTCTTAGCGTTTATTCAAGATATTATCTGAACGAAAAAATGCAGAAGGTCGTATCCAACGCCTATCGAAATTATATAAAGCGCTAAGTGAGACCAATCAGGCTATCGTCCGCATGCAAGAACAAGAGGAGCTATTTCCGCTTGTTTGTAAATGCGCTGTTGAATTTGGGGGCATGAAACTGGCGTGGATTGGTCAAATTGATGAGTCTAACGGGATGATTGTGCCAGTATCCAATGTTTGGCGAGTCGCAAGATTATGTTCGAAGTTTACGTATATCTTCTCGCGCCAATGTGCCTGAAGGCCGTGGCCCGGCCGGTATAGCATTGCGCGAAAACAAAACTGTCATTATCAATGACTTTCTTAACGACCCGATGACAGCGCCCTGGCAGGAATATGCCGCTAAATTCGGCTTGTGTTCAGCCGCTGGTTTCCCTATACAACGTGGTGGAAAGCCTTTCGCTGTGTTTTTTGTTTATCACGAATTACCCAATGCTTTTGATGACGAAGTTATTAACCTGCTTCAAGAAATGTCGAATGACATTAGCTTCGCCTTAGATAATTTTGATCGGGAAACGCAGCGCAAAATTGCAGAAGATGCCCTAATATTAGCAGCTTCAGTCTATGAAAACAGTAGTGAGGCGATGACGATTACTGACCCCGATGGTGTTATTCTTACTGTCAATCCATCATTTACTCAAATTACCGGCTATTTGCCAGAAGACGTCATAGGTATAAACTCCAGTATGTTTAGCTCTGGCCGTCATGATGAGGCTTTTTATAAAGCAATGTGGGAAAGCATCAGATCCACAGGGCGCTGGCAAGGTGAGATTTGGGATCGTCGTAAAGATGGTGGAATTTATCCTACCTGGCTTACCATCAATACCATTTACAACGAGGATGGAAGTCCGTATCGACGCATATCGCTTTTCTCTGACACCACTGCATGGAAAGAATCTGAAACACTCATATGGCAACAGGCCAACTTCGATGTACTTACTGAGCTCCCGAACAGGCAGATGTTCTATGACAGACTGGATCAGGACATCAAAAAAGCACATCGCGCTGAAAAACCGATGGCGCTTATGTTTATCGATTTAGATAGATTCAAAGAAATCAACGACACGCTTGGCCACGATATGGGTGATATTTTGCTCAAAGAAGCTGCACAGCGTTTAACCAGCTGTGTGCGCGAGACTGATACGGTAGCGCGTCTTGGTGGAGATGAGTTCACCGTTATTTTAAGTGATATCGACGATCCAACCAATGTCGAAAGGGTAGCACTTAATATTTTGAATAAACTGGCAAAGCCTTTTAAACTTAAAGCAGAGTTAGGCTACATCTCTGCAAGCATTGGCATCACAATGTATCCGGAAGATGCTACCGAGCTAGATGAACTTATCAAAAATGCAGATCAGGCAATGTATGAAGCCAAAAATCTGGGGCGCAACCGTTACAGTTATTTCACATCTTCGATGCAAAAAAGTGCGCAGTTCCGCATGCAAATTGCCAATGATTTACGTACCGCGCTTTCAAAGAAACAGTTATTTATTGCCTATCAACCTATCGTGAAATTATCGGATAGATCAATACTTAAAGCAGAAGCACTCATTCGCTGGAAGCACCCAAAACTTGGTTTAATCAGCCCTGCTGATTTTATCCCCGTGGCCGAGCATACCGGCCTAATTACCGATATTGGTGATTGGGTTTTCCGCGAATCGGCCGCGCAAGTGAAAAGTTGGCAAGAAACCTACGGAAAGCAATTTCAGATTAGTGTTAACGTATCGCCCGTGCAGATTAACGATAAAAGTAAAAAATTCAAACCGTGGCACAAACAATTAAAAAGTTTTGGATTATCGGGAAAGAGCATCATCGTTGAAATCACAGAAGGCCTACTACTGGAGGCCAATCTCTCAACCAACGAGAAGTTATTAGAGTACCGCGATGCTGGAATACAAGTGGCGCTGGATGATTTTGGCACAGGCTATTCATCATTATCTTATCTTAAGAAATTTGATATCGACTACATTAAAATTGACCAAGCCTTTATCCGAAACCTGAAAGATAGACTCTGGTGACATGGCTTTATGTGAGGCCATGATAGTGATGGCGCACAAACTAAACATGCTAGTTATTGCGGAAGGCGTGGAAACAACCGAGCAACTCGACATACTCACTAAAATAGGATGTGACTACGCACAAGGGTACTTATTCTCGAAACCTGTCGTTGCTGCAGAATTTGAAAAAATACTGAACCCCAGCCGTGCGCTGGTTACTACTTAGGTATTTTTTACTTCTTTTCAATCGAGGCGACTGGTTCTAATTTTGCAGCCACAGGCGGCTCAATAACTGCTTTAGAAAGATTGGCTGCGTCTTCTTTTTTTGTCACTTCCACCGCAGATTCATCTTTAATGACATTTTCTTCAGCTTGTTTATTCATAACAATAATGCTGATACGCCGATTAATTGGA
This sequence comes from uncultured beta proteobacterium, assembly GCA_963752495.1. Taxonomy (GTDB): domain Bacteria; phylum Pseudomonadota; class Gammaproteobacteria; order Burkholderiales; family Methylophilaceae; genus CAVVYJ01. Next base: position 241,479 of record CAVVYJ010000005.1, read on the forward strand.
TTAAACGGATTTTCTTTATCAAACAGCGCTGCGGAAGATAGCCCCACCACACGCAATAGTTTCACTTCATCCATCCCACCAGCTACCAGCTCACGGCGCGAAGCATTTGCGCGATCTGCAGATAACTCCCAGTTGCTATACGCCTTCTCGCCCGTAGTGTAAGGCGTAGCATCTGTGTGCCCAGAAAGACTAATGCGATTTGGTACGCCATTAAGCATCTCGCCAATTTCATGCAAAATCTGCTTAGCATAAGGCTGTAATTCAGCTTTGGCAGAGTTAAACATGGGGCGATTCTGTTCATCCACAATGATAATGCGCAAACCTTCTGAAGTGATATCCAACAGCAATTGCTTTTTAAATTTGCTTAATGTCGGACTAGCCTCAATGGCCTTTTCTATTTTTGATTTTAGCTCTTCCAGTTTTGCTTTTTCAGCTTCTTCTAAAGCTTTTTTGGCATCTTTTAAATCAACGTCTTTGCTCTTTTCTTTAGACCCATCCGCAGGTTTCACTTGAAGCTGTGCCTTGGTAATATCTTTGCCACCACCTTTAATTAACGAATCACTTGCGCCTACCGTCGGACCACCTTGCATCGCGACTTTTAGTGGCATCTTAAAAAACTCAGCAATGCCTTCTAACTGCCCTTTTGAGGCAGATCCCAGTAACCACATGAGTAAAAAGAAAGCCATCATCGCAGTTACAAAGTCAGCATAGGCGATTTTCCATGCGCCGCCGTGATGGCCATGCGCCGCCTTCTTGATTTTTTTTACGATAATCGGTCTGACTGGTTGTTCAGCCATGGCTACTTACCTTTAGCTTGCTTAACATGCGCTTCCAGCTCAGCAAAGCCAGGACGCTCAGTTGAATAAAGTATTTTACGGCCAAACTCCACCGCAATCGCTGGTGCATAGCCATTTAAGCTCGCAAGTAGCGTAACCTTGACTGTTTGAAACATCTTGGTACCTTCTTCAAGCTTTTGCTCTAACAGTCCAGATAGTGGTCCAACAAAGCCGTAAGCCAACAGGATGCCTAGAAATGTACCTACCAGCGCATGAGCAATCAAAATACCCAGTTCAGCCGGTGGCAGCGCTACGTTCTCCATCGTATGCACAACGCCCATCACTGCCGCAACAATACCAAAGGCAGGCAAGCCATCTCCTAATTTTGCAATACAGCTCACAGGAACGTGACCTTCCATATGATGCGTTTCAATTTCGTTATCCATCAGATTTTCAACCTGAAATGCATCCATGTTTCCCGAAACCATTAAGCGTAGGTAATCGCAGATAAATTCCACCAAATGATGATCGTGTAAGATTTTTGGATACTTGCTGAAAAGCGCACTTGACTCAGGATTTTCAACGTCATTCTCAATTGACATCATGCCGTCTTTACGAATTTTGCTTAATATCTCAAACAGAAGCGCCAACAAATCCATGTAAAGTGCTTTGTTATATTTGGAGCCTTTGAAAAGCGTAGGCAAGGCTTTCAACGTTGCTTTTACTGCCTTTGCATTATTTCCCACCACAAAAGCGCCAAGCGCACCGCCAAAAATCATCAACACTTCTAGTGGCTGCCATAAAGCACCTAAATGCCCGCCTGCCATTGCATATCCACCAAAAATTGTGGCACATACGACAATGTATCCAATGATAATAAGCATGATTGATGCGCTCCAAAGCAAGAAACTGTAATGCGTTAAAATTACTATTAGGATAACAAGCGCTATACAAAATCAATTGGAAGAATAAAGGGATATTTTTAGCGCAATATCATAGATAGACTTACATAAAAAAACTGCCAGACAATGCTGGCAAAAAATGGAAAATTTTTAAGCTAGCGGCTACCCTTAAAAACCACTAGCTACTAAATTTTCCACACATAAATTGGCCTTTTCCCACTGGCAATACATGAAGTTGGTCTAACCCCAGGAATTTCAAACTCGTAGCTGATTAACATACTGCCAGAACGCATTTGTGAACACGCCTTTTCCCATAATGCAGGCATTGCTGCGGGCGACAAATAGGCGAATACAACATCATATTGCGCAAAATCCAACTCACGATAATCACCCAATTTAAAACTTGCCCTAGAGCCACACAAGTAGGCGCGTAAGGTGCTGATTAACCAAGGTAAAGGTGCAATTTCTATACCCTCAATTCGACTCTCTTCTCGGGCTTTGGCCATATGCATCGCCATATCGCCAAGGCCACTGCCAATCTCTATCATGCGTATCGATTTATTTTGCGGAATAAGCTCGGCGACTTTTTTCCACACGAATGGAAGTGAAGGGAAAAAAGGTACTTGGCTCCGAAAAGTTGTCCAGAATAAACTCAGGCTGATCAAAAAACCAGCCAAATAAACTTCGTTAGGTACATGCCACATTGACATGCAAAAGAGCGCGATAGGAAAGCAAAAATGAATCCAGCGCCACCAGTTGTCCATACGAGCAAAAAAACAAAATGCGGTTGCAAAAAACGATTGCAACAAAACTAATGAAATTGCAGAAAAATATTGTGGTGTAAAAAAATTAACTAGCAAAACAGTAAAAAAAACACAGAATAGTGCAAGGGCTTGAACAAGTACTGCCAATGTAGCTGGAGCAAGACCAACTAGGGGAAAGTTGGGCACACTCCGCGCTACTTGTTTATTTTTGAGCGTATTATCCATACGCGAGGTTTATGCAGCAACTGATACTAATTTATAAGCGAGTTCTTTCGCTTTTTTGGTTTTGCCTGCACGAGAAGGCACGTGGCATAAATTACACATGTAATTTTGGTTTAAGTCATATGAGTTCACCACAAATTGACCGCCACAGCAGCTACAATTCTGCATTTTTAACATCTTGCTATCCACATAGCGAACCAGTGTCCAAGCGCGCGTCATCGATAGTACTGGCTCGTCTTCTGTGTCGTGACCAATTTGCTGTAAGTACAAGCTGTAGGCTTTAATGATGGCTGTAATATCTTTTACGCCTGCATATTTCAGCAAGTAGTTATAAATGTTTAAAAAGATGGAAGAATGAATATTTGGCTGCCAAGTTAAAAACCAATCGGTAGAGAACGGCAACATGCCTTTTGGTGGGGAAACACCTTTAAGCTCTTTATAAAGCTTAATTAAACGCTCGCGTGATAAACTGGTTTGTGATTCTAATAACTGCAATCTCGCGCCTAATTTAATCAGTTGAATTGCCAGCTGAATTTGTTCAGCTTCAGTCACAACGCTTTTCTTTACAATTGCTTTTTCCATCATATTCCCCTTGTTTACCTTTACCTTAAGCAGGTTGTCCTGCCAGTAAAATTGCCGAGTGTGAATTTGCCAATGCACGATCTTTTGTGTAATCAGTCAACATATTTAAAATTGCACCATCTTCAAAACGGAAGCGCGCTAACATCATATTGTTGCTGCTTAATTTGAGAATTTGGAAGTTACTTAATCCTTCGATCAAATCAGCAATATCTGAGCTAATGCCCAAACGGAAAATTGCTGTCGCTTTATCAGCGCGAATCATTTGTTGCGCCAACATCAGGTAGTTCAAGTTTGCGTCTTTGATTTCCGACATTATTTCGTTTTCGCTCATTTTATTTCCCTCAACTATTCAAAAAGCTTGTTAAAAATATGCTGCTTGTGTGAGACGTACTTTGAGCTCTTTAATGAATTTCGCCTATTAGGGTTTGTCGGTTTTTTGTGTAAGACACGCAGACGCGCTCGTGTAGGTGTTTGTCTTACAAACACTTACACGAGGCTGGAGATACTATATATATGTAAAAATTGCATGCATGCTATTCATGCATAACCAATTCATTTAGTGCATATTTAACCTTAGTAAAAATTTTGGTCACACTACGTGATAATCAGATAACGACAGGGTTTTAGAAAACTTTAGGATTTTTTTAAAAAAAATTTTAATAATTCTATAACCATATGTTTTTTATATAAAAAATAATAAAAATAATTTCAATTTGATTGAATCTACAGACTCAGCCTGACCAAAGTTAATCGGAAAAGGCGGTTTTCACCCTTTTATTCTACAGATACACTTGTTCTGCCAAACCTGATAATGATTTCCACACAAGCAGTAAATTGTTAAGGAAAAAAATAGGTGCTTAGTGTTTTTTAACACTAAGTTTTGAATCATCAGGAATCAACATGGCTGAAGACAGTGATTTAGAAAAAACAGAACAGGCCTCACCCAAGCGACTTGAAAAAGCGCGCGAGGAAGGCGATGTGCCGCGCTCGAAAGAGTTGGCGACTGTCACTGTATTGCTTGCAGCCGGCTTGGGAATGCTGATGCTGGGCGGCCATCTGAATGATGCCTTAAAAACCTCACTAAGTACTGGATTAAGCTTTGAGCGCGCTACTGCATTTGATCCTAACCACCTATTGATGGTGATTTCGAACTCAATCGTTTCTTTACTTATCGCCTTTGCGCCATTCGCACTTCTGCTCATCATCGTCGCAATCGCCTCCCCTGCACTCATTGGCGGCTGGATATTCAGCACAAAGGCTCTAATGCCTAATTTTGGTCGATTAAACCCCATGAAGGGTTTGGGCAACATGCTATCTAAAAATGCAGCTATCGAACTCATTAAATCTATCATAAAAACAATGCTAGTGGGCACGGTGGCTTATACCGTCATCGCACACGACATGGACCCCATCCTATCACTTTCTTCACAACCCATTAAAGCCAGTATTGGGAACGTTAGCGATTTAATGCTTTTTGGGTTTTTATCGATTGTAGGTGCGCTTGTGCTGATTGCAGCGATTGATGTGCCTTACCAGTTGTATCACTACGCCAACAAACTAAAAATGACTAAAGAGGAAATTCGCCAAGAAGCGAAAGAATCGGAAGGCAACCCGGAAATAAAAGCCCGCGTGCGCCAACAACAACGTGAAATGGCTAAACGCCGCATGATGTCAGAAATCCCAAAAGCAGATGTTGTGATCACCAACCCGACCCACTATGCCGTGGCGATTAAGTACAAAGAAGAAGGTATGCGCGCACCGGTTGTAGTTGCCAAAGGCGCGGATGCAATTGCGCTGAAAATTCGTGAAATAGCAGCAGAACATCAAGTACTCACTATGGAAGCCCCCAAACTGGCCCGCGCCCTGTATGCGCATGCCGAATTAGGCGATGAGATTCCTGAAGCCCTATATTCTGCCGTTGCAGAAGTCTTGGCCTATGTATTTCAAATGCGTACTTTTAAACGCGAAGGCGGTTTCCGCCCAGAATTACCGAGCACCCTACCAGTGCCAGAAGCCCTAGACCCTCATAGCTTGCTGCCCGCAAACACTATTGAGCCAGAGGTATTCGCATAATGAATACGTTTAAATTACCCGCTTGGATGAATGGTTTAAACGGACGCGCGGCTGCAGCGCCACTTATCATTGTGCTGCTGCTGGCCATGATGATACTGCCGCTGCCTGCCATTGCGCTGGATGTGTTATTCAGCTTTAACATTGCGCTTTCCATTTTGGTGCTGCTCATTGGGCTACAAACCAAAAAAGCGCTAGATTTTATCGCATTCCCGACCGTATTGTTGGTCACCACTATGCTGCGCCTGTCGCTTAATGTAGCCTCTACTCGCGTGGTCTTAACAGAAGGTCATACTGGGCCAGCGGCTGCAGGTAAAGTGATTGAAGCATTTGGGCACTTCCTAATTGGTGGTAACTACACAGTTGGTCTTGTCGTGTTTGTTATCCTAACCATCATTAACTTTACCGTAGTCACCAAAGGTGCAGGTCGTATCGCAGAAGTGGGTGCTCGCTTTACTTTAGATGCGATGCCTGGCAAACAAATGGCCATTGATGCAGACCTAAATGCAGGGTTAATTGGTGAGGATGAAGCGCGCCGTCGCCGTACTGAGATTGGTCAGGAATCAGAATTCTACGGTGCCATGGATGGTGCCAGTAAGTACGTACGTGGTGATGCTATCGCCGGCATTCTGGTCATTATTATTAATGTGGTTGGTGGCTTAATCGTTGGTATGGCGCAACATGATTTAGCATTTGCAGATGCCGTAAAAAATTACACGCTATTAGCGATTGGCGATGGCTTGGTGGCACAAATTCCGTCACTCATCATCTCAGTCGCTGCAGGTGTCGTTGTTTCGCGCGTTGCCAATAATGAAGACATTGGCGGCCAGTTAATCACACAATTATTCTCAAACCCAAAAGTGGTTTACATCACCGCAGGCATCATTGGTAGCATGGGTGCTATACCTGGTATGCCACACTTTGCCTTCTTGCTATTGGCGCTTGTGTTGACCGGCGCAGGTTATGTGATTAGCGAACAGAAAAAAGTTGCAGAAACACCTGTTGTAGAAGAGCAACCTATTGTGACAACCGAGCCTGAAGAAGCCACTTGGGACGATGTATTGCCGGTAGATATTATCGGGCTTGAAGTTGGCTATCGCTTGATTCCACTAGTAGACAAAGGCCAGGGCGGTGATCTTCTCAAACGTATTAAAGGGTTGCGCAAAAAGTTTGCACAGGAAGTTGGCTTTCTGGCCCCTACCGTACATATCCGCGACAACCTTGAACTTAAACCTTCTAGCTATCGCATCACGCTTAAAGGTGTCGAAATCGCTAGCGGCGAATCCCATACTGGACAATTTCTGGCCATCAATCCCGGCATGGTAACTGGCGCACTGCCCGGCCCAGAGACTAGTGACCCTGCCTTTGGTTTGCCTGCCATCTGGATAGATGCCTCTACACGCGATCAAGCGCAGATGATGGGCTATACCGTGGTAGATGCAGGCACAGTGATTGCCACACACCTAAACCATGTAATCTCAATGCACGCAGCTGAATTATTAGGTCGCCAGGAAGTACAGCTGCTTTTAGACCATATGAGTAAAGAGTCTCCAAAATTAGTTGAGGATTTGATTCCGAAAATGCTACAAATTTCTGTTGTGCAAAAAGTATTACAAAACCTGCTTGCAGAAGGTGTGCACATTCGAGATATGCGTACCATTATGGAAACGCTATCCGAGCATGCTAGCCACACACAAGACACGGCTGAACTCACGACCTTAGTGCGTATTCAATTGGGTCGAGCGATTGTGCAGCAATTGTTCCCTGTAGGTAATGAAATTTCTGTCATCACATTAGATAACAACCTTGAGCGCCTGCTCTTGCAAGCAACTCAAGCGAACAACGTTAGCGGCGCTGCCATTGAGCCTGGTCTAGCAGAAACGCTGTCGAAACAAGCCGAGAGGGCAGCATTTTCACAAGAACAAATGGGTATGTCACCGGTTTTGCTGGTGGCAGCCCCACTTAGAGTGGCGCTTTCTAAATTTTTGCGCCGAGCCATTCCGCGTCTTCGTGTGCTATCACATGAAGAATTACCCGACACAAAAACCATACGTGTAACTAACCTTATTGGAGGCCAAGCATGAACATTCAACGCTTTTTCGGAAAAAACTCAAAATTAGCACTTGCCCAAGTGCGCGAAGCGCTTGGAGATGACGCAGTCATACTGTCCAATCGTTCTGTGAATGGCGGCAATGAAATCATGGCTTTCAAGGAAGAAGAAATGGCTTCCATCCCAGCCTACAACGAGCCAGAACAAAAACTCGACACCCGTATCATCGAAGACGCACAATCTTCAACACTAGAAGCTTTATTTAGAAAGCGTATGCAATCTGAAAAAACCTCTGGCAAGAAAGCCAGAACTGAAATTGCATATGACTTTGACGAAGATGCAGAAGTTGAAGCAACACTTTCGCAAAACCAAGCACAGGCGCAAGAAGTTAACGCGCAAATTGCCAATATGATGCGCGAGATTCGCAACATGCGTAGCGTGATTGAATCTCAACTTGCTGAAATTTCGTGGGGTGCAATTCAACATCGCGACCCCGTTAAATCTAATGTACTTGGCACATTGTTATCTGCCGGATTCAGCGCCGCACTATCAAAGCAGCTCGCTGAGAATTTACCTGAAAACAAGAATGAAGCTGACGCCATGAAATGGGCACAGTCTATTCTTTTAAATAATCTCAACACCATCACAAAAGATGATGAAATGCTGGACCAAGGTGGCATATTTGCACTAATCGGACCTACTGGCGTAGGTAAAACAACAACCACAGCCAAGCTTGCGGCGCGCTATGTAATGAAACATGGTACGGAAAAAATCGGTTTGATTACAACAGACTCTTATCGTATTGGTGGACATGAGCAACTGCGCATTTACGGCAAAATTTTAGGTGTGATGGTACACAGTGTGAAAGATGAAGCTGATCTAAAAATTGCCCTAAACGAACTCAAAGGCAAGCATACAATTTTGATCGATACGGTAGGCGTAAGTCAGCGTGATCAAATGGTCTCTGAGCAAATTGCGATGCTGTCTGGCAAAAATACTCATATCAAAAAACTGTTATGCCTCAATGCAACCAACACGGGTGATACGCTCATCGATGTGATTCGCGCCTACAAAGGTCGCGGCTTGGATGGCTGTATCATGACTAAAATGGATGAGGCGATCACGATTGGTAATGTCATCGATGTGATTATCCGTGAGAAACTAAAACTATACTATGTTGCCAATGGTCAACGTGTACCTGAAGATCTGCATTTGGCACATAAGCAACAGCTTATTCATCGTGCTTTCAAACTTGGCACCGCCAAAAACAGCCCATTTCAGTTCCAAAGCGATGATCTGCCTTTTGTAATGGGCAATAGCGTACAACCCGGCGCAAAAACAGATGTATTGGAGTTTGACCATGCCTAACGTATGGAATGACCAAGCTTCTGGATTAAGGCGCATGATGACAGGTCATCAGCCTAAAATTGTAACGCTTTTATCTGCCAGTTCAGCGGAAAGCCAGCCACGCTTGTTAACCAATCTTGCGGCTACTATAAGTGCTGGTGACTGTGATGTGCTTGTTGTGCATGCGGCGCAAAATTCTCGCGATACACTGCGCCATTATGGCATTGAAAATTTGCCTTCATTGCTTGATGTTGCCTATCAAAAATCAGCAATCGCACAGTCCGTAAAAAGCACTAAGTATGGTTTTTCAATGGCAAAGCTATTGCCAAAAACTCAAAAAACAACCTCGCCCAACAGCCATGCAGATAAGCGGTTAGCTAATATTTTTACTAATCTTTCGGGTTTGTTTGAGGTTGTCCTGATAGATGGTGCGTTAAGTAAAGATTATTTATTGCCATTGGACACATTAAACGCGCATGAAATTTTAATTCAGCTCAATCGTGATCCAGAATCTATCAAGCAAGGGTATGTGCTGATTAAACAGATTTGCAGCCAGATTGGCAGAAGATCTTTTGGCATCCTTGTTGAAGGCGCAAGCGATGCTCAGGCTGCAATTGTATTTCGAAATATCTCACAAGCTGCGAGAAAGTTCATGCAGATAGAGCTTGAATTTTTTGGCGCTATTCCAGCAGATGAACATTTGAATCGTGCCGAGAAACTGGGACGTTCCGTCACAGACGCTTTTCCAACTACAAAAGCTTCTTTGGCATTGAGCGCACTCGCACAACGTCTTAACTATCAACAAAATCGCTCACAAGAAGTGGAACTTGTCTCTTTCGCATAGGAATAACAACATGTACACAAGCAACGGAAAAACTGACCAAAAAGACGCGCTTCTCAGCCAGCATGCTACGCTCGTTAAAAAAATGGCATATCAGCTTAAAGCTAAGTTGCCCCCCAGCGTGGAGCTTGATGACCTGATACAAGCGGGCATGATGGGTCTACTAGACGCAGTCAATAAATATGAGGACACGCACGGCGCGCAATTTGAAACTTATGCTGCGCAACGCATTCGCGGTTCGATGTTAGATGAGCTGCGGAGCGCTGATTGGCTACCTCGCAGTGTCCGAAAAACCATGCGCGACGTGGAAACAGCTATATCGAAACTAGAGCAGCAGCTAGGCCGTTCGCCCAGCGAAAACGAAGTCGCTAAACATTTGAAAATGTCGCTAGAAGAATATTTCAGCATGCTGGACGACTGCGGCGGTCATCAACTAGTTTATTACGAAGACTTTCATGAGTCTGAAAGCGGTACCGAGCACTTTTTAGATCGCTACTTAAAAGATGATTCTGGTGACCCGATACGCGGTTTGCTAGAAAGTGATTTTAAGTATGCGCTGGTTGATGCCATTGACTCGCTACCTGAACGCGAAAAAATACTGATGGGGCTTTATTACGAACAGGATCTCAACCTAAAAGAAATTGGTGCGGTGATGAATGTTTCTGAGTCTCGCGTCTGCCAACTACATAGCCAAGCAGTCGCCAGACTGCGCGCCTCACTGAAAGAGCAATCATGGACTGGGGTAGCTTAGGCGGTATTGCACTTGCCCTTATAAGTATCTTATATGGGCAAGCTTTAGAAGGCGGCCATATCGGCTCGTTATTGCAGCCTGCTGCTTTCTTTATTGTGTTTTTTGGCACGCTCGGCGCTGTATTACTGCAAACCAAACCCAAGAACTTCAAGCTTGGGCTCAATATGGCTAAATTTATTTTCCAGCCTCCCATCGATGACAGGAGTGATTTGGCAAAACGTGCCATAGGTTGGAGCCTAATTGCGCGCAAAGACGGTGTTTTGGGTTTGGAAAACAATATGCAGCGGGAAACCGAGCCTTTCATTAAAAAGGGTCTGCAGTTAATGGTCGATGGCATAGCACCGGAAAAGATTCGTGAAATTTGTGCAATCGATATTCACTTTTATGAAGTACAACAGCGTAATGCAGTAAAAATATGGGATGCTGCTGGCGGCTATGCGCCTACCATTGGTATTCTTGGCGCGGTAATTGGGCTTATTCATGTTATGGAGAACCTCGCGGACCCAGCATTACTGGGAAGCGGCATTGCGGTTGCTTTTGTCGCCACTATTTACGGCGTGGGATTAGCCAATCTGGTTTTTTTACCAGTTGCAAATAAATTAAAAGGTCATATTCAATACGAGCTAATGCGCCGTGAGATGCTGCTAAACGCATGGGTTTCTATTGCAAAAGGCGATCATCCAAAAGTTGTTGAAGAGCGCATACAGGCTTATTTGAAATAGATAATACAAATGATCAGAAGAAGACCTGAGGACGATAATGAAAACCCCGACCGGTGGTTAGTCTCTTACGCAGACTTCATCACGCTTTTATTCGCCTTTTTTGTGGTGATGTATTCGATTTCATCCGTCAATCAGAAAAAATATAAGCAACTTTCCAGCTCAATTAGTACTGCATTCACACCAGAGAACAAGGTAACACCCAATGCTACAAAGCAGAATGGCCAAGTAAAAACTACTGCTACCGAAAACTCAAAACCTGCCGAACCTGTTGAGAAGCTTCCGCTTAGCTCATCACAAATACAAATGCTGCAAGAAGAGCGTAAAGCCATGACTAACTTAGGTGTGAATATTTCAAACAACCTTTCACCTTTGATTAGTAACGGCAAAGTTCGCGTAACGCAGAATAATCGTGGCTTAAGAATTGATATTAACGAAAGTCTGCTATTTGCCGCGGGCTCTGCTGAGCTAGCCGGTGACGCAAAAGGAGTTTTAAGCGAAATTGCCGAACTTATAGAAAGAAATAACCATGCGATTCAGGTAGAAGGCCACACTGATAATACGCCCATTCACAATGCCACATTTTTTTCCAACTGGGAGCTTTCTGCAGTACGCGCCAGTAGCGTGGTAAGAATGTTTAGCAGCCTGGGTATTGCAGATACACGTTTAAGCGCCCTAGGTTTTGGCTCCACGCAACCCATCAGTGACAACGATAATCCGCTGGGGCGAGCAAAAAATCGCCACGTATCTATTATGATTTTGTATGACAGCTTAAACGCTGATAACGATGTAGGCACAGAAATTAAGCCTGCGGAGCTTCAGTAGCGATAAAAAAGATGCACATTTCAATAAATTCTGTAACAATAGTGATGAAAACTTGCGATGCTAGTAATGACAAGTTGTTGTCCGGTTGGCGGAAAATTGCCAATCAAGATTTGTGGTCACAAAAATAACTAATAACGAGATTACGATATGACACAACCGGCTAAACTGCCACCAGGGGAGCGCGCACGCCTTGACGCACTCAAAAAATTGCAGATTTTAGATTCGCTGCAAGAGCCTTTGTTTGACGAAGTCACCAAGCTAGCAACTGAAGTCTGTCGGCATTCCTATTGCCTTAATCAGCCTAATTGACGAAAACCGTCAATGGTTTAAAGCCAACATTGGCTTAGAAGGCGTTACTGAAACGCCGACGCGATATCGCCTTCTGTTCACATGCAATTCTTCAAAATGGTATTTTAGAAGTTCCAGACGCGACACTCGATAGTCGATTTTCAGAAAATCCACTTGTAACCGGCAAACCAAACATCCGTTTTTATGCCGGCGCGCCCCTTACTTTACCTAGTGGTGAAAAGGTAGGTACGTTATGTGTTATTTCCGAGATTAGCCAAACATTAAACGAGACGCAGAGAAATATTCTAGCGGCTCTCGCAAATATCGTAGTGCAAGCTTTAGTAAGCAGGCAAGTTATGATAGAAGAGGTCCGAGAAAAATCCTCTACCTTGGCGGCTATCGTTGAATCCTCTGGTGATGCCATCATCAGCAAATCTTTAGATGGCTTTGTGTTAACCTGGAACCATGCTGCAGAAGAGATTTTTGGATATACGTCAGATGAAATGATTGGTAGGCATATCACCTGTTTATTCCCAAAAGATCGTTTGACCGAAGAAGAAATACTCCTCAAAAAAATCAGGCATCACCAGCCTGTTAATCACTATGAGACACAGCGTATTACAAAAGAAGGTGACTTAATAGACGTCTCTGTATCTATGTCTCCCATAGAAAATGCAGAAGGTGAATTGATAGGTATCTCCAAAATTGCCTGCGATATCACCATGCAAAAACAATTGCACAATATGCTATTAGAAGAGCATGCGCGCCGAAGAGTCACGATGGACTCAATTGGCGATGCAGTCATTACTACCGATAAAAATAGACATGTTGATTACCTTAACCCAGTTGCAGAAAAGATGACTGGATGGCAGCAAGGATGCTTTTGGATTTCCTGTTAAAAAGGTATTTAATTTTGTTTGCGAATCTACACGTACCCCGACTTTTGTCCTGTTGAACGCTGTATGACAGAAAACCGCACCAATGAGCTAACTTCAGATATCACGCTAGTCAGCCGAGACGGCACCGAATATGGTGTGGAGCTTACAAGTACGCCCATTTGCAGACAGTTCTGGTGAGTCATTTGGTGCAGTACTTGTGTTCCGTGATGTGACCATGCAACGCCTTATGACAAAAGAAATGAGCTATCGCGCCAGCCACGATACCCTGACTGGCCTTATAAACCGTGGCGAGTTTGAACATATGCTTGAAAAGTCACTTATCAGCGGCCGTGAAGAAGAGGTCGAACACGCGCTTTTGTTCATAGACTTAGACCAGTTTAAAGTAGTCAACGATAGCAGTGGGCACAATGCAGGTGATAACCTGCTGAAAGAAATCGTGATTGTTATGAGTGGATGCATTCGTACTACCGATACCTTTGCCAGACTTGGTGGTGACGAGTTTGGCATTCTGCTCGAAAAATGCGATGTGGATAACGCCATGCGTATTGCACAAAATATATGTAAATCGGTAGATGAGTATCGTTTTGTTACAGATAAACGTCGTCACCGGGTAGGCGCCAGTATCGGCTTGGTAATGATTGATGACAACTGGTTATCAGTTAACCACTTACTGCAAGCAGCAGATCAGGCGTGCTATGCCGCGAAAGAAGGTGGGCGTAATCGCGTACACCTATACCTAGATAAAGATTACGTTCTTCAAGCGCATCTTGGGGAAGTTCAATGGGCAAGCCGTATAGAGCAAGCGATTGAAGACGATAACTTTATTTTATATTGCCAACGCATACTCCCACTCAAAGGTAAAGGCGGCATGCATGGAGAGATTTTGCTCAGACTCAAAGATGAAAATGGTGATCTGATTCCGCCCGGTGCATTTTTACCGGCAGCCGAACGCTACCACATGGCTTCGCGCATTGATAAATGGGTGGTGCGCGAAGTGTTTAGCTGGATGAAGTTACATCAAAAATCGCTAAAACATATAGAAACGATTTCGATTAATCTTTCCGGACAATCGTTGGGCGACAGAAATTTTAGTGATTATGTGTTGGATTTGATTCGGGATAACGCCTTGGATTGTAGCCAGCTATGCTTCGAAATTACGGAAACTGCAGCTATTACTAATATCCAAGTTGCAGAAAAATTTATCGCTTCCATGAAGAAACATCAAATCAAATTTTCACTTGATGACTTTGGTAGCGGGGTTTCATCCTTTGGTTACCTTAAAAAACTGGATGTGGATTATATTAAAATCGATGGCTTATTTGTAAAAGGCCTAACATCTAGCCCGATTGATCAGGCGACCGTGCGCTGTATTGCAGAAGTGGCAAAGGTAACAGGCAAAAAGACTATTGCCGAGTGGGTGGAAAACGAACCGACTGAAAAACTCTTAAAAGAGATGGGCATTAACTACACGCAAGGCTACCTCAAACACAAACCTGCACCGCTTGAAAACATGCTCGAAATCAATTGCAGCTTCAAACAGCCTTTGATTAAATCAAAACCACAGGCTATCGTTACGGCTTAAACAGTGAGCGCAGTGCGAGAATAATGTTGCGAGGTAGTTTGGCCATTTGGACCATAAACACTATCGCTAGAAGTTTTGCCCTGAAGTTGATTTAGAAATTGCTGATTACGATTAAAATGCTTGTTGATTAGCTGACCGTTCAGACGATTAAATTCTTTTGCTTGTTCCAGTGTTCTTTGAAAATTTTGCCAGGCCTCTAAATGTTTTAACACTGCATTTTTTTGTACCCAAGCAGCCATACCATTTTCATTTGGCTCAAAGCCAGCCTTAAATAACGCTTTATAACGCACCTGTACCGATGCATTAATGCGTTGCAACAGGTTGCCTTTTTCATCCAGCATGTTTTCTATGGCATCAATATCAGCATTCACCAAGCTAATTTGTTCGCGCGAAAGCAAGAACAATAACTCGTTTAAAAGTTTTGAGTCTTGCTCAAATAAACTAGATATGTTCATGGCAACTGGCGGCATCTTAAAGTTTTCTCGTGTTGATTAAATCTTTTACAGTTTCAATTAAGCCATCTGCAACTTTTTCAGAATCCACCTTAAATTTTCCGTTCGCAATCGCAGATTTAATTGCATCCACTTTTGCTGTATCAAAAACCTCTGTCGCAGCAACTTTAGACTCGAGTGACTGCAACTGCGCAGACAATGGAGAAAGTGTTACACTTTCTGTAGACTGAGAACCCGCACCAGACTTTTCAGCTTTTTTACCAGTGCTGACACCTAACTTTTCGGTATCTAAACCTACTGATTTTTTAACTAAGTCATTAATTTTCATGGTTGTTTCCTTTTTGCATCCTTAAATTGCGTACTTATTAGACTTCTACATGTGTACATAACGGCATCATTTAAGCGAACTTTAATCTTTTTTTGAATTAAGCTAAAAAGTCACTTCTACTTTGCCACCAGCGCGCGCAATTCCACTGACTACTTGACCGCTTTCAACCTTAACTTGCACTACCTGGCCTTCATTTGCATTCTTAAGCGCTTTGCCCTCTGCAGCAACCGTAAATCCTTTTCCAGTTGAGGTTAGCAACACAGCTTGACCCTGTTGTATCACCAATGCCTGCTTTAAGGTTTCCTGCCGTAACACGCTACCCGCAGTCATCGACATACTAACTGTGCGACCAATCACCTGTCCAGCATCTGTAAATACACCTGTTGGCAATTGTGCAAGGTCGCCCTCTTGCATCACGATATCCTGACTTGTCATTACATGCCCTTGCGCCAACGCGGTGGCAGCGGCCAAGTACTGTGCTTTTACACTCACTTTTGCTTGGGCATAGATTGTCCAAATTGTTGGCGCGTTACAACGCACGCCTACGCTGGTTCTGCCCCATGCGCGACTTCCGGGCGGTAAAAAAACTTCTAGCGCCGCACACTCCGCCAGTTTTAAATTAGGATCAACTGCATTCGCCGTTACGGTGACTTTACCCGGATAACCTGTAGTTTGTGTTACTAAAAAATCTTCAATCTTATTTTTAATCAAAGTTAAATCCTGCCTGACGAAATTCTCTGCGCTTGCTGCAGAAGCGACGCCACAAAAACCAGTAGCAGCAAGAAACAACCCGCCAAACAAAACACTAATTAGTTTTGGGGATGATTTAACAACATTATTGCCTGTGTGCATGCCGGACTCCGTAAAAAATACCTTTATGTCTTAATAGGCATTCTACGGAAATGCGCACAATACAAAGCTTAGAAAAGGACATGTTTTATCCTTTTACTTCACCAATTGAAGCTTATTTATTAGTTCTAGAATTGCTCTCATATGCAATAACGGCAAAAAGATTAATTTCTTTAACTGCTAGTTTAACCGACCTGAAATGGTGGTTTTGAAAGGAAAAGAACATGTTAAACCAATTAGATTCAGCCTTGGGCTTTCATCAGGAAGCATTAAGGTTGCGCGGCAAGCGCCAGGAAATTATCGCGGCAAACATCGCCAATGCCGACACGCCCAACTACAAAGCGCGCGATATTGATTTTAAAGCGGCCATGCAAAGTGCAATGGCTGGTGTGCCAGAGGGCGCATTTAACACAACCAAAACTTCCGCCGGTCACCTTGATGGCGTAGCGTCAACTACGCCAAGCGGTCGCCCTGGCGAGCCGCTATTTCGCCCGATTATTCAAGGTAGCGTAGACGGCAATACGGTAGATATGGATGTTGAACGCAATCAGTTTGCTGATAACGCCATTCGCTATGAAGCAAGCTTAACCATGATTAGTGGCAAACTTAAAACCTTGCTAAGTGCAATACAAGGTCAGTAATCAGCACTGACCAACTAGGAGAAAAAAATGTCCTTATTTAATGTATTCAATATTTCCGGTTCTGCAATGAGCGCACAATCGCAACGTCTGAATGCCGTAGCAAGTAACCTTGCCAATGCAGATAGTGCAACAAGCGCCAATGGCAAGCCTTATAAAGCCAAGCAAGTGGTATTCAGCGCGATACCCAGCAACTCACCTGATGCGAGCGGTGTAAAAGTTAAGCAAATTATTGAAGATCCATCACCGCCAAAAGTCGTGTACGACCCAAAGCACCCGCTAGCCGACGATAAAGGCTATGTGACGATGCCAAACGTCAATGTAACTGAAGAGATGGTCAACATGATTTCAGCTTCGCGGGCTTATCAAAACAATGTTGAAACCATGAATGCAGCCAAAACCATGCTCTTAAAAACTCTCACCATTGGTCAAAACTAAACTAATTAAGTCCGACATAAAGGAAACATGATGACAACAGTAACAAGTAACAACCAAGTTTCGCAAAGCCTACTTGATAGCGTAAATGGCGTTAAGAATAGCGCCAAAACCGCAACAGATGAAGCGCAAGATCGTTTTATGACTTTGCTCGTTACACAGATGAAAAATCAGGACCCGCTAAATCCTTTGGATAACGCACAGGTAACAAGCCAACTCGCGCAGCTTTCCACAGTCACTGGCATTAACAAGCTCAATAACACCCTAGAAACCATGATGAGCAACGCGCAAGCGAGCCAATCATTGCAAGCTTCCAGCCTCATCGGCCATGACGTTTTGGTATCAGGTAGTGAAATACACTTTGATGGTAGCGCTGGCTATTTTGGCGTTGAGTTGCCTGCGAGCACCGACAACTTGACCGTTACGATTAGCGATTCAGCCGGCAACCCACTACGCCAAATATCTTTGGGCAAGCAAAATGAAGGCATTATCCCCTTGAGCTGGGATGGATATAGCGACACTGGCACGCGTGCCGCTAGTGGCGATTACAAATTTACTGTAAGTGCTACGACAGGTGGCGAATCAGCTACGGTGAACACATTAAGTCTAGAAAAAATCAACAGTATTACTAGTAGCGCAACTGGTGTGAAGCTCAATTTGAGCAATGCCAGCGCTGTTACTACCAACGACTTGAAACAAATATTTTAACTTTGTATTTATCAATTAGGAGAACATCATGAGCTTTCAACAAGGACTAAGTGGCTTAAATGCCGCATCAAAAAATTTAGAGGTAATTGGTAACAACGTTGCCAACTCAAGTACAGTAGGATTTAAGCAATCTCGCGCTGAATTCTCGGATGTATATGCGAACTCACTCACAGGTACCGGCGCATCACAAATCGGGATTGGTACAAAAATATCTACCGTTGCACAGCAATTTACACAAGGTAACATCACCAGCACCAACAACTCGATGGATATTGCCATCAATGGTGGCGGATTTCTTCCGTATGAGTAATAACGGGGCAATCACATACTCACGCAACGGACAGTTTCAAATGGACAAAGCAGGATACATTGTAGATGCGCAAGGCAAGCGTCTAACAGGGTTTCCTGCAACTTCTGGAACACTGTCAACAGGGGCACCATTAGAGCTCAACATCAATACAGCAGACTTAACTCCACTTGCAAGCACTGAAATTACAGGGTTATTTAATCTGGACTCCACAAAAACTGCGCTCACAGCTGCGGGCTTTAATCCTAATGATCCTTCAACATACCACAACTCAACTGCTGTTACGGTATACGATAGCTTAGGAAACCCACATACATTACAAAACTTTTTTGTAAAAACAGGTGCAGGCACTTGGGATGTCTTTAATACCGTAGACGGCGTATCAACAACGGTGTTGCCTGCACCAAGCGCTGTTATGACATTTAGCGGTACTGGTGTTGCACCAACTATTGCACCTGCCACACCATCGATATCATTTGCTCCAACAACTGGCGCCACATCACCGCAAGCCATCACTTTAGATTATTCCCAAAGCACACAGTTCGGTTCTGCATTTAGTGTAAACACATTAACCCAAGACGGTTACACCTCGGGCCACTTGGCGGGATTTAACGTGGGCAAAGACGGACAAATTGTCGGCCGCTACACCAATGGTCAGTCACAAATCTTAGGTCAAGTAGTGTTAGCAAACTTTTCAAACCCTAACGGTTTGCAACAACTTGGCGGTAACGCATGGAGCGAAAGTTCAACATCTGGACCACCACTCGTATCAACGCCTGATACTGGCAGCCTAGGCGTTCTGCAAGCATCTGCAACCGAAGACTCAAACGTAGACCTCACAGCCGAGCTCGTTAATATGATTACAGCACAACGTGTGTACCAAGCCAATGCGCAAACAATTAAAACGCAAGACCAGGTATTGCAAACCTTGGTTAACTTACGTTAGTTACTTGAGATTAATTATTATTAGTCTGATATGGAGATGCTATGGACCGCTTAATTTACACCGCGATGACTGGCGCAAAACACATACTCGATCAGCAAGCAACTAATTCGCATAATCTAGCTAATGCAACATCAACTGGCTTCAGGGCGCAAGTCGACTCATTTAGAGCGGTCCCTGTTGTAAGTGAAGGCTTACCTACGCGCGCTTTTGTGATTGATTCTACTGTAGGTTCGGACTTTAGGCCTGGTCCGATTCAAAGCACAAATCGCGATTTGGATATTGCTGTTCAGGGGCAGGGCTGGTTTGCTGTGCAACGCGCTGATGGATCAGAAGGTTATACACGTAACGGATCACTCAAAATTAATGAGAATGGGGTATTACAAACTGCTACTGGCTTGAATGTGATGGGAGATGGTGGACCAATCAGCGTTCCACCTGATGTCACAGTCAGCATTGCCAAAGACGGCACAGTATCAACAGTGAACAATGGCGCAACGCCCGGTCCATCCAACATCCTAGGTCGTATCAAGCTTGTAAATCCAGATCAAAACAACCTTATACGAAATGAAGATGGCCTATTCGGCACAAAAGATGGCAGGCCTGTAGAAGCCGATGCTGACGTAAACATTGTCAGCGGCGCACTAGAAGGCAGCAATGTTAACGTGGTGGATGCAATGGTCACTATGA
This sequence comes from uncultured beta proteobacterium, assembly GCA_963752495.1. Classification (GTDB taxonomy): domain Bacteria; phylum Pseudomonadota; class Gammaproteobacteria; order Burkholderiales; family Methylophilaceae; genus CAVVYJ01. Next base: position 261,447 of record CAVVYJ010000005.1, read on the forward strand.
TTAGTCTGGCGCGTCAATTTGAAACGCAAATGAAGCTGATTCAGAGTGCAGAGAATAACGCCAATAAAGCTAGTCAAATCCTCAATTTAACTTGATTAGATATACGTTAGCATTAACCCTAACGCTTATATCGGCCAAATGTGGCCAAACTTGAGAGGCACACAAAATGATTCGCTCATTATGGATTTCTAAAACTGGCTTAGATGCTCAGCAAACGCAAATGGACGTGATTGCTAATAACTTGGCAAACGTCAGCACCAACGGTTTTAAACGTTCGCGTGCGGTATTTGAGGATTTACTCTATCAAAATATTCGCCAGCCTGGCGCACAATCCTCACAACAAACCCAATTACCTACTGGTTTACAGTTAGGTACAGGTGTTAGACCTGTTTCAACTGAGCGGAATTTTAGTCAAGGTAATTTACAGCAAACTACTAACGATAAAGATGTAGCGATACAAGGTGCGGGCTTTTTTCAGGTTTTGATGCCGGATGGCACAACCGCCTATACACGCGATGGTTCATTTCAGGTGGACAGTCAAGGTCAGCTTGTTACGGCAAGTGGCTTTCCAATTCAACCCGCAATCACAATACCCGCTGATGCAACCAGCATGACCATTGGTCGTGATGGCACAGTATCTGTGACGCAAGCAGGAAGTGCTGGCAGCACGCAGGTTGGCAACATACAGCTTGCTACCTTTATTAATCCAGCTGGCTTACTGGGCAAAGGCGAGAATTTATTTGTCGAAACAACAGCATCAGGCAATGCCAATACCAGTTACACCTGGCGCCAGCGGATCAGGTGTTTTATCACAAGGCTATGTAGAAACATCTAACGTGAATGTGGTGGAAGAATTAGTCAATATGATTCAAACACAACGTGCATACGAGATTAATAGCAAAGCCATTACAACATCAGATCAAATGCTGCAAAAACTCGCACAAATGTAAATAAATGAGAACAACAAAGGCCACATCAATGTTTAACTTAAATCACAAAAGTACAGTTAATTTATCGCTCAACAAACTTTGTGCGATGGCATTTTTTGTATCGCTTCTAAGTGCATGTTCGATCACCCCTGACACGATTGTTAAAACTCCAATGACAGCCAAACCTCAAGCGATATCGAAATCCGCAATGAAAAACGGGGCTATTTATAATGCAGCAGCCTATAAACCATTATTTGAAGATCGTCGTGCGCGCATGATAGGTGACATCATGACCATCAATATTGTAGAAAATACTTCTGTAACAAAAGCAGGTGGCAGTTCTGGCAGCAAAACAGGCTCTGTAGATGCTTCTGCTTCTGTTCCTGTCGGTCTACCTATCGACATTATCAAAGAAGGTATTGCCATTACGGCGGACTCTTCGATTAAAAATGAAGATAAAGCAGCAGGCAACAACAGCAATAACTTTAACGGTTCGATTACTGTGACTGTGGTAGATGTGCTGGAAAATGGCAATCTTGTTGTAAGCGGTGAGAAGCAAGTCTCATTAGATAAAGGCACTGAGTTCGTACGTTTTTCTGGTGTAGTTAACCCAGACACCATAACTTTAGGCAACGTTGTTACATCGACCAAAGTGGCTGATGCAAGGATTGAGTATAGAACCAACAGCAAAATCGATGGCGCACAGATTGCCTCTATTTTGGCACGCTTTTTCTTAAGCTTTAGTCCCTTATAAATTATTAGAAATTTAAAATTAACATGACAGCGCATATCAAACGTCTTAAAAAATTGGCTAGCGATAATTGGGAATCCATCGTTGCAGTTTTACTGTTGGATAGTATGATATTTATGGCCAGCATGGCTTTTAGCGCCCCTGTAAATGCAGAACGCCTAAAGGATTTGGCAACTATTCAGGGCGTACGTAGCAATCAGCTCATTGGCTATGGTTTGGTAGTAGGCTTAGATGGAACAGGTGACGATAACCCGTACACTATTCAAAGTACAATTAGCATGATGCAACAGCTGGGCGTAAGTTTACCGCCAGGCACGAGCATAAAAATGAAAAACGTTGCTGCGACAATTATCACGAGCGCGCTACCTCCTTTCGCTCAACCAGGCCAGACCTTAGATGTCACCGTATCCTCCATGGGTAGTGCCAAAAGCTTGCGTGGTGGTACCCTTTTAATGACACCTCTCAAAGGTGCGGATGGTCAGGTCTATGCAATGGCTCAGGGTAGTTTGGTAGTAGGTGGCGTTGGCGCATCAGCCAATGGAAGCCAGGCACAAATCAATCACTTAAGTGTAGGCCGAATTTCCGCAGGCGCAACTGTAGAACGTAGCCTTCCAAGTTCGATTGGACTTTCAGACAATGTAACGCTTGAACTCAAAGATAGCGACTTTTCTACTGCAAATATTGTTGTGGATGCCATTAACCGTCGCTTTGGCCAAAATACTGCGATTGCGCAAGACGGCCGTGTAATTTTGGTTAAACCGCCAGCAAATAATAGCCGAGTTGGTTTCTTGGCAGCGCTTGAGGCTATTAACGTAACTCCTGCACAAACAACTGCAAAAATTATTTTAAATGCCCGCACCGGATCGGTAGTGATGAATCAATCAGTACAACTTGACAGTTGCGCCATCTCTCACGGCAATCTATCGGTTGTCATTAGCTCCGCGCCAGTCATTAGTCAGCCAGGGCCATTTTCCAGCGGGCAAACTGTTGTCGCTGAAGTGTCGCAAATTGAGATTAATAAAGAGCCAGGAAAAGTGGTCCCGCTACCTGCCGGCGCATCGTTATCAGATGTCGTAAAAGCACTCAATGCGATTGGCACAAGCCCACAAGATCTACTGGCAATTTTACAAGCTATGAAAGCAGCAGGTTCTTTACACGCAGACTTGGAGATTATCTAACCATGATTAACTCAGCTGAACATTTAGGAAAATTAGCTTTTGATGCCAACAGTCTGAATGATTTAAAAGTTTCTGCCAAAGAAAATACGCCAGAAGCTATTAAAGACGTAGCAAAGCAATTTGAGTCGGTTTTTTTAAACATGGTATTAAAAAGCATGCGCGACGCGACGCCAAAAGAGAACTCTTTTGACAGCGAACAAAGCCGCACCTTTACATCCATGCTCGATCAGCAATTAAGTAGCAGCCTTTCTTCAAAAGGCATTGGACTTGCTGAGATTCTAACGCGCCAACTTACAAAAGTAAGCAATGCAGTAACCAACACACTGGAACAAGCGGTATCGAACGATGCTACACCAAAGTCTGACGACATGCCTCTCAACGATTTTATTCCTGCAATACTTAAAAGCAACAGTAACAGAGCGGTTTCTAACGAAGTATCGCCTGCACTTAACAGCACAAGTAAGTCAGATAAGTTAAGTGGCAATAGTGCCGAATTCCATCAGCGGATGTCACGTCATGCCGAGGCTGCTAGCCGCACCACAGGTGTGCCTGCACATTTAATGCTAGGCCAAGCAGCATTGGAAAGTGGCTGGGGGAAACGTGAGATAAAAGCGCAAGATGGCACACCAAGCAATAATTTATTCGGCATTAAGGCAACTGGAGAGTGGAAAGGCAAAGTCGTTGAAACTATGACTACAGAATATGTTAAAGGCGTCAAGCAGAAAAGAGTTGAAAAGTTTCGCGCTTATGACAGCTATGCAGACTCCTTCAAGGATTTTGCGAACATGATACAGACTAGTCCACGCTACAAAATGGTAATGTCCAATCTGCAAAATGTGAGTGGGTATGCGCGTGCAATGCAAAACTCTGGCTATGCGACTGACCCAAATTATGCTGCAAAACTTGCAAGTGTCATACGTAAGGTGTCAGCTTGAACTCGCGGATTAAAGTTTTAGATTTTTTTGCCGTCATGTCATATATAGAGATGAAAAGGTCAAGTAATGGGAACTAGTATTCTTAGTATTGGAAAAAGTGCATTAGCCGCAGCCCAAGTGGGAATTAGCGTGACTGGGCATAACATTGCCAATGCCTCTACGCCAGGATACTCTCGTCAGGAAGCGGTGCAACGTGCGGCTGAATCGCAGGATTTTGGCTTTGGTTTTCTGGGTCAAGGCACACAAGTATCACAAATTAAGCGCATTTTTAACGACATTATCGCCAAGCAACTTAATAGCGCTCAAACCTCTAGCAGCGCTACAAACACTTATGCCGCACAAATGCGACAAATCGACAATATGTTGGCAGATCCTACTGCAGGTCTAGCGCCCTCTATTCAAAAGTTTTTTTCAAGCGTACAAGGCTTGGCATCAAATCCTGGTGACGCAGCGTCGAGACAGGCTGTCATTTCCACAGCGGAAACACTCGCCAACCGCTTTCAAAGTATTGGCGATAAATTAGATGAAATTCGCGACGGCATTAACTCTCAGCTTTCAGGCAGCACAAAGGTAGTAACAACTTATGCCACACAAATCGCAAAGCTAAACGACGTAATTAGTAAAGCACTAGGAGCCAATAAAGACAACGTGCCAAATGATCTGATGGATCAGCGTGATCTGCTTATTTCAGAAATGAATAAGCTTGTAAAAACCGAAGTGTTTGCGCAAAGTGATGGCAGCTATAATGTGTTCGTTGGTAACGGGGTACCTCTTGTTGTAGGCAATAAATCTTACGGACTAACCACGGTTAGCTCAAGCACAGATCCAGGTCGCCTAGAGGTAGCTTATGTGAGCAATGTTATTACCACACTAAGCGATAGCAGTTTACCTGGCGGCTCCATTGGTGGTTTACTTCAATTCAGAGCCAACTCCCTCGACAGCATTCAAAATCAGGTTGGGCAAATTGCAACCGTGTTTGCACAAACATTTAACGCACAACATCAATTAGGTTTTGATAGCGCTGGCGTTGCCGGCACTGCATTTTTTAATGTGCCAACACCTAATGTCAATGGCGATGCTGCAAATAGTGGCAGCGCGACATTAACTGCTAGCATTACGACCGCCACTGCCATTACCAGCAGCGATTATCGCGTCAAGTATGATGGTAGCAATTTTAGCATCACGCGCGTTAGCGATGGCACTGTGCAAACCTATGCAAGCTTGCCACAGACGCTCGACGGCCTTACTATCAACGGCACGATGTCCGCGGGTGATTCATTTCTTATCCAGCCTACACGCAACGCTGCTGCTTCAATTTCGGTAGCTATTTCAGATATCAACAAAATTGCAGCAGGCGATGCGACAGGCGGCAATGGTAATAACCGAAATGCATTGCTCTTAGCTGCATTACAAAGCACTGGCACAATCAATAACAGCTCAACCACTTATGAAAGCGCCTTTGGACAACTGGTAAGCGCTGTAGGAAACAAAACCAACGAACTAAGAGTCATCGGCGCTTCAGAAGATGCCTTGGTGGCACAAACACTTGCTGACCAGCAATCAGAATCCGGCGTGAACTTAGATGAAGAAGCTACCAATCTGATACGCTACCAGCAAGCCTATCAGGCAGCTGGTAAAGTCATGCAAATTGCTAGCAGCTTGTTCGAAACACTCCTTACATTAGGTCGTTAGGAATCACTTATATGCGCATCAGCACCAATACGATTTATCAAACTGGAATTGCCAAGATTAGCAATTTGCAAGGGGAGCAATCAAAGTTGCAGCAACAGATTGCTACAGGCAAACGTATATTGGTACCTTCTGATGATCCAATTGCAGCATCGCGAGTATTTGAAGTTTCTCACGCTCAAAGTGTCAACACAATGTTTGCCACCAATCGGAATATTGCAAATGCAAATCTTACAAGCTTAGATGTATCATTGGCTAGCATTACAGAGTTGTTACAAACTGCTCAGGTCACCTTGGTTGGTGCGGCTGGAACATTATCAACCCAAGAAAAAAGTACGGTAGCGATACAGCTTACCTCGCAACTTGAAACGTTAATAGGTTTAGCCAACTCAAAAGATGGTGCAGGAAATTATCTATACGCTGGCTATCAAAACAAAACAAAACCGTTTACAGCTACTTCAACAGGCGCCACATATAACGGTGATAGCAATCAACAATTACTACAAGTAGATACGCACCGCCAGATGGCAGTGAATGCGCCTGGCAATAGCGTTTTTCAGGCAGGTGGCAACGATGTGTTCAGCGCATTTAGTGATGTCATTGCCCTGCTAAATAACCCAGCCTCAACTTCAGCAGCCGTTCAGGCGGGTGTGGCTACGGCTATTAGTAAAGTTAAAACAGCTACCGATACCGTATCAAATGTATGGTCTTCGGTTGGTACGCGATTAAACGAAATTGATGCGCTCAACGATGTAGGTAGTAGCCGTGAGCTTGAATATGCGCAGGCGTTATCAGATTTACAAGATTTGGATTATGCACAGGCACTTTCAGACTTGACTCAAAAACAAACTATTTTAGAAGCTGCACAAAAATCGTTTGTTAAAATCACAGGACTTTCATTGTTCGACTTTATACGCTAGCGGTATAACTTAGTTTGCGCTGGTTTTTGGCGCTTCTACAGCTATTTGTCGCATATTGGCAGCACCTGTTTCAATCATATTTTCAATCGGCTTCAACATTCCTTGCAGCGAAAGCGCTAAAACCAAAAAGCCAATCGTAAGTGTTATTGGGAACCCAATACCGAACAAATTTAGTGTTGGTGCTGTTCTGGTGAGGATGCCGAGCGCCATGTTAGTAATAAGCAAGGCCGCAACTGCAGGCATAGCAAGCAGTAACCCTGTGCTAAAAATAGCTTCTCCCCACATCACAATTTTCATGGGACTGATTCCGCTGCCGCTCAGCGCAACAGGCATCGTCACAAAGCTCTCTGCTACAGCGCTCACCACCATTAAATGTCCATCGAGACTCAAAAAAATCAACATCGCCAGCATCCATAAAAACTGTGTAATGGCAGTGCTCTGTCCATGTGACTGTGGATCGAAAAATGTGGCAAAGCCTAAACCCATGCTCATGCCAATAAGCTGTCCTGCCATGCTCACCGCAGCAAACACCAGCCGCATACTAAAGCCAATAGCAAGCCCAATAACAAGTTGCTGAACAAGAATGAGTAAACCCTGAAAGGAAAATATTTCAAACTGCGGTAGTGGAGGTATCGTAGGTACGATAATTAGGGTAAACATTACACCTAGCCCCAGCTTTACCTGATTTGGAAGTGCTTTATCGCTAAATACTGGAGCCGTTGCTATCACACCAAGCACTCTGGTTAAAGGCCAGAGTAAGCTGACAATCCAAGTTTGAAGAAGCTCACTGCTAAATGAAACCATAGGTTACTAACTAACTAATTTGCCATGGAGGGAATGCTGGTAAGAACAAGCCGCATGTAATCAACCATTGTAGTCAACATCCAAGGGCCAGCAATAACTAGCGTTAGAAACACTCCTACGAGTTTTGGAATAAAAGATAGCGTCGCCTCATTAATTTGTGTTGCTGCCTGAAAAATACTTACCATCAAGCCAATTAGCAATACAACTAATAATATTGGTCCAGCAACTAACAATGTAATTTCCATTGCATCTCTACCTAAATTCATCACACTTTCAGGTGTCATATTTTTTCTTTCTAAGTAGTTAAATATCTAATAAAAGCTTTGTACTAAAGAACCCATCATCAATTGCCAGCCATCCACCAACACAAAGAGCATGAGCTTAAAAGGCAGGGATACAATAGCGGGGGAAACCATCATCATCCCCATGGCCATGAGCACGCTGGCCACCACCATATCAATGATTAAAAACGGGATAAAAATCGCAAAACCAATCTGAAAAGCGGTTTTGAGTTCACTCGTCATAAATGCTGGCACCAACACACGTAAAGGCACCTCATCTGGCGTGTCTATTTTTTCTATTTGCGCCATTTTTACAAACAAAGCCAAGTCACCTTCGCGCGTTTGCTTTAACATGAAGGTTTTAAGTGGCGCAGCACCTCTATCCATCGCTTCTTGCATGGATATTTTATTTTCGGAAAGTGGTTGGTAGGCATCGACATAAATTTTATCGATTACCGGACTCATCACAAAAAAAGTCAGAAATAATGCCAACCCAATCATCACCTGATTGGGTGGAGCAGATTGCGTGCCAAGCGCTTGGCGCAATAGCGATAAAACAATAATGATGCGCGTGAATCCCGTCATCATCAATACTGCTGCAGGCAAAAATGTAAGGGATGTAAGTAAAATCAGCGTTTGCAAACTTAAAGTATAGTTTTGCCCACCACCCGCCGCCGGTACTGAGTTGATAAGTGGCATGCCTTCTGCCCAGGTGATAGTTGGCAAAAATGCCAATACACCAAGCAAGATGCTTGCTAATATTATTTTTAGGTTATTTTTTAGCATTTGGTATCTCGTTCACAGCAGTTTTGATTTTTTGAGTCGATTTTTTCAGCCACTCTGAAAAAGGCTTAACCAATGGCTGCACCATTGGATTGATTGAAGTGCTAACTAATGGATTGTTTTGTACTGACTTTGTATGGCTAGCTATGGAGTCAGACAGGTTATCGCCTATCTCTAAATTTGCAATTGCACTGACCTGACCGGGTGCAACACCTACCACTATCCACCGATCTGCTATTTCTAACACCACCACACGCTCACGTGAGCCGACACTAACGCCACCAACAATGCGTGCTGCGGAGTTTTGCCCTGCAACTCCTGGCATCAGTCGCTTCACTCCCCAACTAATAAGGGCCATTACCGCAAGCACCACCACAAGCCCCAGCAACATTTTTAAAATACCGCCAGTAGGCGATAAGCCTGTCGCGGCCAAGGCATTGGACTGATAGCCAATGCATGCCATAACTGAGATTGTTAAACGTGAGTTCATGTTTTGATCTTTATCGACGACTGTTATTTGTTGATTTTACGAATACGTTCTGCTGGCGTGATGATGTCAGTTAAACGAATACCAAACTTATCATTCACCACCACCACCTCACCTTGTGCAATGAGACACCCATTTACCAACACATCCATCGGTTCACCTGCCATGCCATCCAGCTCTACCACAGAGCCTTGTGCAAGCTGCAATAGATTTTTGATGGCAATCTTGGTGCGGCCAAGTTCTACCGTAAGCTGAACTGGAATATCAAGAATAAAATCAATATCGTTTTGTGTTTCGGTAGACAGTTTTTTACCTGAAAATTCAGTAAAAACCTGTGCCTCCGCTTGTTTAGATTGCAAGGCAGAAGATTCCGCTGTCTGCTGTTCAGCCATCGCTGCACCCCAGTCATCACCACCTTCAGCCGGTGACTCAGCTGCTTGTTGCTCAGCCATCGCCGCGCCCCAATCCGCTTCAGCACCTTCTTCCGCAGGGGTTTCTACGACTTTCTCTGGATCAGTCGCCATATGTTTCTCCTTTGATATATTCAGTTGAGTTGGATCTCAATAACTTTTGGACGCGCAAGGCGTATTGGCCATTGAACAATCCATATTTACATTGCATAACGGGAATATTGTCTACTTTAGCTTCAACTTCTTCAGTAATTGAGAGAGGAATCACATCCCCTACTTTCATATTGAGCACTTCACTTAAATTCATTTTTGTCTTCGCAAGGTCCGCCACTACCTCTACCTCGGCAGCCGGCAGCCGAGGTAGAGGTAGTGGCAGACCTTGCGAAGACAAAAATGAATTTAAGTGAAGTGCTCAATATGAAAGTAGGGGATGTGATTCCCCTCTCAATTAATGAGGAAGTTGAAGCGAAGGTAGATGGTATTCCCGTTATGCCGTGTAAATATGGAATGTTTAATGGCCAATACGCCTTGCGCGTGGAAAAATTATTGAGATCCAACTCAACTGAATATATTAAAGGAGAACCTTATGGCGACTGACCCAGAGAAAGCCGTAGAAACCAATGCAGAAGAAGTTGCCGAAGACGATTGGGGTGCGGCGATGGCTGAGCAACAAGCAGCTGAAGACACAACTGAAGAGGCGATGACTGGGGTGCCGCAATGGCAGAACAGCAGACAGCGAATCTTCTGTCTTGCAAGCTAAATAAGCAGGCGCAGGTGTTTACTGAATTTTCAGGCAAAAAATGTCTACCGATACGCAAAATGATATTGATTTTATTTTGGATATTCCGTTCAACTCACGGTTGAACTGGGGCGCACCAAAATTGCGATTAAGAATTTATTGCAGTTGGCGCAAGGCTCGGTGGTTGAACTGGATGGCATGGCAGGCGAGCCGATGGATGTGCTGGTAACGGTTGCCTGATTGCACAAGGTGAGGTGGTGGTGGTGAACGATAAGTTTGGTATTCGCCTAACTGACATTATTACGCCAGCTGAACGTATTCGCAAAATCAACAGATAACATCGGCGATATAAGATTCAAAACATGAACTCTTTAGCAATTTCGGGTTATGGCTTGCATCTCAGCCCAATGCCTAGGCCGCGACAGGCTTATCGCCTACTGGCGGTATTTTGAAAATGTTATTGGGGCTAGCTGTGGTGTTGGTGGTCATGGTGCTTATTACTTGGCTAGTCAAGCGACTGATGCCAGGCGTGCGGGAAAAATTCGTACGTATAGTTGGTGGCGTGAGCGTTGGTTCGCGTGAGCGTGTGGTGGTGCTGGAAGTGGCGGGCCGTTGGATAGTGGTGGTGGCCCTGGGCAGGTCAGTGCATTGCTAATTTAGAGATAGGCGATAACCTGCTGACTCCATAGCTGGCCATACCGAGTCAGTACAAAACATCCTCAGTTAGCTCATCAATCACGCCAATGGTGCAGCATTGTTAAGCCTTTTTCGGAGTGGCTGAAAAAATCAACTCAAAAAATCAAAACTGCTGTGAATGAGATACCAAATGCTAAAAAATAATCTAAAAATAATATTAGCAAGCATCTTGCTTGGTGTGTTGGCATTTTTGCCAACTGTCACCTGGGCAGAAGGCATGCCACTTATCAACTCAGTACCGGCGGCGGGTGGTGGGCAAAACTATACTTTAAGTTTGCAAACACTGATTTTACTTACATCGCTTACTTTTTTGCCTGCAGCTGTGTTGATGATGACAGGATTCACGCGCATCATTATTGTTTTATCGTTATTGCGCCAAGCGCTTGGCACGCAATCTGCTCCACCCAATCAAGTGATGATTGGCTTGGCATTATTTCTGACTTTTTTTGTGATGAGTCCGGTAATCGATAAAATTTATGTCGATGCCTACCAACCACTTTCCGAAAATAAAATATCCATGCAAGAAGCGATGGATAGAGGTGCTGCACCACTTAAAACTTTCATGTTAAAGCAAACGCGAGAAGGTGACTTGGCTTTGTTTGTAAAAATGGCGCAAATAGAAAAAATAGACACGCCAGAAGAAGTGCCATTGCTGTGTTGGTGCCAGCATTTATGACCAGTGAACTCAAAACTGCTTTTCAGATAGGTTTTGCGATTTTTATCCCGTTTTTAATCATTGATATGGTGGTGGCCAGCGTGCTCATGGCCATGGGGATGATGATGGTTTCTCCCTCTATTGTGTCCCTGCCTTTTAAGCTGATGCTCTTTGTGTTGGTGGATGGCTGGCAATTGATGATGGGTTCTTTAGTACAAAGCTTTTATTAGATATTTAACTACTTAGAAAGAAAAAATATGACACCTGAAAGTGTGATGAATTTAGGTAGAGATGCAATGGAAATTACTTTGCTAGTTGCTGGACCAATATTATTAGTTGTATTGCTAATTGGCTTGATGGTAAGTATTTTTCAGGCAGCAACACAAATTAATGAGGCGACGCTATCTTTTATTCCAAAACTCGTAGGGGTGTTTCTAACGCTAGTTATTGCTGGCCCTTGGATGTTGACTACAATGGTTGATTACATGCGGCTTGTTCTTACCAGCATTCCCTCCATGGCAAATTAGTTAGTTTGTAACCTATGGTTTCATTTAGCAGCGAGCTTCTTCAAACTTGGATTATCAGCTTACTCTGGCCTTTAACCAGAGTGCTTGGCGTGATAGCAACGGCTCCGGTATTTAGCGATAAAGCACTTCCAAATCAGGTAAAGCTGGGGTTAGGTGTAATGTTTACCCTAATTATCGTACCTACAATACCTCCACTACCGCAGTTTGAAATATTTTCCTTTCAGGGTTTACTTATTCTTGTTCAGCAACTTGTTATTGGGCTTGCTATTGGCTTTAGTATGCGGCTGGTTTTTGCTGCGGTGAGCATGGCAGGACAACTTATTGGCATGAGCATGGGGTTAGGCTTTGCCACATTTTTCGATCCACAGTCACATGGCCAGAGCACTGCCATCACCCAGTTTTTATGGATGCTGGCGATGTTGATTTTTTTGAGTCTCGATGGACATTTAATGGTGGTGAGCGCTGTAGCAGATAGCTTTGTGACGATGCCCGTTGCGCTGAGTGGCAGCGGAATCAGTCCCATGAAAATTGTGATATGGGGAGAAGCTATTTTTAGCACAGGGTTACTGCTTGCTATGCCTGCAGTTGCGGCCTTGCTTATTACAAATATGGCGCTCGGCATCCTCACCAGAACAGCGCCAACACTTAATTTGTTCGGTATTGGGTTCCCAATAACGCTGACGATTGGTTTTTTGGTTTTAGCGCTTTCGCTGCAAGGAATGTTGAAGCCGATTGAAAATATGATTGAAACAGGTGCTGCCAATATGCGACAAATAGCTGTACAAGCGCCAAAAAACAGCGCAAATTAAGTTATACCACTAGCGAATAAAGTCGAACAATGAAAGTCCTGTGATTTTAACAAACGATTTTTGTGCGGCCTCTAAAATAGTTTGTTTTTGAGTCAAGTCTGAAAGTGCCTGTGCATAATCCAAATCTTGTAAATCTGATAACGCCTGCGCATATTCAAGGTCACGGTTGCTACCTACATCGTTAAGCGCATCAATTTCGTTTAATCGCGTACCTACCGAAGACCATACATTTGATACGGTATCGGTAGCTGTTTTAACTTTACTAATTGCCGTAGCTACACCCGCCTGAACGGCTGCTGATGTAGAGGCTGGATTATTTAGCAGGGCAATGACATCACTAAATGCACTAAATACATCGTTTCCGCCTGCTTGAAAAACGCTATCGCCAGGCGCATTCACTGCCATCTGGCGGTGCGTATCTACTTGTAGTAATTGTTGATTGCTATCACCGTTATATGTGGCGCCTGTTGAAGTAGCTATAAACGGTTTTGTTTTGTTTTGATAACCAGCGTATAGATAATTCCCTGACACCATCTTTTGAGTTGGCTAATCCGATTAACGTTTCAAGTTGTGAAGTAAGTTGTATCGCTACCGTACTTTTTTCTTGGGTAGATAACGTTCCGGCCGCACCAACCAAGGTGACTTGAGCAGTTTGAACAACTCTGTAATGCTAGCCAATGAAACATCTAAGCTTGTAAGATTTGCATTTGCAATATTGCGGTTGGTGGCAAACATTGTATTGACACTTTGTGCGTGTGAAACTTCAAATACTCGAGATGCTGCAATTGGGTCATCTGAAGGTACCAATATGCGTTTGCCTGTAGCAATCTGTTGCTGTAGCTTCGATTGCTCCCCTTGCAAATTGCTAATCTTGGCAATTCCAGTTTGATAAATAGTATTGGTGCTGATGCGCATATAAGTGATCCCTAACGACCTAATGTAAGGAGTGTTTCGAACAAGCTGCTAGCAATTTGCATGACTTTACCAGCTGCCTGATAGGCTTGTTGGTAGCGTATCAGATTGGTTGCTTCTTCATCTAAATTCACGCCGGATTCTGATTGCTGGTCAGCAAGTGTTTGTGCCACCAAGGCATCTTCTGAAGCGCCAATGACTCTTAGTTCGTTGGTTTTGTTTCCTACAGCGCTTACTAGTTGTCCAAAGGCGCTTTCATAAGTGGTTGAGCTGTTATTGATTGTGCCAGTGCTTTGTAATGCAGCTAAGAGCAATGCATTTCGGTTATTACCATTGCCGCCTGTCGCATCGCCTGCTGCAATTTTGTTGATATCTGAAATAGCTACCGAAATTGAAGCAGCAGCGTTACGTGTAGGCTGGATAAGAAATGAATCACCAGCGGACATCGTGCCGTTAATAGTAAGGCCGTCGAGCGTCTGTGGCAAGCTTGCATAGGTTTGCACAGTGCCATCGCTAACACGCGTGATGCTAAAATTGCTACCATCATACTTGACGCGATAATCACTGCTGGTAATGGCAGTGGCGGTCGTAATGCTAGCAGTTAATGTTGCGCTGCCACTATTTGCAGCATCGCCATTGACATTAGGTGTTGGCACATTAAAAAATGCAGTGCCGGCAACACCAGCGCTATCAAAACCTAATTGATGTTGTGCGTTAAATGTTTGTGCAAACACGGTTGCAATTTGCCCAACCTGATTTTGAATGCTGTCGAGGGAGTTGGCTCTGAATTGAAGTAAACCACCAATGGAGCCGCCGGGTAAACTGCTATCGCTTAAGTGTGGTAATAACATTGCTCACATAAGCCACCTCTAGGCGACCTGGATCTGTGCTTGAGCTAACCGTGGTTAGTCCATAAGATTTATTACCTACAACAAGAGGTACACCGTTACCAACGAATACATTATAGCTGCCATCACTTTGCGCAAACACTTCGGTTTTTACAAGCTTATTCATTTCTGAAATAAGCAGATCACGCTGATCCATCAGATCATTTGGCACGTTGTCTTTATTGGCTCCTAGTGCTTTACTAATTACGTCGTTTAGCTTTGCGATTTGTGTGGCATAAGTTGTTACTACCTTTGTGCTGCCTGAAAGCTGAGAGTTAATGCCGTCGCGAATTTCATCTAATTTATCGCCAATACTTTGAAAGCGGTTGGCGAGCGTTTCCGCTGTGGAAATGACAGCCTGTCTCGAAGCTGCGTCACCAGGATTTGATGCCAAGCCTTGTACGCTTGAAAAAAACTTTTGAATAGAGGGCGCTAAACCTGCAGTAGGATCTGCCAACATATTGTCGATTTGTCGCATTTGTGCGGCATAAGTGTTAGTAGCGCTGCTAGAGGTTTGAGCGCTATTAAGTTGCTTGGCGATGATGTCGTTAAAAATGCGCTTAATTTGTGACACTTGTGTGCCTTGACCCAGAAAACCAAAGCCAAAATCCTGCGACTCAGCCGCACGTTGCACCGCTTCCTGACGAGAGTATCCTGGTGTAGAGGCATTGGCAATGTTATGCCCAGTCACGCTAATTCCCACTTGGGCTGCGGCTAATGCACTTTTTCCAATACTAAGAATACTAGTTCCCATTACTTGACCTTTTCATCTCTATATATGACATGACGGCAAAAAAATCTAAAACTTTAATCCGCGAGTTCAAGCTGACACCTTACGTATGACACTTGCAAGTTTTGCAGCATAATTTGGGTCAGTCGCATAGCCAGAGTTTTGCATTGCACGCGCATACCCACTCACGTTTTGCAGATTGGACATTACCATTTTGTAGCGTGGACTAGTCTGTATCATGTTCGCAAAATCCTTGAAGGAGTCTGCATAGCTGTCATAAGCGCGAAACTTTTCAACTCTTTTTTGCTTGACGCCTTTAACATATTCCGTAGTCATGGTTTCAACGACTTTGCCTTTCCACTCTCCGGTTGCCTTAATGCCGAATAAATTATTGCTTGGTGTGCCATCTTGTGCTTTTATCTCACGTTTCCCCCAGCCACTTTCCAATGCTGCCTGACCTAGCATTAAATGTGCAGGCACACCTGTGGTGCGGCTAGCAGCCTCGGCATGACGTGACATCCGCTGATGGAATTCGGCACTATTGCCACTTAACTTATCTGACTTACTTGTGCTGTTAAGTGCAGGAGATACTTCGTTAGAAACCACTCTGTTACTGTTGCTTTTAAGTATTGCAGGAATAAAATCGTTGAGAGGCATGTCGTCAGACTTTGGTGTAGCATCGTTCGATACAGCTTGTTCCAGTGTGTTGGTTACTGCATTGCTTACTTTTGTAAGTTGGCGCGTAAGAATCTCAGCTAGTCCAATGCCTTTTGAAGAAAGGCTGCTACTTAATTGCTGATCGAGCATGGATGTAAAGGTGCGGCTTTGTTCGCTATCAAAAGAGTTCTCTTTTGGCGTGGCATCGCGCATGCTTTTTAATACCATATTTAAAAATACCGACTCAAATTGCTTTGCTACGTCTTTAATAGCTTCTGGCGTATTTTCTTTGGCAGAAACTTTTAGATCATTCAGACTGTTGGCATCAAAAGCTAATTTTCCTAAATGTTCAGCTGAGTTAATCATGGTTAGATAATCTCCAAATCTGCGTGTAAAGAACCTGCTGCTTTCATAGCTTGTAAAATTGCCAGTAGATCTTGTGGGCTTGTGCCAATCGCATTGAGTGCTTTTACGACATCTGATAACGATGCGCCGGCAGGTAGCGGGACAACTTTTCCTGGCTCTTTATTAATCTCAATTTGCGACACTTCAGCGACAACAGTTTGCCCGCTGGCAAATGGCCCTGGCTGACTAATGACTGGCGCGGAGCTAATGACAACCGATAGATTGCCGTGAGAGATGGCGCAGCTGTCAAGTTGTACTGATTGATTCATCACTACCGATCCGGTGCGGGCATTTAAAATAATTTTTGCAGTTGTTTGTGCAGGAGTTACGTTAATAGCTTCAAGCGCTGCCAAGAAACCAACTCGGCTATTATTTGCTGGCGGTTTAACCCGAATCACACGGCCGTCTTGAGCAATCGCAGTATTTTGGCCAAAGCGACGGTTAATGGCATCCACAACAATATTTGCAGTAGAAAAGTCGCTATCTTTGAGTTCAAGCATTACATTGTCTGAAAGTCCAATCGAACTTGGAAGGCTACGTTCTACAGTTGCGCCATGCAGAAATTCGACCTACACTTAAGTGATTGATTTGTGCTTGGCTCCCATTGGCGGATGCGCCAACGCCGCCTACTACCAAACTACCCTGAGCCATTGCATAGATCTGACCATCTGCACCTTTAAGAGGTGTCATTAAAAGCGTGCCGCCACGCAAGCTTTTGGCACTCCCCATGGAGGATACCGTGACATCTAGAGTTTGGCCAGGTTGCGCGAAAGGTGGTAGCGCGCTGGTGACCATGTCAGCGGCAACGTTTTTCATTTTTATACTAGTGCCTGGCGGCAAGCTTACACCCATCTGCTGCATCATGCTAATTATACTTTGAATAGTGTATGGGTTATGGTCGCCCGTGCCATCTAAGCCTACTACCAAACCATAGCCAATGAGCTGATTACTACGTACCCCTTGAATAGTTGCCAAATCCTTTAGGCGTTCTGCATTTACAGGGGCGCTAAAAGCTATGCTGGCCATAAATATCATACTATCCAACAGTAAAATTGCAACGATGGATTCCCAATTATCGCTAGCCAATTTTTTAAGACGTTTGATATGCGCTGTCATGTTAATTTTAAATTTCTAATAATTTATAAGGGACTAAAGCTTAAGAAAAAGCGTGCCAAGATAGAGGCGATCTGTGCGCCATCGATTTTGCTGTTGGTTCTATACTCAATCCTTGCATCAGCCACTTTGGTCGATGTAACAACATTGCCTAAAGTGATGGTGTCTGGATTAACTACGCCTGAAAAACGTACGAACTCAGTGCCTTTATCTAATGAGACTTGCTTCTCGCCGCTTACAACAAGATTGCCGTTTTCTAGCACATCTACCACAGTCACAGTAATCGAACCGTTAAAGTTATTGCTGTTGTTGCCTGCTGCTTTATCTTCATTTTTAATCGAAGAGTCCGCCGTAATGGCAATACCTTCTTTGATAATGTCGATAGGTAGACCGACAGGAACAGAAGCAGAAGCATCTACAGAGCCTGTTTTGCTGCCAGAACTGCCACCTGCTTTTGTTACAGAAGTATTTTCTACAATATTGATGGTCATGATGTCACCTATCATGCGCGCACGACGATCTTCAAATAATGGTTTATAGGCTGCTGCATTATAAATTGCCCCGTTTTTCATTGCGGATTTCGATATCGCTTGAGGTTTGGCTGTCATTGGAGTTTTAACAATCGTGTCAGGGGTGATCGAACATGCACTTAAAAGCAATGCCAAAAAAAGCATTGCGCAAAAGTTGTTGCGCGATAAATTAACTGTACTTTTGTGATTTAAGTTAAACATTGATGTGGCCTTTGTTGTTCTCATTTATTTACATTTGTGCTAGTTTTTGCAGCATTTGATCTGAGGTTGTAATAGCTTTGCTATTGATCTCGTATGCGCGTTGCGTTTGAATCATATTGACTAATTCTTCCACCACATTCACGTTGGATGTTTCTACATAGCCTTGTGATAAAACACCTGATCCACTGGCGCCAGGTGTAACGGTATTGGCATTGCCTGATGCTGTTGTTTCGACGAATAAATTCTCACCTTTGCCCAGTAAGCCAGCTGGATTAATAAAGGTAGCGAGCTGTATGTTTCCAACTTGTGTGCTGCCAGCACTTCCTGCTTGCGTCACTGATACTGTGCCGTCACGACCAATGGTCATGCTGGTTGCATCAGCGGGTATTGTGATTGCAGGTTGAATTGGAAAGCCGCTTGCCGTGACAAGCTGACCTTGACTGTCCACCTGAAATGAGCCATCGCGAGTATAGGCGGTTGTGCCATCTGGCATCAAAACTTGAAAGAAGCCCGCACCTTGTATCGCTACATCTTTATCGTTAGTAGTTTGCTGTAAATTACCTTGACTAAAATTCCGTTCAGTTGAAACAGGTCTAACGCCTGTACCTAACTGTAAACCAGTAGGCAATTGGGTTTGTTGTGAGGATTGTGCGCCAGGCTGGCGAATATTTTGATAGAGTAAATCCTCAAATACTGCACGCGAACGTTTAAAACCATTGGTGCTGACGTTTGCCAAGTTATTAGCAATCACGTCCATTTGCGTTTGCTGAGCATCTAAGCCAGTTTTAGAAATCCATAATGAGCGAATCATTTTGTGTGCCTTTCAAGTTTGGCCACATTTGGCCGATATAAGCGTTAGGGTTAATGCTAACGTATATCTAATCAAGTTAAATTGAGGATTTGACTGGCTTTATTGGCGTTATTCTCTGCACTTTGAATCAGTTTCATTTGCGTTTCAAATTGACGCGCTAAACTAATCATAGTGACCATTGCGTCTACCACATTAACGTTGCTGCCTTCTAGTGCGCCGCTGACAAGGCTTACGTCAGCATCGGCTTCTGCAGGTCTGCCATCTTTTGTGCCGAATAGACCATCTTCATTTCGTATCAGGTTGTTTTCGTCTGGATTAACAAGCTTGATACGACCCAGTATGTTGGATGGGCCGGGTGTAGCGCCATTGTTCACTGTTGATACTGTGCCGTCTTTTGCAATGCTGACTGTGACATCAGGCGGAACGCTGATTGGCCCACCATCTCCCATCACATTCAAGCCATTAGCAGTTTGTAATACCCCATTCTCATTAATTTTGAGTGATCCGTTACGTGTATAACCTTCTGATCCATCAGCGCGTTGCACAGCAAACCAACCCTGCCCTTGAACAGCAATATCCAAATCGCGATTTGTGCTTTGAATCGGACCAGGCCTAAAGTCCGAACCTACAGTAGAATCAATCACAAAAGCGCGTGTAGGTAAGCCTTCACTTACAACAGGGACCGCTCTAAATGAGTCGACCTGTGCTCTAAAGCCAGTTGATGTTGCATTAGCTAAGTTATGCGAATTAGTTGCTTGCTGATCGAGTATGTGCTTTGCCCCAGTCATCGCGGTGTAAATTAGGCGGTCCATAGCATCTCCATATCAGGCTAAGAATAATTAATCTCAAGTAACTAACGTAAGTTAACCAAAGTTTGCAATACCTGGTCTTGCGTTTTAATTGTTTGCGCATTGGCTTGGTACACACGTTGTGCGGTAATCATATTAACGAGTTCGGCAGTGAGGTCCACGTTAGAGTCTTCGGTAGCAGATGCTTGCAGAACACCTAGGCTACCAGTATCAGGCGTTGATACGAGTGGTGGTCCTGATGTTGAACTTTCGCTCCATGCGTTACCACCAAGTTGTTGCAAACCGTTTGGATTTGAAAAGTTTGCTAGTACTACTTGACCTAAGATTTGTGATTGACCATTGGTGTAGCGGCCGACAATTTGTCCGTCTTTGCCCACGTTAAAGCCCGCCAAGTGGCCAGAAGTGTAACCGTCTTGGGTTAAAGTGTTTACACTAAATGCAGAACCAAACTGTGTGCTTTGGGAATAATCTAAAGTGATGGCTTGCGGTGATGTGGCGCCAGTTGTTGGAGCAAATGATATCGATGGTGTAGCAGGTGCAATAGTTGGTGCAACACCGGTACCGCTGAATGTCATAACAGCGCTTGGTGCAGGCAACACCGTTGTTGACACGCCGTCAACGGTATTAAAGACATCCCAAGTGCCTGCACCTGTTTTTACAAAAAAGTTTTGTAATGTATGCGGATTTCCCAAGCTATCGTATACCGTAACAGCAGTTGAGTTGTGGTATGTTGAAGGGTCATTAGGATTAAAGCCCGCAGCTGTGAGCGCAGTTTTTGTGGAGTCCAGATTAAATAACCCTGTAATTTCAGTGCTTGCAAGTGGAGTTAAGTCTGCTGTATTGATGTTGAGCTCTAATGGTGCCCCTGTTGACAGTGTTCCAGAAGTTGCAGGAAACCCTGTTAAACGCTTGCCTTGCGCATCTACAATGTATCCTGCTTTGTCCATTTGAAACTGTCCGTTGCGTGAGTACGTGATTGCCCCGTTATTACTCATGCGGAAAAAACCGCCGCCATTGATGGCAATATCCATCGAGTTGTTGGTGCTGGTGATGTTACCTTGTGTAAATTGCTGTGCAACGGTAGATATTTTTGTACCAATCCCGATTTGTGATGCGCCGGTACCAGTGAGTGAGTTCGCATATACATCCGAGAATTCTGCGCGAGATTGCTTAAATCCTACTGTACTTGAGTTGGCAACGTTGTTACCAATTACCTCTAAATTTTTTGATGCGGCATTTAAGCCACTTAGTCCTTGTTGAAAGCTCATTGTGTTCTCCTAATTGATAAATACAAAGTTAAAATATTTGTTTCAAGTCGTTGGTAGTAACTGCGCTGGCATTGCTCAAATTGAGCTTCACACCAGTTGCGCCACTAGTAATACTGTTGATTTTTTCTAGGCTTAATGTGTTCACCGTAGCTGATTCGCCACCTGTCGTAGCACTTACAGTAAATTTGTAATCGCCACTTGCGGCACGCGTGCCAGTGTCGCTATATCCATCCCAGCTTAAGGGGATAATGCCTTCATTTTGCTTGCCCAGAGATATTTGGCGCAGTGGGTTGCCGGCTGAATCGCTAATCGTAACGGTCAAGTTGTCGGTGCTCGCAGGCAACTCAACGCCAAAATAGCCAGCGCTACCATCAAAGTGTATTTCACTACCTGATACCAAAACGTCATGGCCGATGAGGCTGGAAGCTTGCAATGATTGGCTCGCTTGCGCGTTGCTCATCATGGTTTCTAGGGTGTTATTGAGCTTGTTAATGCCAGTGACTGTGGAAAGCTGCGCGAGTTGGCTTGTTACCTGTGCGTTATCCAAAGGATTTAGCGGGTCTTGATTTTTCATCTGTGTAACGAGCAAAGTCATAAAACGATCTTGCGCTTCATCTGTAGCGGTTTTGGCGTATTTTAACGCCATTTACGCTATCAAGTAGGCTTTGCGAAACTTGGTTGTTACTTGTTACTGTTGTCATCATGTTTCCTTTATGTCGGACTTAATTAGTTTAGTTTTGACCAATGGTGAGAGTTTTTAAGAGCATGGTTTTGGCTGCATTCATGGTTTCAACATTGTTTTGATAAGCCCGCGAAGCTGAAATCATGTTCACCATCTCTTCAGTTACATTGACGTTTGGCATCGTCACATAGCCTTTATCATTGGCTAGCGGGTGCTTTGGGTCGTACACGACTTTTGGCGGTGATGGATCTTCAATAATTTGCTTAACTTTTACACCGCTCGCATCAGGTGAGTTGCTGGGTATCGCGCTGAATACCACTTGCTTGGCTTTATAAGGCTTGCCATTGGCGCTTGTTGCACTATCTGCATTGGCAAGGTTACTTGCTACGGCATTCAGACGTTGCGATTGTGCACTCATTGCAGAACCGGAAATATTGAATACATTAAATAAGGACATTTCTTTCTCCTAGTTGCCCAGTGCTGATTACTGACCTTGTATTGCACTTAGCAAGGTCTTAAGTTTGCCACTAATCATGGTTAAGCTTGCTTCATAGCGAATAGCGTTATCAGCAAACTGATTGCGTTCAACATCCATATCTACCGTATTGCCGTCAACGCTACCTTGAATAATGGGGCGAAATAGAGGCTGCCAGGGCGACCGCTTGGCGTAGTTGACGCTACGCCATCAAGGTGACCGGCGGAAGTTTTGGTTGTGTTAAATGTGCCCTCTGGCACACCAGCCATTGCACTTTGCATGGCCGTTTTAAAATCAATATCGCGTGCTTTGTAGTTGGGCGTGTCGGCATTGGCGATGTTTGCAGCGATAATTTCCTGGCGCTTGCCGCGCAACCTTAATGCTTCCTGATGAAAGCCCAAGGCTGAATCTAATTGGTTTAACATGTTCTTTTCCTTTCAAAACCACCATTTCAGGTCGGTTAAACTAGCAGTTAAAGAAATTAATCTTTTTGCCGTTATTGCATATGAGAGCAATTCTAGAACTAATAAATAAGCTTCAATTGGTGAAGTAAAAGGATAAAACATGTCCTTTTCTAAGCTTTGTATTGTGCGCATTTCCGTAGAATGCCTATTAAGACATAAAGGTAATTTTTACGGAGTCCGGCATGCACACAGGCAATAATGTTGTTAAATCATCCCCAAAACTAATTAGTGTTTTGTTTGGCGGGTTGTTTCTTGCTACTACTGGCTTTTGTGGCGTCGCTTCTGCAGCAAGCGCAGAGAATTTCGTCAGGCAGGATTTAACTTTGATTAAAAATAAGATTGAAGATTTTTTAGTAACACAAACTACAGGTTATCCGGGTAAAGTCACCGTAACGGCGAATGCAGTTGATCCTAATTTAAAACTGGCGGAGTGTGCGGCGCTTGAAGTTTTTTTACCGCCCGGAAGTCGCGCATGGGGCAGAACCAGCGTAGGCGTGCGTTGTAACGCGCCAACAATTTGGACAATATATGCCCAAGCAAAAGTGAGTGTAAAAGCACAGTACTTGGCTGCAGCCACCACGTTGGCGCAAGGGCATGTAATGACAAGTCAGGATATCGTGACGCAAGAGGGCGATCTGACGCAATTGCCAGCGGGTGTATTTACAGATGCTGGACAGGTGATTGGTCGCACAGTTAGTATGTCGATGACTGCGGGTAGCGTGTTACGGCAGGAAACCTTAAAGCAGGCATTGGTGATACAACAGGGTCAAGCTGTGTTGCTAACCTCAACTGGAAAAGGGTTTACGGTTGCTGCAGAGGGCAAAGCGCTTAAGAATGCAAATGAAGGCCAGGTAGTGCAAGTTAAGGTTGAAAGCGGTCAAGTAGTTAGTGGAATTGCGCGCGCTGGTGGCAAAGTAGAAGTGACTTTTTAGCTTAATTCAAAAAAAGATTAAAGTTCGCTTAAATGATGCCGTTATGTACACATGTAGAAGTCTAATAAGTACGCAATTTAAGGATGCAAAAAGGAAACAACCATGAAAATTAATGACTTAGTTAAAAAATCAGTAGGTT
>CAVVYJ010000006.1:0-29998 GCA_963752495.1 uncultured beta proteobacterium
CCCTCTCTCTCCGCCAGCAGTAAATTCATAGCAATCACATTTTTAACTCCGCATAAAAATAGTGGTTGTCGGGAGTAACTCCCAGATACAATTCCTGCTTTTTGATGTATCTAGATAAAAAATAATTCATTAAGCTTTGAGCACTTTGTTCGAACTAATGTTATCTGGAGAATCTCGCGTGAAGCAGTCAATAAATAATCGTAAACTATCTCAAGCGTTGGTTTTTATCGTTGGAGCCGTTCTGACATCTGCAGCTCTTGCAGCAAGTAAAGGAGTTGCATATGTGTCGAATCAAGATGGCGCAGTAACTGTGATTGATTTAGATACGATGGAAATAAAAGCACCTATCAATATTGGAGCAAAAGGACCAAGGGGGATTGGTATTACAGCAGATGGCAAGCACTTAATCACAGCAAATCAGGGTGATAGTAATATTTCCATTGTAGATGTGTCCGGCGTAAATCCGACAAAACTAGTAGCAATTGGCAAAAATCCAGAATTTGTACGTGTACTGGGCGATCGCGCTTATGTTGCATATGAGCCAAGTTCTAAAGGTGGTCCGCCTCCCAAGCCTGGAGCAGAGGTGGAAGATGACGATGATGATGACAAAATTCCTGGGCGTATCGCGATTGTAGATTTAAAAAAGGGAAAAGTAATCAAAGAGATTATAGGTAAGCCTGAAACTGAGGGGCTGGAATTTTCTAAAGATGGTAAAAAGTTGATTGTGACGAATGAGTCAGATAATTCCGTTACCGTGCATAACATCAAGTCGGGAAAATTGCTAAAGAGCGTATCGGTTGGCAAGTATGGTAATCGTCCACGTGGAATCAAGGCGTCGCCAGATGGTAAAACCTATCTGGTTACACTAGAGCTATCTGACAAAATGCTGGTGCTGAATGATAAATTTGAAGTGACCCGTGAAGTGAATACAGGCAAAACACCTTATGGGGTTTCATACGACCGTGAAGGTAAGCGAATTTTTGTTGCTGCCAATAAGGAAAAAGCGCTTCAAGTTTTTGATGCTAATACTTTAGAGAAGATAAAAGACATACCGACTGGCGATCGTTGCTGGCATTTTAGTTTTACGCCGGATGATCAGCAGCTGTTGATGGCGTGTGGTAAGTCAAGCGAAGTGCTTGTGATTGATGCAAATAAGCTTGAGGTGACTAAGCGTATCCCCGCAAAGGAAATGCCCTGGGGTATTGTGACATATCCAAAATCTACAGGTAGTATTGATTTACCCTGAGATTAAGACTGAGCTTGAGAAATAAAAAAAGCACGCATATAGCGTGCTTTTTATTTAAAAAATAACTAAGAAATTATTCTTCTACACCAATCTGATAAATTTCCTGCTCGGCCTCTTCTGCCAGCTTGCCAGTTGCGGCATCTACTTCAACTTCCATTTCTTTGCCATCTTTAGTCTTAATGTCAAACTCATAAGATGCGCTGCCATCTGCTTCGATAGAAAACTCAGTTTCAATTACTTCGCCCGGAAATTTAGCAAGTGCAGTAGCCTTTGCTTCTTCCTGTGTGATTTTTGCTATTGCTTTAAATTCCGGATCATCAGCGTTAGCGACTTCCCGCTCTTCTTCAACAACTTTACCCGTTTTGGCTGAGCATTCAACTTCCCACTCTTTGCCATCAGCGCCTTTAATGTCAAATTCATATTGCGCCTTACCGCGGTCAAGTTCAGCTTCTAGCGTAAGAATTACGCCAGGGTGTTTTGCTAAGGCAGCCTTCATGCAGGTTTCCATTCTTCCTTTATGTGAATGGCTGTCTGCAAAAGCCAGTGTGCTCATGCATGTGGCTGCAATGGCAAGTGCGATTAGTTTTTTGTTCATATCAATCTCCTTTGTGATTAAAAAAAATGAATCACTGTTACGTTAAATTCAATAGCTAGATGATAGCAAAATTTTTAAATTAAATCAATAACTATATGATTAATATAGATTTTTTTATTGTATTTTTTAAATTATTTTTACAATCTATTAACAATTAGGCTGTTTTAAGCAATATTTCCCAAAATAATCGGGAAATATTCCTATAGGTATTCGGGAATCCTGCTCTTACGAAAATTTTCATTAAACCGTATATTCCACGGTTGCAAATTTTTTTAAATTTCTTTTATGGCCTGATTGTCAGTTAATGGCTGTCAACAGATTAGGTTTGTAATTAACTCAAAACGAAATGACTTATGAATAATATGCCAAGTATTGTAGATCTCGTGTTGTATTTTTTAGCAGGATTGTCGGTGCTAACCTGGACAATTCTCATTTTTAAAGCTTATGTATTTTGGCGACAAAAATTAGCAAATGCTAAATTGTTAAATAGCTTTTCGAGTCTTACTCGCCTAACTAAATTTCCCGAAGCGCTATACAAGGCTAGGGGTACTTTAAGCGTTCTTAGCAATAAGGTAATGCTTGACCTGAAAAACTGGAGTAAAGATACTTCACGAGATGCCAACGCATACGGCGAACTGCTAAAGCAGTCGCTAAGAGAAACCCGACATCAACAACAGGTGCGCTTGGAAAGTGGTTTAGCGGTACTTGCAAGCATAGGCTCTACTTCGCCATTTATTGGCTTATTTGGCACTGTATGGGGCATTATGCATGCTTTAAAAGACATTTCTGCTACAGGCTCGGCAGGTCTGGATGTGGTGGCAGGCCCAATCGGTGAAGCGCTGATTGCTACAGCAATGGGTATTGCAACGGCTATACCAGCAGTGCTGGCCTACAATTATTTTTTACGTCAATCACGCCTTGCTGCAGCTGATATGGATCATTTCTCAGAGCGGCTGCAACTGCTAGCTAAACATTCAGACTATAAGGTGGATTAATCATGTCCATGGACAATTATAGCTCTGAGGGTAGCATGATGAGTGAAATCAATGTTACCCCGCTAGTGGATGTGATGCTGGTGCTACTTACCGTGTTTATTGTCACGGCTCCGCTACTCATGAATGCAGTATCGGTAAAGCTCCCCAAAGCTTCGGCCAGCGTTGCCATTACCAAGCCTAAAACAGCCCATATCAGTGTGACTGCTAAAGGTGAGATTTATCTGGACCAAGCTAAATTGAGCCAAACACAACTGGAAGCTGAGTTAAAGCAATCCAGCGCAATACCGGATTACTCAGTGGAGATTTTTGCTGATGAAAAGGCTTATTATGGCATTGTGGCCAAGGTGATGGCGGCAATTCAGCGTGCGGGCATCGCAAAATTCACCTTCGTGATGCTGCCTGATGTGGCTTTGCCAGCATCAATACCAGCGCCTGCAGGCAGCTAGGGGCATTTTTTGAGCGTTGTGGCACTTAACCCATCTGCCTATGCAGAAAATCAAAAATTGAGCAGTAATAGTGACAGGCTATTTTGGTTTGCGCTGATTTTATCGTTGCTTTTGCATGCAGGTTTATATTATGTGCTGCCTTATTTGCAAAGTAGCCCAGTTCAGCCAATTAAGCGGATTGTGGTAGAACTCAACATGGCTGAGCAGCAGCAAGCAGTGTCAGAACCTGCGCCTGAGCCCAAGGTTGAGCCCACGCCCATAGAGCCTAAGCCACAGCAAGTCATTAAAGAGCAAGCCAAACCGCAAAAACCTGTAGAAGTAGCACCTGTGCTTGCTACAGAGTCACCTAGCGCACCTAGTGATTATGTTGCTCCACCAGCCCCTGCACCTGTTGCTGAGAGTACGCCTGAGCCAA
The DNA here is from genome assembly GCA_963752495.1 of uncultured beta proteobacterium. GTDB lineage: Bacteria > Pseudomonadota > Gammaproteobacteria > Burkholderiales > Methylophilaceae > CAVVYJ01. The sequence continues at coordinate 3,698 of CAVVYJ010000006.1, forward strand.
CAAAAAGTAGCAATACGAGCGCAGCCGCACCCTCCAGCAACGTTTCGGCTGAGCAAACCGACACGAACGAGGTCAGCAGGGATGAGGCTTGGGATGGGTACGGGCAGGCCTTATATGAAATGGTAGGTAGAAACAAAAATTATCCGCAAATCGCCATCAGGCGTAGCTGGGAAGGCCAAGCCAAAGTGCTAGCAAAATTTATCTTAGGAAAATTAGTTGACGTCACTTTAATCGACTCGTCAGGTCATGAAGTGCTGGATAAAGAAGCGCTCTCAATGCTGCGCAAGGCCGTAAGTCAGTTACCTGTTCACGGTAACTTAGCTAAAAAAACATTCACTGTTACTGTTCCGGTCGATTTTAAGCTGGCTGAGCAATAGTGCAGATTGCAAAAATGGAACTGATATTGCTCAACTATGCTCTCTAAATTAAAAATTCCGAAAAACGAAATCGCACAGGTTATTGCAGGCTATAAGTCTGTGTTCATCACTGTGGGTATTTTTAGTGCCATTATTAATTTAATGATGCTTGTGCCATCGCTCTACATGCTACAGGTATATGACCGAGTGCTCGCAAGCCGGAATGAAACAACATTGCTTATGCTTACAATCATGGTTGTGGCAGCTTATCTCATCATAAGTGCTTTGGAATTTGTGCGTAGTTTTGTATTGATTCGCGTTGCTGCGCAAATGGATATGCAGTTAAATAAGCGTGTTTACACCGCAGCCTTCGAACAGAACTTGAAGCGTGCCGGTGTGAATGCTGGACAGTTTTTGCAGGATCTAACCAACATCAGGCAGTTTCTGGCGGGTAATGCGCTCTTTGCATTTTTTGATGCGCCATGGTTTCCGGTTTATCTGTTTGTCATTTTCTTGTTTGATACCTCGTTAGGATTTTTTGCATTATTTGGCACGATAATGTTAGTGGCTTTAGCTTTTTTTAACGAAAGAGTTTCCAAAAAGCCACTGGCTGATGCCAATACTATGGCAATAGCTGCAAGTAACCTGGCAACCAACAATCTGCGTAATGCGGAAGTGATTGAGGCAATGGGTATGTTGCCCAATTTAATGGCGCGCTGGTTTAGGCTGCAAAGTAAATTTTTGCAACTGCAGGGAGAAGCCAGTGAAAAAGCCGGCATTATCTCAGCTATCACTAAATTTGTAAGAATCTGCCTGCAATCACTCGTGCTGGGCTTTGGTGCTTTACTGGTGCTTGAGAACAAAATCACCCCTGGCATGATGATTGTGGCATCGATTCTAATGGGCAGAGTATTGAGCCCTGTCGAACAAATGATTAACGTTTGGAAATCGCTTAGTAACGCAAAAAGTGCTTATTTACGCTTAAGCGAGTTATTGAGCGCAAACCCAATGCGTGACGTGGGTATGCCATTGCCAAAACCCTTAGGCAAAGTTACGGTAGAGGGGGCAACTGTAATCGCCCCGGGCGCAACAGTAGCGGCTTTAAGAAATGTTTCTTTTGCAATATCTCCAGGTGATGTGCTGGGTGTGATTGGCCCTAGTGGTGCAGGAAAATCCACACTAGCACGCGCTCTGGTAGGCGTTTGGCCTGCTGTGGCAGGCCATGTTCGTTTAGACAGTGCTGACGTCTTTCAGTGGAATAAAGAAGAGCTAGGCCCGCATATTGGTTACTTGCCTCAGGATATTGAATTGTTTGCGGGCACGGTGAGCGAAAATATTGCACGTTTTGGCAATATTGACTCGGAAAAAGTCGTGCAGGCGGCACAGCGTGCCGGTGTGCACGACATGATTTTGCGCTTTTCCCAAGGTTATGACACGCCATTGGGCGATGGTGGCGCTGGGCTCTCGGGCGGACAAAAGCAACGCCTTGGTCTGGCAAGAGCAATCTACGACGACCCTTCACTTATTGTGCTCGATGAGCCCAATTCGAATTTAGATGATGCTGGTGAACAAGCGCTACTTGGTGCGATTAACGATTTGCGCCAACGCGGCAAAACTATCGTAATGGTCACACATCGTAATAGTGCGCTATCAATGAGCAACAAATTACTGTTGTTGGTGGATGGCATTGCACAGATGTTTGGCCCCAGCAAAGAGGTGTTGGGCGCATTAGCAAAGCTAAACCAAGAAAAAGTCACACAGATTAGAGCAAGTGCAAAGGTTTAAATGATGAAAAACTTGGCTCAAAAATCGCAAGCTTATCAAGATGTCGCTTTTTATGAAGCGCCCTTAGCTGACTTAAATACGGACATTAAAAAGTACACGCGCATGGGTTGGTGGATTTTGCTTGGTGGACTTGGCAGTTTTCTGTTGTGGGCATCGTTTGCACCGTTAGATAAGGGCGTACCTTTGAGCGGTACGGTCTCTGTTGCGACTAATAGAAAAGCCGTTCAGCATGAAAACGGCGGCACCATTGAAACTATTTTGGTTAAAGAGGGTGATGCGGTTAAAGCCGGTGACGTACTCGTACGCATGAATAATGTGCAAGTTAAGGCCAATGCAGATACTAATCGGGTTCAATATTATATTGCGCGGGCAACCGAAGCCAGACTAATTGCAGAGCGCGACGGCTTGAAAAAAATCGTTTTCCCGCTGCAATTAATGGAAGTTAAGAATGATCCGCGTATTGCAAGCTATTTAAGCTCACAAGAGCAAGTGTTTTTTTCGCGGCAGGGAGCATTAAGAAGTGAGTTATCTGCACTGGATGAGAGTATTGCTGGTTTGGTTTCTCAAACCAAAGGGCTGCAGGAATCACGTGATAACAAAAAAATGCAGTTGCAGTTTATAGCGCAACAATTAGAAGGGGTGCGTGACCTCACGAAAGAAGGCTATGTTGCGCATAATCGATTGCTGGAGCTTGAGCAAACCAACGCGCAGATTAATGCGACGATCTCAGAAGACATTGGCAACATTGGCCGCGGCCAGCGTCAGATAGCAGAACTGAAATTACAAAAAATTAAACGCTTGCAAGATTATCAAAAAGAAGTGAGAACTCAGCTGTTGGACGTGCAAAAACAGGCAGATGCGCTTGGGAGCCAGTTGAAAGGTTTGGATTACGACTTGGCAAAAGTCGAAGTAAAGGCACCGGTATCTGGCACGGTGGTTGCAATGGCAGTGTTTACGCAGGGTGCTGTGGTTAGTCCGGGCTTTAAAATGATGGATATTGTGCCTAGCGAAGATTTGCTGGTAGTAGAAGGCAAATTGCCGGTTCATTTAATAGATAAAGTTCATCCGGGGCTTAAAGTGGATTTAATGTTTACGGCATTTAACCGTAATTTAACACCGCATATTCCTGGCGAACTTACGCAAATCTCTGCAGACCGTTTTACTGATGAAAATACAGGCCAGCCTTACTACAAAATTGTCGCAAAGGTAGCACCAGAAGGCGTTGCCATGCTTTCAGATTTGCAAATAAAGCCAGGCATGTCGGTGGATATGTTTGTAAAAACGGGCGAGCGCACGATGATGAATTACTTGCTTAAGCCTATCTATGATCATCTCAAAATGTCGATGTCAGAGGAATAACAGTGATTTTCAATTCGCGCTATTTCACAATCGCTATTTTATTTACATTGCAGCCAAGCAGTGCTTTGGCAATCGGTTTGTTAGAGGCGTATGAACTGGCTAAGCAGCACGATGCCGCTTATCAGTCGGCCTATTATGAAAACCAAGCAGGCCAGCAATTTAAAGAAATAGGCCGCGCGAGTCTGTTGCCCGTAGTTTCTGCAAACTATAGCAAATACAAAAACAAAGCAGAGGTCGAGTTTGAAACTGCGCAAACAAGTCGGACAGAAAATCGTGACTATGAAAGTGAAGTTGGCTCCATACAGCTTCGTCAGCCACTTATTAATTTTGACGCTATGGCGCGTTATCGGCTTGGCACTGCACAAACCTCACAAAGCGATTTTGAGTTTGCAATTCGTCAGCATGAATTGATTGTGAGAGTGTTCAATAAATATGCTGCCGCGCTTTACGCTGAAGATGTTCTGGCGCTGGCAGTTGCGCAGAAGAATGCCTACATAGAGCAAAAAAAATCCAACGAAGTCATGTTTGTTAAAGGTGAGGGCACTAAAACAGACACCTTAGAATCGCAGGCCAAATTGGATTTAGCCGAGGCGGAAGTGATTGAAGCACAGGATGCTTTAAATAACGAGCGAAATGCACTGGCCAAAGTATTGGGTCAGGATGTAGCTGTGTTAAACCCGCTAATGAACGACTTTAAATTGCAGGCGATGCAACCTGCAAATTTAGATGAATGGAAGGCGATTGCATTGCAGCAAAATCCTGAAATTGTCGCGCAACGTTATGCGCTAGAGGTTGCAAAGGAAGATGTTAACCGTAGCCGTGCAGGACATTTTCCACGCTTAGATGCTGTTGCAAGCCTGAATAGAAACGCGTCAGACACCATCAATAGTTTTAATCAGACCGCCAATACGCGCTCGATTGGCTTGCAATTGACTGTCCCCATTTATTCTGGCGGATCAGTGACGGCGTTTACCAGTCAGGCGCAGTCAAATATGCAAAAAGCGCAGGCTGAGCTGGATAAAAAAGTGGACGACGTTGAGGTCGAATTGCAAAAACAATTTAATGCCGTGTTAAACGGTCAGCGCAGATTAAGCGCACTCGAGGTTTCGGTTAAATCAGCCGAATTGCTGATAGAAGCCACAAGAAAAAGCATCAAGGGTGGTACCAGAACAAATCTAGATGCGCTAAACGCTGAACGTCAGCTATTTGAAGCCAAGCGTGATCTGGCTTTGGCGCGTTATAACTATTTACAAAGTTACATTAATTTGCGCAAAGCAGCGGGTACGCTCGGGCTTAGCGATTTGCAAAATGTCGCAGCCTATTTTCAGGGCAGTTAAGAACACATTATGAATTTAAAAATTCGAATCAATTTAATTATTACGCTGATACTTGCCTTGGTCATGCTGCTTGGCGCTGGTGTAATGGTGGAGAACGCGCGTGAGGATATACGTGCTGAAGTTAATTCGACAACAGTTTTGGCGCTGCATTTATTAGATGCCGAAGTGCTGCATTACACCTTAGATTATGACTGGGCAAATACTTACAATACTAATAAAGATACAATTTTTAGGCTTCAAAATTTAGATAATGTGCGTCATTTGCGTATTGAGTACTTTGATGCCAGAGGCAGATTGAGGGACAGCAACAGTCTGCCAAAAGCTAAGGAAGAAGACGCCCCGCCACTTTGGTTTAAAAAACTCATCAGCAAGGTTTCACCTTCACTTGAGGTCACGCGCCGACCAATTGTCATTAACAATCGATTGCTTGGTGAGTTCGTGATTACGCCAGACCCTTCTTATGAAATCGCAGAGATTTGGCATGACACTTTTGGGTTAATGGGCTTGGGATTTTTATTTTTTTTGGTGGTAAATGGTGTTGTTTATTGGGCTGTAGATAGGGCCTTGCAGCCGGTAAGCAAAATTCTAAATGCACTCACCCAGTTGGAGCTTGGACACTTAGGCGAGCGTTTGCCGCAGTTTTCATTGCCTGAGTTATCGAGCATCAGCAGTAAGTTTAACGCGATGGCACAAACGCTAGAAACAAGCAAAACCAAGAATCATCGTCTTACACAGCGGATTATCCGGCTGCAGGAAGATGAGCGTAAAAAAATCGCACACGATTTGCATGATGAAATCGGACAGCATTTAACAGCAATTAACATTGACGCCTCCGCCATTTTAAAAGCAAAGAAAATTGATGCCGCGCATGCCAGTGCATTAGCCATTAGTGATGTAGCTAAACAAATGATGAGCATCGTGCGTGAAATGCTACAACATTTAAGGCCTGCGGTATTAGATGAGCTGGGCTTACGCACATCGCTTGAAGAACTGATTGGCACATGGGGGCACCGTAACCGGGGCATTGCTGTCAGTTCCAGTATTTCTGGCCAGCTAGATGACCTGAACGAGGGCGTAGCAATTACTGTTTATAGGATTGTTCAAGAGTGTTTGACCAATATCGCCAAGCATGCAAAGGCAGGTTCGGTAGCAATCAAAATTGAAGCGCGTGATGAAAGCTTGCTTTTATCAGTAGATGACGATGGGCAAGGTTTTGATCAGCATCATGCATCTCGCGGGTTTGGTCTTGCAGGCATGCGAGAACGTATAGAAGGTCTTGGTGGAACATTTAAACTTCATTCTGAGCTTGGCGCAGGTGCGCACATAAAAGTAAGTTTGCCCTTACATTTTAAGGAGATGTCATGATGACAAAAACACGCGTAATCTTGGTGGATGACCACAATATTGTACGTTCAGGTTTGCGACGTTTGCTGGAGCTTAGCGGCGATATAGATGTGGTGGCAGAGGCTAGTAGCGGAGAAGAAGCTTGCAGTATTTATAACGAATTCTCTGCAGATGTGCTGGTGATGGATTTGTCTATGCCGGGAATCGGCGGCCTTGAGGCGCTACGACGTATTTTGGTTTTGGCGCCTAATGCAAAAGTGGTAATTTTCAGCATGCACGAAAACGCTGCTTTCGCTACTCAGGCGCTTTCTGCGGGTGCGCGCTGCTATGTTGCAAAATCTGGCTTTGCGGATGATCTTTTGTTGGCTGTGCGAGAAGCTGCTGCTGATAGAACTTATATCAGCCCGCATATTGCGCAAAAAATTGTGTTGCAATCCATCTCTGGCGAGCAAGACCCGATACAACGATTATCTACAAGAGAGTTTGAAGTGTTTAGGTTGTTGGCAGAAGGAGTGTCAGTAGAAAATATTGCGACAACTTTAAGCATTAGCCAAAAAACTGCCGCCAATTATCAGACGATTCTAAAGCAAAAATTAGGGGTTGCTAATGCAGTTGAGTTGGTTCGTTTTGCTATTCAGCATGGCGTAATTATTGATTAATTTGCACTTTATAGGCAGATTTTATTAAATTGTGAGTTTTACCTATATCAATTCGGGAGAATCTCTCTTACGCCAATTTTTATTAATCGTTATATTACATAAACACGATAATTAATTTTTAGTTCGCGACGTTGGGGTTGGTTTGAGAAGGCTGCCAATTTCCAAAATGCTTATTAATTACTTGTTGTGTTTTTTAATCTCCACTTCGCCGGAATTTCTCACTGCATGAGAATTTCCGGTTTTTTTTGCATTTTTTTATATATTGCTACGTAGAAAAATCTGGCTTATTTGGCTTATTTCCTATTGATTTATAAGGATATTTTATTTTAATTAGGCATTCCCAAACAAAAAAGGAGTTTCTCCTATATGTGCGCGGGATTTTCTCTCTTATGCAAATTGTAAATTAAGTTTACATTTTGTAACTGAATTATTACGGATTAATTTAATCGTCCTGTTAAATGATTCAGCAGTGATTAAAGCCTGAGTAATACGGGCACTGGTGTTGAAGGCAGCCATAATTGCCTACTGGTAGTTATCAATATTATAAGGAAATTAAAAATGAAAACTAGTACATTAAAAGGAGCGGTTCTAGGCGCTTTGGGGCTGGCTTTATCAGTGCCAATGGTAGCATCTGCAGCTGCAGACCAAGAAGCAGCAATGAAAGATGCGAACAACTGGGTTCATCCACGTTCGCAACATGACAACCAAGCTTACAGCAAGCTGTCTCAAGTTAAAAAAGGTAACGTTAAAAACCTTAAAATGGCTTGGACATTCGCAACCGGTGTAAACCGTGGTCACGAAGGTACGCCAGTGGTTGTTGGTAACATGATGTATGTGCATACAGCATTCCCAAACAACGTATATGCTTTAGATTTGAACGACAATCAAAAAATCGTTTGGTCATATTTCCCTAAACAAGACCCATCAGTACAAGCTGTATTGTGCTGCGATAACGTAAACCGCGGTTTAGGTTATGGCGATGGTAAGATTTTCTTACAACAAAACGATGGCTGGTTAGTTGCACTTGATGCAAAAACTGGTAAAAAAGTTTGGGATGTACAAAACACCGATCCAAAAGTTGGTGCAACAAACACTAACGCTGCACACGTAATCAAAGACAAAGTATTGACAGGTTGCTCAGGTGCTGAGTTTGGCGTACGTTGCTTTATTGCTGCTTACTACATCAAAGACGGTAAATTAGCATGGAAAGCTTACTCAACAGGCCCAGATGCTGAAACATTACATGATGCAAACACCAATAAAGATGTTCCTGCTTACAACGCTTTGTCAGTTTATGAAGATGTAAATGGCGGTAACAAAATTGGTGGTTCTTTCAAAGCCTTGCCTTTAGAAAAAATGAAAATTGGTGAGCAAGAACTTGGTACACGTACATGGTTGAAACCACAAGCAGTTAAAGATGGTTGGCAACATGGTGGTGGCTCTGTATGGGGCTGGTGGCCATATGATGCACGCACAAACTTGGTTTACTACGGTGCAGGTAACCCATCTGTTTGGAACCCAGACGTACGTCCAGGCGACAACAAATGGTCTATGACTGTAACAGCACGTGATTTAGATACAGGTATGGCTAAATGGGCAATGCAAATGACACCGCATGACGAGTGGGATTACGATGGCGTTAACGAAGTGATCTTGTTCGACAAAGGTGGCAAAACATACGCATGGCACCATGACCGTAACGGTTTTGCTTACACATGGAACGCACATAGCGGTGTTTTAATTGCTGCTGAAAAAGTGCATCCATTTGTAAACTGGGCTACACATGTTGATTTAAAAACAGGCGTACCGCACAAAACACCTAACGCTTCTACTCACCAAGATTACAATGCAAAAGGCATTTGCCCAGCTGCATTGGGTACTAAAGACCAACAACCAGCGGCTTACAGCCCACGTACTGGCTTAGTATACTCACCACTTAACCACGTATGTATGACATACGAGCCAGTGGAAAGTAAATACGTTGCTGGTCAACCATGGGTTGGTGCTACTTTGACTATGTTTGCTGGTCCTGATGGCGTAATGGGTGGCTTTGCTGCTTATGACCCAATGACTAACAAAGCTAAATGGTACAACAAAGAGCGCTTCTCAGCTTGGGGTGGTGTGTTAACAACTGCTTCAGATTTGGTGTTCTACGGTACTTTAGATCGTTGGTTTAAGGCATTGGATGCACACTCAGGTAAAGAACTCTGGAAATTCCAAGTGGGTTCTGGCGTGATTGGTAATGCATTCACATACGGTAACAAAGGTAAACAATACGTTGGCGTGCTATCAGGTATCGGTGGCTGGGCTGGCGTTGCGATGAACCTTGGCTTGACAAACCCAACAGACGCACTTGGTGCTGCTGGTGGTTATGCAGAGCTAGTTAAATACAACGCTGCTCCTGGCGGCGGTGCATTAAACGTATTCAGCTTGTAATTTAGCAATAAACATCAGCGCTGGCGGTATAAGGGTAATTTGCTGGCGCTGGTGGTTTTGTATTAAATGTAGCGTTTAAATTAAGTTTTACGCCTACAGTTTTACTCCAAAATATATTCGACTTTATCCTCATTTTTAGCAATAAAAGTGAGGATTTTTTTATGCTAACCCCCTAAGTTTTTTAATAAATATATTTATTTCGCGCTCCCAATCAATATTGTGAATATCTCCCATATGTTTGCGGGACTCTCTCTCTTACGCCAATTCTCGCCAAGCTTTATATTTCATGACTCACAAAAACTATAAAAACACTCAATTGTATTAACCTTTGGAGAGGTGCCTTGTAATGAATGTTAACCGTAAGCCATCAAAGAATGGCTTTAATTTTTCAGTTAAACCAATCCCATTTATTGTGTTTTCGTTGTTTGCGCAGCAGGCGTATGCCGAGGCGCTTACGCTCGCGCAGGTAGAGGCGCAAAGTAAACAGCAAAAGCAATGTGTAGAAAACGCCAGTGGCAGCCGCGCCAAGGCACAATGCAGAGCAAATGCTCAGCTGCAAGCACAAATTGCTGCGGATGATGCTTACGATGAGGCGATTGCTGCACGCGAGCAAGCAACGCGTGCGCGTAGTGTGGCGCGACCAGTACAATTGGCTGAAAACAGCTATGGCGGCACCGCTATTAATGTTTCGCCAGATATTATCCGCACTGCAGAGGCCGCAGCTGATGGCGCAAAGCCAAGTGATGCGCCAAATAAAATCAACACGCCTAACAATAGTAAAGACAGCAAAGCGATGGGTAAAAAAGAAGGTAAAGATTTACCCATCGACATTAAAACAAACACGGTTAACGTGCGCGCCAAGCGATTTCACGAGATTGGCCCTTTGCCTGGTTTGGGTTTAACCAAAGACCAAATCCCCGGTAACGTGCAAAGCATTACGGCGAAAGAGATTAAAGAATCGCACTCACTCAGCATGACTGATTTGCTGAATAAAAAACTGCAATCGGTGAACGTGAACGATTACCAAGGCAACCCTTTCCAGATGGATGTGACTTACCGTGGTTTTACCGCAGGCCCACAGATTGGCACACCGCAAGGCTTAAGCGTGTTCTTTGATGGTATACGCGTGAATGAACCGTTTGGTGATGTGGTGAACTGGGACATGATTCCCATGAACGCCATTGCCGGGGTGGATGTATTCCCCGGCTCTAACCCGATATTTGGTTTAAACACCCTAGGCGGCGCGTTTACCCTTAAAACTAAAGATGGTTTTACGAACGAAGGAGTGGATGCAGAAATCCTTGCAGGCTCATTCGGCCGTAAACAACTGCAGGTAGAAGGCGGCATTAACAACGGAGAATTCGCATTATTTGGTGCAGGTAACTTCTTTTTAGAAGATGGTTGGCGTGATAACTCACCCAGCAAGGTGAACCAGTTTTTTGGTAAAGCCAGCTACAGAGGCGACAAGCTCGATTTAAGCCTAAGCACCTTGCTGGTACAAACAGACTTGGTCGGTAACGGCTTAGTACCAAGTAATGAATACGAGCAAAACCGCAGTGGTGTTTTTACATCGCCCGATACGACTAAAAACAAGCTGCAGCAGTTTCAACTCTCCGGCAGTTATTTTGTGAATGATAACTTTACAGTGACAGGGCAAGTTTATAGAAGAAACAGTAAGCGGCACTCTTTGGGGGCGGTATGCCCATACCGATGGATTCGCTGAAGCCGAACCATTAAAACGTAATTTAGCGCCTGGTGAGGTTGGTGCCTGCCAGTTTTTAAGTACCAACCCTTATGGCATCCCCGATTACTACGTAGTAGATTTGACCGACCCATTAGATGCTACATCTAACCCATTTGTGCAGGATTTCCTTGCTAACAGTGGTAATCCGGGATATGACCTGAACGCGGCACTGGCGAGTTTTTCATCCGGTGCTAGCCCAACAATACACAGAAACGGCGTACTCACTGCAGAATATGCGGCACATGCCAGCAGTTCTTTCAATTATTGGAGCAATATTCTCAATACATTTTTATTTGATGGGACATCTGTTCCACCACCTGACCCAGGACCAGTTCTCCCTAATGGAGATTTTGAATATCTAGCACCAGGTCTTTTTTATGATGTTATTAGAGGCAATGTTTTTGATATTGATCCTAATTCCCTTGAGGGTACTGGGGGTGTCAATTATTTTTACACGCCCGACGGAGTGAAACACATTGTGTTAAGCAATGCCCCAATCAATAAAGCTACCTGCCAAGGTTCTTCGCTTGATTTAACTGAGCTCGATGTAAATGGTCTTCCACAGGCCGTAGAGGGAAGGGTTCCTGGTGCAACCGGTGTGGTCGAAGGTGTTCCTGTGTCTGTTTTGTCTGATAACCACATCGACCAAATAGTAGATGGCGGTTCTATGCAGCTTAATTGGAATCTGGAGCAGCATAAATTTATGGTTGGCCTATCGTTGGATTCTGCAACTGCCAGCTATAAAAATACGCAGCGCCTAGGTTTGTTTGATGAAGATCGTAATGCGTACCTAGCGCCAGGCCAGATTCGCGATGAATATGCGGCTGCCGATGTGGATATTGCCAATAACAACTTTAAAGGGACATCTGTGACTAAAAGCCTGTATTTTAGTGAGACTTGGACACCAATTGAGACCTTGCACTTTACAGGTGCAGCCCGTTATAACCAGACCCACGTTAAGAATAAAGTAGCGACACGCACGCAGGGGGATTACTTTACACTGGCCAATATCGGGCCATGCCGGATTATTTTAACCTTTGCTTGGGTAGTGTAAATAACTGCCCCACCACTGGCTACAGGCCTGGCAACGGTGCTAGATTGCTTAAACCGGCAGAGACTGAAAAGTTTAGCTTTTATTCGCTTAACCCTTCACTGGGTGCGACATGGCAAGCTAAAGAAAACCTCAATATTTTCGGCAACTGGGCGCAAGGCACACGCACGCCTAGTGTGGTTGAGCTGGGCTGTGCATTTGACCCACGACCATCCGGCTTTAAAGTGGCAGGCCCGGATAAAAATGGTAATGGACTGCCCGACCCAGAAGAATTGATTGACCTCCCAAAGAGTTTTGCCGAAAACCGCTCATGCACGCTGCCTACCACGCTGGCGGGCGACCCATTCTTGCCGCAAATTAAGGCGAATACTTTTGATGTAGGCTTACGCGGCACAATAGGCGAGAGTTTGCAATGGAATGTAGGCGCGTATCAGACTGACTTGAAAGATGATATTTATCTGGTAGCGGTGGGCGGTGCCAGTAGTTTCTTTCAAACCGTCGGCAAAACCCTAGGCGCGGGGTTGAGGCTGGCCTTTCCGGCAACTGGATAAGTGGGGTTTCGGCATTAATTACGGGCTGACCGACGCCACCTTTCAAGACACTTTTGACATGATATCGAATCAGAATGCTAGCGCAACCCCATATACCACAGGGCTTGGTGACGAGGCATTCAGACTTATTACAGTAAAACCCGGTGATCGCATGCCGGGGGTGCCTTTACATAACCTGAATGCCAGTGTGAGTTATGACGTTACACCCCAATGGCAAGTGGGTTTAAGCACAGTGACGCATTCTGGGAGTTTTGTACGAGGCAATGAAAACAACGCGCATAAAAAGGGTACAAGAGCCAATTGTAGGTGCAGGCGGTTCCGTAGTTGGTTACCGCTCTTTCACTAACCCGGGGAAAGTGCCGGGCTATACCGTGTTTAACTTTCAGACCAGCTATAAGTTTAATAGTGAGTGGGCAGCAAGTTTAGTAGTTAACAACGTTTTTGACAAAGAATACTTCAGTGCCGGGCGTTTGGGTGTAAACCCGTTCTCGCCAAGCATACCAGGACCATTTGGTAGGTGGGGCGATAGGCCCGGGCGGGTGGAATCATAATTCAACTGATTGGCTCAGCAGTAATTTCTTGGCACCTGGAGCGCCACGTGGCATCTGGTTTAGCTTGAACTGGCAATTTGACCCGAATAAAAAGTAATGAAAACGAGGGCTAAAAGAAGAAATAGCATAGGCAGGGCATTTGTGAACTGCCTTAAGCAGAATTCAACCGCAACCGCATTAGTTCTTACAAGGCGCTAAACGAGTTGTGGTGAATTGGTGTTGCAGGCAGCCACAAATGCCTGCTAATTGTAACGTAAAAAAGGAAATATCATGAAAAACGTTAAATTGAAGTTAGCCGTATTTGGAGCATTAGGGTTAATGTCTGCCCAAGCGATGTCCTTGGGGTTGGTCAATATCCCAACGACGGGCTTTGCAACCAGTGCATACACTTTGTGTAACACGACAGGTAATTTTGGTTCGGGTAGTGTAGGTAATGGAAACCCACCAATAAATCCCACTGCAGGCGCTAACAATACTTGTGCGATTATTCTTACTGCACCAGTTACTGATACAAAATCCCCTGAAACCAATTATGCTTTAGTTACTTCGGCGACAAGGTCGTTGGTTGTGAATAACATCTACACAGGCAGCACCAACAAGACAGTAGGTAGTATTTTGGAGGTGGTATGGCGTAAACCTGCGGCATCTGCCCCTGTTACTGCGACACCTATGTGTATTATTGGTACTAAGGTAACTCTTACAAATGTTGATTACAACACGGTAGAGGCAGGTAGTCAGCGTTTTGAGGTAAATGATCTGGCACGTGGCGGCTTGAGTGGTTTAGCGGTAGATGCTGGCTATGCAATTATTCAAAGTACAAACTCTCCAGTTTATCGCATTGGTAGAGCTTATACTTCGGTACAGCATCGCGCTACAGCTCCTGGTGATACTGGCGGCGCTATTGCAGGCGTAAATTATCTGGATTTACCAGGTCTTGGCGCTACCGCAGTTTCAATTAATGGGGTAAACCGTTATAACGCTCCTCCACTTACAACGGCAAAAGCTTTGCCACTTCCTAACCCTGTTTTGCCTGCTGAGCAAGATGCTGGCGTGAATGCGGCATGGGTTGATTTTACTTTTGATGTGAATGCTGTAGATGATGATGGCAGTACAAACCCTGCGTCTGCAATGACATACGTAAAAGTGGCTTGTAATAACGACAGTGCAGCAACAATCAACTCAACCGTTGCACCGGCTGGTTGGTCAAGAGAGGCTGGTGCGTTACGCGTACGCCAAACTGCGCAGGAAAAAGCACCGTTTATTTCAATCAGTACAAGAGGGTATGTCTTGCCAGGCCAGCCTGCAGTAACCCCTGCTAATGTTGCCCCATTTTAATATGGTGAGTTAAGAAAATATTGGCAATCAGTCTCGCAACGGGCTAACCCCCGTTGCGTTTAGAAGAAATTTTTGAGGAGTATTTAAGATGGCTATTAAAATTTTTAACGCAGTTGAGACGGAATATACCGGCACACTAGATGCCGATTTGATTATTGGAAACAACTTAGGTAATTTTATTGATGCGGGCGATGGTAGTGATATTGTAGTAGGCGGATCTGGATCAGACACAATACTGACTGGTGCTGGAGATGATGGGATATTGGGTGGTGGCGGAGATGATTTAATTGATGCGGGCGAAGGCAATGATGTCGTTGACGGTGGCTCTGGAGTAGACTTTATTATCGGCGCGGATGGAGATGATTTCCTGTCCGGCGGTGATGGTGATGACATTATTTTTGGTAACGATGGTGACGACGTATTAATTGGCGGCGCTGGAGCAGATGTACTTTTTGGTGAAGAAAGCTCGTTGGGCGACGAAACCGTTGATGGAAACCTATATTTTGTTGGTTCAGATGACGTGGCGGTTGGCGATGATGGCAATGATACTTTTGTGATAGGCGCTGAGCTTGATTCAACAAATATTGTTATTGAAGCTGGTGTTTCTGAGTTGGATAATGAAGGTGAAGAAGCCCGTTATATGGATGTGGAAGAAAACGAAGACACGGGTGAGCTATTCGTTTTTGATACGCTAACTGGTATGCCTGTTGAACTTGAAGACCTCGAAATGGCCGAAGAAACCGAAACTGATGTTCGCTTTAATATTGTCACTCGCCCAGGTTCAAGTGCCATCAGCACATTTGCTTCCAGCATCGCAGGTTACAACGCGGTTGATACTCTAGAGTTTACGCAAAGTGGTGAGTTTGAAACAATTGCATTTACTGGAATTGAGCGTATTGAACTAGCGAGTGGTGTGAACATTACGCTTTCGGCTGAGCAATTGTTAGAAAATGGTGAAACTACTGGCAATGAGTTCTTAAACGCCGGCACTCACATCTACGGTGTGGCTGGTGGCCCTGCAGAAACTGTTACGCTTGAGCTAGAGTTTCTAGACACTGAGGTCCTGCAGAATCTGTAACGTTTAGAGCTCGAGTATGCTAGATACTGAATTTGTGCCTGCAGATACCATTGTGGGTGCAACGCCAGTGACTTATTCAGCGTCTGAATTGCAGTTTGATGATTACACCGTTGCTAACTTGTTCCATAACGTTGATATGATTTACGATGCTAGTGAAGGTTTGGCAGGCAGCTATGTGCGCATTGATGGTGCTAATGAATCAGCTGGTGCTTCTGAAACAGTAGAAGGTAGTGAAGGTGTAGATAATGCCACCATGCGTCTAGGTGATGATGTGTATCACGGTAACGGCGGTAATGACTTGCTGATCGGTCACGGCGGTGCAGATAAATTGTATGGTGACGAAGGCAATGATATTTTCGTGATTGGCGGTTTTGGCAGTGGCGTACAAGGCACCACCAGCAAAGCAGATGATGGCAATGCAGAGTGGGTGGCAGGTGATTTGATTGTGGGCGGTTTGGGTGTTGATACTTTACGTATCACTACCGGCATTGGCGCTGACACACAAGCTAACGGTACGATTGTGTTGAACAATGCTAACTTCAAATCCATGGAAGTGGTGCAAGTGGGTGGTACAGCAGGTCGCTTGAATGTGGAAAACGCGGCATTGCAATTGCTGAACGACCACTACTACCACCGTGCTAACAGTTCGGTTTCTGATTTATCCAACACCTTAGGTAACAACGGTGGCACTATCAATAATGTGGTGGTAGATGCTTCTGGCGTGACAACTAACGGCTTGCGTTTTGAAGGTAATGCCAATACACAAAAATTTATTGGTACAACCAAAGCTGACGTGTTTGTGGGTAACGGCGGTAACGATACCCTAACTGGCGGCGGCGGTGCAGATAAGTTTGTGTTTGGTAAAGTGTATGAGCAAATTGTGACTGGTTCATCTACCAGTGTCCAAACTTATACTAACACTGCATTTAACTTAACCGGTGTGGATACCATTACTGACTTTACGCGTACTGGCGTTAATCGTGACAGAATCGAATTGAACGATGACCAGTTTGCCGTTTTGGCTGGTGGCATTACCAATGCCAACGTAAAAGCCAATGCAACAGGTACTGCAACCGATGCAAATGACTATTTGGTGTTTAACACTACCACCAAAATGTTGAGCTACGACGCAGATGGTAACGGTGCCGGTGCAGCAGTAAATATTGCAACGCTGACAGGGGTAGCTACCTTGAACGCGTCTGACTTTATTATTGCTTAAGGTGAATTAAGCGGGTGGGGTTTCCCCTCCCGCTTTTTTACCAATCAAACTACAAATACCGAGATGTATCGAAATGCTAAATTTAACTTCACAAAAACTTAAACAAATTAACAACAAGAAAATGATTCCACTTCAACTTGGATTTACTTTGCTTGAGCTTTTGGTGGTCATGGTGATTATTGGTCTGCTGGCTGGTTATGTAGGCCCAAAGTATTTTTCACAGATTGGAAAATCGGAACAGAAAACCGCAAAAGCGCAGATAGAAGGCTTTGGTAAAGCTTTGGATAACTATCGTATAGATGTTGGACACTACCCCACAACAGAAGAAGGGTTAGCAGCACTCAACGCCGCGCCAAATAGCGAGCCTAAATGGAAAGGGCCCTACTTAGCCAAAAAATTGCCGGCTGACCCATGGGGTAAACCTTACCAATACAAAATGCCTGGTGAGCATGGAGATTATGATTTATGGTCATTAGGCGCTGATGGAAGCACAGGCGGAAAAGATGAAAACGCCGATGTGCTGAGTTGGGAATAGCAATTTATATTAAATGAAATTTACGTTAAAAATCGCACAGGGTGAGGCTGTAAATATACTGGCACTTGAGGCCAGTAACGCTTCGCAGGCGCGCACATTGGCAGAGGCACAAGGTCATCATGTGCTATCGGTTCGAAGTGCGGGCGATATTTTTGCAAGCTTGCATTTTGGCAGCTTAAAAACGCCTAAGTTTAATTTAATGCTGTTTAGCCAAGAGTTGCTCGCTTTGCTGGAATCCGGCCTGAGTCTGATTGAATCGATTGAGGCGTTGGCGGAAAAAGAGCAAAACCCCGAAGCAAAAGCAGTGCTCACTCAGCTAATGGAATCGTTGTATGAAGGTTTGCCGTTTTCTAGCGCATTAGAAAAAGTGCCGCACGTGTTCACACCACTTTATGTGGCGCTCATCCGCAGTAGCGAGCGCACGGGCGACATGGTGCAAGCACTTGGCAGGCATGTGGCATATCAAACGCAAGTGGATGCTGTGCGCAAAAAAATCGTCACTGCATCTATTTACCCAGTGTTGCTGATAGTCGTGGGTGGGTTGGTGGTGCTGTTTTTGCTGGGTTATGTAGTGCCAAAATTCAGCACAATTTACGAAAGCACAAATGCTGATTTGCCGTGGATGTCGCAAGTGTTGTTGAGTTGGGGGCGCTTGCTGCACGAGCATGGCAAAGAAACTTTACTTGCATTTATTGCGCTGGTTAGTGCGCTGGTGTTTTTATTAAGCAGGCCCGCAGTGCGTAGCGCAATCATGGCTAAAGTCTGGCAGATTCCCGCATTGGGTGAAACTATGCGCATTTACCAGCTGGCAAGATTTTACCGCACGCTGGGTATGCTTTTGCGCGGCGGTATTCCCTTGTTAACAGCCATAGGCATGGTGTCATCATTATTGCAGCCGCTCCTTCGCAGCAACTTAGAAAAAGTTGCGAACGATGTGCGCGAAGGAAAGCCGCTTTCAAGCGCCATGGAGTTGCATGGCATGACCACTTCTATTTCAATCCGTATGCTGCGCGTGGGCGAACGCACCGGCCAAATGGGCGAAATGATGGAGCGCATTGGCGCATTTTATGACGATGAAATTGGCCGCGCCGTAGAGTGGTTTACTAAATTGCTTGAACCTACTTTGATGATAATCATCGGCTTAATTGTGGGGTTGGTGGTGGTTTTGATGTATATGCCGATTTTTGAGCTGGCGGGATCGATTCAATGAATATGCCGCAAACAAACTTTGCAGCAACCTTGACCATCCGAGCAGGTTCAGCGCGCAAAAGCGCAAGCCAACCAAAGCAAGCAGCCTTTGCTGCAAGCGTTAGAGGAAGCCTCTGGCTTGCAACCGGATGATTTTATGCAGGCGCTTGGGGCATTGATGCATTATCCCGTGCTCGGCATTTTGCAGCTTTATGAAATGCAGCCAGATTTTGCCGTGCTACCGTTTGCAGAAGCCAGCAAGTTAGCCTGTGTGGCAGTGCGTGATGAAGCGAATGCGCTGTTTTTGGTGTGTGCTGACCCTTTTGATCAAAATCTGCAAGGCAAGTTAGATTTAATCGTTAAAGCACCAGCAAGCTGGGCCTTGGCACATAGCCAAGATTTAAGCGTGTATTTAGCACATCACGAAGAAAATATGCGCGCCATGGACGGCATTCTCAACAGTGAAGCCGATGCGAATAAAACCGAAACCGGCATTGAGGATATTTCACTACGCTCGATTAGCGAAGATACCAGCCCCGTAGTTAAATTTGTACGCTCTACCTTGTACGATGCGCTAAAAGCAGGCGCGAGCGATATCCACATGGAGACAGACCCACATGGCTTAAGCGTGAAATATCGTATTGACGGCGTGCTAAGCCACGTTGGAGGTATTCAAGGGATTGCACAGGCCGAGCAAGCGATTTCACGCATTAAGGTGATGTCCGAATTAGACATCGCGGAAAGAAGGGTTCCGCAAGATGGCCGCTTTAAGGTGTTGGTAGGCGGTGATAGTCAGGCACGCCAGAACATGTCGCGCGAGGTGGATTTGCGGGTATCCATTATGCCCAGCGTGTTTGGCGAAGATGCAGTGCTGCGTATTTTAGATCGCAAAGCGTTGAGCGAAGAAGCCAAAGGGTTAAGTTTAGATGTGCTGGGGTTTGAGCCGCAGATTATGGCGCGTTTTAGGCTGCTGGCTGAAGAGCCTTATGGCATGCTACTGGTCACAGGCCCAACAGGTAGCGGTAAAACTACTACCTTGTACGGCATTATTTCAGAAATCAATCATGGTGAAGACAAAATTATCACGATTGAAGACCCGGTGGAATATCAATTGCCGGGTGTGCTGCAGATTCCTGTGAATGAGAAAAAAGGCCTGACGTTTGCGCGTGGCTTGCGCTCTATATTGCGGCACGACCCGGACAAAATCATGGTGGGGGAAATTCGCGATAGTGAAACTGCGCAAATTGCCGTGCAATCAGCGCTCACTGGCCATTTGGTGCTAACCACCGTGCATGCCAATAACGTATTTGATGTGATTGGGCGTTTTACCAATATGGGTGTGGATGCTTATAGCTTTGTTTCTGCCATGAACGGTATTTTAGCGCAGCGCTTGGTGCGCATCACCTGCGCCCATTGCGCGGTGGTGGATACGCCTGATGCAGCATTAATCGCAAAATCCGGCTTAACAGCAGAACAAGCCGCAGGCTTTAACTTTAAAAAGGGTAAAGGTTGCGGTCAATGCCATGGCAGCGGCTACAAAGGCCGCAAAGCCATTGCAGAGATGCTCTGTTTTAACGATGAAATTCGCGAACTGATAGTCACCCGCGAGCCTGTGCGTAAGATAAAAGAAGCTGCGCGTAAGAATGGCACCACAAGTATGCGCGAGGCCGCGCTGGAGCTGGTGAAACGTGGCGAGACAACTTTGCAGGAGATTAACCGTGTTACCTCATTGGTTTAATGTGATTTCTAATCTTTTTTATCACGATGAGCTACGCGTGCTTGTTGGGCAGCAATGCATTGAGTTGTGGCGGCTTAGAGGCTTGCGTGGCTTTAAACCAAAATTAGCACACCAACAAACAGTGAATGTGACAGAAGAACATGCTGCGACTTCGCCCGATGATTGGCAAGGTGGTAGTTAAGCGTTTGCAAGCTTTGCTTAAAGAGGATAAATGGCAGGCAGGTAGCGCAACGGTCATTTTATCCAGCCATTTTATGCGCTATGCGGTGATTCCGTGGAACAGCGAAATTACCACAGCTGGTGAACGCCAAGCCTACTTGAATCACCATTTTGTGATGACTTACGGCGATGCGGTTAAAGCCTGGAATATGCGCATGGATGAGGCAAGTTATAAAAAATCCGCACTGGCAAGCGCAATGCCAGCAGGGTTGCAAACTGCCTTAAAAGAAACTTTCGCCAACACCAAGGCTAATAACCGCACCAGACTTGCAGCAATCTACCCTTACTTAATGCTGGCTGCCAATCAAGCTTTGGGTGTGAATAGATTGATTCATAACTGCTGGTTTGTAGTGGTTGAAAGCCAGCGTTTAACTTTATCGCTCATTGAAAATGGTGAGTGGCAAGTAGTGAGAAGCTTACCCTTGGAGAGCGACGTTGCAGCACAGATTGAAGCGTTAATCCTGCGCGAAATGATGCTGGAAAACGTAAGCATCAAACAAGCGGAAAGCAGAAAGAGTCATCCTGTATTAATGCATTGGTCAAAGGTTGACGAAGTGAAAACTATTGAAATAAATCATCGTCGTGTAGTGAATGTGGTCTCAAGTCAGCATCCCGAAAGCAGGCGCTCGGGCGCACAACAAATTATGCACTGGGCGACGAGATGAACACTATTAGCATTAACCACGCGCAGCATGCTAACGCCAGCAATAGGCTGGCAAGAACTTTGTTAATAGCGGGTTTGTGTGCCTTTATCGGGACTTTTATCTTTTTGAGACAAATGACAACTGAGAGTGAATCGATAAAAGCTCAACTAGAAACGCTTGTGCTACCAAAAACGGCTAGTGCCACATCAAGCAAGCGGTTGCCTGATGCAAAGGCGCTTGCGGAATTAGAAGTGATTAATGAGGTGGTTAGTGAAATTTTATTGCCCTGGCCAGCATTATTTAATGCACTAGAAAAAGCCAATCAGGATGACGTTAAGTTGCTTGCGGTTGAACCTAAGATGCAAGATCGCAGCATGCGCATTACAGCAATGACCTTTGACGTTGAACACATGCAGGCATACATCAAGCGTTTAAGCACACAAGATACGCTGAAGCAGGTGAACTTAATTTCTACAGAGTCGGTTGAAGTGGCTGGTATCACGGCCATGCAATTTGAATTGAATGTGGGTTGGTGAGCACCATGAGTTTGATTGCTGCAACGGATAATGAAAAAATTGAGTGGATGCAATTTCAGTTGCGCCAGTTTGGCTGGCAGGGCGGGTTTGGTTTGCTTTTGATATTAGGTGCAGCATGGTTGTTGCTTGCCTTCGTTTTGCCTAAGACAAATGAGATAGCAGATCTCAATTCGGAAATGCACAAGTTAAGCACTATGCCGGCCAAACTTGCGCAGACGGATGATAAAAAAGAACGCTTGGACATGGTGCAGCGTTTTTATGCATTTTTGCCTATGGACGATGAGGCAAATAACAAGATTGCAGAAATTCTAGATGCTGCGAAACTTGAAGGGCTGGTTGCTAACAAAACGGAATATAGATTACAAAAAATACCTGCTAGTGCAATTTCCAGTTATCAGATCAACATGCCTGTTTTGGGTTCTTATATTCAAATCCGCCAGTTTATTAAGCATGTATTAAATGCGCATCCAAGTCTGGCTTTAAACGCAATTAATCTTAAACGCGATGATGTGAACAACGAAGCGGTAGAGGCAAATATTCAGCTGACCTTGTATTTAAAAAGAGCAAAAAGCTAGCCATATGAAAGTGATTAAGAAATATGTAATTTGGTTGTGTTTGACGCTGACATTGTTGGCTACTTATTGGACGGCCACGCAAGAAAGTAGCGACTCAGAAGACTTGTTGGCAGTGCCGCAATCTCAACTGCTATCTCAAAGGCACGTGCAGTCTGCGGATTTGCTACCAGATGCGCAAGATACTAAGGCAGAAGTTTTAATGCAACGGCCACAAATTAACGATGCGCCAGTGAATTTATTTTCTGCACTCGTACCTCCACAGGCACTCGCTGCAAATGAATCTTTGGCAGAAATTCCGCAAACTCCCGCAAACCCATACAGTTACGCGGGTAAGGTGGTGGAGGATGGGCAAGTAATGGTTTTTTTGACAGATGGCACGA
This sequence comes from uncultured beta proteobacterium, assembly GCA_963752495.1. GTDB lineage: Bacteria > Pseudomonadota > Gammaproteobacteria > Burkholderiales > Methylophilaceae > CAVVYJ01. Next base: position 26,318 of record CAVVYJ010000006.1, read on the forward strand.
ACAACCATGTGGTTAAAGCGGGCGATGTGATTGATGGCGTGTGGAAAGTGCTAGCAATTCGTCCGCCACAACTTATTTTGAAATACGTGCCGCTAAAAACAGAAGTGAATATTGAAATTGGAGTTTTAAGTTGAGTTTAATACGAGTAATGGTGCTTGTGCTGGCTGCACTTACGGTGAGTTGTGCCGAGATTCAAACGCAAGCTAAGCAGGATGACGCACAGCGCGATTTTGAGCAAGTCAGACAGATGCTTTATAGCGGCGACACCGAAGCGGGGTTGACCAAGTTAAAGGCGCTCAGTGCTGCGCACCCTGAAAATGCGCAATACCGCAACACCTTAAAATTGCAACAAGATATGCAGATTGCGGGTTTGCTAAAAACTGCTGAGGTGCAATGGCAACAAAATCAATTAGCCGAGGCGGAAGCTAGCTATCGCCAAGTGTTGGCGCAAGAGCCAAGTAATATGCGGGCTACAGAGGGTTTGCGCAAACTCACATTGTCGCAAAATCACGCCATGATGCTGGTAAATGCTCAGGCCGCAATGGACAAGCAAGAACCTGAATCTGCAAAAAGTATTGTTCGTACAATTTTGGCTGAAGATGCCAACAACCCGGCTGCTCGGTCGCTATACGAAAAACTGGATAAGCAAAGTACGGATAAATTAACCACTGTGCCAAAGATTATTTCTGCGTTTAAAAAGCCAATTACGTTGGAGTTTAAAAATGCACCCATTAAAAGCGTGTTTGAGTATATTGGCAAGGCGGCTAGGCTTAATTTTACCTATGATCAAGAACTGCATGATGGCTTGCTTACTAGTGTGTTTTTGCGTGATACGCCATTAGAAGAAGCGATCGGGGTGATTTTGACGACGAATCAACTTGGCAAAAAAGTGCTGAACGAAAATACCTTGCTGATTTACCCGCTAAGTCGCAGTCAGGAATATGTAGAGCTTTATGTACGCAGTTTTTATCTGAATAATATGGATGCTAAGCGTGCCATGAATTTGATTAAAACTGTGTTAAAAATTAAAGACGTTTATATTGATGAAAAACTTAATACACTGGTGATTCGTGACTCGGCAGAGAATATTCAGATTGCCGAAAAACTGATTGCATCGCAAGATTTGGTTGAGCCGGAAGTGATGCTGGAGGTGGAAGTGATGGAAATCAACCGACGTAATCTTGAGGAAATTGGCATTCGCTATCCCACGCAAGCGAGCGTTGGCGTGCAAGGAAAATCAACCACTACAGACGGTGTAGTGACTACTACGCCAGGAAGGCTTACTTTAGCAGAACTGAAAAACTTTAATTCAGGATTGGGTGTTTTTACCATTACCGACCCGGTGCTGGCGCTCAATTTATTGCAGCAGAATACAGACACCAATTTACTGGCAAATCCAAAAATCCGAGTAAAAAATCGCGATAAAGCTAAAATTCATGTGGGAGATAAAATCCCCGTGCTTACTAGTGTGGCAAATTCGACTGGCTTTGTATCGCAAACGGTGAGCTATATTGAAGTGGGTATCAAGCTCGATGTGGAGCCGACGATTTTGCTGCAAGACCAAGTTGCCATCAAGGTAGGCTTGGAAGTGAGTAATGTCACAGACCAGATTAAAACGGATTCAGGCGTACTGGCTTATACCATTGGCAGTCGTAATGCTAATACTACCCTGCAGCTAAAAGATGGTGAAACGCAAATTCTGGCCGGACTATTTAAAGATGACGAACAAAAAATTTCTAACAGTGTGCCAGGGTTATCCAGCTTGCCACTTATCGGTAGGTTATTTGCAAACAAAAATAATGATAAGCGCAAAAATGAAATTGTATTGCTGATTACACCACGTATTTTGCATAACATTGCCCCTGCCAATGCCAGTTACACGCACTTTCCATCTGGCGTAGTACACTCTAACATGCGTGAGGGTAGGTCAGCAACGCAGCAGTTATCGCAGCCAGTTAGTGCGGTAGTGGTTCCGCCTGTGCAAACTCCCGAAGCAACACAAGCAAATCAGGCCAAGACAGATCAGGAGTTTGCGAATCAGGTACAGCAACAGAACTCCGAATTGAATGGTTATGGCGGTACCGAGAATAAAGCGCAGTAACCATGAAAAGGTTTAAAGGTTTTACGCTTATTGAGCTGTTGGTAGCACTAGTTCTACTGGCTTTGCTAGTATCTGCCGCAGCGCCATTGATGCAAATGACAGCTAAACGCAACAAAGAGCAGGAACTCAAAAAAGCATTGTGGCAAATTCGTGACGCGATAGATGCCTATAAAGAAGCGGCAGATGATGGATTGATTAAAAAATCTGCAGATGAGATTGGTTATCCCGTTTCACTACAGCAATTGGTGGATGGCGTTGAGAATATGCAAGATCCTAAAAAACGAAAGCTTTACTTTCTGCGACGCATTCCACGCGACCCTTTTGCACCTACGGATTTGCTTGCAGAAGAGACATGGGGCAAGCGTAGCTACAGCAGTTCTTTCGACTCACCAAACGAGGGCGATGATGTTTATGATGTGTATTCGTTATCGCGCGAAACTGGCATTAACCAACTACCTTATCGAGAATGGTAATACTAAAAAAATATAAACTAGGCTTTACACTCATAGAAATTTTGGTGGTGCTTGCCATCATTGCGATTTTACTTAGCCTCGTTACTCCGCGTTACTTCAATACGGTTGATCGCTCCAAAGAAACTACATTGCGGCATGATTTAGCCACGATGCGAGACGCGATTGATAAGTTCTATAGTGACAATAATGCTTTTCCTGATACGCTGGATGATTTGGTTCAACGGAAATATTTGCGCGCTGTTCCCGTTGATCCAATTACGGAAAGCAATGCCACATGGGTTTATACACCACCAGTTGATATCGACACAAAAGGTGTGATTGCTGATATTCACAGTGGTTCTTCTGCGGTAGCGGCTGATGGAACGCCTTATGCAAGTTGGTAAGTTTGCACATGCGCAGAAAGGCTTTGTTTTAATCGGTATGCTTGTGCTGATGATGGTAGCGGGCTATGCGTTGGCCGAGGTGAGCACAAAATGGAGTGATGCTGTTAAGCGTGAGCGGGAACAGGAACTGCTCAAAGTAGGTGATACCATGCGCAAAGCCATTGGCAGCTATTACAATCAAACACCTGGCGTAGTTAAACAGTTTCCCCCAAACCTCGAAGCTTTGCTTTATGACGACCGCTTTCCAACGCCCAGAAGACACTTACGTAAACTCTACATTGATCCTGTGACGCAGCGAGAAGGGTGGGGAATATTGGAGGCGCCAAGCGGTGGTGTGATGGGCGTGTATAGTTTGTCAGACCAATCTCCCTACAAACGTAAAAACTTTAGACCTATCTACAAAGGTTTTGAGAATCAGAAATATTACGGTAACTGGTTTTTTGCTTATGTTCCAGATAAGCCTGAGGGGTAATCCATACTTTCCTTAATTTAGAATTCAATGTGTAGACTTATACTTCGAGTGCAACAGCGATAAGCTAAACGAATTAAATAAATTTGCAATGATTTTTGGCTATTGCAATCATAAAACTCGTTCAGCAATATTCTCTTAGGTAGTGCAAAGCATATCAACAAAAACATTTACTGCGGTGGCTTCTAGCTTTGTTTGATTTAGGCAAAGCGCCAAAACTTCATCTTGTTTTCGAGTATCAAATCGACGCGCGAG
>CAVVYJ010000007.1:0-20470 GCA_963752495.1 uncultured beta proteobacterium
GCACTCGACAAATAACTTTCCAGAGTTTACAGGTCGTATCTGCCCCGCCCCGTGCGAAGCGGCATGTACGTTAAATATCAATAATGACGCGGTCGGTATTAAATCTATTGAGCATGCGATTATTGATAAAGCTTGGGAAAATAATTGGGTTTTACCACAACCGCCAGCTAACAAGACGGGGAAAAAAATTGCCGTAGTAGGGTCTGGTCCATCAGGTCTGGCTAGTGCACAACAACTTGCGCGTGCAGGCCACAGCGTTGTGGTTTTTGAAAAAAACAGCCGTATTGGTGGCTTGCTGCGCTATGGTATTCCTGATTTCAAAATGGAAAAATCACACATAGATCGGCGCATCAAGCAGATGGAAGTAGAAGGTGTGGAATTTCGGGTAAATCAGCAAGTTGGTGCAAGCGGTGATGGTGATGTGAGCGCTGAGGATTTGCAAAAAGAATTTGATGCGATTGTGTTAGCTGGGGGTGCAGAATTTCCGCGTGATTTACCGGTGGAAGGTCGCGAGCTGGATGGGGTAATGTTCGCCATGGACTTTTTGCCTGCGCAAAATAAAGTAAACGCTGGTGATATTTTGCCAAATCAGGTTAAGGCAACTAATAAACATGTGGTGGTAATTGGTGGCGGTGATACAGGTTCTGACTGTGTGGGAACGTCGAATCGTCATGGTGCACTGAGCGTTACACAATTTGAATTGATGCCACAGCCGCCAGAAAAGGAAAACAAGTTCTTGGTATGGCCAAACTGGCCGCTAAAGCTACGCACATCTAGCTCACATGAAGAAGGCGCAAACCGTGATTGGTCCATTACCACCAAAAGATTAATTGGCGAAAACGGCAAAGTGACGCATTTGGTAGGCGCTAAAGTTGAATGGGTTGATGGAAAAATGGTTGAGGTTGCAGGCTCTGAGTTTACTATTCCTGCTGACCTAGTGTTGCTTGCAATGGGATTTGTTTCGCCTGTGCAAAAAGTGTTGGATGCATTTGGCGTTGAAAAAGATGCACGTGGCAATGCTAAAGCGGTCACTGAAGGTTCAGAAAGCTACAAAACTAACAAAGCAAAAGTGTTTGCAGCGGGCGATATGCGTCGCGGACAATCTCTAGTTGTGTGGGCAATACGTGAAGGCCGTCAATGTGCACGCGCTGTTGATGAGTTTTTAATGGGCTCGACCGACTTACCACGCTAATCTACAAACAGCAGTAGAATAAAGGGGATACAAGTGTTAACAATGTATCCCCAATTTTTTTGAGAGTTAAGAATGTCAACATTACAAAATGATACCTTTTTACGCGCCTTAATGCGCCAGCCAACAGATTACACACCTGTTTGGATGATGCGTCAGGCTGGGCGCTATTTACCAGAGTATCGGATGAGCCGCAAAACGGCAGGTAGTTTTTTACAACTTTGCAAAAACCCGGATTTTGCCACTGAGGTTACTATTCAGCCACTAGATCGTTACCCACTTTTAGACGCTTCCATTTTGTTCTCCGATATTCTCACTGTGCCCGATGCAATGGGCTTGGGGCTGTATTTTGAGGAAGGCGAAGGCCCAAAATTTGAACGCACATTGACGGAAGAGGCCGATATTAAAAAATTGTCTGTGCCGGATATGGCCAAGTTGCAATACGTGTTTGATGCGGTTTCCAGCATTCGCAAGGCGTTGAATGGACGGGTGCCGCTTATTGGTTTCGCGGGTAGCCCATGGACACTCGCTACCTATATGGTTGAAGGCAAAGGCGGTACGGATTTCCTCACCATCAAAAAAATGGCATATGCACGGCCAGATTTATTGCATCATATTCTGGATATCACGGCACAAACAGTGATGCAATATCTAAACGCGCAAATTGCTGCAGGTGCACAAGCAGTGATGATATTTGACTCTTGGGGCGGTGCGCTTTCGCACAACGCTTACACCGAGTTTTCGCTCAACTACATGCAAAAAATTGTGGGCGGATTAACGCGCAACGCAAATGACCGAGTAGTACCGCGCATTGTTTTCACCAAAGGCGGCGCACTGTGGCTAGAAGCACAGGCAGAAATTGGTGCAGATGCACTGGGCTTGGACTGGACCGTGGATATTGGCGAAGCGCGCAAGCGCGTAGGCGATAAAGTCGCATTGCAAGGCAATATGGATCCAGCTATTTTACTCAGCACGCCAGAAGCGATTGAAAAGGAAGTGGCTAGCATTTTAGCCAGCTATGGTAATGGCAACGGCCATGTATTTAATTTAGGCCACGGCATCACGCAATGGACACCACCCGAGCATGCCGCAGCAATGATAAGCGCGGTGCGCCAGCACAGCCAGCAGTATCATAAATAAAAAAATGGCCCATAAAGGGCCATTTTTAATTAAGGCTTACGCCTCAGGTTTATTGTAACTTAAGCTTTTTGAATATTTGAAGCTTGTTTACCTTTTGGGCCTTCGGTGATATCGAAAGTTACTTTTTCGTTTTCTTTCAAACTTTTGTAACCGCTATCAACGATTGCTGAGAAGTGCGCGAATAAATCGTCACCACCGCCATCTGGAGTAATGAACCCAAAACCTTTTGAATCATTAAACCATTTAACTATACCTGTTGCCATATCTTATATCTTTCATACTTTAAAAAGGGAGGCACCCTGAAAATTTGGGTTTTAAAATCTAATGAGCCTAACTTACTTAAAAATTTGCTTAAAAATTTGAAAATTCCAATGCCTAACAGGCTTTGTACACGCTAATAGCGATAATAACAAGCAATATTTACATAAAAAGCTATAAATAATTGTTTTTTCAAGTTTTTTTGTTGCTAAATTGGCCTTGCAAGCCTATACTTCGCGCAACTTTAAATTGTATGCAGGTTTTGGAGACATTTTGGCTAAAGAAGAATTAATTGAGATGAGTGGTGTGGTGATGGAAGTATTGCCTGATTCGCGCTACCGCGTGACGCTAGAAAACGAACATCAGCTTATTGCATACGCGGGTGGAAAAATGAAGAAAAACCATATTCGTATCTTAGCGGGTGATAAAGTGACACTTGAGCTTTCACCTTACGATATTAATAATGGCCGCATCACCTTTAGGCATATTGAAGCTGGTGGCGGTTCGTTTACACCAAGAAGAAAAACTTACTAGCTTATTGTAAGTAAGATAAATTAAAAGCCCGCAAATGCGGGCTTTTTGCTTATGGCAACATGCGACTCAAGGTTTCATCTTTATCGATAAATTTGTGTTTAAGCGCGCCTAGAATATGCACGATAACTATAACTAACAGAATAAATCCAATGACTTCATGCACTTCTACCCAAAAATCACGCGCAGGCTTGTTGTCAGTACCAGAAATAAACGAGATGCCAAACCACTTGATGCCATATTTACTGTTGATGGCCATAATAACGCCACTCAACGGCAAGGCTATCATCAGCAAATAGAGTAGATGGTGTGCACCGGTAGCTATTTTGCGCTCTATGGCTTTATAGCTCGCCAATAATGCGGGCGGCTTATGTGTGAGGCGCCATAAAACACGGATCACGATAAGCGCAAATAAGGTGACACCAATGGATTTGTGTAGATTAAAGTAGAATGTTCTCGGGGATGCTTCTTCGCTTAATTGCCAAGTGTAAATTCCCCAATCGAATATATCATAGGCTAACTGCTTTGCACCTTCCTTTGGCAAATCTGCCATATACCAGCCAATGCCAAACATTGCAAAAATACCTAGAGCAATAAGCCAGTGTAAAATAATTGCAGTTTTGGTATAACGATTTGTCATAAACACCCCTCTAAAAAATTATTTTATCTTTTTTGTTTTGTGTGACAATCATCACAACAAGTTTGTTCAGGTAATCATAACATTTTAATTTGTAAAAAATTGAAAGTACCCAATGAAGCAAATCATAAGCATACGAATTTTTTTACATTTATTAATATTACTATCGCTTGCTGGATGTGTTAGCGGTAAAACTGCTGGCTCTAATCAGGCGTTTTTAGAAGATATTGGCGATGGTATTTATGTGCATCATGGTAAACATTTGGATATTGATGTAGGTTACCAAGGAGACATTTGCAATATCAGCGTAATCGTTGGTAGCAAAGGCGTGGCTGTAGTTGATACAGGCGGTAGCCTTAAGGTGGGCATAGAGCTTCGGTCAGCCATTGCAAAAATCACTAATTTACCGATTCTATATGTGATTAATACACATGTACACCCTGACCATATTTTTGGGAATGCTGCATTTATTGCAGATAGACCAGAATTTGTAGGACATGCAAAACTGGCAACAGCCATGCAGTTACGCAAAGAAGCTTATGACAAGCTTAATGTGAAATACTTGGGAGATGATGCCAAAGGCAGTGAAATCGTTACACCAACGCAAGCAGTTGAAGATACTTTGTTGCTCGATTTGGGCAATAGAACGCTAAACTTAATTGCTTATCCTGTAGCACATACCAATACGGATATCACCGTAGTTGATAGTAAAACAAGCACATTATTTTCTGGCGATTTGTTGTTCATTGAACGTACGCCAGTCATAGAAGGTGATATTAAGGGCTTAATTGCGGCGTTAGAAAAAATTAAAACCTATCAAATAATGCAAGTAGTGCCTGGCCATGGCCCACAAACTAAAGACTGGCTAGCAGCAATTAATAATGAACAGCGTTACTTAAACGCAGTGCTAGCAGATACTCGTGCCAACATAAAAAAAGGCATCAGCATGGAAGATACGATGAATACTGCTGCTGCAGGAGAGAAAGATAAATGGCTGTTGTTTGATGTGGCGAATCGTAGAAACGTTAATACCATTTATCCTCAGTTAGAGTGGGAATAAAGAAGCGGCCCAAATATTTTTGTTGCCGCTACTTTACTAGGTGAAGAGCTACTTCTTTAGATTGTCTAAGCTACAAGCTGTTTGTGGGTACGTGGACAAAAGCAACATCCCGCCTGCAATACCAATATATAAAAAGAACAATTCCGGAATTTTCATACCTAACACAATGGCTAAAAATACAGCTAATACGGCTAGAATAAGTGCAAACAAACGTGTTTTATAACCCACAAATAAAGCCAAGCCTGCTACCAGCTGCACTAAAATAAGCAATGGCGCAAAAACGCTAGGCAAGCCAAACTGACCTAATGTCACCTGATATTGCATATAGCCATCGGGGCTGGACATAATGGCGCTTAACCGAAGTAAAACCAAGCCTAAAAAGACCAATGCTAATAAAATACGTGCTGCTGCTGTTTGATATTTTTGCATCATGATTCCTTAAATTTACATAATAATCTCAAGGCTGCATAATGCCTGTTACCTTTATGGACTGCAAGCGCCTATTAGTGATGAGCATTAAATTTTATATTAAAGAAGTTAGTTGGGCGAGCCACGAGGCGGAACTGCGCCAAATTCGTGAACAAGTTTTTATTGTCGAGCAGCATGTGCCTGCCTGGGTGGAATGGGATGCTTATGATGTTGATGCAGTCCATTTACTGGCCTTTGATGAAAAGGACCAGCCGATTGGCTGCACACGTATTTTAGATGCTGGCAGAGTTGGACGTATGGCTGTTTATAAAGAATGGCGAAATTGTGGTGTGGGCAAGGCTCTATTGGATAAAGCAATCAGCGTTTTAAAGCATAAGAATTATAATAAAGTAGTTTTATCTGCGCAGACGCATGCGATTAAGTTTTACCAAAAGATGGGTTTTGTTGTTACGAGCGAGCCTTATATCGATGTCAATATTTGGCATGTGGACATGCAACTAATTATTTAAGTCAGGCAGCAAAATTGTATAATCACATTTTAGTTTGAGTATCGTTAATTTAAGGAAATTTCATGTCAAAAATTATTTTTAAAGCCGGTGAGGCAACAGTTTATAGTGAAGGCAAAGATGTTACAGCAGCTATGCCAGAAATCTTAATTGGCACTGTAGATGGTCCGGTAGGTCAAGCATTCGCCAATATGATGGCGCAGAGCAAAGGCCATACTGCTATGTTTGCTGTTCGCGATATTAATCAATTAGTGCGCCCTGCTTGCATGATGGTGCCAAAAGTGACTTTAAAAGGCAGCACCGATGTCGGTTTGTTTGGTGGAGTAGTCCAAGCAGCAGTAGCAGACGGCATTTTAGATGCAGTGATTGAAGGCATTATTCCAAAAGACCAAGTGAACGACCTATGTATTGTTGCGTTACTATGGATAGACCCAGGATGTATTGATTTGGAAAAAGCAGGTGAGTTAGATAAGGCAGATATGTATAAAAACAACTACGATGCGATTAAGCTTGCTTTAAAACGCGCATTGAACGATGAACCAAGTATTGATGAGCTCATTGAAAATCGTCATAAAATTAAGCACTGCATGTGGGAAGATTCTTGGGACAGAAGTAAGATCAAAATCCAGAAATAAAGGAACAAAAGTACTTAATTCTTGCCAAAAGACTTAAAGCTTTTTACTATAAGCTAAGCATGTGAATATTAAAGGAGCGGGCTATGGCTGAGCAAAATGTATGTAAGGAGGCGTTCGATAGACTTTGCGAGGACGTGAATTCGGACAAAAAATATGCAATCGACGAATCCGATTATTGGTTGTTTGAGTTAGGTTTTCGTTCAGCAATCGAAGAATTGTTAACAATTGCGGATGCTGGCATGCAGTCTCGTAAATTTGTTTCACCCCGCTTTCAAATGCTAGCAGAGCGAATTTTGCATTCGCGCCCGCACTAAGCATTAATAACAGAAAAAGTAGCTCCGGCTACTTTTTTTATTTATAAGGACAATATGAAAAGAGTCATTTATTTATTATTGTGCATGTTTTTCTTTGCGGCGTGTCACGCAGAGAAAGTGCCTGCTATTCCCTCAGGCGCTACAGTGCTAGTGCTTGGGGATAGTCTTAGCTATGGTACTGGGGCAGATAAAAACGAAGACTATCCAAGTCTTTTAGCTGCTAATACTGGCTGGAATATAGTGAATGCAGGCGTGCCAGGCGACACTTCGGCCGATGGTTTGCTACGTCTACCCGAACTTTTAGATGCACATCAACCAAAACTGTTAATCATAGAACTTGGTGGGAATGATTTTCTTCACAGCGTGCCAGTTACACAGACAATCGAAAATTTAAAAACTGCCATTTCTTTAGCAAAATTAAAAAATATTACGATTGTACTAGTAGCAATTCCGGAATTTAGCCCATTGATGGCAGCAATGGGTGGGTTATCCGATCATCCTATCTATGAAAAACTTGCTAAAGAAAACAATGTGTTATTAATTAGGGATGTATTTTCTGAGGTATTGTCGAAAAATTCCTTAAAGGCTGATTATATTCACCCTAATGCAGCGGGGTATCGCGCAGTGGAAGAAAAAATGCGTGACTCTTTAATCGAGCTTGGCTTGTTGCAGGGTAAGTAAAATTTTGCGAACAGGTGTTGGTATTGCTGCACCAATTGCTTCATCAAGCACAATCCATAAGGTGTTTGTAGTATGCGTTTGTTTTGCTGCCTGCATTAAAACGGGCTGAATGTGTAATTTAAAGTGGGTAAAAGTGTGTGTGATTTTAGGTAAATTTTTTACACCATTTGGCGCAGAATCTATTTCCGGAAAGCTCCATAAACCACCCCAGATGCCTGCTTGCGGGCGTTTTTCAAGCATCACTTCATTGCCATTTATTTTAACCAGCATGACCGTACTCTTTTCGGGTAATATTTTGCGAGGCTTTGGCGTGGGGAGTTTTTTGACTGAGTTTAATTTCAGCGCTTTACAGCTGGTGCTGACAGGGCAAATTTCGCACTTTGGCTTGGTGCGGGTGCACAAGGTTGCACCTAGGTCCATTAAACCCTGTGTGTAAGGAATGGCATCATTTTTAGGGTTTTCTTGTAGGGCTATTTCCCATAATTTTTTTTCTATTTTTGGGTTGCTCGGCCAGCCTTCAATCAAAAAATGTCGCGCAAACACACGCTTAACGTTGCCATCTAAAATAGGTCGCGGCCTGCTAAAAGCGAAGGTGGAAATCGCTGCAGCAGTAGATTTACCAATGCCTGGCAGACTCAAGATTTGCTCAAAATTTTGCGGAAAAAAACCGCCAAAATCACTCATGATCTTCTGCGCTGCGTCATGCAAGTTGCGCGCACGAGAGTAGTATCCTAGGCCGCTCCAGTATTGCAACACTTCTTCTTGGCTTGCTACGGCAAGCGCATGAATACTAGGGAAGCGAGCCATAAATTTGGAATAGTAGCCAATCACTGCAGCGCACCTGGGTTTGTTGCAGCATAATTTCTGAAACCCAGATAGCGTAAGGGTCAGGGGCTTGGTTTAATTTAGTCTGCCAAGGTAAATCATGACGCCCATGTTGCTTTTGCCAATGAATGATTTTAGCGGAAAAATCAGACATGCGATGCCAGCCAATCAATCACATCTTCTGCATTCTTATCGGGTGGAAATACGGGATAAATGCAATGCCTGATAACGCCATCATACGCAATTAAGGTGAGGCGTTTAATTAACTGCATATTATCAACTTGAAAGGTTGGTAAATTGCATTGTGAGGGCAAAGTCCAGTTTTTCATCACTCAGCAAGGCATAGGGCAAATGTAGGCGGTCAGCAGCTTCTTGCTGATATATGGTGGCTTGAGTACTGAGGCCAAAGACCTGTGTCTTTAATCTTGTGAAAGCGGCAAAGTTGTCTCTGTAGCCACAGCTTTGCGGGGTGCAGCCGCGCGCACCGGGAATTTCATCCCAACCATTAGGTAAAGGCACATCTGGTCTGCCCGTCATCGGATAACAATAAATTACGAGCCAGCCTTTGACCGAAGAAAGGTTGATGGTTGTGTTTTGTGTAGAAGTTAAGAATACATCTGGCAATGATTTGCCAACCAAATGATTACAAGCGCCATCATCCTGCGGAATAGGCAAATTACCTGGTAACGCCGATAGATTGATCACAACTGGTTTAGAACTTAAGTAACTTCTTAAGTTTTTTCTCGGCCTTCTCTTTCGCTATATCTTCTGCAGATTTAGGCTCTTCAGCTGGCGCAGAACTAGCAGCTGGACTACTAGCATCTGTAGGTGCTGTTGCAGGGGCGGTTTCCCCAGATTTTTTCTTACCGAGCAAATCTTTAAGCGCATCGGCTTTATTCTCGCCGCCAATTAGTTCTTTTACTGCAGAACCTTTTTCACCGCCAACCTTATCGAGCAACTTGGATTGTGCCAATGCAGAGCCAACAGCGGCAAAGTCCATGCCGTATTTGGGGTCTGAGAACGAACCTGTGATTTTGATAGGGATAGCGATACCGCTTAATTCGTCAAGATCAGCTCCGCCCTGCCCTTTGAGGGATTTAACTATCGTCGGTTTGGCTATATAGTTAATCTTTTCATTACCTATATCGATATCACCACGGCTATCACCTTTTGCCAAGCGCAACACGGGTGCCTTCATAGCTAAATCTTCATTATGCGCAACACCATTTTTAATGTTAAATGTGGCGGTAAGTTCGCTAAAGTCGGTTTTTTTAGTTTTATCGGCATTTGCATCTTTTTTACCTAAAATGTTGACCTTACTTTTTAAATCACGAATGCTACCCGCAATATCCACGCCCTTAAGCGCGCCATCAGCAAGCACGAGCGAGGCGTTACCCAGTAAACCCTTTTTTAGTGCGCCTACACTATTACCCTGTGTTGTCACATCGACATTTACGGTGCCTTTACCTTCCAGCATATCGTTGTTAATCGCATCCACCATCAGTGGCCCTACACTAACGCCTTTCATGCTTTGCTTGAAAGCAGATGGTGGCGTGGCTACACTCTCCCCTTTTGCTGCTAATTTATATCAAGGCACCATGGATGGCACGCTTAAAGTTGATGCGCGCGCACACCCAGCATCGCTTTCAAGCAAAGCATGAAAGGCGTTAGTGTAGGGCCACTGATGGTGGATGCGATTAACAACGATATGCTGGAAGGTAAAGGCACCGTAAATGTCGATGTGACAACACAGGGTAATAGTGTAGGCGCACTAAAAAAGGGTTTACTGGGTAACGCCTCGCTCGTGCTTGCTGATGGCGCGCTTAAGGGCGTGGATATTGCGGGTAGCATTCGTGATTTAAAAAGTAAGGTCAACATTTTAGGCAAAAAAGATGCAAATGCCGATAAAACTAAAAAAACCGACTTTAGCGAACTTACCGCCACATTTAACATTAAAAATGGTGTTGCGCATAATGAAGATTTAGCTATGAAGGCACCCGTGTTGCGCTTGGCAAAAGGTGATAGCCGCGGTGATATCGATATCGGTAATGAAAAGATTAACTATATCGCCAAACCGACGATAGTTAAATCGCTCAAAGGGCAGGGCGGAGCTGATCTTGACGAATTAAGCGGTATCGCTATCCCTATCAAAATCACAGGTTCGTTCTCAGACCCCAAATACGGCATGGACTTTGCCGCTGTTGGCTCTGCATTGGCACAATCCAAGTTGCTCGATAAGGTTGGCGGTGAAAAAGGTTCTGCAGTAAAAGAACTAATTGGCGGCGAGAATAAAGCCGATGCGCTTAAAGATTTGCTCGGTAAGAAAAAATCTGGGGAAACCGCCCCTGCAACAGCACCTACAGATGCTAGCAGTCCAGCTGCTAGTTCTGCGCCAGCTGAAGAGCCTAAATCTGCAGAAGATATAGCGAAAGAGAAGGCCGAGAAAAAACTTAAGAAGTTACTTAAGTTCTAAACAGTTGTGATTAATTTATCGGCGTTACCAGGTAATTTGCCTATTCCGCAGGATGATGGCGCTTGTAATCATTTGGTTGGCAAATCATTGCCAGATGTATTTTTAACTTCTACACAAAACACAACCATCAACCTTTCTTCGGTCAAAGGCTGGCTCGTAATTTATTGTTATCCAATGACGGGTAAACCAGATGTGCCTTTACCTAATGGTTGGGATGAAATTCCCGGTGCGCGCGGCTGCACCCCGCAAAGCTGTGGCTACAGAGACAACTTTGCCGCTTTCACAAGATTAAAGACACAGGTCTTTGGCCTCAGTACTCAAGCCACCATATATCAGCAAGAAGCTGCTGACCGCCTACATTTGCCCTATGCTTTGCTGAGTGATGAAAAGCTGGAGTTTGCACGTGCACATCAATTTACCAACATTTCAAGTTGATAATATGCAGTTAATTAAACGCCTTACATTAATTGTTCATAATGGCGTTATCAGGCAATGTTTTTATCCCGTATTTCCACCCGATAAAAATGCAGAAGATGTAATTGATTGGCTGGTGTCGCATGTCTGATTTTGCCGCTAAAATAATTCATTGGCAAAAGCAACATGGGCGTCATGATTTGCCTTGGCAGACTAAATCAAACCAAGCCCCTGACCCTTACGCTATCTGGGTTTCAGAAATTATGCTGCAACAAACTCAAGTGGCTGCAGTGATTGGCTATTATGCTAAATTCATGCAGCGCTTTCCCAATATTAATGCGCTTAGCCAAGCCTCACAAGAAGAGGTTCTACAACACTGGAGCGGGCTCGGTTATTACAGCCGCGCGCGCAATTTGCATAACGCTGCACAAAAAATAGTAGATGAGTTTGGTGGTATTTTCCCTTCTGATTTCGAAGATATTTTGCGCCTACCGGGCATTGGCCGCTCTACTGCTGCAGCTATTTCCACCTTCGCTTTTAGCAAGCCGCAACCTATTTTAGATGGCAACGTTAAGCGTGTGTTTGCACGACATTTCTTGATTGAAGGCTGGCCGAGCAACCCAAAAATAGAAAAAAAATTATGGGAAATCGCACTACAAGAAAACCCTAAAAATGATGCCATTCCTTACACACAGGGCTTAATGGATCTAGGTGCAACGTTGTGCACACGCAGCAAGCCAAAGTGCGGAATTTGTCCTGTCAGCACCAGCTGTAAAGCGCTGAAATTTGACTCAGTCAAAAAACTCCCCACGACAAAACCTCGCAAAATATTACCCGAAAAGAGTACGGTCATGCTGGTTAAAATAAATGGCAATGAAGTGATGCTTGAAAAACGCCCGCAAGCAGGCATCTGGGGTGGTTTATGGAGCTTTCCAGAAATAGATTCTGCGCCAAATGGTGTAAAAAATTTACCTAAAATCACACACACTTTTACCCACTTTAAATTACACATTCAGCCCGTTTTAATGCAGGCAGCAAAACAAACGCATACTACAAACACCTTATGGATTGTGCTTGATGAAGCAATTGGTGCAGCAATACCAACACCTGTTCGCAAAATTTTACTTACCCTGCAACAAGCCAAGCTCGATTAAAGAGTCACGCATTTTTTCTTCCACTGCGCGATACCCCGCTGCATTAGGGTGAATATAATCAGCCTTTAAGGAGTTTTTCGATAACACACTAGAAAATACATCCCTAATTAATAACACATTGGTTTCTTTAGCCATCTCTTCATAAAGAGGGTGATCTGTTAGCCCACCCATAGCGGCTTTTAACGGACTAAACTCCGGTATTGCCAACACAGTGGCCTAATATTTTTTAATTTAGCGAGTGAAATAACCGTTTTTAGATTCTCTACTGTCTGCTCAACAGGTACGCCATGCAGAAAGTCATTCCCACCAAGTTCAATTATTAATAGTATTGGTTGGTATGTCTCTAATAGTTCGGGCAGGCGCTGCAAGCCATCGGCAGAAGTATCACCTGGCACACCTGCATTCACTATTTTCCAGCCAGTATTCGCAGCCAAAAGACTTGGATAATCTTCATTTTTATCGGCTCCTGTGCCATAACTTAGACTATCACCAAGCACCAGCACAGTAGCTCCTGAGGGGATAGCAGGCACCTTCTCCGCATGGCACGCCACAAAGAAAAACATGCACATTAATAAATAAATGATTTTTTTCATAAAAGCCTTATAAATAAAAAAAGTAGCCGAAGCTACTTTTTCTGTTGCTAATTCTTAGTGCGGGCGTGAATGCAAAATTCGCTCTGCTAGCATCTGAAAGCGTGGTGAGACAAATTTACGAGACTGCGTGCCCGCATCCGCAATGGCCAGTAGCTCTTCAATTGCAGAACGAAAACCTAATTCAAACAACCAGTAATCGGATTCGTCGATTGCATATTTTTTGTCCGAATTCACATCCTCGCAAAGCCTATCAAACGCTTCCTTACATACATTTTGCTCAGCCATAGCCCGCTCCTTTAATATTCACTCGCTTAGCCTATAGTAAAAATCTTTAAGTCATTTGGCAAGAGTTAACTACTTTTGTTCCTTTATTTCTGAGACCTGCTTTTGATACTTACTTCTGATCCCAGGAATCTTCCCACATGCAGTGCTTAATTTTATGACGATTTTTAATGAGCTCATCAATACTTGGCTCATCGTTCAATGCACGTTTTAAAGCAAGCTTAATCGCATCGTAGTTGTTTTTATACATATCTGCCTTATCTAACTCACCTGCTTTTTCTAAGTCGATACAGCCCGGGTCTATCCACAGCAAAGCAACAATACATAGGTCGTTCACTTGGTCTTTTGGAATAATGCCTTCAATCACTGCATCTAAAATGCCGTCTGCTACTGCGGCTTGGACTACTCCGCCAAACAAACCGACATCGGTGCTGCCTTTTAAAGTCACTTTTGGCACCATCATGCAAGCAGGGCGCACCAATTGATTAATATCGCGAACAGCAAACATAGCCGTGTGGCCTTTGCTCTGTGCCATCATATTGGCGAATGCTTGACCTACTGGGCCATCTACAGTGCCAATTAAGATTTCTGGCATAGCTGCTGTAACATCTTTGCCTTCACTATAAACTGTTGCCTCACCGGCTTTAAAAATAATTTTTGACATGAAATTTCCTTAAATTAACGATACTCAAACTAAAACGTGATTATACAATTTTGCTGCCTGACTTAAATAATTAGTTGCATGTCCACATGCCAAATATTGACATCGATATAAGGCTCGCTCGTAACAACAAAACCCATCTTTTGGTAAAACTTAATCGCATGCGTCTGCGCAGATAAAACTACTTTATTATAATTCTTATGCTTTAAAACGCTGATTGCTTTATCCAATAGGGCCTTGCCCACACCACAATTTCGCCATTCTTTATAAACACCCATACGTCCAACTCTGCCAGCATCTAAAATACGTGTGCAGCCAATCGGCTGGTCCTTTTCATCAAAGGCCAGTAAATGGACTGCATCAACATCATAAGCATCCCATTCCACCCAGGCAGGCACATGCTGCTCGACAATAAAAACTTGTTCACGAATTTGGCGCAGTTCCGCCTCGTGGCTCGCCCAACTAACTTCTTTAATATAAAATTTTATGCTCATCACTAATAGGCGCTTGCAGTCCATAAAGGTAACAGGCATTATGCAGCCTTGAGATTATTATGTAAATTTAAGGAATCATGATGCAAAAATATCAAACAGCAGCAGCACGTATTTTATTAGCATTGGTCTTTTTAGGCTTGGTTTTACTTCGGTTAAGCGCCATTATGTCCAGCCCCGATGGCTATATGCAATATCAGGTGACATTAGGTCAGTTTGGCCTGCCTAGCGTTTTTGCGCCATTGCTTATTTTAGTGCAGCTGGTAGCAGGCTTGGCTTTATTTGTGGGTTATAAAACACGTTTGTTTGCACTTATTCTAGCCGTATTAGCTGTATTTTTAGCCATTGTGTTAGGTATGAAAATTCCGGAATTGTTCTTTTTATATATTGGTATTGCAGGCGGGATGTTGCTTTTGTCCACGTACCCACAAACAGCTTGTAGCTTAGACAATCTAAAGAAGTAGCTCTTCACCTAGTAAAGTAGCGGCAACAAAAATATTTGGGCCGCTTCTTTATTCCCACTCTAACTGAGGATAAATGGTATTAACGTTTCTACGATTCGCAACATCAAACAACAGCCATTTATCTTTCTCTCCTGCAGCAGCCGTATTCATCGTATCTTCCATGCTGATGCCTTTTTTTATGTTGGCACGAGTATCTGCTAGCACTGCGTTTAAGTAACGCTGTTCATTATTAATTGCTGCTAGCCAGTCTTTAGTTTGTGAGCCATGGCCAGGCACTACTTGCATTATTTGATAGGTTTTAATTTTTTCTAACACCGCAATTAAGCCCTTAACATCACCTTCTATGACTGGCGTACGTTCAATGAACAACAAATCGCCAGAAAATAATGTGCTTGTTTTACTATCTACTACGGTGATATCCGTATTGGTATGTGCTACAGGATAAGCAATTAAGTTTAGCGTTCTATTGCCCAAATCGAGCAACAAAGTATCTTCAACTGCTTGCGTTGGTGTAACGATTTCACTGCCTTTGGCATCATCTCCCAAGTATTTCACATTAAGCTTGTCATAAGCTTCTTTGCGTAACTGCATGGCTGTTGCCAGTTTTGCATGTCCTACAAATTCTGGTCTATCTGCAATAAATGCAGCATTCCCAAAAATATGGTCAGGGTGTACATGTGTATTAATCACATATAGAATCGGTAAATTAGTGATTTTTGCAATGGCTGACCGAAGCTCTATGCCCACCTTAAGGCTACCGCCTGTATCAACTACAGCCACTCCTTTGCTACCAACGATTACGCTGATATTGCAAATGTCTCCTTGGTAACCTACATCAATATCCAAATGTTTACCATGATGCACATAAATACCATCGCCAATATCTTCTAAAAACGCCTGATTAGAGCCAGCAGTTTTACCGCTAACACATCCAGCAAGCGATAGTAATATTAATAAATGTAAAAAAATTCGTATGCTTATGATTTGCTTCATTGGGTACTTTCAATTTTATACAAATTAAAATGTTATGATTACCTGAACAAACTTGTTGTGATGATTGTCACACAAAACAAAAAAGATAAAATAATTTTTTAGAGGGGTGTTTATGACAAATCGTTATACCAAAACCGCAATTATTTTACACTGGCTTATTGCTCTAGGTATTTTTGCAATGTTTGGCATTGGTTGGTACATGGCCGATTTGCCAAAGGAAGGTGCAAAGCAGTTAGCCTATGATATATTCGATTGGGGAATTTACACTTGGCAATTAAGCGAAGAAGCATCCCCGAGAACATTCTACTTTAATCTACACAAATCCATTGGTGTCACCTTATTTGCGCTTATCGTGATCCGTGTTTTATGGCGCCTCACACATAGGCCGCCGGCATTATTGGCGAGCTATAAAGCCATAGAGCGCAAAATAGCTGCCGGTGCACACCATCTACTCTATTTGCTGATGATAGCCTTGCCGTTGAGTGGCGTTATTATGGCCATCAACAGTAAATATGGCATCAAGTGGTTTGGTATCTCGTTTATTTCTGGTACTGACAACAAGCCTGCGCGTGATTTTTGGGTAGAAGTGCATGAAGTCATTGGATTTATTTTGTTAGTTATAGTTATCGTGCATATTCTAGGCGCGCTTAAACATAAATTTATCGATAAAGATGAAACCTTGAGGCGCATGTTGCCATAAGCAAAAAGCCCGCATATGCGGGCTTTTAACTTATCTTATTTACAATAAGCTAGTAAGTTTTTCTTCTTGGTGTAAACGAACCGCTACCAGCTTCAATATGCCTAAAGGTGATGCGGCCATTATTAATATCGTAAGGTGAAAGCTCAAGTGTCACTTTATCACCCGCTAAAATACGAATATGGTTTTTCTTCATTTTTCCACCCGCGTATGCAATAAGCTGATGTTCGTTTTCGAGAGTCACACGGTAGCGCGAATCAGGCAATACTTCCATCACCACACCACTCATCTCAATTAATTCTTCTTTAGCCAAAATGTCTCCAAAACCTGCATACAATTTAAAGTTGCGCGAAGTATAGGCTTGCAAGGCCAATTTAGCAACAAAAAAACTTGAAAAAACAATTATTTATGGGTTTTTATATAAATATTGCTTGTTATTATCGCTATTAGCGTGTACAAAGCCTGTTAGGCATTGGAATTTTCAAATTTTTAAGCAAATTTTTAAGTAAGTTAGGCTCATTAGATTTTAAAACCCAAATTTTCAGGGTGCCTCCCTTTTTAAAGTATGAAAGATATAAGATATGGCAACAGGAATAGTTAAATGGTTTAATGATTCAAAAGGTTTTGGGTTCATTACTCCAGACGGCGGTGGTGACGATTTATTCGCGCACTTCTCAGCAATCGTTGATAGCGGTTACAAAAGTTTGAAAGAAAACGAAAAAGTAACTTTCGATATCACCGAAGGCCCAAAAGGTAAACAAGCTTCAAATATTCAAAAAGCTTAAGTTACAATAAACCTGAGGCGTAAGCCTTAATTAAAAATGGCCCATTGAGGGCCATTTTTTTCTCTATCATTAAGTTAGTCAGCTATCAAGAAACTCTGAATGGATGATTAGTAAGTATATTTAGAATATTTATTCCCAGTCTTGCTAGATTCCTAAAGTCAAAAAACAGTACACTGATTTGATAAGTGATGAGAAATAATAGTGGGTAGAATATTTCTGAACGTTGTTCGGAAAATCTAAACATAATTGATGATACTCTTGTTTTAATACATTCTCTATTCGCCAAATTAGCTACCAAGACACCAATAAAGGCACCGACCAGCAAGTCAGTAGCATAATGCACGCCTAAGTAAAGTCTGGGTAAAACAATGAAAATAAACGTATAAAGAATCATCAAACGTCCTATTTTCTTTGATGCAAAATATACGCCTGCACTTATGCTAAAAAACAATGCAGCATGGTCGCTTGGAAATGATGAAAGGTTATCAAACCCGTTTGATAAGTAATATGGTAAGGTGAGGTGAAGATCTTGATTGAAAATTGGCCTTGGTCTGAATGGAAGCGTTAATGGCAAAACTCTCCCAATTAATACTGCAACAAAACTTCCGAAGAGAGTTGTAATCAATGCAATCCGGATTTTTTTCTGGTCTGCATCAGGTTTAAACCATAGGTACCAAATAGCTAAAGCTAGGACTCCACCTTTTAGAAGATGATTATCAGCAATTTCAAAAACAATAAGATCAAATAGCTTTGAATGCCTAACAAACTGATTAACAAATAATGCAATGGATTCGTCGAATAAATTCATTTTTTTACCTTGATATTGCCTATTAAATTGATTGGTTAGCTACCGACTAATTCAGCAGAATTAAATTTAACTCCCGATGCGATTGTAAGCCTACTGTCTTATAAAAGCTAATAAAGCTATCTATGGTACTTCTCACTTTGTGCTCTTACTGCGGATATCATAGCTGCAGCATTTTCTGGTGGTGTCCATTGCGTGATCCCATGACCTAGGTTAAATACATGTCCATTGCCTTTGCCATAACGCGCTAGAATATTTGCCACTTCATTTTCAATTGCTTCTGGCGTGCTGAGTAAAATAGCTGGATCCATATTGCCTTGCAATGCGACTTTATCGCCTACGCGTTTGCGCGCTTCGCCAATATCCACGGTCCAGTCCAAGCCCAGTGCATCTGCACCAATTTCTGCCTGTGCTTCTAGCCACAGCGCGCCGCCTTTGGTGAAAACAATGCGCGGTACTACTCGGTCATTTGCGGTGCGAGTTAATCCGTTCAGGATTTTTTGCATGTAGTTGAGCGAAAACTCGGTGTAAGCGTTGTGCGAAAGCGCACCGCCCCAAGAGTCAAATATCATCACTGCTTGTGCACCTGCAGCAATTTGCGCGTTTAGATATTGCATCACTGTTTGTGCCGTGATATCCAGAATATGATGCAATAAATCTGGCCGTGCATATGCCATTTTTTTGATGGTGAGGAAATCCGTACCGCCTTTGCCTTCAACCATATAGGTAGCGAGTGTCCATGGGCTACCCGCGAAACCAATAAGCGGCACCCGTCCATTCAACGCCTTGCGAATGCTGGAAACCGCATCAAACACGTATTGCAACTTGGCCATATCCGGCACAGGCAATTTTTTAATATCGGCCTCTTCCGTCAATGTGCGTTCAAATTTGGGCCTTCGCCTTCCTCAAAATACAGCCCCAAGCCCATTGCATCGGGCACAGTGAGAATATCGGAGAACAAAATGGAAGCGTCTAACAGCGGGTAGCGATCAAGTGGCTGGATAGTAACCTCAGTGGCAAAATCCGGATTTTTGCAAAGTTGTAAAAAACTACCTGCCGTTTTGCGGCTCATCCGATACTCTGGTAAATAGCGCCCAGCCTGACGCATCATCCAAACAGGTGTGTAATCTGTTGGCTGGCGCATTAAGGCGCGTAAAAAGGTATCATTTTGTAATGTTGACATTCTTAACTCTCAAAAAATTGGGGATACATTGTTAACACTTGTATCCCCTTTATTCTACTGCTGTTTGTAGATTAGCGTGGTAAGTCGGTTGAGCCCATTAAAAACTCATCAACAGCGCGTGCACATTGACGACCTTCACGTATTTCCCACACAACCAGAGATTGTCCGCGACGCATATCGGCCGCTGCAAACACTTTTGCTTTGTTAGGTTTGTAGCTTTCTGAACCTTCAGTTCCGCTTTAGCATTGCCACGTGCATCTTTTTCAACGCCAAATGCATCCAACACTTTTTGCACAGGCGAAACAAATCCCATTGCAAGCAACACTAGGTCAGCAGGAATAGTAAACTCAGATCCTGCAACCTCAACCATTTTTCCGTCAACCCATTCAACTTTAGCGCCTACCAAATGCGTCACTTTGCCGTTTTCGCCAATTAATCTTTTGGTGGTAATGGACCAATCACGGTTTGCGCCTTCTTCATGTCAGCTGGATGTGCGTAGCTTTAGCGGCCAGTTTTGCGATACCAAGAACTTGTTTTCCTTTTCTGGCGGCTGTGGCATCAATTCAAATTGTGTAACGCTCAGTGCACCATGACGCTGCGACGTTCCCACACAGTCAGAACCTGTATCACCGCCACCAATTACCACCACATGTTTCTTGGTTGCCTGAACCTGATTTGGCAAAATATCACCAGCGTTTACTTTATTTTGCGCAGGGCAAAAAGTCCATGGCGAACGTACCCAGTCCTGCTCGGCGAGCTTCCACCGGTAAATCACGCGGAAATTCTGCACCCCAGCTAACACAATCGCATGGACTTTTTCCGAATCCCTCAGCGCTCACATCGCCGTCACCGCTTGCACCAACTTCCTGATTTACCCGAAATTCCACACCTTCTACTTCCATCTGCTTGATGCACCGAAGTTGCTATTGTGTGATTTTTCCATTTTTTGAAATCAGGGATACCATAGCGCAGCAAGCCACCGATACGGCTGTTTTTTTCAAAAAAAAACCACAACGCTGTAACCTGTCACGCGCAAGTTGTTGTGCACTAGCCAGACCTGATGGACCAGAGCCTGGGCAAGTTTTTTTTCCGTCTTGTTCTGGCAGTTGTGGTCAAAAACTGAAATATTTTCCCAAGCTTTATCAATAATCAGCAGTATTTGATGAATTTAATACCAACCGCGTCATGTATTGATATTTAACGTACATGCCGCTCCGCACGGGGCGGGGCAGTACGACCTGTAAACTCTGGAAAGTTATTTGTCGAGTGC
>CAVVYJ010000008.1:0-92904 GCA_963752495.1 uncultured beta proteobacterium
TGGCGAGGAGTTGGTTATTCAGCTTGGTGTTGTTCTAAATCGGTTAGTGTTGTTTAGTAACTGATTTAGCAGTCAGAGATGGCTGTGTGGCAAACATATCAATGCTGCGGGTGTTTTAGTTTCAAGTGGCAGTATTGCAGGAACAGCAAGTGGTAATCAGGTGATTAATATTTCTAGTCGGGACAGCATATTAGCTATGTTTTAGTGCGTTCTACATCAGCTGCTACATTTAAAGTAGATGGTATTACTGTAATACCAGAACCAACCGGCGTTACGGACGTATTTACATATACATTGAGAGATGGAGATGGTACAACATCGAGCGCAACGCTCACGATGAATTATGATACGACCACGACAACAAATAGCGATACCGCTACAGTGTATGAGTCCGGCATCAATGCCAATGGCGCTCAAGCAGGCGGTACGCAAGAAGCACAAACGATTGAGAGAGCAAGTGGTAATATTTTAGCCAACGATACTGGGGTCACAAGCTTTAGTAACCTTTCAATTAGCGGAGGCACAATTACAGGTGGTACAGTTACTGCATCAGCGCCGGATGGCAATGGTGTGGTGACTGTGACGGTGACTGATACAACAAGCGGTTCACGTGCAATTGCAACCATTACGGTATACACGCAAAACTTTGGTGCTAACGTTAAGGGCGATTACGTGGTCGATTTAGTCGGCAGAACCACAGATGGTGCTGGCACTAACGATAGCTTTACACTCAACTACACGTTAACCAACTCGGTTTCAGGCGAAGTAGATAATTCAACCCTGACAGTTGATGTGATTGATGATGTGCCTACCGTGCAAGACGCGATTGTGCAGGTAACACAAGGCACCTTGCCTGATACAAACTTGGTATTTGTAATTGACACCTCAGGCAGTATGATTGCCGAAGTAAAAAGTATAGCTAGCGATGGCACAGTGACTATTATGAACCGCTTGCAAGCTACCTTGCTTGCTGTTGAGTCGGTGATTAATGAGTATTATAGTCAAGGCGGCAATATCAGCGTGACGTTGATTGACTTTGATGCGGATGCTGTTAATCGTGGCACGTATACCACAGCAGCTTCCGCTATTTCGGCGCTAAATACACCAACCAATTTTGTTGTTGGCGATGGAACCAATTATGAAGCGGCGCTTACTGCAACACAGACTGCAATTGGCACACCTACTGTGGGCGAGAATTACACGGTTTATTTCATTTCTGATGGCGTGCCTACTGTAGGTGATACAACAGACCCGGCAGCAAATGGTTATCGGACTTTTGCGGCGACTAACAATATTAAAACCTATGCTATTGGTATTGGTTCAGACATCGCTAACCCTGTGGAGCTTAATAATATTCACAATGTAGATAGTGATGTGAGTGGCGTAAAAGATAATGCAATTATTGTCACTAACGTTGCTACTTTAGAGGATGTATTATTAGCCTCTGTGCCAACCAGTTTTGGCGGGTCTGTTGCTGGTAGCACCGCAAGCTCTAGCCTGAATTTTGGTGCAGATGGCGGTTACATCAGTAGCTTAATTATGCGGTTAGATACCAATGGTGACAATGTTCCAGATGCGGATGTTACGTTCAACTACAACCCAACAACCGGGCAAATTACTGTTGTTGGTGGTGGAACACCTCAAACAGGTTTCCCGTTAACAAGTAATACACTCACCTTGAATAATGCCAATGGGTTTGAAGATGGCATTTTGATATTCAACTTTACTACTGGCGAATATGTTTATCAAACAGCTGGTTTTGCTAATGAAGGCGAGCAATTTGATATTCGTTTTACCGCAACAGACGGTGATGGTGATACTGCGACGGGTAGGCAAACCATCCAAATTGTGGATGGTAAGCCAGAAGCCAATGCGACATAGATACCTTGAAGGTAATGCAACTTTCTTTGAAGGTAATGTGATTACTGCGATTGGTACAGATGGCGGCGACAATGTGGCGCTAACCACATTTAGCACAGGCCGCTCTGGAGAAGATAATGTGGTGACAGTGGCACAGTATCCTCTATAGTGTTTAAAGGAGTGACATTTGATTTACGCACTGCAGGCTCAACTGCCGCTCTAGGAGGTAACTATACAGTGACTTCGATAGGTGGCGTTAATACACTTACTTGGACAGCTTCAGCGGCGGTTCTTCGCTAATATTTAACGAAGATGGCTATTATAGATACACTCCGCCCACTGCTGAGATTTCAACCAATGTAGTTGCAGCTTCAGTGATTACTTCGCTTACAACTGCACCTGCTGGCGCATACTGGTGTGGTATTGTCAGGCATTTCTAGGCAGGTGTTGCAGAAGGCACTGCAGCGGTGAATCATAACGGCGATGGCGCAGGCACAACAGGCGGAAATTCTAACAATCGTGTTGATAGGCTAGAGAGCTTGGTCATTACTTTTGATACTGCAATTCATCCACACGGTGTGCAAAGTTGCAATTAACTGTAGATACCTCTAACAGTAACTTGGGCGGAACATTCACGCTTAATTATAAAGTTTATAATGTGCATGGCGATTTGATTGGCCAAGTGGCAAGCAATGTAGAAGGTTTGTTGACCGCGTTAAACGGCTTTACTGGTGTAGGTAAAGTGATTATCGAATCTAATGGTTTGGTTTGGTCTGGTGGTGGTGAAGGCGGCATTACAACGCAAGATGGCGGTTATGGCAGTATTTCAGATGTGCGTTATCAATCTATTCTAAATACCACAGGCACACCAGCGCCTGCACCAGAAGTGATTGCTTATACGATCACTGATAATGATGGAGATAGTTCGTCATCAACATTAACACTAAATAATATCATTGATGACATTGCCGGAACATCTGCCAATAACACGATTAACGGTACCGGAAGGAACGAAAATATTTCAGGCTTTGCTGGCGATGATACGATTAACGCGGGTGCAGGCTATGATATTGTGCGTGGCGGTGATGGTAATGATACGATAGATGGCGGTGCTGATGATGATCAACTTTACGGTAATGCCGGCAATGACACAATCACTGGTGGTACAGGCAAAGATCAAATTTATGGTGATGACGGCAATGACACCTTGAGTGGTAATGATGGCGATGACTATATTGATGGCGGCGCAGGTAATGACATCATCAATGGCGGTTTGGGTGCGGATATTATTCTGGGAGGTGCTGGCAACGATACCTTAACCGGCGGTAGCGTAGGTGTTGTTGATACGTTTAAATGGGAACTTGCCGATAGAGGTACGACAAGTGCGCCAGCAACAGACACAATCACAGACTTTGACCCATTAGCAGCAGGAGCAGGCGGTGATGTGCTTGACTTGCGTGATTTGCTTACTGGTGAAAGCCATGTTGGTGTTACTCCAGGTAATCTGTCATCTTATCTACACTTTGAAGTGGTCGGTGGCAATACCATCATCCATATCAGTAACAATGGTGGATATTCTAATGGCTATGCGCCGACAAAAGACGTTCAAAGAATCACATTAACTGGCGTTGATTTGGTACAGTCCTTTACAGATGACGATGCCGTAATTCAAAACTTGTTAACAAATAATAAATTGATTGTAGATTAATTGGATTGATTCTTGGCACAATTAAAAAACCCGAGCTTGCTCGGGTTTTTTTATTATAGGCTCAACTCAAGATTTGACATCGATTCATACTTTTGTTCTGCTAAATATTTCCGATTTGCATCCGTTAATATGTGACATAGAGCAAAAATTTGGAGGCGATAATGCCATACGTGTTAAGAGATAGTAATGGGCAAATCAATGCGGTGAGTCAGAGCGATGCCGCAATTAAAGGTTGGGAAAAAATAGATTCTGGCTCTAAAGAATATGTGGAGTATTTGGATTCTGCGATGAAGGAAGAAGATCCATTTCGTGAGAGCGATATTCAGCTTGCACGCGTGCTGGAAGATCTGATTTCTTTGTTGATTGACCGTGACTTTATTCGCTTTACAGATTTTCCAGAACCAGCGCAGAAGCGTCTAATTGATCGGCAGGGTTTACGCAGTAAAGGTGGAAAACTTAATTTGCTGGACGATGAGTTTCTGCAATAGTGAAGTAGAATTTAAAAAGGCAGCCTAGGCTGCCTTTTTTACTGTTGCAATCTAGCCGTTTTAATTTTAACTCTTGATGTCCGGTGCTGACATTTTTATTGCTGGTCCGGTCATTGCGTCAATACCGAGCTCTGGCAACGCGGCCATTTCACCCCCTGTTTGCACGCCTTCCGCAATCGCTATTAAGCCGATGGAGTGTGCGATAAGGCAAATACCTTTTAAGAAAGCCTTATTACCAGGGTTTTGATCAATATCTCGAATGACAGAAGCATCCACCTTGATGTAGTCTAGATTAAGATCATGCAACTCCCCTAGACGGCCAATTTGAGCCCCCACGTGTTCCACGCCCAATTTACAGCCTAATGGTTTAATTCGTGCACAGAACTCTCTGAATTGTGGCAAATTCTGGAAGGCGCCGTGCTCCGGAACTTCTAGCCATAAACGGCTTGCCACTTCAGGGTGCCGTTTCAGGAGTTTCTGTATATGGGCAATATATTCTGGGTTGCACATGGCGCTTGTTGAAACATTGAGACCTATAGGAGGCGCGCCTTTTACCAGCGATTTAACAGCCGCTTCTACCACCAAGTGATCAAGCTGCGACACCAGGCCTAATTGTGTTGCCCAAGAAATAAACTCGCCTGCAGGGTGCCAAGCGCCACCCTCTACCAACTGTAGCCGCGCAGGGCTCTCTTCATGAATAATTTCGCCAGAGAGCGTCATGACGGGGAACGCCGCAAGTTTTAAACGCTTAGCTTCAAGCGCTGAGGCCAGCATGTTGCGCCACTCAGTCTCATCACTATCTTCATACTTGGTAAAATCTTCCTTATCAATCAGTTCCAATATGTCTACTTCGGTAGGCGCTGTTTTGTTTTTGATTGTAAGAATCAGTTCATCAAGTGCTTTGAGTCGATCAGTGCTACTGATTTTGCTAGAAATCGTATGTAAGGCAAAATTGTCGAATATCGTATCAAGTTTGGCTGCATCGCTGAGGGTGTTTTTTACTCGGCCACACAGCACGTTGCTATCAACCGGTTCGTTCGAGAATACGGCAAAATCTGCGCCAGTCACGCGGCCAGCGATTAAAGACGGATATTGATCACAAAAACTCTGTAATGCTGTTCCCATGCGTTTAAGTAGTTTATTGGTTTCAGCATTGCCTAGGGTGTCATTAATTTCGGTTAGATTGCTGATATGTGATACCACTAATAGCCCTTCACTGAAAGACTCTTCGCCTGCCATATAGGCAGTCACTCGGCTATTAAAGTATTTTCGGTTCATTAAGCCAGTCGTTGAATCATAGTTGGCCTCAATGCGCATCTGATCTAGCAGTTGCGATTGATCTTTGAGCATCGCTTCAATACGCTGGGAAAGCTTATTCATGCCGCGTGCAAGCGTTCTGAACTCAATCGTTTTGGGTTCTTTGATAGTAATGAAGTTTTTGTCTCCGATTGCTTCGGTCATTTCAACCATTTCATCTAATGGACGCACAATGATTTTTAACACGAGTGAGCCTACTGCTCCGCAAACAATAGCGATAATCACACTCCAGTAAATCATCGATAATGTGCCTTCCCAAAGTTCTTGATAAGCAAAGTCAGTTGAACTTGCAAGAGTGAGTGTGCCGTACTGAGACCACCCATCCTGTATCAGCGCCGTGCCAGATTGCGGGCTCAATATGAATCATCTCGGCTTAACCATTCAGGCGCGTTGCCAGACTTGTTGGTGTTGGTTTTTTCTACGATAAGTTTGCCATTCGGGTCTAATAACCTGATAAATTTATAGTGACCGTTATCAAATTGAGCTGAGAGCATCAGAGTTAATTGCGACAGGGTCTTTTTTCATATGGGATATTGAAAGTGCTAACGACACCGCGTTATCCGTGTTTTTCGCTTCTAGCTGATGTTCTAAGTAGTGCCTGCTTGATGCTGTCGTAATCACAAAGCTGGCCACAAAAGCCAGTGACATTACGAGGATGATCGCTAACCATAATTGTTTAATAAGTGACATGTTGATTCCTGTTCATTAAATTACATACCATCGTTCTGAATACGCACTAACACATTACGCCAGCGCGAAAGGTTGTTTAATGAAGTGCCTTTGGCATTATTAGCACTGCCTGCCCAGAGGCCTTCACTATTGAAACTGAAAATAGGGGTTAAATCAATACGACGCGAACTCTCATGTATGTCAGAAACCAGATTGTCCAAAATAATCGGTTCGGAGGTGGGTGTTTCGTAATAGCTCAATACCATATGTGCTTGAAACACCCTGCTATGCGGTCCGCCGATTTGAGCGCGCACATAGGTGAGTTTTAATTTTTCATCGGGGATATCAAGCGTCACGTAAAAAAATATATTTGGCGATACTAAAGTCCTCACAGTCACCACGCCTTCTGCCAATGGATTCCAGAGGCGTTGCCCAGTAATCCGTTTCTCCCCACACTGAGTTATCATCTTCAAAGTTGATTTTTGCGTTAAAAAAATCGTTAATGCGCCTAAGTTTATCTCTCTCAGGGGCGGACTTAAGCTCTGTTACTAGTATTTGCAACTCTAATACAGTTTTACGCGCATTTTCTCCATAGCGTTGCGATGCTAAGCTGGCTAACTTTTGAAAATCCACCGCAATAGCCAAATTAATGGCAAAAAAACACACAATCAAGCATAAATAAAGCTTAGTTACGTTGTTTTTTTCAACTAAATTGTGAATTAACTTTGTAATAATGGTGCCAATGTAATAAAATTTGCCCGGAAAGATGTAATTTTCTTTTCAAATGAGCTAGTTATATCAACCAATTTGACATATTGTCGTTGTAACAATAACTCATAAACTAAGTGTTAGGGAATCAGACTAAACTTTAAGGCATGGTAATTGCTGTTTATCTGTCGATAAGAGCAGGATTTTCTGCTGATTTTAAAGTTTAATTTGAAGAAATAAAAAATATGAATAAATCAATTCGAGGAATTTTAATTGCAACGCTGATGCTGATGACGCATCCCGCCAGTGCAGCCTCTCCCACAACACTTAAAGAAATCGTCGAAAAAGTGGTTACTTCCAATCCGGAAGTACAAGCTAATTTTCATACATACAAAGCTGCTTTGCAGGACCAAGCGGCTGCTAAAGGCGGCTACTGGCCTCATGCAGACATTGTTTCTACATTCAGAAACCAAGAGCGGTTAACTCCAAATACTAATAATGCAGAAGCGCCAGATAGGCAAACGCAGTTTGTTTTGCGTCAGATGTTATTCGATGGTTTTGCAACACGCAGTGAAGTCAGCAGGCTAGATCATGCTGCGCGTGTACGTTATTACGAATTGCAAAATAGCATGCAGAATACTGCACTTGATCTGGTCAAGAGCTATATAGATATTCAACGATATCGTCAACTTGTCGACTATGCGCAAGATAACTATGCGGTGCATAAGCAGCTATTTGACCGTATTGAAGAGCGTGTGACAGCTGGTGTCGCGCGTCGTGTTGACCTAGAACAGGCAAGTGGTCGTTTGGCATTGGCTGAAGCAAATTTACTTACCGAAACCACGAATCTGCAAAATGTAACTGCGCGGTTTCAACGATTGTCCGGAGAGCTTCCTCCTGATAGCTTAGAGGAGGTCGATTTCTTTAAAGAGGGGTTGCCACCTGACGCAAACCAAGCCTTGCAATTGGCTTATAAACAGAACCCTGAGTTACTTTCCGCTATTGAAAATATTGTTGCAACCCAGCAGGAAGTTGAAGGCAGACGCGCTAAATATATGCCTAGGCTGGATTTGGAAGCCAGAAAGAACATTGATGCAAGTTCAAATGGCAGAAACAGCAGCTTAGCTTCAGACTCATTAGAGCTAACTGCTACGTTCAATTTGTTTAATGGTTTCTCAGATAAAGCGATGATTGAGCAAGCTGGGGAAAAATTAAATACATCACATGATTTGCGTGATAAGGCTTGTATAGACACGCGTCAGACTCTGGTGATTGCCTACAACGATGTGCTTAGCTTAACTGAACAGTTGGGTTATCGGAATCAGCACCAGCTCTCTATTGAAAAAGCGCGTGAAGCTTATCGCAAACAATTTGATATCGGGCAACGTACCTTACTGGACTTGCTGGATACTGAAAATGAATATTTTCAGGCAAAGCGCACTTACACAAATACGCAGCGTGATTTATATACGGCCTATGCGCGCACTTATACCAGCGAGGGAGATTTGCTTAATAAATTAGGCGTAACACGTGGCGATTTGCCTGATTTAGGCCATGCTGATTACACGGACAATTATGCGACCTGCCAAGCTGTTGCCCCAGAGATGATTAAAGTTGACAAGGCTAGTATTGTGGCAAACGCGAAGCCGCTTAGTGTAGCGAATGATAAAATGCTTGCAAATAAGCCCGTAGCTAAGCCAGTGGCAACTTGCAGTTCAGATGAAATTACAACTCGTGTAAACGACTGGGCATCTGCATGGCAGCATAAAGACTTTGATAACTATATCAAGTTTTATGCAGATAAATTTACTCCTGAACCACCGCTCAGTCGCGATGAATGGGAAAAGCAACGTAAAGCACGACTTTCAAACCCGGGTAAAATCAACCTTGAACTTACCAACATGAAGGTGACTTGCGATGGTGATAAAGCCAAGGCTGAATTTAACCAAGACTATAGTGTGACAACTTATAAACTCAAAAAATCAAAAGACAGCATGGGTTGCGAGGTCTGTAACGCTAAACGTATTGCAACTAAAGGTTTTGCAGACAATGTGAACAAAGAATTGCAATTCGAAAAAAATGGCAGTCAATGGCAGATTGTGCGTGAGTTGGTAAATAAATAGCCTTTAAAATCTGCTTATATTAAAAAGCACATTATTCTGTTGAGTAATGTGCTTTTTTACTTTTATGATGCAAATTTTTTAGGCGAATGTTCGTCATATTTGCCCAGAGAGTGTTAGAATACGCACCGCAACAAATCTGCTAGCAGTCACGCCCGGGTGGTGAAATTGGTAGACACAAGAGACTTAAAATCTCTCGACTTTACGGTCGTGCCGGTTCGATTCCGGCTCCGGGCACCAAAAACAAATGCTAGCTCTTACAAGCCACTTCTACTACGCGGCGTTGAATCAATAAATTCTCCAAATGATTTGCCGTATAAAATCCATGCGGGCAAATCGCTTGTGCTTCATTTCTGCAGTTTTGCCAATTCTCAATACCGCTGCATGTAAGTTCTGTCCATTCTGCAGAGTCTATTTTCGCGTATTGCGTTTGATGAGCACAGCCCGCCAAAAAAAGTAGTGTCAAAATTGCAATGTGTTTCATATTGTTTTTCCTGCCAGTAGATTCCATCAATACTATACGCATATTAGTACAATTAAGATGCTTTAAGTTTCTCTAAATCATCAATTATTTCCTGAGAATGCTTAGAGGTGTCCACGCTCAAATACACTTTAGCGATATTGCCTTGTGGGTTGATTAGGAACGTGTAGCGCTTCGCTACTTTGATTAAACCCATATCCATTAACGCGCCGTATTTATTGGCTGTCAGACCATCTTTGTCTGAGAGTAGTGGGAAGGGCAAATTATATTTTTTTGCAAATGCACTATGGCTTTGGCCGTTATCTACACTTACCCCCACCACTTTTGCGCCGAGATTTTCTAGCTTATGCAAGTCATCGCGAAAACTACAAGCTTCTTTGGTGCATCCTGGCGTGTCATCCTTTGGGTAAAAGTAGAGCACTAGCCAGCCTTTTGAATAGTCAGCAAGTCTGTGTATTTGACCATTGGCATCGGGCAACTCAAAGTCTGGTGCCTTGTCGCCAGATTTGATAATACCATCTGACTTGTTGAGCCGCTGGTAGCCAACTGCAACCAAAATGAGTAGTGCAAGAATAATGAGAATCTTCACCAATCAAATCCTTTCAATACAGAAGATTTAAGTCTACAACTTCAGCTATGTTTAATCCATTGCTAAGTTACAGCTCGTCTGAGAATTCATCAAGTTAACCTGTTTTTAAGTCGCTATTTGCAAGATTGATTTGCTTGTTGGGATGATAAAGTCCAAGTAGGAAAATTTTATCAATGACATCGCAAACGCTATCTATTAAAAAGGCACTTCGTGCCTTTTCAACCGCCATCTTTTTTGGTGCGATTTTCTGTGGGCCACTTCTAGCGCATGCCACTACTAAAGAAGATGCAGTTAAAGCCGGCATTGTCTACAACTTTACCAAATATATTACCTGGCCCGCTGGTGCCACGCTACAAAACAACTTTAATCTTTGCGTGGAAGGAAATGATCAACTGGATGGTGGCTTAGAAGCCCTTTACGGCAGGCTAGTAGGCAATAGGCCATTAATCTTAAAGCGTGATGTGTCGAATGCAGAGTCAAAAACCTGTCATATGGTATTTGTTGCAAATGATGCAAAACTTAACATCAAAGTAGTTATGCAAAAATTTAGCGGTCTGCCTGTAGTAACGGTGAGTGATCGGGCGGACTTTATTCAACAAGGAGGCATGATTGGTTTGTTGCGGGATGGTCATCGTGTAGGTTTTGAGGTCAATATCAAACCAGCCAAGGCGGTTGGACTTCGCATGAGTGCGCAGTTGCTCAAGCTCGCTAAATACGTGAAAGGTCTCAAATGAGTACATTTTGGACAAAAATAGCGCATCTGGCAACGGCGCTTAAAAAACTATGTATTGAACAGCTATGGTTATTTGCACTGCTGACACCCCTGATTATGTTGGCTGTATTGGGGGTTATGCATTGGAAATCTAGTGCAAACAAAAGCACTCACAAGGAAGCAGAGCTTTTGGTTGAAATTATGGTTAGTACAGAGATTACTTCGGCTGAAGTTGCGCTAATTGTGGCTAAACCAATAGGCGAACTTCTGGAAATGCAAGTTTACTTTGCAGATAAATCCAGCCGTAGAAGAGGTGAGTTGTTGGCTGAACTCACGGTAGAAGAGGTGTTCGGAAATGGTGCATCTAATCAGATACTTGTATATTCGCATAGACGTGACACATCTCAAGTGCTAACCTATTCTGAACAGATTAATTACAAAAAATATCAAAAAATGGCGGAGCAATCTTAGTGTTAAGATTTTTGGCCAATTACTCTATCGGTAAGAAGTTAATACTGCTGGTCTCAGCTACAGCAGGCCTTTCCGTTATCATCGTATTATTAATTTCATCGGTAAATGATGTTATCAGTGCGCGTACAACTGCTGATAAACAGCTTAATATTCTGGCTGAGGTAATTGCACTTAATAGCGCTTCTGCGATTATTTTTAATGATACAGCCGGCGCTTACGAAACACTCTCTGCGCTGCAGGTGAATAACAGTGTATTGCGCGCGGATGTTCTAGATAACCAGAACAAAGTATTTTCAACCTATGTGAATGTAAACCACTTCAACGCAGGCGTGGGAGAAATATCTTCCAGAAGTGGCGGTTGTGATTATTGAGCGACCTATTGTACAGAATGGCAAAAAAGAAGGTACTTTGCGCCTAGTTGCTGACTATGATGATGTTTGGAGTAGCTTGTTATCCAGATGGCTAATTAACTTGATTGGTTTGGCCATTGCATTCGTGCTGGGGTATTGGCTGATGCAGCGACTAATCAAAGTTATCCTTCAACCAATCGAGCGCTTAGCAGGGGCCGCGCGTGAAATTATTGACCATAAGGAATACTCACTGAGGGTAGAAAAAACTACCGAAGACGAACTTGGCAGTTTAACGGACGATTTTAATTTAATGCTGGCACAGATTGAGTTGCGCGATGGCCAGCTGCGGCAGAGTGGAGAAGCTCTCGCGCAAACGAAAGAGGCGATTACACTGCGTGACGAGAATTTATGTTGTATCTATGTAAACCCAGCGTTTACCGTGCTTTTTGGATATTACCTGGAAGAGTTAGTGGGCAAGCCATTTACCTTAAGACAAAAAAACCCGGCGGAACCAGAGCTCAGTCAGGAAGAGCTATATGCGATAGCCAGAGAGAATGGTAGTTTTAGGGGAGAGGTTGTACGACAAACTAAAAGTGGTAAATTGATCCCGATTTCTTTGCAGATAAGTCCGATTCGGGATGTGGCTGGAAAATTAACTGGCTATGTCAGCATATCTACCGATATTTCCGAGAAAAGACATCAAGAAGAGTGGATATGGCGACAAGCCAACTTTGATCAGCTTACCGGTCTGCCAAACCGCCATATGTTTCACGAGCGCTTAGAGCAGGAGATTTTGCGCACGCAGCGCACTGGCGCGCCATTCGCGCTTATGTTTTTAGATCTCGATAACTTTAAAGAAGTTAATGATAGCCTTGGACATGACATGGGTGACGTATTGCTAAAAGAAGCAGCGGAACGTCTACTAAGTTGTGTGCGTAATACAGATTCTGTCGGGCACGTTAACAACGTTGCGCGCCTTGGTGGGGATGAGTTCACAATCATCCTTAATAACCTCAAAGATATTAGTAACATTGAGCAAATCGTGCAAAGGATACTACAAAAGCTATCTGAGCCTTTTCAACTGGGGACTGAAACAGCAAGCGTATCGGTGAGTATTGGCATTACCTTGTGTCCACAAGATGCAGTCGATGCGGAAGCATTGATTAAAAATGCTGATCAAACGATGTATCACGCTAAAAATAAAGGTCGCAATACTTATAGCTATTTCACACGGGATATGCAAGTGGCTGCGCAAAAGCGCAGGCAAATGGTGGCAGATTTGCGTGTCGCTATTGATGATAAGCAATTCACAGTGGTTTATCAGCCAGTCGTTGACATGAAAACCAATCAAATTTTAAAAGCTGAGGCACTAATTCGCTGGCAGCATCCTACTCTAGGCGTCGTAAGCCCAATGGAATTTATTCCTGTGGCGGAAGAGACTGGGATGATTGTAGAGATTGGCGATTGGGTGTTTTTTGAGGTCGCGAATCAGCTGGCAAAATGGCGCGAAACTATTCATGAAAGTTTTCAAATCAGCATTAATAAATCTCCTGTACAGTTCCACAACAAGGGTAATAGCCACGCTGCCTGGTTTGATTATTTGCGTGCACTTGGTCTTCCAGGGGAGAGCTTAGTGGTGGAAATTACCGAAGGGCTGATGCTGGATAAAAATTCAGTGGTGAGTGATAAGTTGCTTGCGTTTCGCGATGCGGGGGTGCAGGTGGCCGTAGATGATTTTGGCACTGGCTATTCATCGCTTTCTTATCTTAAAAAATTCGATATCGATTACATTAAAATCGATAAATCTTTTGTACAAAACCTTTCAATTTACTCCGAAGACATGGTGTTATGCGAGGCGATTATTGTGATGGCGCACAAACTCGGCTTAAAAGTGGTTGCAGAAGGCATTGAAACCATCGAGCAACGTGATTTATTGGTCGCGGTGGGTTGTGACTATGGGCAAGGATACCTTTTCTCTCGGCCAGGGCCAGCAAGTGAGATAGAGGCGTTGGCACTCTCACAGAATAAATCTGCTACTATAGATTCCTCTGCAATACAATTACTAGAAAATTAGCGATTAAGTTTGAATGTAGTCATATGAAAAGTCTTCGACAGATTGTATACATCAGCCGTGCTTTATTCCCTGCCTCTGTCGACCCTTATCTTGTTGAGCCCGAGGTCGCGGATATATTATTCAAATCGCGCACAAATAACAGGGCGCGTAGGTTGTTTGGCGTGCTCTGTTTTGGGGATGGTTGTTTTCTGCAGTGTTTACAAGGCGACGAAAAGACAGTGGACGAAGTTTTTCAGGGAATAAACAAAGACTCTCGTCACGGGGATATTAAGTTGCTCTCCAGCAAAAATATTGATAAAAAGACTTTTTCAAGATGGTCTATGAAATATTGCGGTGTTGGCAGTGAGATGAGGGACATGCTAGCGGCCTGCGGACACAAAACGTTTGACCCCTATCAGTTTAGTGATGAGACGATTCAAAAGGTTATAGACTTGCTTCAAACGTCTGCAGAATCTGCATAGCACTGTTCTTAACAAAATCTAGTTCTTAATTAAACCATAAAACCTTATAATTGGCGCCTGGCATTAACACGTGCCCTCGTAGCTCAGTGGATAGAGCATCCCCCTCCTAAGGGGAGGGTCACACGTTCGATTCGTGTCGAGGGCGCCAAATAACAGTCTATATCAGTCCAATTAAGTCCAAAAATCCCTTTATTTACTTGGTGTTATAAATAAAATAATCCATACCAGTACAAACAAATCCATTGACATCCATATAAAAAACGTATAAAAATTGTATAAAAATCTATACCGCTGTTAATTTTTATACGTTTTGGAGTGAATATGGCTGCCGAACTACTAGATGATAAGAAAATTAGTAATGCCAAACCTACCGATAAGCAATTCACGCTAAAGGACGGTAAAGGCTTATTCGTTTTAGTCCACCCCAACGGTTCGAAATACTTTCAGCTAAGGGCGACTGTAAACGGTAAACCAAAACTTATTCAGCTCGGCGTGTATGGGGTCATGTCGCTTGCAAAAGCTAGAGAGCTTGCACGTGAAAAGAAAATCCAAATCTCAGAGGGGCTTGACCCATCAGTACAAAAGAAAATTGATAAAGCAACATCAAAGCTAGCTGCTAATTCCACACTAGAGCTTGTTTATGCTGATTGGCTTGCAGATAAAAAGCACATTGCACCTTCGTATCACAATAAGATAAGTGCAACGTTTAAAGCCAATGTATTGCCAAGGCTTGGAGCAATACCAATAAACTTAATTACACCACCGCTGATAAAAAGCACATTGAAAGTCATGGAAGCGAGGGGCAGCATTACAATCGCAAAGAAAACCAAATCATGGCTAAAAGAGATATTTGACCATGCGACTGAGGCTGGTTTGCGGGTTGGTGATAATCCTGCTAATGTGGTTAAAGTTAAAACGCCACACCAAAAAGAGAGCTATCCATCGCTAAAGAGCAGAGCAGATGCGGGTGAGTTTATGCGTAGACTACTTGAATATGGTGGGAGACAAGAGACTATCATTGCTATTCAAATACTAATGCTAACAGGCGTTAGGCCTGGCGAATTAAGACTCGCAAAATGGAATGAGTTTAATTTTGAGGATGCCACTTGGGCAATACCTAAAGAGCGCATGAAAGTGCGTAAGCCTCATGTAGTAATGCTTTCAAAACAAACACTAGCGCTGCTTAAACATCTTAAAACGCTTACAGGCTATCAAGCCTTAGTGTTGCCTGATTTAATCGGCAATAAACCCGTTTCCAACATGACCTTTAACATGGCCTTGCAGCGGGTTTGGACTGATTATCGAATAGTAGCGCATGGGTTTAGGCACTTCTTTTCTACGCAAGCGAATGAAAGCCGATTGTTTCATAAAGACGTGATTGAATCAGCCCTAGCGCATGGTGATGAAAATAAAATTAGAGGCACGTACAACCTTGCGGAATATCGAGCCGAGCGCGCAAAGCTGGCGCAGTGGTGGGCGGATGAACTAGACCTGATGAGAGATGGAGCAAAAGTTTTGCCAATTAAAACAGCACAACAGGTTTAACTGTCATTCATGCGGTTCATGAGTAAGCGGCAACGCTGGTGAGCTTTTGGTGGTGCACCAGCGAAGCCTAACCAAAACACAACACAACACAACACAACACAACAGAGCTATACGAAGATGCCACGCTAATGCTCCGTCTTATACCTGACATGATTTCTACAGTGCAAGAAGGCCTATATGATCATAATAGAAAATTATTGATTGATACTAAGCTCGAAAACCTGTTGGCAGGCATTGCATGCCTTTGTGAACAGGCACAAGGAGCGCTGTCTGCTATCTCCATTAAAGATTTAGAAAATGTTCAGAAGCTGCATCCTAACTAAGGGTTGATTACGGTTTATTAATTGCAATTAAAAGCCCCTTAATTGGGGCTTTTTCATCAACAAGTCCAGTCTTATTCTGCAACATACCTTAAATGTCTCAATAAATGTACTGTTAAAAAATATTCACGTTTTTTGTGCATGCCCAATTTATTTGCGTAACATTTGTCTTCATCGTCATTTTTGGACATTTTTGGAGCTATTAAAATGAATGAAGTCATTATAAGACGCAGGGCTGTTCAGGAACGCACGGGTTTGACGCGTTCGACGATGTACTTGTACATATCAAAGGGCGAATTTCCACGGCCGGTTGCTCTTGGCCTTCGTGCTGTTGGATGGCGTGAGAGTGAGGTAAACGCATGGATTAACGCTCGCCAAGTTGTAAGAGCTTAACCTGAGGATCTCCTATGCGCGATTATGGAAAAGTCCAATCTTCATTTTGGACAAGCCAAACTATCCGAGCAATGAGCCAGGATGCACGAGTTTTGGCGCTTTATTTAATCACATGCCCGCACGGGACAATCTCAGGCGTTTTTAGATTGCCAGATGGCTACGTTTGCGATGATCTTCAATGGGACCATGCTAGGGTTACTAAAGGGTTAGGTGAACTGTTTCGCAACGATTTCTGTAACCGTTGCGAAACTACGAAATGGTTGTGGATTTACAAACATTTCAAGTGGAATAAGCCTGAAAACCCAAATCAATTAAAGAGCGCTAAAAAAATTGCATTGTCGATACCAGATGAATGCAACTGGAGGGCGGAGTTTATGAGCCTGTATTCCAATTTCCTTGGTATAGATTCCGAACCTTTAGCCAACCCTTGCGAAACCGTTTCTCAACCAGTAGCAGAAACAGTAGCAGAAACAGTAGCAGAAACAGTAGTTATCTGCGCAGAGAAACCTGCGCCTTTACAGAAAAGCTCTCGGCTTCCTGAAGATTGGCAACTACCAAAAAATAACCGTAAAACAAGTGAAATAGGTGAAGAAGAAAAAAATCCCACGCTCAAAGGTGAGATTTGCAAATCGCTAACCAAAATCGGCTTACAGCCGTTCAACCCAGATAATCCAAAATTCATAGCGCTTGTAGAAGCAGGTGCAACAGTAAGCGAGTTTGTAAACACAGCGCAGGAAATAAAGTCCATAGATAAGGCTAAATTCAATTTTAATTACCTGATAGCAACTTTAACCAACAGGCGAAAAGACGCTTTAGGCGTAAAAATGCATCAAGGTGCAATGCCAAATACCACAAAAGGCAAGCAAGCAACCAGAAACAATGCAGCTAAATCAATCTTCAAAAGCGAAGGAAATAGTGAGAAATTAGTGGAGTCGGAAAATGAACAAAAAGCAATTATCGCTTGAAGTTGTTGAGCAGATTTTCAAACGATTGCACGGTCGCTTTGGCAATCAATTCATAGATAAATTCAGCATTGGCGAGGTTGATGCGAACGGTGAAGATTATGGTATCTTGAACGCAAAGCAAGTGTGGGCAGAAGAGTTAGGCCATTTGAGTTTTGGTCGTTTGAAAGTCGGCATGTCCGCGAAGTTCAATTACCCTCCTAGCTGCGACGAGTTTGTACTTGCTTGCAAAAACACACCTGCAATGTACCAAGATAACTTGTTAATTACTAAGCGTTCTAACATCGAGTATGCAGACAAGCAAATGCAGATAATACGTGACATGTTTAATATTAAAACCAAGGGTTGAATATGAGTCAGCAGGTGCCAATACGGAAACAGTACAAAACGAATAAAGATAAAAAAGCTTTAGCAAAACATCGAAGGGAAATCCGCGAGTGTATAAAAAATTGCCGTGATGCAGGCATGCATGATATAGCAGATGATATAGAAAAAAACGCGAATTGGAATTTTGGAAACACAAAAGAAGAGTTGGCGCTGGAGTTGGCCAAACTTGATAATGCAATCTCTTACTTGAAAGCGATGAAGTCTTTGGTAGACACTTCCGATGAAACCTCATATGAGTATAGATTTCATGAATGGCTTATATCAAAAGGTTGCGAGTTGCTCGAGCTAATCATTAATTCAATAAAACTCAAGTCTATTCATTTAGAGTTTCCTTAACCAACCTTAACCAAATTAACCATGGCAGCCCTTAAATCTCATGTAAAACTCTTCATAGTCCAGCGTCTGGCTTGGTTTGACACGCCTACAGAGGTTGCAGAAGCAGTTAAGGAAGAATTTAGGATTGTTATTGATCGCGCGCACATAGCTCAATACGATCCTACCAACCATAGTGGTAGAGAACTTGGGGCGAAATTAAAGCAACAATTCTATGAATTTAGAGAGAAATTCATAGATGATTTATATAGCATTCCAACAGCTAATAGGGCAGTGCGTGTGCGCGAACTTGAAAAACTGTATAGAAGAGCTACTAAAGCTGGTAATTTGGCAATGGCCAAAGATCTTTTGGAGCAAATAGCCAAAGAAGAAGGTGGATTCTTCACCAACAAACTCAAGATTAGTGATTTGGGTGGCCGTGGTTTGCTGCAGGGATTTTATGAGCAGATTAAAGCCAAACCATTACCAATAGCCTATGAAGTTATAGGTCAGGTTATTCAACATGCACCACAAAACACCGAGGTAAAAGAAGTGGTTGTTGAAGAAGCACCAAAACCCAAGAAAAGCCTAGCTTTTGCAGGACGAGACTAATGTTGTTAACATCATTGATGTACAAGGCTCCGCAGTCAATTAATCACATTAAGAGTATAAAAGAGTAAAGCGTAAAAGATACCCAAGAGGATTTTAAGCCTGATTGTGTGCATAACCGTTAAATCATTGCTTGATACAGGCAAAAAGAAAGCTCTTGCTTGAACTTCGACCTTAGGGCTCAAGTTGCCGAGCCGTAGCGGTAACCCTACGGTCTCCCCTACATTCTCTGTAGGGCGGGGTGGTTCAGTCCTAGAAAGGCTGCAAGCAGCTTTCGCAAGAGCTCAAATATAAGCTTACGCGCAATTATTGAAGATTTCAACAAAAGAACAGTGCAAGTGAGTTTTTAAGTGAATCACTAAGTTGAGTACTAGATATAACTTTTTTCTGTTGTCTTGTACTCATCCATCAGTTTTGACTTACAACCTATCTGGCAAACTATTTATGGCCACTATTGCGCAGCTTGCCTATGATAGCAAGCAACACAAAAATATGACCTTTGGGGCTTTTTTCTTTTTGTTTTATGATGTTTGTATAATTTAAATCAATATCAAAAAAATAAGGATTGACTTTGGGTAAGGGGAAAC
Source organism: uncultured beta proteobacterium (assembly GCA_963752495.1). Classification (GTDB taxonomy): domain Bacteria; phylum Pseudomonadota; class Gammaproteobacteria; order Burkholderiales; family Methylophilaceae; genus CAVVYJ01. Next base: position 19,124 of record CAVVYJ010000008.1, read on the forward strand.
TTTCAGAGCGTGACATCTGTACCAAATTCATTATTCCAGCCATTGTACAGTCTGGATAGAACATTCATACCCAAGTCCGTGAAGAAGTGAGTTTTACAAAAGGCCGCATCATTGTCCGATAACAAGTTCATGTATATGATTTAACACATTCCAAGTACCCAATTGCTCGACTATGCCAGCACATTTTAAATTCTCCAACACGTTAGGCCTCGCCTCGCATAATACCAATCGAGTCTTGTGTCGGCCACCAGTATCGATAAGAGTTTAGTTTATACGCAAGCCTTTTTTCTTAGTTAATGTGAAAATGATTGCATCAAATTAACTGCAGTTTCCAAGCTTTATCAATTTAATTTCTTCGTTATCCATTTCAATCGAAATTGCGTAAGCCCATAACATTGGTAATAACAATTTCCTTACCATTTACCTCAATAAGCCCTGAATTATGCAATCTGAGCATGATTCGTGATAACGTCTCTGGTGTGATGTTAAGCATAGAAGCAATTGTAAGTTTATTGGCTGGAAGTTCCACCCTAGCCGGATTTGAGGAGTTTGTACTGATTTGAAGTAAATAGCCAATTAACCGTTGCGTGCTATTTTGTAATGAAATGGATTCAATATCGTTTACCAGTTGGCGATTGCGTGCAGATATGCCAGCCAACATCCTCCTAACTACTGTGACATCGTTATCTAGGATGTCAAAAATTGCATCTCTAGTAATTAATAGCACTTTAGAGTTTAAAGTTGCCTGTGCGTATATAGGGAAAGAGCGTTCTAGAAATAAGACAGCTTCACCAAAGCTTTCACCAGGCTGAATCAAGCCAATTACTTTTTCATCACCTTGTGGTGAAATGACGCCCAGCTTTATCTGCCCTTCGAGTAATAAATAGAACCCATGTGCACGATCTCCACGGTTAAACAATGTAAGACCCCGCAATACATCTACCTCCTTGGTACCATTGGCTAAAAGCTCAATCTGAAAAGGTTGTAGTTCAGAAAACATGTAAAACTTAGATAGTCTTTGAGCAATATTTGCTTTGTCCATTGCTATTCCCTTTGTATTTTATATTCCTTTGTTTTGTATTGTGTACTAAATTACTCAACTTTCAAAACTTGATTCTGGTCAAGAAATAATTTGTTGCCTAATGCTATCGTGCGTAGTGTAATTTTATTAACTCTTTAAATTCAAAGGAGCAACGTTATGAGCGCAACTTTTACTAAGTCAATGGCGCGAAATGTTTTTTATGGTGGAGGAGTCTTCTTCTTTCTGTTATTTCTCGCACTTACTTTCGACACTATGAAAGTTTTGCCCAAGCGAGACAATAGTCAAAACATTACGCCTGCCGTTGCACACGGAAAAAAACTATGGGAGACCAATAACTGCATAGGTTGCCATACATTACTAGGTGAAGGTGCATATTTTGCACCAGAACTGGGCAATGTGTATAAACGCCGCGGACCTGATTTTATTAAAGCATGGATCAAAGGTCAGCCTACTGGTGTGCCAGGACGTCGGCAAATGCCGCAATTCAACCTTTCTGATAAGGATTTGGATGATCTGATCGAGTTTCTAAAATACTCATCAGAAATTGATACCAACAAATGGCCACCAAACATTGAAGGCTAATCCGGCATTTTTACAGGAGATTTTAAAATGAAATATACATCTCAAGCAGTGGCGAAGCCTTATTTTATCGCTGCTATAGGCTTGTTCCTTGGTCAAATTCTATTCGGTCTGATCATGGGGCTTCAGTACGTGGTTGGGGATTTTTTATTCCCATTGATACCTTTCAACGTAGCACGTATGGTGCATACCAACCTGCTGATTGTGTGGCTATTGTTTGGCTTTATGGGAGCATCATATTATTTAATCCCTGAAGAGTCCGAAACTGAGTTATATAGTCCAAAGTTAGCCATTCTTACCTTTTGGGTGTTTCTTAGTGGCTGGTGCGGTTACCGTGCTTGGTTATTTGCTTGTACCTTATGCTTCTCTCGCAAAATGGACTGGCAATGACCTGCTTAACACCATGGGACGTGAGTTCTTAGAGCAGCCCTTACCAACTAAAGTCGGTATCGTGTTAGTTGCGTTATCTTGGCTATTTAATGTCGTTATGACAGTGCTTAAAGGTCGAAAAACAGCCATTAGCTTAGTGTTGTCACTTGGTATGCTTGGTTTGGCGGTATTCTTTCTGTTCTCGTTCTACAACCCGGTCAATCTAGTAAAAGATAAATTTTACTGGTGGTGGGTCGTGCATCTTTGGGTAGAAGGTGTATGGGAATTGATTCTCGGTGCAATGTTAGCTTTCGTGTTAATTAAAGTAACAGGGGTTGACCGTGAAGTGATTGAGAAATGGCTATATGTGATTATCACCATGACATTAGTCACAGGCATTATCGGCACAGGCCATCATTACTACTGGATTGGTACACCAGCTTACTGGCAATGGTGGGGTTCAATCTTCTCAGCATTAGAGCCTATTCCGTTCTTTATGATGACTGTATTTGCATTTAACATGGTGAACAAACGCCGTCGCGAGCATCCAAACAAAGCGGCTGTACTTTGGGCGCTTGGTACCAGTGTAATGGCGTTCTTAGGCGCAGGTTTATGGGGTTTCTTACATACGCTTGCACCAGTGAACTACTATGCACATGGCACGCAATTAACGGCAGCGCATGGTCACTTAGCATTCTTTGGTGCCTATGCTTTAGTGGTGATTACTATGATTTCTTATGCAATGCCTATCTTGCGTGGACGTGCAGCTAACTCTGAAAGAGCGCAGGTAATGGAGATGTGGTCATTTTGGTTAATGACAATCTCTATGTTCTTTATCGCCTTGTTCTTAACTGGCGCTGGTATTGTGCAAATTTGGTTGCAACGCATCTCAAACGCACCAATGAGCTTTATGGCGGTGCAAGATCAAATATCAATCTTTTACTGGGCACGTGAAGGTGCTGGCTTGGTGTTCTTGCTTGGCTTGTTACTTTACATTGGTAGTTTTTTTGTGAAAGGCGAAAGCAAAGCTTTTGAGTAGTTAACAAAAGTTAAGTTAAAAAAGAGGAGTTTCGGCTCCTCTTTTTCATTGGATTAGGTATATTTTACAAATTGATTTGTATCAATGATCGCATCTGCGCTAACGCGCATGATGATGTAAAAATCAGCGACGTAATTTACGTATTGGAATTAAGTGAGCGAACCTAGCAACAGCATTAATCAAGAAGATCTACCGGGGGATTTTGCAATCTGGATTTTCATTTTTGCAGAAATGCTGGCATTTGGTGTGTTATTTGTGGCTTATGCTTTTACCCGCGCTAAGAATATTGAATTGTTTAATGCCTCGCAACTGACATTAAGCCGCACTTCAGGGGCAATCAACACGCTGGTGTTAATTACCAGCAGCTACTTTGTCGTAAGAGGCGTTGAGGCAATTAAGCGTGGTTTAAATCAACAGTGCGCACATTGGCTGACAGGCGCATTCTTACTTGGAGGTGTATTTGTTGGCATCAAAATGGTTGAATTCCAAGCAAAGTTTGCAGCGGACATCACCATGAGCACCAATAATTTTTATATGTTTTACCTGTCACTGACATTTTTCCACTTTATGCACGTGTTGATGGGCATGGTTATTTTAGCCGTCATCATTATGAAGGCTAAAAGAGGCGGTTATAGTGCGCAAGACCATGTTGGTGTTGAAACAGGCGCATCGTTTTGGCACATGGTGGATTTTTTATGGATTATCTTATTTCCACTGGTTTACATTATTCGCTAGGACTATGATGAATAACACTAAAGCACAACCTAAGCTATTCTCAACCGTCATTTGGCTGGTGCTGGTGATGTTGACTATCATGACATTCAGCCTAGGCGAGGTTGGCATGTCGGGCAAAGGCGTTATGCTTACGCTATTGGCAATCACCATGGTAAAAAGTCAGTTGGTAGCCAATTATTTTATGGGTTTGCGTATAGCTAAGTTTTTGTGGCGCGCTATTATGTTTGGCTATTTTGCCATCGTTGGCGGTTTAATTGCAGTGGCTTACTTAATGGGTCTTAAATAAAAAATAAAGAATTCAATTAGTTAAACTTAAAAGCAATACTGGAAATTTCATGGAAAACTTACCTTTTTATCAATCGCACGGTAGCGAAATTGAACTCTTTGAACGTGCATGGCGTAACAATCTACCTTTGCTCATTAAAGGCCCCACTGGCTGTGGTAAAACGCGTTTTGTCGCCCATATGGCGTCTAAGCTCGGCTTGCCATTACATACTGTAGCATGTCACGACGACCTCACCGCTGCTGATTTGGTCGGTCGACATCTGATTGTAGACGGTCAAACCGTTTGGAGCGATGGGCCATTGACGCGTGCAGTGCGTGAGGGTGGCATATGCTATTTAGATGAAGTAGTAGAAGCACGTAAAGATACAACGGTTGTGTTGCACCCACTGGCCGATGACAGGCGCATATTGCCAATAGACCGCACTGGTGAACTATTGGCCGCGCCACCATCTTTCATGCTGGTCGTATCCTACAACCCAGGGTACCAAAATTTTTTAAAAGGCATGAAGCCATCAACAAGGCAGCGCTTTATTTCACTCGCTTTTGATTTTCCGTCAGCAACACAAGAAGTGGCGATTCTTATTGGTGAAACTGGCATTGATGAAATGTTGGCAAAACGTTTGGTGTCTATTGCTAATGCATTTCGTGCATTGAAAGACCATGACTTGGAAGAAGTTGCCAGTACGCGCTTGCTGGTGTATGCCGCCACTCTGATTAAAGATGGTTGTGAGCCAACGCTGGCTTGCCGCGCAGCTTTGGTTGAGACGCTGACGGATGACCCAGAAACAGCCGTGGCATTGCGTGAAGTGATTGATGCGACGTTTGGCCTATAAATGCGTTTAATAGAAACACGCTAACATGGAAGAATACGTCGGAGAACTCTGGCACAAATTGGTCACGCGTGTTGCCGATAAGCAGCATGCAGAGGCTGCCGTCAGCTTAGATGAAATGAGCAAAACTGCCGCTATTTTCTTTCGAGCTTTGGGCGGAGACGCTGGCTTGAATCTCTCTGCGGCGCCATCCACTCGCCATGGTGCACGGCGTAGTTGGCGAGATAGACTTGCGACTACTGGTGAACGGATTGAGCTATCTTGGCGCGATGGCGAAACACTGCGATTACCAGAAAAGATAGATATATTCACCGAGCGTAGCCTTAATCGCGATTTATACTTTGTGGCTAGTGGCGCTTTCCGCAGTAAGTGTTGATGACAGCTTGCCTTGGATTGTGCGCAATCAAATGGCTACGCAAGCCACGCTGGAGCGCTTTCCTGGTTTGGTTGCCAGATACCATCGATTGGTCAATGCACTATTGCCCTTGCGGCCATTGCCAACAAACCTGCCTACCGCTGAAGCCGCGCAAGAGGCTGCTATTCGCCAAGCGCTAATTCAGCCTGGCAGTGTTCATGCTTTGCAGCCATCAAAAAAACCATTTCAACCAGTGCTATTGTGGACTCATCCAACCCCGCCAGTAAGTGCAAGCAGCAAGGCTAGCAGCAGTGATGGCGCGCCTGAACGCGAGCAATCGGAAGATAAGAATGTAGCAAAAAGCCGCAAAAAACACGCTGCCGAACGTACTGATATGCCAGATGGCAAAGATGGTTTTCTGATGATGTTTCGTGCTGAAAGCTTGTTTTCGTGGACTGAATACATTAACGTGAATCGTCCACAAGACGAAGAAGATGACGTTGAAAGTGCCGCGCTAGCCGCAGAAGATATGGACACGATGACGGTCGCGCGCGACGGCGAAACGAGTGTTGCAAAATTACGCTTTGACCTTGACTTGCCGCCTACAGGAGAAGATGACACGCCGCTGGGCGATGGCATTCCATTACCTGAATGGGATTACAAAAAACAAATCATGCAGCCTAATTACTGCCGCTTACAGGAGCTTGTATCGCCACAAACTGAGCCATGCGAATTACCAGCACAATTACGCCGCACCGCAAGACGCTTGCGTAGCCAGTTTCAAGCGCTAGCGCCGACCAGAACATGGCTCAAAGGGCAGCAAGACGGTGAAGAGATAGACCTTGATGCATGGGTGCGGCAAGAGGCTGATTTGCTCAGCGGAGCTCATTCTGATAGTCGCGGCATGTATCGCGCGCAAGTCAATCAGCAACGTGATTTGGCGTGTTTGCTATTGGCTGACTTGTCACTTTCTACCGATGCTTATGCCTCTGACCATGCCCGCGTGATTGACGTGATACGTGATAGTTTGTTTCTGTTTTCTGAAGCGCTTTCTGCGACGGGTGACCGCTTTGCCATGTATGGTTTTTCTTCATTAAAACGCGGCAATGTGCGTTTTAATCGCTTAAAGAGTTTTGATGACCGTTATGACGGATTAGCGCGTGGCCGTATTCAAGCTATTAAGCCAGGTTACTATACGCGCATGGGGGCGGCTATACGCCAAGCGAGTGCTTTACTTGCTGCCCAACCACAGCGTCAACGCCTGTTATTACTACTGACAGATGGCAAACCAAACGACTTGGATCGCTATGAAGGGCGCTACGGTATTGAGGATACGCGCATGGCACTGCACGAAGCGCGTCAGCAAGGTTTACGACCATTCTGCGTCACCATTGACAATGAGGCCAATGAATATCTGCCACATCTATTTGGTGCAGGCGGGTATGCAGTAATTCGGAAACCTGAGGATCTACCTAGAGAACTTCCATTACTGTACGCACAAATGACGCACTAAGAATTTAGATTATTCTCACTCTGACTAGCCAAATACCATCAAATCTGATTTCTGCACAATGGGTATTTAATTTTCGATTCTTGATTTTGGTCAAGTTAATTAATATCTATATCCTGTTAATCTCCCCCTAAGGCGCGACAATTTGTCGCGAGATTTTGGAAAATGTCTTAGCCATTTCTAAGGGGAAATAATCGTGAGTAAATTCAAAACCAAAGTGTTAGTGAGTATGATTAGTACAGTACTACTACTTATTTCGTGTGCTCAAGTAAGTGAAAAATCTGCATCAAAAGATGCTACAAATGAATCTAGTGCGTCTAGTCTTCCCGTGGTTCAGGCAGTCTTAACGCATGCACCAAATGTTCCCCCGCCAATTACTAGAAAATTCTCTGCAAAAGTTATAGTGAACTTGGAAACGCAAGAAAAAGTAATGCGTATGGCAGATGGTGTCGACTATATGTTTTGGACTTTTGGTGGAGAGGTACCTGGAAAATTTATTCGTATTCGTGAAGGTGATGAGGTTGAGTTTAACTTATCCAACAGCCCAGATTCGAAAATGCCACACAACATTGATTTACATGCTGTCACTGGTCCTGGTGGTGGCGCTGCATCATCATTTACAGCACCCGGCCATACGTCTACATTCAGCTTTAAGGCACTTAATCCTGGCTTATATGTGTATCACTGTGCCACGGCTCCAGTAGGCATGCACATTGGTAATGGTATGTATGGTTTGATTTTGGTTGAACCTAAAGCGGGCTTACCAAAAGTGGATCGTGAATATTATGTGATGCAAGGCGATTTCTACACCAAAGGCAAATATGGTGAGGCCGGCTTACAGCCATTTGATATGGAAAAAGCCATTAAGGAGCAGCCTGATTATGTGGTCTTTAATGGCTCGGTCGGTGCACTTAATGGTGAAAAAGCTATTACGGCCAAGGTAGGTGAAAACGTACGTCTATATGTAGGTAATGGTGGTCCAAACATGGTGTCTTCTTTCCATGTAATTGGTGAAATTTTTGACAAAGTCTATGTAGAAGGTGGAAGCCTAGAAAATAAGCATGTACAAACAACCTTAGTACCTGCTGGTGGTGCGGCCATAACAGAATTCAAAGTAGACGTTCCAGGTACATTTATTATAGTCGACCATTCGATTTTCCGTGCCTTTAACAAGGGAGCATTGGGCATGCTGAAAGTCACGGGTCCCGAAGATAAAGTTATCTATTCTGGCAAACAAGCGGATAAGGTTTATTTGCCAGAAGGGTCAGCAGCACAGTCTATATCTAGCCAGACAACATCAGCTCCAGCTAAAACTTTAACCAAAGATGAGCAAATCGCGCTTGGAAAAAATGTATTTGAATCGAACTGCTTGGCCTGCCATCAAGCAAATGGTGAAGGTATTCCAAAAGCATTTCCACCACTTGCAAAATCTGATTTCTTAAATGCGGATCATAATCGTGCGATTGGCATCGTATTACATGGTCGTTCAGGTCCTATTACTGTAAATGGCGAAACCTACGACAGCGTAATGCCAGCAATTGCGCTCAACAATGATCAAATTGCGAATGTACTGACTTATGTTCTGAACAGCTTTGGAAATAATGGCGGCCAAGTAACCGGTGCCCAAGTTGAAAAACAGCGCAAAATAGCTCCTTCGGCGGTAAAAAGTGATGTTCATGGTTAGTCGCTAATTAGTAACCGAGGTTACATTATGTTGCGATACTGTCTTGTTCTCATGGTGTTGTTTTCCCCCAACACTTGGGGACAAGGTAGTGTGGCAAATGACGATATGGCTAATATTACAGCAGGTGAGTATCGCCCGCTGTATCTCAGTTCTGACAGTCCTCTAGTAAACGTGTCATCTTTTCGATTAGACAAACGGCCAGTTACTAATCGTGATTTCCAGCAATTTGTCGGTCAGCATAAAAAGTGGCAACGCGATACTGTACCTAATTTGTTTGCTGAGCAAAGTTATTTAAACCATTGGGATAATACGTCCAATCAATATCAACCCAATACCTCAGACTTAGAAAAACCTGTGATTTTTGTCTCTTGGTACGCAGCGCAAGCCTACTGCCAAGCACAACAGAAACGCCTACCTACCATTGCTGAATGGGAGTATGTGGCGCAAGCATCATTCATTCAAAAAGATGGAAGTAAGGAAAAGGACTACAACCAGAAGATTTTGGATTGGTATGCAAAAGCGGCAAAACAACCGCCCACCGAAGTTGGAAAAGATGAACCAAATTATTGGGGTGTGCATAATATGCATGGGCTGATATGGGAATGGACTGAAGACTTTAACTCTAATTTGATCAGTGGTGAATCGCGTGATGACAGTAGCGTGAATAAAGATCTTTACTGTGCGTCAGGAGCTGCCGGAGCAGTGAATCCGAGTGATTACGCAGCATTTATGCGTTATGGATTTCGTTCTAGCCTAAATGCTAAATTTACATTGAGTAGCTTAGGTTTTCGGTGTGCGGCAGATGGTAATGATTAAGGATAGCTCAATGAAAATGTTAATAATGGGTTTACTATTAAGCTTCAGCACCTCAATCTTTGCAGAATCAGCCTTACCAAGTGACTCTGTTTATCAAATTGCAGGCGGCTGGCAAACAAATAATAATGAGTCTATTCAGTTAGAGTCTCTAGTTGGAAAACCACAGGTGATTGCATTGATATTTACTGGTTGTTCTAACGCTTGCCCTATAATAGTTGAAAGTATGAAACGTGTTGAAAAGCAGGTTCCAACTAAGATGCGAAACCAAATTGGATTTATATTGGTTTCTCTGACACCTGACACTGACACGCCAAAATCACTCAAAGCTTTTGCTGAAAAAAAAGGTCTTAATCAAAATTGGAAGTTGTTACGTGGTAACAACGAATCAGTACGTACACTTTCTAACGCACTAAATGGAAGATATAAAATCGCCAAAAATGGCGATGTTGCACATTCCAACACAGTTACATTGTTAAATGAACAAGGTCAAATTCGAACGCAAGCCAGCGGAACATTGATCGGTATAAAACCCATTATGGAAGCTATTAAGAAAGATTATCCAAGCTTAGCAATTGATTCAGCTCGTTAATGTCATTGTTTATGCCGTAGTAATGACTGACAATGTAAGTGCACTGCTAAATAACTATGGTGTAGCGCGAACCCAGAACATTTAGAAAGGCGTAATGTGAAGAATTTCAAAGTATTGTGGAGTGTTATCGTATTGCTTTTAGCAGTGCTCACTGCTATTGGATATAAATTTGTACAAGGTGATGTTGCACCTTCTGAGGATGAACGCATAGCCGTTAACCTCAGCAAAGCCGAACTACATCTGGTTTTAAGAGAAATGCGCAATTTCCTTATTAGCATACAAGGCATAAGCGAAGCCATCTCCAACCAAAATTTGAAACTTGCAGCTAAGCTTGCATCTGAGGCTGGAATGCAAGCTGAAAAAAATACCCCTGGTTCATTGTTATCAAAAATCCCGCTTGCTATGAAAACATTAGGGTTTGATACACGGCAGAAATTCGACCAAATTTCATCTGACGCATTGCAACTCAACGACCCAATACATAGCCGCAATCAATTAGATCAACTCATGAAAAACTGCATCGCATGTCATGCCAGCTATAAAATGGGTGCATCATAAAATTAAATTTATAACAGTGCTTGATTAGTAGCTTGTAGGCACCTTTTTTAGAATATTTAAAGACTACTTTCTGACTATCGTAGCCTAAAAAATGTTGGAACGTGACAATTTTGCCAACTCTTGGCGAGCGTAGGTGAGTGATGGCGGATCTAACACACCCTAATAAATGATATTTTTTACAGTTGAAAATCCTAAACCACATTATGAATCTGAGTCATGCTCCAGCTTACTATGTAGCAGTTGCTTTCAAGCCATGGGTACAGACGATGGCATATATGATAGTGATGATGGTGAATGGACATGTTGGGGATGCTACCAATCACGAGCAGCGAATGCTTATGACTAGTAATTTTCTTGATAAACCATAAATCTTTATTAAATCTAAACTTATACTTAGAGGCATGATAAGGTCGTAAGTTAAGTCTGTTAGAGAAAGCTATAACTGCTTATGATTAGGCTAACAATCCGGGAAAAAATCATCGGTTTATTGGTGTTTTACTTCCTTGTTGCCTTGGTGGCAATTGGATCGACATTGCTAGTTTCATGGCGCCTAGAAGGTGGTGCTGCAGCAATTAATGACGCCGGACGTGAGCGTATGCGATCCTATCGAATTGCGTATTTGCTCGAGCTATACATCAAGCAGCCCTCTGCGCAATTACGTACTGATATTGATCTGGAAATTACTTCTTTTGAAAAAACTTTAAGTGAACTAGAACAGGGTAATCCGCTACGCCCACTTTCACTTCCCAAAGATGCAGCTATTAAAGCGAAAATGGTAAAGTTGCGCCAAACTTGGCAAAACGCTATTCAGCCACTTATTAGCCAAATTCTAATTACAAGTACTCTCACAGAACAACAATTATTGTTAACGCAGTATCGCCCTAAGCTAGAGCAATTTGTGGCGAATATTAATGATTTAGTTAGCATGGTGGAACACAGCAATGCACGCGCCACCACTTTGTTACGCTTTTTGCAAATTGCTTTAGTGAGTCTTGCATTGGCAGGCACAATTTTGTTAGTGTATTTGTTTTCTCACATGGTCGTGCGTCCTGTAATGCGTTTGCGTGAGGGCATTGCACGTATGGCAGAGGCGGACTTTAGTGTGCGCCTACCTGTCACTAGCCAAGACGAGCTGGGTGAGTTAGCAAGTGGTTTTAACCGCATGGCGGGCGAGCTGCAGGATATTTATGCCACGCTGGAGCAGCGCGTAGAAGAAAAGTCACGTAGCATTGAAGCCAAAAACAAAGAACTTGCCGCTCTTGATAAAGAGGTGGCTATTTCAGAAGAGCGTAATTTACTGGCGCAAGAGTTGCACGATAGCATTGCGCAATCTTTGGCTTTTTTGAATATACAAGTGCAATTGCTAGACGAAGATTTGCGCAAAGACAAAATTGCAGAAGCGCAAAAGAGCTTGGCGCAAATTCGCGAAGGCGTGCAAGAAAGCTATGATGACGTGCGCGAATTGCTAGTGCACTTTCGCACGCGTATTGGTAGCACAGATTTAGCCACGGCCATTGACACCGCGTTAGAAAAATTTGAAGGCCAAACAGCTATTAAAACAGTATTTCATTGCCATGGCAGTGCCCCTGCTTTGCCGCCAGAACAAGTGCTACAAATTATGCACATTGTGCAAGAATCGCTCTCCAATGTGCGTAAGCACGCCAAAGCTAGCAAAATTGAAGTAACTCTAAATTGCACCGTGCCATGCACAATCGATTTGCGTGATAACGGCGTAGGTTTCAATGTGGGGCATGATGCAGGCGATAGTCATGTAGGACTACGCATAATGCGTGAACGCGCACATCGTATAGGCGCAGAACTCTCGTTTGACTCAGCGCAAGGTAAGGGCACACATATTCGCGTTATACTGCCTGCAACCGCATCTGAAAATTTCACGACATGAAACCTATCCGCGTTTTAATTATTGATGATCACACACTGTTCCGTAGTGGCATTAAACTATTGTTGGAGCGACAAGAAGGATTTGAAGTTGTGGGTGAAGCGAGTGATGGACTAGAAGGTGTAAAACGAGCAAAGCAATTAAAACCAGATGTGGTTTTGTTGGATTTGCACATGCCAGTCACCGGTGGACTTGTCACCATTCCCTTGTTGCGAGAAGAGGTGCCAAAAACTGAAATTATCATGCTCACTGTTTCTGAAGATACAGATGACTTGCTCGAAGCCTTGCGCATGGGCTCACGTGGATATTTGCTTAAAAATATAGAAACAGAGTTTTTACTTGACTCTATTCGTCGTGCGGCAGCAGGTGAGTCTGTGATGTCATCTCATATGGCTGGTAAATTAGCAGATGCCATGCGTGTTCCGCAGAAGGTGGATGGTAATGCCCGCGCAGAAAAACTTACCCCGCGTGAACGCGAAATTATTGCCATGTTGGCGAGCGGCGCCAGCAATAAAGAGATTGCCAGAAAGCTAGACTTAGCCGAATCTACTGTAAAAATCCATGTGCAAGGCATATTGCGTAAACTTAGTTTAGCCAGCCGCGTGCAAGCGGCAGTATATGCGGTAGAGCATGGGTTGGTAACAGAACAAGCAAAAACTCCCCTATAAATTAAACAGCCACCATGCAAATTCAAATAAAGCAATCTAATCAAGTTACGGCCAATCAGTTCGCGCTATTTAATTTAGGGTTTAGACCATTTTTTTTAGGTGCGGGCATTTTTGCGATTATCTCAATCACATCATGGATGCTAGCTTATTTCTCATATGATGTAATTAACGTCACAAATATCTCAATTAGCCAATGGCATGCGCATGAGATGCTATATGGTTACAGTATGGCTGTTGTCACGGGTTTTTTGCTTACTGCTGTTAAAAACTGGACTGGTATCCCTACATTGTCTGGCAAACCATTGATACTTTTGTTTATGCTTTGGTGCACTGCCAGAGTGTTATTTTTGTTTGGTACTACATTTCTGCCTTGGGTTGCGATTGCAGATTTATTGTTTGGTTTGATGTTAATTATTGCAATTGCGATACCTATTACTAAAGCTAAACAATGGAAGCAATTAGCAGTACTAAGTAAAGTGATCTTGTTATGGGTAGGCAATATCGTATTTTATTTGGGTTGTTTCGGGGTAATGACTAACGGAATGCAATTTGCGATTAATGGTGCGGTGTTATTGTTTGTCAGCCTTATTTTGATGATTGGCCGCAGGGTTATTCCATTTTTTATAGAGCGTGGTACTGAAGCCAGGGTTATATTAAAGCAGTACAAGTGGCTAGACATCAGCATTATGCTGTTTTTTATTGCTTTATTTATCAATGTGATATTTCTACAAATTAGTCAATTAACTGCATGGCTAGCCTGGCCTTTGTTCGCTTTAAATGGGTATCGTTTATTGAATTGGCATGTTGCGGGGATCTGGCGTGTGCCCTTGTTATGGAGTTTGTATTTATCTGCCTGGCTGGTAAATATTGGTTTTTTCTTTTATGGGTTACAAGTGCAGTTTAGCAACTTATCAATTTTGACCTTACATATTTTTACTATTGGCGGCATTGGATTAATCACGCTGGGTATGATGTGTCGCGTTGCCCTTGGGCATACTGGACGGGATATTAGAAAGCCATCTCGTTGGTTAGCGCTAGTGTTTACCGGCATCATTGCAAGTGTTGTGTTTCGTGTTTTTATACCTATGCTGACTGAACAAGCCTACACAAGTTGGGTGCTGGTGGCCGCGATTTTATGGATATTAAGTTTTGCTATTTTTGTTTGGATTTACACCCCAATACTGCTAAAACCTAGAGCTGATGGCATGACTGGTTAAAGCAACACTATGCGGAGTTGAACTGCCATGAATTTTGATATTGTGGTTATTGGTGCTGGACCTTCTGGCTTATGTTTTGCGCAAGCATTGGCAGAAAGCGGTTTGCGCATTGCAGTTTTAGAGCGGCAAGCTGAATGCGCGTTGGCAAATCCTGCTTTTGATGGACGCGAAATTGCGCTCACGCATTATTCGGCTAAACTCATGCGCGAACTTGGGCTGTGGCAACGCATAGCCCCTAATGCCGTTTCACCGTTACGCGATGCTCGCGTCCTCAACGGCGCCTCGTTATATGCCATGCAAATTGATCACCACGATAGCCAGCAAAATGAGCTGGGTTTTCTCATTTCAAATTACCTCATCCGCAAAGCCGCTTATGAGGCGGTTAAAGCATCTCCTGCCATTACACTGATGACTAATGTGGAAATTAGCAAAGTCAGCACCAATCATGCAGGTGCAAGCATTACCCTTAAAAATGGTGAAGTGATTGAAGCGCAGTTAATGGTGGCGGCAGATAGTCGGTTTTCAGAAACGCGACGAGCGATGGGTATTGCGGCCAATATGCACGATTTTGGCAAAACCATGATGGTATGCGTGATGGAACATGAAATTGAGCACCAACATATTGCTTGGGAGTGGTTTGATTACGGACAAACGCTAGCACTATTGCCGATGAATGGTTTGCGCTCATCCGTGGTGGTAACTTTGCCCGCGCTAGACATAGCAAACTTTATGGCGTTGCCTGAAGCCGAATTTAACAAAGCCATTGAAACACGCTTTAAGCATAGGCTAGGTGCGATGCGCTTAACCTCTACGCGACACGCTTACCCATTAGTAACCGTGTATTCTGACCGGTTTGTGGCAAACCGTTTTGCATTGGTGGGCGATGCCGCCGTGGGTATGCACCCTGTGACCGCACATGGTTTTAACTTTGGTTTGCGCAGTGCCAACACCTTGGCCAACGAAATTAAAGCTGCGCAAGCGCGTGATAGCAATATCGCTGCCGCCGATTTGCTCGCACGTTTTGAGAAAACACACAAGCATGCTACGCGCCCACTTTTTATGGCGACTCACGCCATTGCGAAATTCTATAGCAATGATACCCTGCCAGCGCGCCTAATTCGCCATGCAACATTACGCATAGGCAATCGCATATTGCCGTTTAAACGTGCGGTGGCGAATATGCTTACCGAAGCGCGATAGTTATCTTCTAGCCAAAACTAGTTCAAAAGAACTAGTTCTATTGCTTCACAATTCCCATCCTTTAGACGAATAGTGTCTTAGTTTTAATCAGCCTAATCTTTCACCATGTAGTAATTGGGGAGAAAGAGCATGGCAACACAACAATACAAAGCTTGGTCAGTTGTCGTAGCAAGCACCATCGCATTTACTGTGTGCTTCATGATATGGATGATGTTTGCAGTGATTGGCATTCCCATTAAAGAAAGCTTGGGACTCAATGAAACAGAGTTTGGCATTCTCATTGCTACTCCTGTATTAACGGGTTCTCTAATCCGCCTACCACTTGGTATGTGGACAGATAAGTTTGGTGGCCGCATCGTATTTTTCGTCTTAATGCTTTCTACCATTATCCCCATTTACCTGATTTCAAAATGCACCGAGTACTGGCAGTTTCTAGTAACAGGTTTGTTTGTAGGCGTTGCTGGTGGGTCTTTCACTGTCGGTATTTCTTATTGCGCACGCTGGTTCCCTAAAAATCGTCAAGGTTTAGCAATGGGTATTTTTGGTGCAGGCAATACAGGGGCTGCGGTCACAAAATTAGTTGCACCGATCATTGTAGTGGCATACGGCTGGACGATGGTGCCACAAATATATGCGCTATTGATGCTGATTACCGCAATTTTATTTTGGTTTTTTACATTTTCTGATACCACGCACACTGTAGGTAATGCAGTCAGTATGGGCGAGCAATTAACGGTTCTTAAAGACCCAAAAGTATGGAAATACAGCCAATATTATTCGATTGTGTTTGGTGGTTACGTGGCACTGGCTTTATGGATGACCAAATACTACATAGGTGAATACGGTTTTGACCTCAAAACAGCAGCTCTTATGGCTGCAGCTTTTAGTATCCCTGGCGGTGTATTACGTGCAGTAGGTGGTTATTTTTCAGATAAATTCGGTGCCCACACTGTCACATGGTGGGTGCTTTGGGTGTCACTAGTTTGTTTATTCTTCCTTTCCTATCCGCAAACTGATATTTCAATTATCACAGTCAAAGGCCCGCAAACATTTCATATTGGTTTAGATGCCACTTGGTTCACCATCATTATGTTCACTATGGGTATTGCTTTCGCCATCGGCAAGGCTTCGGTCTTTAAATATATTTCAGATGACTATCCACACAACATTGGCGTGATTTCAGGTGTTGTGGGCTTAGCCGGTGGGTTAGGTGGTTTTTTAATGCCGATTATGTTTGGCGCATTGCTCGATCTGACCGGGGTGCGCACTTCTGCTTTCATGTTGATGTTTGGAATCATTTGGGTATCACTGATATGGATGTACTGGACTGAAGTACGCCCAGTCAAAATTGGCCGTCATCAAGAGCGCCAAATTGCTAAACAAGCTTTAACAGCCTAGGGAGAGTGACATGTCAACTAATATCGAAGTCTGGAATGTCGAGGACAATAGTTTTTGGGAGTCCACAGGTAAAAAGATAGCGTACCGCAATCTGTGGATTTCGGTGCCAGCTCTGCTGTGCGGCTTCGCAGTGTGGTTGATGTGGGGCATCATCACTGTACAGATGAGTAATCTGGGTTTTCCATTCAGCAAGGATGAACTGTTTACACTCACCGCTATTTCTGGCTTAGCAGGTGCAACAATGCGAATTCCTGCCTCATTTTTTATACGTTTGGCAGGTGGACGTAATACCATTTTTCTCACCACTGCTATGTTGCTTACTCCAGCAATGGGGACGGGTATAGCACTGCAGCATCCCGAATGGCCACTATGGGTATTCCAGTTAATGGCCTTATGGTCTGGAGTGGGTGGTGGTAATTTTGCCAGCTCCATGTCAAATATCAGTACTTTCTTTCCTAAACGACTGCAAGGCACAGCATTAGGATTAAATGCCGGGATAGGAAACTTTGGCGTAACCACTATGCAGATTTTGATTCCACTCGTAATGACAGTAAGTATTTTTGGAGCACTTGGTGGTGAACCAACAACACTGGTGAAAGATAGTGGCTGGATTTTTGGAAAGATTCCTGCTGGCACCCCGACATTTATTCAAAACGCTGGTTTTACTTGGGTGTTGTCACTATTACCATTAGCTGTTATTTGCTATTTAGGTATGAATAACCTAAAGACTATTTCGCCTGATAGCGAAAGCACAGTTTTAGCCTTCATTAAGATCACCTGGCTTTATACCCTAGCCTTTATCCCAGCTATTGCAGGGCTTTATTTATACCTTCCAGCACCAACTGGGTTGGGAATACTCAATATGTGGGTTGCAATGCCGCTGATTATGGGCTCCACATTGTTAATCATGAAGTTGGCAGCATTCGGAACCATGAAAGAGAATATTGCTAAGCAGTTTGCTATTTTCAAGAACAAGCACACATGGTCGATGACGGCGTTATATCTGGTCACTTTCGGATCGTTTATTGGATTCTCCATGGCATTGCCGCTTTCTATTACCGTGATTTTTGGCGATCAACATTTATTTGATGCGGCGACACAAACTTGGTCTCATGTGAAAAATCCGGCCGCGCCTTCTGCCCTGACTTATGCTTGGATTGGGCCTTTTGTGGGCGCATTGATTCGACCAGTTGGCGGTTGGATTTCTGATAAAGTCGGCGGTTCTATTGTCACGCAATTGATTTCAGCTGTGATGGTAGCAGCATCAGCTTACGCTGGCTACATCATGATGCAAGCCTATCACTCAGCTACACCAGAGATTTATTTCACTCAGTTTTTAGTGGTGTTTGTGGTGTTGTTTGCCGCGACAGGTTTAGGTAACGGCTCTACTTTTAGAACTGTAGGTGTGATTTTCGATCGAGTTCAGGCTGGGCCTGTACTGGGTTGGACTTCTGCGGTTGCTGCATATGGTTCTTTTATCGCGCCAGAAGTGATTAAAGGACAAATCAAAGCTGGTACACCAGAAAATGCAATGTATGGCTTCGCCGTGTTTTATGCGCTTTGTTTGATATTGAACTGGTGGTTTTATTTACGTGCAAATAGCGAAATTAAAAACCCATAAAACTGATTTAAGGGTGTACATGAACCCGTTAGATATAAACGACAGGAGTTAAAAATGAGCCACTTTTTAGATAGATTAAAATTTTTTGATAAAGTTAAGGCAACTTTTTCGGATAATCACGGCATCGTCACCAATGAGGATAGAGAGTGGGAAGACGCTTATCGTCACCGTTGGCAACATGACAAAGTGGTACGTTCCACCCATGGTGTGAATTGTACAGGTGGCTGCTCATGGAAAATATTTGTGAAGAATGGCTTAGTGTCATTTGAAATGCAGCAAACCGACTACCCACGCACACGTGACGATTTGCCTGACCACGAGCCACGCGGATGCCAACGTGGCGCTTCTTTCTCATGGTATTTATATAGCCCGCATCGAATCAAACATCCATTAATTCGTGGTCGCTTACTTGACCTGTACCGAGTTGAGAGAATGACAGGCAAAGACCCTGTTGAAGCTTGGGCAGCGATTCAGGCTGATGAGAAAAAGCGCAAAGCTTACACTGCAGTGCGCGGACTAGGTGGATTTGTACGTACCTCATGGGATGAGGTGAATGAAATCATGGCGGCAGCCAATGTTTACACGATTAAAAAATGGGGACCAGACCGTATTTTTGGTTTCTCACCTATTCCCGCAATGTCGATGATTTCTTACGCTGCAGGATCACGATACCTCTCTCTCATTGGGGCGGCTTGCGGTTCTTTTTATGATTGGTATTGTGATTTGCCGGCAGCGAGCCCTCAAACCTGGGGAGAGCAAACCGATGTGCCTGAAGCAGCCGACTGGTATAACTCGACCTATATTATTATCACAGGCGCTAACCTGCCCATGACGCGTACTCCAGATGCGCACTTTGCTTCTGAAGTGCGCTACAAAGGTGCAAAAATTGTGGCAATGGCTCCTGATTACGCCGAGTTTTGCAAGTTTTCAGATTTGTGGATGCCAATTAAACAAGGTACTGACTCAGCAGCCTTTTTGGCGATGGGGCATGTGGCTCTCAATGAGTTCTATATCAAAAATCAAGACCCATATTTTCAAGAGTATGCGCGCAAATACACGGACTTACCAATGCAAGTCATCTTACGTAAGCAAGGAGATGCTTATGTGACAGACCGATTTTTAAGAGCCTCTGATTTTAATTGGGGTTTAGGTGAGACAAATAATCCTGAATGGAAAACCATCGTTTTTGATCGGAAATCAGGTCATTTTGTTGCGCCTAATGGCAGCATAGGTTTTCGATGGGGTGAAGAAGGTAACTGGAATTTGCTTGAAAAGTCCGATGCACATGATATTAAAGCCGAACTAACTTGCATTGATGACCGCGATGAAGTGGTATCCGTCGGTTTTCCACACTTTAATCATGACGAACCAGACTTGCTATTCCGCAATGTACCTGTGCGTAAGGTGAAATTGGCAAACAATGCTGAAGCATTGGTGACGACAGTATTTGACTTGCAAGTTGCTCAATACGGCATAGATCGTGGTTTGGGTGGCGAAAATATTGCAAAAAGTTATCAAGATGCCAACGTAGCGTATACGCCAGCATGGGCAGAAAAAGTCACAGGAGTTAAAGCAGCAGATATTGAGCGTACCGGCCGTGAATTTGCGTATAACGCCTCAAAAACAAAAGGCAAGTCTATGGTAATTATGGGTGCGGCCATTAACCATTGGTATCACAATGATTTATCTTACCGCGCGATTATGAATTTGTTACACATGTGCGGTTGTGTGGGACAAACTGGTGGTGGCTGGGCACATTATGTGGGACAGGAAAAGTTACGACCACAGGCAGGATGGGCACCTATTGCTTTTGCGCTGGATTGGATGCGTCCACCGCGTCACACCAATTCCACCTCATATTGGTATTTCCATACCGACCAATGGCGTTATGAAACAATGAATGCGGATGCTTTGCTAAGTCCGGCAGGAAAAGGTAAAAACAAAGGTAATTCGATTGCAGATTACAACGTAAAAGCGGCACGCATGGGGTGGTTGCCCTCTATGCCTAATTTTAACCGTAACCCAATCGAGCTGGCTGACGAGGCCATCGAAAACGGTGCAGCAGATGAAGCATCTGTAGCGCAATATGTGGCAGGGCAGCTAAAATCTGGCAAACTAGATGTAGCTTATGCTGACCCTGATGCCCCAGAAAATTGGCCACGTAATTTGTTTGTATGGCGTGCTAATTTAATTGGCACTTCAGCTAAAGGGCATGAGTATTTCCTAAAGCATTTACTTGGTGCTCAAAATGGGGTGTCTGCAAGAAGGTGGTGCAGGGAATAATAATAAAGAAGTGAAATGGCATGAAGATGCGCCAATTGGCAAGCTGGATTTGATGGTGGACATTAACTTCCGCCTCAACTCTACAGGGGCATACTCCGACATTATTCTGCCAACTGCCACTTGGTATGAAAAAAATGACTTGAATACAACGGATATGCATCCGTTTATCCACCCATTGTCCGAAGCCGTATCGCCAGGCTGGGAATCTAAATCTGACTGGCAAATTTTCAAAACATTGGCTAAAACGTTCTCACCATTAGCTGAGAAACATCTTGGAACTAAAAAAGAGGTAGTGGCACTTCCTATGCAACATGATTCAGCAGCGGAATTGGCGCAACCTTTTGGCGAAGTAAAAAACTGGAAAGAAGGAGATTGCGAGCCTATTCCAGGTAAGACCATGGCGATTATCAAGCTGGTCGAGCGTACTTACGGTGATACGTATCGTAAGTTTATTGCGCTTGGACCACTGATGACCAAACTAGGTAACAACATTAAGGGCATTGATTGGAATACAGACCAAGAATACGAAGAACTTAAAAAACATAATAGCACCGTTAAAGAGGCAGGCATCTCTTTCGGGATGCCATCACTATCTGAAGATATAGAGGTGTGCGATTCTGTGATGCGATTAGCACCAGAAACCAATGGTGAAGTAGCGCATAAATCATGGACAGCATTATCTAAAAAGACTGGATTGGATCACCATCACTTGTATGCTGGTCGCCACGAAGATAAGTTCACTTTCAAAGATATTCAAGCACAACCACGTAAGATTATCACCGCACCAACTTGGTCTGGTATTGAATCTGAAAAAGTGTCATACACAGCAGGTTATACCAATATCCACGAGCATATCCCTTTCCGTACGCTTACAGGTCGGGCACATTTTTACCAGGATCATGAATGGATGCTAGATTTTGGCGAAGGGTTCTGTACTTACAAACCGATGGTGGATTTAGGCGAGTTAAATTCATTACCTAAAGCCGTCACAGACAAACCTCATCTATCACTTAATTGGATTACACCACACTCTAAATGGGGCATTCATTCATCTTACCAAGACAATTTGCGTATGTTGACTTTGTTTCGTGGCGGTCCTTATGTGTGGCTATCAGAGGACGATGCTAAAACAGTGGGCATTGAAGATAACGACTGGGTAGAAGCCGTGAATCACAACGGCGCAACAGTTGCACGTGCAGTAGTTTCGCAACGTGTGCCTCGTGGCATGGCGATGATGTACCACGCGCAGGAGAAAAATGTGAATGTACCAGGTTCGCCATCCACCAATAAACGCGGGGGTATTTTGAACTCTGTCACACGCGTGATTATGAAACCTACCAACATGATAGGCGGTTACGCGCAGTTATCTTACGGCTTTAATTACTACGGTACGGTGGGTTGTCAGCGAGACACTATGGTGGCATTACATAAAATTGCTGATAAAGATGTGGATTGGTTGGAACGTCCACTCACACCAGAACGTGAAGCTCAGTTAAACCCAGTTGGCATTGGTGCCAAATAAAAGGCTAAAAGGAGAACATTATGAAAGTACGCGCACAATTCGCCTTTGTCTTTAATTTAGATAAATGCATCGGCTGTCACACTTGCTCGGTTACCTGTAAAAACGTATGGACGAACCGAAAAGGCGTTGAATACGCTTGGTTTAATAATGTGGAATCTAAACCTGGTGTTGGTTACCCAAAACAGTGGGAAAACCAAGAGGTTTGGAAAGGTGGCTGGGAGCTTAAAAACGGCAAGCTAGAATTAAAGTCTGGTAGCCGCACTAGCAAGCTCCTTAATATATTTGCTAACCCAGATATGCCTGAGATTGACGATTACTACGAGCCATTCACTTACAACTACGCGCATTTAAAAAATGCACCGTTGTCTGAGGCGACTCCGACTGCTCGTCCGATTTCACAAATCACGGGTGAAAGTATGGAGAAAATCACTTGGGGTCCAAATTGGGAAGATGACTTAGCTGGTGAATACCACAAGCGCAGCAAAGATAAAAATATGGATAACATCCAAAAAGAAATGTATGGTCAGTTTGAAAATACCTTTCACATGTATTTGCCGCGCATTTGTAACCATTGTTTGAATGCTTCTTGTGTAGCGGCTTGCCCATCAGGCTCAATCTACAAGCGCGAAGAAGATGGCATTGTGTTAGTTGATCAGGACAAATGCCGTGGCTGGCGCATGTGCATCAGCTCATGCCCTTACAAAAAAGTGTTCTACAACTGGGAGTCAGGCAAGGCGGAAAAATGTATCGGCTGCTATCCACGTGTTGAGTCTGGAATGCCAACTGTGTGTTCAGAGTCTTGCGTAGGGCGTATTCGTTACAACGGAATTATGTTGTATGACGCAGACCGTATTGAAGAATTGGCTAGCATGGAAGACACTCAGGACCTCTATGAAGCACAGCGCAGAATATTTTTAGATCCCAATAATCCTGAGGTGATTAAAGCAGCCCGAGCAGAAGGGATTAACGAAGATTGGCTTGATGCAGCACGTAAATCACCCATCTGGAAAATGGCAATGGATTGGAAAATTGCCTTCCCCATGCACCCAGAGTTCCGCACGTTACCGATGGTTTGGTATGTGCCACCACTTTCACCTGTGCAATCCCAAATTGACCAAGGCAACTTACCTGTAGGCCCAGATGGAGCTATTCCAGTGGCGGGAACCATGCGCTTACCCGTGCAATATTTGGCGAACTTACTCACCGCTGGCAAAGAAGAGCCCATTGAAAGCGCTTTGAATAAGTTGATTGCGATGCGTAGTTACCAGCGCTCAATACATGTTGAAGGCAAAGTGGATACTCGTGCAATTGACAAAGCTGGTATTACAGAAGACCAAGCAAAAGAGATGTACCGCTACTTAGCGATTGCCAATTATGAAGACCGATTTGTGATTCCGACTGGGCATACTGAAGAATCGTTAGATGACTCTTTCGGTTTTCAAGGGCAAAACGGCTTTACTTTTGGCAACGACTCTTCACGCGGTGTTTCTAAAATCACACTATTCCCTCGCCGTCGTAAAGATACGGTAGAGCCTAAAGAAGAAGCGCCAAATAGCTAAAGGAGAATGTCATGCAGATCTACAAATTATTATCAGCTCTTCTTGATTACCCAAACCAAGAATTGATTGAACACCTGCCAGAATTGAGTGAGTTCGTGGCGGAAAATCAAGAAATTGATGTTGCAGAACGTGAGGCATTGCAGGGATTTTTAACTTACTTACGAAGTCTGCCAGTGACAGAATTGCAAGCAGATTATGTGAAAACGTTTGACATGACAGCAGAGCACAGTTTGCATCTCACCCATCACTTATTTGGCGATGATAAAAATCGCGGCCCTGCGCTGATTGACCTAGGTGAGCTTTACAAAGATTACGGTGTCGAGGTGGTCACAAATGAACTGCCGGATTATTTGCCACTCGTGCTTGAGTTCGCCGCCTATATGGATGACAACGAGGCCACTGTGTTTTTATCGGATGCTAAAAAGGTGTTTGGTGTGCTGACAGAAAATCTGCAAAAAGCTGAAAGCCCTTACGCCGCTTTACTTTCAATTATTGAAAGCAGAGCGACGTTGAGTAAATTGGCAGCATAAGCAAATGACATTAAGGAGTACAAAATGATTCTACACAATTTTCTATATGGTGTTTATCCCTACATTGCACTCGGCGTGTTTCTACTAGGCAGCCTGTTACGCTTCGATCGCGAGCAATACACTTGGAAAAGTGATTCCAGCCAATTGTTATCCAAGGCGAATTTGCGACTTGGTAGCAATTTGTTTCATATTGGCATTCTCGCCATATTCGGGGGACATGCTGTTGGTTTGTTAACGCCACACAGCGTATTTACGGGTATGGGCATTACAGACATGACCCATCAAATGATTGCTATATGGGCTGGCTCGATTTTCGGTGTGATGTGCTTAATTGGCGGCGCTATTTTATGGCTACGCCGCATGTTTAATGCACGCGTGTCAGCCGCCAGTCGAGGCTCAGATAAATTTATTCTCACTTGGCTACTTATTACATTGATTCTGGGTTTGTCCACAATTCCTGTGTCTATTGGCCATGCTAACCACGGTAACCCCGGCGTGATGATTGCCTTGGCAGAGTGGGTGCAAAGCATTGTTTATTTACGCCCAAATCCATCGCTACTCAATGATGTAGATACTATTTTTAAAGTGCATTTGTTCTTTGGCATGACTGTATTTCTAGTGTTTCCATTCACCCGCATGGTACACGTATGGAGTGCACCATTTGGATACTTAGTCCGGCCATATCAAATCGTGCGTAGCAAACGATTTCGTTAAAGAGATATGCAACCATGCGTGATGTTACAAAATTTCTTAGTGGATTTAGGCGCTTTCAACATAGCTATCTGGGCAAAAAACATGAGTTGTTTGATCAGTTAGTCAAGCAGGGTCAGCGCCCACGCGCGCTGGTGATTGCCTGCTGCGACTCACGTTGTGACCCTGCACTGCTAACTGATTGCGATCCTGGTGATATGTTTGTAGTGCGTAATGTTGCCAA
Source organism: uncultured beta proteobacterium (assembly GCA_963752495.1). Lineage (GTDB taxonomy): Bacteria > Pseudomonadota > Gammaproteobacteria > Burkholderiales > Methylophilaceae > CAVVYJ01. Next base: position 44,347 of record CAVVYJ010000008.1, read on the forward strand.
TCTGGTTCCCCCCCATGTTCAGGCAACTTACTTTGCTGCAACGACATCAGCGATCGCATTTGCTGTGCATAATTTAGAGGTAGAGCACATTATTGTCATGGGGCATGCCCAGTGTGGTGGTATTCGTGCACTATTGGAGCATAAAACACCGAACTGTAATGAGGAAGAGCTCATTGCTAAATGGTTAGGTATTGCAGAAGACGCACGCCAGTATGTATTACGAGATTTGTCCGGCAAGCCGGAGCATGTGCTCACGCACGCCTGTGAGCAGGCGGCTATTCTCATTTCCCTTGAAAATCTAATGTCTTATCCTTGGATTGAGCAACGCGTGGAAGCTAAAAAACTGGCTTTGCATGGCTGGTATTTTGATATGCAGCAGGGAGATCTACTGGAATATCAGCCGGAAAGTGGCCACTTTGAAGTATTGGTCCCACATCTGGAAATGGCTTGATGGTGACTACTATAAAAATTACAGATAGAAAACTGGAGAGAAATATGAGATTTTATTCAAATATAAATACATTGGCAGTTTCTGCATTGTTTTGTACTTCCTTGGCAGTAGCGGATGAGCCTGCCAAGCCAGCTCCAAGTACGTTGTTAGAAGCAATTACCATGGGCAAACCCATGACAAATTTTAGATTGCGCTACGAAAACGTAGACCAAGAAGGCTATCAGGGCACAACAGCTACTGCGAAGAAATTGGATACAGCTCAGGCTTGGACGCTTCGCAGCTTAATTGGCTGGCAGACAGCGCCATTCAATAACTTTAGCTTTGCGGCGCAATTAACCGATGTGCATGAATTCACCGATGATTTTAACGATAGGCGCGATAACCAGCCGGAACATAACAACGGCACTGGCAGCGCCAGCTTAGATAAGCGCCAATATCCCAATATCGTTGATGCTGGCTACACTGACATCAATCAACTCTATGTGGATTGGACTGGTATTAAAGACACCAAATTACGCTTGGGTCGACAACAGCTTAACCTAGACAATGTACGTTTTATCGGGGATATCGGCTTCAGGCAAAATATGCAGGTATTTGATGGTGTTTCTGTGCTAAATAAGAGTATTCCGAATACTGAAATTTTTGCTGCCCACTTTGGTAAAGTGCGCCAAATTACTACCAAGCTACGCGATGGCAATATCGATATGGTCAATGCTAAATATCGCATCTCGCCAACAGAAGCTTTGATAGGTTACGGCTATTTCATAGATGTGGTGAACTTGGGACAAAATGGCGGTAATCCGGCAGCCATTAGCACGGCTGCGCAAGGTGGAAATGGCTTGGGTGGCAGTAGCGACACACCGGCTTCTGCAGCCAATATCAATCCATCCGGAACAGACGCGAGCAGCAAGACCTTTGGCATACGTCTTGATGGTGCGCATGCATTTAATCCTACTTGGAAAGGGCTCTACACGGCCGAATACGCCAAACAGGATGACTATCGTGGAGGGAGCGACCTAATTGATGCGCATTATTTCAAATTAGGTGGCGGTGTTGGCTACGACACATGGTCTATCCGCATCGATCACGAAAAACTCTCCAGTAATGATGGTAAATACGCCTTCCAAACTCCATTGGGCACTAATCACCTGTTTCCAGGGATGGGCGGATGTATTTCTTGCTACACCACGTCAAGGCATGGAAGATACCTTTATCACTTTGGCTGGCAGTATCGAGAAAGCCAAATTCTATGCGGAATATCATGTCTTCAAATCAGATGAAGATTTTCAATCTATGGGTGGAAAACTAGGTAATAAATATGGTACTGAGCTGGACTTGAGCGTGACCTACCCATTTACCAAAGAGATCACCGGCAAGCTTGAGTACGCCAATTTCAATGAAAGCGACGTATATGGCACCACCCTACAAAATGCTGCACGCAAGGGTGATAAAGAAATTATCTGGCTGACTGGTATGTATACGTTTTAAGCGCAGCCTCATGCAAAAAAACATCTATCCTAATGAGTTAATCGATGGTTTTGGCCGCAAGGTTGATTACATCCGATTATCAATTACGGATAGATGCGATTTTAGGTGTGTGTACTGCATGTCAGAAGATGTAAGGTTCTTGCCACGAGACGAGGTTTTATCACTTGAAGAGTGCTCCAGATTAGTGAAAGCTTTTGTTTCCCTCGGTGTGAAGAAAGTGCGTATTACCGGAGGTGAGCCGCTAGTGCGTAAAGATGCGCTGTGGCTTTTTAATGAAATTGGTCATTTGCCTGGCCTGAATGAGCTGGTTTTAACCACCAATGGCTCACAATTAGAACATCACGCATTAGCCTTGAAGCAAGCAGGTGTGCGCCGCATTAACATTAGCCTTGATAGCTTGGATGCCGCGCGTTTTCGTCAAATCACCCGCGTAGGTGAGTTAGATAAAGTTTTACGTGGCATTGCAGTTGCTAAGCAAGCTGGCTTTGAAAATATTAAACTTAACGCCTTGCTCATGCGTGGCATCAATGACGATGAAGCTTTACCTTTGGCCGCGTTTGCCATAGAGCAGGGGTTGGACATCTCTTTTATTGAAGAAATGCCACTGGGTGAAGTCAATCATTCCCGCAGCGCAAGCTATGTGAGCAATGAAGAGACGCTCAGACTATTGAGGGCTCGCTATGATTTAATTAGTAGCAACGAGACTACAGGTGGCCCAGCGCGCTATTGGCGCATTCCGAATAGTCAAACAAAAATTGGGTTTATATCACCACATAGCCATAACTTTTGCGAGGCGTGTAATCGCGTACGCATTAGCTGTAAAGGTGAGCTGTTTCTTTGTTTAGGCCAAGAAAACAAGGTGGATTTAAGGCCATTGTTAAGAGAGCATTCTCACGATGACAAATTGCTTAAACAAGCGATTATTAATAGCATGAAAATAAAATCTAAAGGCCATGATTTTAATATACAGCGTGCAGCTCCGGCAGTGATACGCTTTATGTCTTACACAGGCGGTTAATTTGGCGGTATAACGGTATTTGCATGTACCGCTTTTAGCGGAACCCCTGTTTTGCAAATGTAGTAATCAGACTACACACATATCTCAATCCGAGACTATCTCAAACAACTCACTATATAAAATACTCTTGTTTAATGAAGCTGGCCACATTATCAATATCTGGGTATATTGAGCCTCTAGTGATTCCGAGAGCCTTTAATTGACTTCTAATAACGTCTTTCTTATCTCCATTGATAATTAAAGGGTTTTCAGAGCTTGCAATATATTCAGATTGTATCTTCGCTGGTTCAGTTTTATTTCCTGATATCCCATACAAGAGAAATGCCCCATCTTGTTTAAGTATTCGTGCATTATCAAGTTTAGGTTTTACACACACAACTGATTCCAAATGCTTTCTTTCTATAAGTGCTTGAAAATAAGGTTTTTCTTGCCTTATTTCGTGAAGTAAATATTTAATTTGAGGCTCCAAATTAAATTGGTCAACTGACAAACTGCTAGGTGGTAAGTTAAAGCTTGCAGGTCTACGGCTTAAATTTGAAATTACACTTACCGTATCACTGTCATAGTATTTTATATCGCACTTAGGTATCTTAAAGACTATTACTTCCCCACTTTGATTTTTAGCTAGTTGTCTCTGATGTTGCAAAGTAAAGTGCTATTAATGGATTGCTTGTTATATACTAATAATTAGTTGGTAGAGAATAATGCTGCATTTTTACTAATGCTTGAAATGTTGAGAGAGTTGATTCAAAATCTGATGGGCATCTAAGTATTAATTCTTTAAATAGAATATCCTCATTTTCAATCCAGCCTACGTTACGGTAAACGCTAGGAACTAATTCATAACGAATATCTGAATGACCCCTATAAAAATATATATGTTCATCATCTAATATAATTTTCTCAAGCTCTCCAAGGAAAGTTCTAAGGCTTCCGATTTTATTTATGTTTAGTACTCAAATCTGAAGTTAAATCTACTACTTCAACATCAAGTACATTTTTCCTCACAGCTTCTATACCGTTGTCACGACCTACTTCAGATTCATATTGCTGGCTTTGACCAATTACTTGTTGGTTGCCTGCTTTAATTACAAAGTAAGGTTTACCGGATTTTGAAACCAAACGTAGGTAGACGTTCGTCCACACTTGCATTTTTTTGTATCGACGCTATGAGCATTTAATGCACTGGCTTTAGCTCTCATACATCCCGGATTGCAAAATAATTTGGCCATTACCTGCCAAAAGATTAAAGTGTGTTTGGCCGCTTTTTGCGGTTTTTATTTCAAATTTACCAGCCATCTGAATCCTTTTTAAGCACAGAAGATATTAAACGTAAGATTTAGATGGCTATTGTTAATCTGAATGTAGGTGGTTTGCAACTGCCAAGTAATCAAATATGGATTTAAACTATGGATTGACTTCTTTTGGCCGGTAGTGGGCATCATTTTTAATACTTTTTTGCTACATTTACTGGGGTGTCAAAGGAATGGCCGACATCCAGTGCGTTATGACGGTTGATAAAAAATTGATTCGTAACCAAATATAAAACTTCCAAATATGTCTTTATATTGTATAAAAATAAGTATAAAAACTAGAAGGTATTTGTTAAGTCATTGTCTGTATTGTCTTGTATTTAATTGTTAGATGCCTGTCGAGGCGCCATTTTTAAGCAGAATTAGTTTCGAGTTCTTCCCATCTTTTCAATAGCTGTGCTATTTCTGCCTCAATATCGCTAAGACGCAATTGCATGACTTTCGCATCTTCCGGTGACTTGCGATAAACCTCACCATCGCTTAGAGAGGCTACTATTTTCGCCTGCTCATCTTCTAAAGCTGAAATAAGTTCTGGCAAGTTTTCCAGTTCTTTTTCTTCTTTAAAGCTCAGTTTTTTGGATTTAGCGGTTTTTTCAATATCTGCTTTAACCTTGCCAGAAGGCGCATGGATATTGGTTTGTAGGCTTACTGTATTTTGCCTTTGTTGGCTAGTTTTTTCATCCGCAATTTTTTGTTGAGTAAAGCGCGCCCAGTCATCGTAACCGCCGCCAAATTCGGTGAGCACGCCATTGCCTTCAAAAGCGATGATTTGCGTGACGGTGTTCTCTAAAAACGCTCTATCGTGACTCACTAAAAACAATGTGCCGGGGTAATCTCTCAGCAGGCTTTCCAGCAGTTCCAGCGTATCGATATCCAAATCATTGGTCGGCTCATCCAGCACCAAAATATTGGCAGGGCGAGCGAACAGGCGCGCCAATAGCAAACGGTTGCGTTCACCGCCAGAGAGGGATTTAACTGGTGAACGTGAACGCTGTGGCGGAAACAAAAAGTCTTCCAAATAGCTAATCACATGCTTTCTCTCGTTACCAATTTCAACAAAGTCTGAGCCGGGGCTGATGGTATCGGCCAGTGTAGCCTCATCGTCTAACTGCTCGCGCATCTGGTCAAAGTAAGCGACGGTTTGCTTGGTGCCTTGGGTAATCGTGCCGCTATCGGGTTTAAGCTCGCCTAAAATTATTTTAAGAAGCGTGGTTTTCCCCACACCATTTGGGCCAAGCAGACCGATACGGTCGCCACGTAAAATGCGCGTGCTGAAGTTTTTGATGAGCACTTTTTCACCATAAGCTTTACTCACATTTTCGAGTTCTGCCACCAACTTACCGCTGCGCTCGCCTGCATCCAAGTTAAGTTTTACATTGCCCTGTCTTTCCCGACGTGCGGCACGCTCGAGGCGTAATTTTTCAAGCTGGCGCACACGGCCTTCGTTACGTGTGCGGCGCGCTTTAATGCCTTGGCGAATCCATACTTCTTCTTGTGCTAGCACTTTATCAAACTTGGCAGCATGTGTTTCTTCCACTGCGAGCAGCTCTTCTTTTTTAATTTGATATTGTGAGAAGTTACCCACAAAATCAGTCAAATTGCCTCGGTCAAGCTCTGTAATACGTGTGGCGAGCTTATCTAAAAAGCGCCTGTCGTGGGTGATAAACAACACGGCGCCATTAAAGGCGAGTAGCAGCTCTTCCAGCCATTCAATGGCTTCTAAATCAAGGTGATTAGTAGGTTCATCCAAAAGCAGTACTTCGGGTTCTGCCACCAGTGCGCGCGCCAAGGCAACACGCTTACGCCAGCCGCCAGAAAGTGTAGAAACCAGCACGTCTGCATCTAAACTCAAATGGCTTAATACGGTTTCTATTTTAGATTGCATCGCCCAGCCATTTTGCGCATCAAGCTCATGCTGCAAATCTTCCATTTGTGCCATTAGCACTTCAAAATCGGCATCTGGCTCGCCCATTTTGTGCGTTACATCATGGTAAGCCACCAATGTCTTCTGCAGCTCACCCAAGCCTTCTGCTACAGCTTCGTAAACTGTGTGCGTGTTGTCCAGTTCCGGTTCTTGCGGCACATAGACTATTTTTGTAGCAGGTGCTCGCCACACGTTGCCGTCATCTAATTTGATTGTGCCGGCAATCGCTTTTAGTAAACTCGATTTACCAGCGCCATTGCGGCCAATCAATCCGACACGCTCCCCAGCATCAAGCTGAAATGCGGCTCTATCCAGCAGGGCGTGATGACCAAAAGCGAGGGAAGCGTTATCTAGGGTGATGTAAGGCATGGTGTATTCTACTTTAAATTATTGGCTTTATTTGCTTGCAAGCATGGCGCGAATGTTTGCCATTTTAGATTTCCCGAAATCTCTACTCGCTTCGGCGTTTTGATTAAATGGGTTGCCAAAGTGGCGAACATCATCTTTAGGCAGTTCTTCAATAAAGCGGCTCGGTTCACACATTTCAATTTCGCCTGCGCGCTTACGTTTTTTACACCAAGAAATATTAAGGGTTTTTTGCGCGCGGGTAATGCCAACGTACATCAAACGCCGCTCTTCCTCAATTTGCGCATTGTCGATGGATACTTGATGCGGCAATATGCCTTCTTCGCAACCGATTAAAAATACATGACCGAACTCCAGACCTTTGGCAGCGTGTAAAGTGCTCAGTTTTACTGCGTCTGGCTCACCGTCTTCGCGGCCTTCGAGCATACTCATAAGCGAGACCATTTGCGTGAGTTCTAGCAAGGTTTTACTCTCGCTCTCGTTTCCAAACTCGGTGCTACCATCTCCTTTTTTGGTGAGCCAGGCAATGAAATCCATAACATTTGTCCATTTGCTTTCCGCGGCTCGGGGTTCTTCAGAGTCGTATAAATACGCTTCATATTGAGTTGCGGTTAGCAAGTCATTCAGCACTTCACCCGCAGGGTCGCGTACGGCGCGCTCTTGCATGCGTTGTATAAACTGGCAAAAATTGAGTAAGTCCTCAAGTTGCTTATTTCCAACCTCACGCTGAAAATCACCTTCGAATGCAGCAGCAAATAAGGATGTTTTGTGGTCGCTGGCAAATTCCCCCAGTTTTTCTAAGGTCGTGCTGCCAATCCCTTTCTTTGGCGTTGTAGCGGCGCGAATAAACGCCGGGTCGTCATCTTCGTTCGCAATCAGTCGCAAATAGCTCACTAGATCTTTAATTTCGGCTTTATCAAAAAAAGATTGCCCACCTGATATTGTGTAAGGGATTTTGTGATTTCTAAGCTGCTGCTCGAAAACGCGTGCCTGATGATTGCCCCGATAAAGAATAGCGTAATCCTTGTAAAAGGTACGATTTTCGAACTTGTGTGCAGAAAGCTTCATAATCACGCTTTCAGCTTCGTGCTCCTCAGATTGCGTGGCGGTCACCTGAATCATGTCGCCAGTGCCAAGCTCGCTCCACAGTTTTTTTTCAAACAACTTGGGGTTATTGCTAATCACCTGATTTGCGGCGCGCAAAATGCGCACGGTAGAGCGGTAATTTTGTTCGAGTTTGATGACCTTAAGGCGCTCAAAGTCATCGGTCAGTTGCCTTAAATTTTCTACATCTGCCCCGCGCCAGCCATAAATAGCCTGATCGTCGTCACCCACCGCGGTAAATTGGCCACGCAGACCTGTGAGCATTTTGACCAGTTTATACTGACAGGCATTGGTATCCTGATATTCGTCGATTAATAAATATTGCAGTTTGCGCTGCCATTTTTCTAGGGCATCCGCATGCGCTTCGAATAGCTCTACAGGCAATTTGATTAAATCATCAAAATCTACAGCTTGGTATGCTTTGAGCGTTTGTTGATATAGCTGATAAACCTTAGCAGCGGCCTGCGTCAAGTCTTCTTCAGCCGCTGCCTTGGCTTGATCAGGGTTGATAAACGCATTTTTCCAGGCGGATATCTGCCATTGAGTTTTTTTAAGTAACTGTTTATCTGTTGTGGCTAAAATATCAGAAATAATCTTAAAACTATCGGATGAGTCTAAAATAGAAAACTGGGGTTTGTAACCAAGTAAAGCAGCCTCTTGCCGCAACATTTGCAAGCCGAGTGAGTGAAAAGTCGCAATGGTTAGCCCTTTGGTATTTTTGCCTTCCATCAACTTTGTTACGCGCTCTTGCATCTCGCGCGCAGCCTTATTGGTAAAGGTAATTGCCGCAATTTCTTTTGGATTATAGTCTGCATGCTCAATCAAATAAGCAATCTTTTGTGTAATGACCCGTGTTTTGCCGCTACCTGCGCCGGCAAGCACCAGCAAAGGCCCGTCGAGGTATTTGATGGCTTCGCGTTGCGAGGGATTTAGCGTATTTAACATCGTAGTGGACAGGTTTATTCTTATTGAATTTGGCAAGAAAAAATGCCGAAAAATACAGATTTAGCGATATAGTATTATTCTAACTGCTTACCAAAAATAAAAGCGTCTCAGGCAAAAAAATAAAATACTTGATATTTAATAAAAATACTCTCTTAACCAAAAAAGCATTTATTATTTATTACCATGCCAAAGTTTGATTTAAAAACGATTATCTTTATGTCGATGCTGCTGACATTCATGCTCTCGATGCTGCTTGCCATTACGCGTGTTCATCATAAAGAGGTTAAAGGTCCGGGTTATTGGTCGGTGGGCAACTTGGTGGTCGGGCTGGGTATGATTTTGATACTGATACAGCTTGATTCTGCCAAACTACTTTTTTTACCTGGCGCCGCTTTGATTGGTGCTGGCTTAAGCATGTATATCAACGGGATTCAGGCGTTCGTAGGCAAAAAACCAGACCATCGTATCCCGATAGCCGCGTTTGTTGTTTTGATAGCGGTTGACCTTTATTTTATGTACGTAAGCCAAGATATTCGCAGTACTGTGGTGGTGGATGCACTTGTTTTTGCCGCCATCTATCTTGCTTGCGCGCGGCTGACATTTGCGCAGGATGAAGGTGTGCTGGGCAATTTATACTGGATGACTTCCAGCCTGTTTCTCTTGCTTGCTCTTTTGATGGTAGGGCGGGCGATTTCGGCTTCTAGTGTCGATATCAGTGTATTCGATTCATTTGCGACTTGGCCTGTAAATGCTTACACATTCATGGTGGGAGCAGTTTCTCAATTTTTTATTTCCAGCTTGTTTGTGTTGATGCTGAGCTACCAGCTCAACCAGAATCTGGCCTCGATGGTCACAATAGATGGTTTAACCGGCATATTGAATCGTCGTGGTTTGGAAGATGGTGCTCTAAAAATGCAGGGTATTTGTAAGCGTATCAACATGAGCATGGCGGTGTTGCTGATTGATATCGACCACTTTAAAAAGGTGAATGATCAACATGGACATCTGGTGGGAGATGACGTGCTCAGGCATGTCGCTAAAGTGATTTCTAAAACGCTACGCACAGGTGACGTGGCGGGGCGCTATGGGGGCGAAGAGTTCAGTGTGTTTATGCCTAATACGAACGAAAATGATGCTGGCGTACTTGCTGAACGTATCAGAGCAGCCGTTGAAGCTGCGCCGTTTAAAGAAAATCATTTAAATATACGCATTACTGTAAGCATTGGCGTTGCAGATTCGGTGCGTGCCGGCTACGATTTTAAAGGGCTTATCGCGGCGGCAGATGGTACTTTATATTCTGCCAAAAATAATGGGCGAAATCGCGTTATGCGCTATACGCAGGTGAAGCTAGCATTGTAAAAACTGAATGTCGTTGCAAGCTAACTGCATAACTAAAGATTAATTAAACTGCCTTTACCTCAGATTGCCTATCAAATGATTCTGGGCTGTAATCAGTGCGATTACTAAATATGTACTCTGGCACCTAACTCAATTACGCTATTGCTGGGGATATTAAAGTAGCTTACAACACTACCCGCATTTCGCGACATCAATGCGAATAAATTATCGCGCCATTTCATCATGCTACCACCTGGGCCGGAAATCACAGTTTCACGACTGGCAAAGTATGAAGTTGTGAATGGGTCTATCGTTATATTATCAATCTTGCAATCCTCTAAGGCTTTGGGCACGTTAGGATTTTCCATAAAACCATAATGTAGGGTGACTTGCCAAAAGCCGGCACCTATTTCTTTAATTTCAAGGCGCTGTTCTTTTGTCACAACAGGCACATCTGAAAATGCTACAGTTAGTATCAAATTGGTTTTATGTAGAACCTGATTATGTTTCAAGTTGTGCATCAACGCTTGCGGGACGGTATCTGGATTTGCACATAAAAACACGGCTGTGCGTTCAATCCTGTCTTTTTCTCCAGTAGCATATTGCTTTACAAAATCCTCCAATTTCGGGTCGTTTTCGTGCATGTTTTTTAACAAAATTTCACGACCTTGCTTCCATGTCCACATCACAATCACCAAGCAAATACCTAGCGCGACTGGAAACCAGCCGCCTTTGAAAAATTTCACTGAACATGAGGCAAGTAACAATACATCTAATAAAATAAAGGTGCTGGTTGTGCCTAAGGCTAGCCACAATGGATATTTCCAATTATGGCGCAGCACAAAGTAGGTGAGTATGGTGGTGATTAACATGGTGCCAGTCACCGCAATGCCATAGGCGGAGGCAATGGCAGATGAGTTTTGAAACGCGATGCAGGTGAGAGTCACTGCAACTAATAATAACCAGTTAATTGCAGGCACGTAAATTTGACCCGATTCGCTGGCGGAAGTGTGCAGTATTTGCATGCGCGGCAAAAAACCTAGTTGAATCGCTTGCTGCGTAATCGAGTAAGCGCCAGAAATAACGGCCTGCGAGGCAATAATGGTGGCGAGTGTGGCAAGTACCACGGCGGGAATCAGCAACTCTTGTGGAAACGAGAAATAAAAGGGGTTGCTGACTGCTTCTGGCGTGGCTAATAATAGCGAACCTTGACCTAAGTAATTCAGCGCCAAGCCTGGCAATACTAAGCCTGTCCATGCGATGCGAATGGCGGGTCTGCCAAAGTGACCCATGTCGGCGTAAAGCGCTTCTGCACCCGTAATAGCCAACACCACCGCGCCGACTGCCAAAAACACTCCTGCGCCACGGTCAGCTAAAAAATGAAACGCATAGATTGGGTTAAGTGCTTGTAGTATTTCAGGATTATGTGCAATATGACTTATGCCAATTGCCCCTAATGTGACAAACCAAACGACAATAATCGGGCCAAATAGCTTGCCCACGGTGTGCGTGCCATATTTTTGAAACGCAAAAAGTGCAATCAGAATTGCGATTGAAATCGGCATAATAAACGTCTTCAAGTTAGGCGCAATCAGCTCGAGGCCTTCCACCGCCGAAAGCACAGATATAGCAGGCGTGAGAATGCTATCACCATAAAATAGCGCTGCGCCAAACACACCTAAACCGAGCAATATTTTTTTGCGTGCTGGCGCAGCGGCGGCGCTGGAAACTGCCAGTGCGAGCAGTGCCATAATACCGCCTTCGCCGCGATTATCCGCGCGCAAAACTAAGGTCACATATTTTAGTGTGACAACCAACATCAACGCCCAAAATATGGCAGAAATCGCACCAATAATATTGGCATGCGTTAGCGCAATGCCTGTGGAAGCACTAAAAATCTCTTTCACGGTATAAAGCGGGCTGGTGCCAATGTCTCCATACACTACGCCGATAGCACCTAAGGTAAGTGCTGCAACACTTTTTGATTTGGTGTTTGTATTCATTTAACTAACCTTGTTTTAATAACATGGAACCATTAAAACAGGGGCTAGTGTATCAACCGCATAAACATAGGTTGATTTAATCGGGAATTTTTACTTAAGTTGCAGCGAGTCTGTAACCAATGCCTACTTCTGTCAGAATGTAACGCGGTGTGGCTGGATTTTTTTCTAAATGGGCACGTAATCTACCCATGTGAATACGTAAGTAGTGCGTTTCATCTACATATTCTGCGCCCCAAACTTCGGTTAGCAGTTGGCGATGCGTGAACACTTTACCTGGTCTTTTAGCAAGTATAAATAGTAGCTTAAATTCAATCGGTGTCAGATGAATCGACCGTTTATTCAGTAAAACGGTGCTTTTAACTGTATCAATTTCTAAATCATCTAATTTAAAAACATCATCACGCAACGACATCATTGCTGCACGCTTTAGTGACACTTTTACGCGTGCGAGTAGCTCATTGACACCGAATGGTTTTGCCAAATAATCGTCAGCACCGAGATTAAAGCAATTTACTTTTTCTTGCTCAGATTGACGTGCGGATAACACCAAAATAGGAATGTCTGAGCTAATTCGTACATGGGTAATAAAATCGCAACCATCTCCATCGGGCAAGTTTAAATCTAAAATAATCAACGTAGGTTTGTGTTCATTCAAGATCTTTTTACCGCCTGCAATAGTTGAAGCACAGACGCTCTGATAACCATTTGTTTTCAGGCTAGCTTGCAGAAACTGGCTAATCTGCAAATCATCCTCAATGATTAAAATAGGGTTTTTGTCAGGCATCAATATTACCTACATCAGTGGCATGAAAGCTCAAGTTTGCTCTGGCGCCACCATCTTCTCGGTTGCGGATAGTGAAAATTGCATCATGCGAATTTGCAATGGCTTGTACGATGGATAAGCCTAGACCAAATCCCTTAGTGTTGCCCGTGGAGAATTTTTTAATTTGAGAAGTATCAAAAGTTTTGCTAAAGCCTTTTCCACGATCATTTACACTGATATTAATTCGATTGTCAGTTTTGCTCACATCAATTTCTATTGGTTGATTATGTAAATCTGCATGTATTGCGTTATCAATCAAGTTCACCAGAGCCTGCGTAAGCAAGCTGGCATTGCCCTTAATCAGTAGTTCCGGTTCGCTGATATTTACCAATAAGTTAATTGGTTCGCCGCGATTTTTATATAGTGTGGTTACTACACCAATAATCTCTTCGGGTGACTGCCAATCCATTGGAATAGCTTGGGTTGATTCCAGCCTAATAAGAGAAAGGATATTTTCAGTTGTAGTAGCTAAATAACGCGCTTGTGATGCTATCAACGTACTTAAGTGATTCATTTGTTTTGCATCTAAGTTTGACTGTTGAAGCGTTGTGGCTGCACCCAAAATTGAGGTGAGTGGTGTGCGCATATCATGCGAAATAGAGGCCAGTAAGGCGTTTTGTATGGACTCTTCTTGCACTCTAAATTCTGCTTGTTTGGCCTTCTCGATATTAACAAGTCGTTGATAGGCGAGTGAAATTTGATCCACACAAGACTTGATGGCAATGTACATTTCAATACTGCTGTTTAGATTGTCTTCATTATCAATGTTGCCGACGACCAAAATCGGGTCAAGGCTTGCATCTTGGCTGGGCATTCGGCTAAATGGTATTAGCCAATATGCAGAGTGTGCCCAATATTCGGTATAGGGACTGATGGGTTTACCATTTGCAGATACCCAATTAAGCAATCGACTATCTGGTATCTCTATTGAACCAGACTGGCTCTTGATGGCGTAATTGTTGCCTTCTTGTGAAGTAAGCACTATCGCAAATGGTTTATCAAACTCGACTTGCATTAACCTACAAGTGTCTTGTAATAAGTTATTCACATCGGTAGCTAGTGCTAGGTTTTCAGCCAGCGTTCTACCGAATAGTGCATGTTTTGTAGCGATGGACGCTTGCTGTGTTTGAAATTTTAATCGTTTCACCAATGAAGTGATTACTATTGAAACGATTAGAAAACAGATTAAACTGACTAGGGATTCAACATGGGCAACTTCAAAGGTATAGCGTGGCGCGGTAAAAAAATAGTTGATGGTTAAAAATGCTAAAAACGCGGTGAGCAAGGCCACCAAAAACTCGCAAAAATAAGCTGCCACAACTACTACCAGCAAATATAACAGCGTAACGCCTGTCAAGCCAAGTGTGCTAAATAAGTGGTAATTAATCACCGTAATTACCGCCAGTAAAACAAGCATCGCCAAAAATTGTAGACTATGTTTTTGCATGTTGAAACTCCTTACAATAATCAGAGTTTACGACTTGCGTGTATCAATTGCATAAACAGGGTTAATTTATTCTGGTGGAAGCTTTGTTTCGTGCGGCGTAATCAAACTTTTCTGAAGCATCGCCTTCCGACTTTCAGGAGTTTCTAAGCTCACGCGACCAATCACTCCGTGCCGATAATCAGTAAGAAATGTCACAGCGGTTTTTTCCATGTCCCATAGGCCATCATGTCGTTTGTAAGAGCGGCGCTTGGCAATGGCCTCAAGTAAATCTACGCCATCCATCTCATTCACATCGAGTTTCATAGAATCTAGCTTATAACGAGTATTAAGCAATGCAGGATAACTTTTAAGTAAATTGTTGGCTAAAAAGACTGCCACATCCTCATCTATTACCGCATTGCGGCCAATCGCATGGCTGGCTGCGAGCATATAGCCGTCGCAGTCATGTTCTATTTTTGGCCACATCATGCCTGGTGTGTCGATAATGCTCATCGTGTCATCCAAATCAAACCTTTGCTGGCTCTTGGTCACGGCGGGCTCATCACCCACTTTGGCGATGCGGCGATTCAATAGTGCGTTCATCAATGTGGATTTCCCCACGTTAGGGATGCCCATAATCATCATGCGGAGGGGCTTTAAATGCGTGCCTCGATGAGGCGTCAATTTTTTAGCAAGCGCAGGGATTTTTTTTGCATCCCCAGCTTTTTTGCAACTTAGCGCAACCGCTTTGGTATTGGGCTGTGCATTAAAGTAATTAAGCCATGCCTGAGTCACTTCCGGGTCGGCTAGATCCGCTTTATTCAAAATTTTTAAATTCGGGCGCTGACGAAAAAGTCGCATCTCGTCAATCATTGGGTTGTGGCTTGCAGCGGGCAGACGTGCATCTAGCACTTCGATGACGATGTCGACGAACTCCATGGTTTCCTCTGCCTTTTTTCTTGCAGAGGTCATGTGACCGGGGTACCACTGTATAGCCATAATGAATGTTAAATGTTGTGTGCGACACTCATTTTAACATTTAGACAGATGTTTTAATGATTCTTTCTTTCCATGCGCTCCTGCTTTCTTTGCATGCGTTTTTTGCGGAAGTTTTCACGCTCTTCGGGGCTCATGTTTTTAATACGCTCACGAAACTTTTGTTTTTGTTCTGGCGATAATTGACGCCACTTTTCACGTAAAGCTTTTCTCTCTTCTGGCGGAAGTTTTCTAAATTCACGTATTCTTTCTTTGACTAATGCTTTGTCCTCATCACTTAAATTCTTATAGCGGTGTAACTTTTCTTTTGTTTGCTCACGCTGTTCGGGGGGCATGTTCGCCCAGCGCTCTGCGCCTTTGCTCAAACGCTCTTGACGCTCAGGCGGGAAATCGTTCCAGCGGTCTTTAACCGAATTTAAGGTTTCCTGCTGTGCTGGCGTGAGTGATTCCCATGTAACACCAGCAGCCAAGGCCTGCTGCATTGTGAGCAGGCTAAGCCAAAACAGTAGGTTAATAACATGCCTGATAATAAAAGTATCTTTCATTTTTTTACTCCTGCTTCTGCGTTGTTTTGCGATTTGTTCGCAGGCGCAGATTTGTTTTCAAACTCTTTTATTGCGGCTTCAAAAGAAGCTTGGTCATCTTCATCGAGCTCACCTAGCAACTCGATTAAATCAATGGGTAAATCATCATTTTCCCGTGCATACACGCCAAAAGAATAAATTAAAATACCGGCTACGAGCCAATATCTAAGCGGCGTTTGCGGCATCTTCTTTTTCTTCAATTTCGTCCATCCAAACGTAAAAACCGGGGTCACTCAGCGCCTCTAATTCATCGGGATTTTCAATCAGTTCCAGCATGGCGGTTTGGTCAGTCGCTGCACTGCCATTTGTATGTAAATATGGCAGTGCTAGCATAACTGCAAACACGCTGCACAAAGCCAAACCTGCAGCAGGCAACAAATAGTTTGCTTTGAACCATGCACTTATACCTGACGGCTGCAGTGCCTGACGACGTATTTCTTGCAGACGTTTTTTGGTGTCGGCATCTAAATTTTTTGCACTGCTTTGTAGGGCGTTTTTGATGCGCTCTTCCAAATTAGACTGTTCCCGATTCATATCAAATGATCCTTTAAAATATCCCGCAATTTTTCTAAGGCGCGCGCGTAGTGCGTTTTAACGCTACTTTCAGAACACTGCATGGCTTTTGCGGTATCGCCGATGTCCATGCCTTCCCACAGTCGCAGCAAAAAAACCTGTTGCTGTCTAAGGGGCAAGTTGCTTAACGCATTATTTAAGCTTTGCATAAATTGTGCATCTTGCAGTTTAAAATCCGGCATCACATTCGTTTCTGCAGGCAACTGTTCCAGCATGTCGTCATGTTCATCATCTTCCGAATCCAAGTGTAGCCAGCTGCGAAAGCGATTACGTACTTGCTGGCGACGATGCCAATCCAGAATGCGTGACTCAAGTATGCTGTAAAAGAGCGGTTTCCAGCTTGCTTTTTCATGAGTGCTATATTTCTGCACCAGCTTGATCATGGCGTCTTGCACAATATCCAAAGCGTCTTCGCGGTTGCCTGTCGCAAAATGCGCCATGCGAAAGGCACGACTTTCGATCTCAGCTAAAAAAGACTCCATTAGCAGTTCATTTCAATCAATCGTGCCTCTCTCTATCTCGCTAAACAATTAGCTACGACGTTTTGCGCGCTTATCCAATCGTTTGTTAATGCGCTCACCTTTTGCATCCAGGCGATTATCTGCGTGGTCACCGCGACGGTCTAGGCGATTATCGATACGGTCACCTTTTTTATCCAAGCGGTTATCAATGCGGTCACCCTTATTTCTCAGGTGTTCGGCACGTTTTTCGTGACCGTTTGCTTCGGCTCTGTCAGCTTTGCGGTCCATGCGATCTTCTACACGGTCTCCACGGTTATCTAAGCGGTCTTCAATTCGATCCCCACGCTTATCTAAATGCTCTTCGCGGCGGTCCCCGCGGTTATCTAAACGTTCTTCAATACGGTCGCCACGCTTATCTAAATCTACCTTAGCAGCATTGGAATCTTCTGCAAAAGCGCTGGCTGAGACGATTAAAGCCATTGCTGCTTGTGCGATGATGAGAGATGTTTTCATTATTCACTCCTTTTTAGTTGATATTGGGGACAATATTGCAGCCCTTACTACACGAAACGCAGTCGATTAATGTTTGACGACAGTGATTTTATAAATATTTTAATGCGGTTGAAAATTAATTTAGCTGAATGCTAACAGATTGAGGCAATGGCTAGGAAATGCTGGCAACTAGAAAACGTTGTGGAGTAACGTGTTAAAGCTTTTATGTTGTCGAGAATTAGCGTGTTGTGCGCTTTTTAGAGACTTCAACGGCTTTTAAATTTGGCATAGTGAGTTTTTTATTGGAAATCACCAAATGTTCGATGGTTTGTGCCGGCGCAGGTGGGCTAAAGTAATAACCCTGAATTTGGTCACAACCACGCGCTGCCAGATAAGCTACTTGCTCGGATGTCTCAACGCCTTCGGCAACGACTTTTAAGCTCAGGTTTTTTGCCAGCGATATGATGGTATCGACGATAGGTGCTTTGTTTTTACTCAAAACAATATCGTCAGTAAATACTTTATCAATCTTTAGCGTATCCAAAGGCAGACTGTTGAGGTAAGAAAGGCTGGAATAACCCGTTCCAAAATCGTCTACAGAAAGTTTAATACCTAGCGCTTTAATTTCGTGCAGCGATTTCAGGGCGCTACTCGTGTCGCTCATGAACAGACTTTCTGTGAGTTCAAATTCTAAATACTCAGCTTTCATACCAGTTTCAACTAGTATGGCTTTAATAGACTCGACCAGATTGCTTTGTTTAAACTGGCGTGCAGATAAGTTGACTGACATCAGTAGCTCGCCAAGCCCTGTTTTTTGCCATGCTACGGCTTGCTTGCAGGCGTTTCGCAATACCCACTCGCCAATCGGTAAAATGAGGCCGGTTTCTTCTGAAAGTGCGATAAAGTCACCAGGTGATACTGTGCCAAGCTCTTCATTATTCCAACGAATCAGCGCTTCTACGCCTACAATTTGACCCGACACCAAGTCTACTTTTGGTTGATACAGTAGCAAGAACTCATCACGTTCAAGCGCTCTGCGCAAGAGTGCTTCCATCCGCATGCGGCCGGCTGCTTTTTCATTCATTGCTTGCGTAAAGAATTGAAAATTATTTCTGCCTAACTCTTTAGCGCGGTACATAGCAACATCGGCATGCTTCACAAGCGCTTCGGCGGAGGCACCATCATTAGGGTAAACCGATATGCCCACGCTGCAGGTGATTGAGAGATCTTGTCTATTAACTTTCATCGGTGCCGATACAGATTCAATCATGCGATTCAAAACACCTATCTTAAGATTTTCATCAATATCGCCCTGCAAAATAACAATAAATTCATCACCGCCAAAGCGTGCCACAGTGTCAGTTTCTCGGATGCTGGCTTGCAGGCGTTTAGAGATTTGTACGAGCAAATCATCGCCTGCATGGTGTCCCATGCTGTCGTTAATATATTTAAAGCGGTCCAGATCGATAAAGAGCACCCACGCCGGGTTGCCGGTTCTGTCACTGTGTTCCATGGCTTGGCGAATGCGGTCTTGAAGCAGGATACGATTAGGCAACCCTGTTAGCGTGTCATACTGCGCCTGCATTAAAAGCTGTTCTTCACGGTCATGTGCCGATATCACAATGCCAATGCGGCTCGCAAGTTCGCGGAACTCGCTCCAATGGTTATTGTTCTCATCAAGTGCTGATTTGCTACCCACGGCAAGAAATGCGCACATTTTGCTTTGCCAGAAAACAGGCACGGTCCAAATAAAATTTTCGCCTAATTCCGCAGCAAAGCTCTCATGGACGAATTTGCTCTGCATGCTGCATTCACTCACCTTACCTTGACCATAGGATTTGATGATGTTGATTTCTCTGCTAGGAATGGCGATGCGCGCAGAGGTTAGTGCTGCGCTACCAGAAATATCCACGCTGCATTGTATCTCTGAACCTTCTTTTTCATCCAGACGGTAGATATAGAAGGATGCCTCCGGGTTAAGTGCTTGCATCCTTGTCATTACGCGACCAATCAACTCTTCCACATCTAGTTTTGTAACGATTTCTCGATCAATTGTTGAAAGTGAACGTTGCGATTCGAGTTGATGCTTGATATGGGATGACATGCTGTTAAAAGCATTTGCCAGTTCAGTAAACTCCGAGGTGCCGTCAACTTTCACCTCGACGTAATCTCCTTTGGATATTTTTTTTGTACCGTCAATGAGCCGCTCAAGCGGCACCATGGTTCTTCTGACTTGCATTAGACTCAACAGCCCAACGATGAGCAAGCTTAAGAGTGCAATCCAGATATAACCTCCGCTGCCAATTAAACTCCCATAGATATCTGCAGAGATTGGATAGCGACGGGTAGTTTCGTAAAGCCAATGATTCACCATTAAAAGCACCGTTAAGATAAAGCTCCCAAGCGCCGCTATTCGCATCTTTTGCAGCTGTTGTTTTTTAGCGCGGCATTTTCTTCTTTAGAGCAAAACAGTCTGGTTTTTGCTCTCCTGAAAGTTGATAGACACAAATGCTGACGTCATCAGGATAATCTGCTTTATTGCCCCACATAAATTCAGGGTTGAGCTCTGCCACAAAAAGCGTTTCCATGTACTTGGTTTTTTGGCGCGGCATGGCCAGATATACTGCAGGAGCATCTTTCGCGTTATCGGCGGGGATAACAATAAGATGTGGACGGTATTCATGAATATTCACAATAGTGTTGCGAATAATGGCTTCAAATGAGTTTAAGAGTCGATCTGCCTCACCATACTTGGTTAAGATTTCGCCATTAAGCTTTAGTTGAACGAGCGAGCGAAACATCGGCAACTTTAGCGTGTCAATGGTAGGCTTTTGTTGATCACTGGAAGCGATGAGTTCCGAAAATTGCTTTAACTTTTCGCTTGCTAAAGATAAATTGGAAAATGTCGCTAAGGCGTAACTTTGGCTTTTATCTACCAGCGATTTGTGTTCATAATTATTTACGAGCTCAAATGTTGCATGGCGAGATAAACCTGTCATGAGCGAGGCGGGGATTGCCGCTGCGAGCAGCAGCAACAGCGCCACACGTTGGGCGACCTTGCTTTTTAAAAATGTCCCTGAAATTTTCATGAAGCTTTAATAGTTTTTAGCTAAATCAATATACTTTCCATCATTTGCCCGTATTACATCATCTAGGCTTTCTGGTGTTGGTAATTTGAGTTTTACTTACGCCATCCTTGCCCATGCTGTACAAATCAAAATCAGAGTTTAAAGGGTTAAGTTTTTTATCTTTACGGTTGCCACCTTTCCCTTGTTTGTTAAACAAGTTCAGGTACATGGTAAGGTTTTTCCCAAGGATCTAATTTACCCGCAAGGCCAATATCTGCAAGGGTTTCCGGGTAGGTGCGCCTATCATCCCAATAAATTTTTATTCTAACGCTCATCATGGCGATGTCTTGAACTGCCAATTAAACTCTTGCCTTCTCTTATAATCAGCATAGGCGGGAATTGCGATTTTCGCCAATACGCCAATAATGGCCAAAACCATCAGTAGCTCTATTAGGGTAAAGCCTTTATTAGCAATTGTTTGCAGCTGTTGGATGTGTCTTTGTTTTTTCATAATATCAATCATCTTATAAAAATCAATCTAAGTTTAAATAAGATTCAGCAATTTATATGCCAAGATGGCAGGGCTGCCCATCAGCTTTATAACGGCAATAAGCCAGTAAAATTGAGCCTTCCGGGCATATAAGCAGGTATTAACTTAGGCAATAGATAAGTGTGACATACGTATTAGTGTCAAAATGTCGGCATTAACGTTACTAAAATGGCTTAGTTTGGACTATTAGGTAAATTCACACACTCAAGGTTAGATTGAATGCGTTTTCAATTAAAATAGCGTATGCAAAATATCCCCGAAATTAGGCCGAACCAATCGATTGAGCTCTTGAAAGCGCTGCATATCCTTACCCGCGACGGCAAGTTGAATCAGGATAGTCGTCGCAAGCTTAAACAGGTTTACCATTTGGTCAATTTTATTCAGCCCTTGTTTGATGATATACGCGAACAGAATGGCGACGTGACGTTGGTGGACCACGGCGCTGGAAAATCATATTTGGGTTTTATTCTGTACGATTTGCTGCTTAAACAACACAATAATGGCCAAGTTATTGGCATTGAAACGCGTGCGGATTTAGTTGAAAAATCGCAAACGTTGGCTAAACTTTGCGGGTTCGATCGTATGGATTTTCAACATTTAACAGTTGAACAGTCTATTCAATCTAATGCGTTTGCCAGACCGCGTAGATATTGTCACTGCGCTGCATGCCTGTAATACGGCAACAGATGATGCGATTCAGTTTGGCTTAAAAAAGCACGCAAAATATATAGTGCTGGTACCATGCTGTCAGGCCGAAGTTGCAGAAGTATTACGGCAGCATAAAAATGAAAGTCTGAGTAAAACACCACTTTCAGAAATTTGGCGACATCCAATCCACACACGCGAGTTTGGTAGCCAAATCACCAACGTATTGCGCTGCCTGCAACTAGAGGCGCACGGCTACAACGTGACGGTCACCGAGCTGGTCGGTTGGGAGCACTCTATGAAAAATGAGCTGATTATCGCCAAATATACCGGTCAGCCGCGCAAAAACGCACGCGAGAGAATGCAGGCGATTTTAGAGCAATTTAACTTGCAAGATTTAAACCGGCGCTTTGAATGATACGCCGTAAGACCGCATGGATATTGGCTTTCAGCCTATGTTTTTTTTGGACTTTTGTCTGCATTGGCAAAGAGTCAGGCACAGTTTTGCTGGCCGAAGTTTATCAGCGCGGTATCAATATTCAGGAATATTTAATCAGTGAAAAGTATGATGGCGTGCGCGCGGTTTGGGATGGTAAAAAGTTTGTTTCACGCGCTGGAAACCCAATCAATGCGCCTGATTGGTTTACAAAAGGGTTCCCAAAAACTCCGCTAGATGGCGAGTTATGGCTTGGCTATGGCAAATTCGATGCGCTTTCTGGTGCGGTGCGCAAAGACGTGCCAATTGACGAAGAATGGAAAAGTATTGCGTATATGGTGTTTGAGCTGCCAAATGCTCAAGGTAACTTTGAAGCGCGTGCCAAACGCATTGTCGAAATTGTCAAAACAGCGAATATTCCACAGCTTAAAGCCGTGCAACAGTTTCGTATTAAAGACGAAAGCGCACTTAAACAGCAACTTAAAAAAATTGTAGCAGCTGGTGGCGAGGGGCTGATGCTGCATCGCGCCGATGCGGCTTACGTGACGGGTCGCAGCGACGTGTTGCTGAAATTAAAACCACAATATGATGCCGAGGCGAAAGTGATTGAACATATTCCGGGCAAAGGGAAATTTAAGGGCAAGTTGGGTGCGTTGCTGGTGGAAACGCCAGAAGGTGTTCGCTTTAAACTCGGCACAGGGCTTAGCGAGGCACAACGCGCAAACCCGCCTAGCATAGGTAGCTTAGTCACTTATCGTTATCGCGATGTGACTAAGAAAGGCAAACCAAAATTTGCCAGTTTTATGCGAGAGCGACACGATTGATGCAAGCTTCAGCTCAAATTAATGCGCTTTTGCAGCAATTGCCAGCATGCATGCTGGTGGATATTTATCCACTGCGTCGCCGTTTGTATCAGGCTAAGGATGCGCTTTCGCAAAACAAATCGATTGATCATTCTTTACAAGAAATCGCCAATAAAATTCGCGCTTCAAATGCAAAACTGCAAGCGCGAAAACTTGCCTTACCCAAACCGGATTATCCGTTGGAACTGCCAGTTTCGCTCCGCAAAGATGAAATCGCACAGGCGATTTTAAAGAATCAGGTGGTAATTGTATGCGGTGAAACAGGCTCTGGAAAGACGACACAACTCCCCAAAATTTGCCTTGAACTTGGCCGTGGCGTGGCGGGCTTAATTGGCCATACGCAACCGCGACGCATCGCTGCAAGGTCGGTAGCAAGCCGCATTGCGCAAGAGCTAAAAACACCTCTGGGTGAGGCGGTGGGCTATAAAGTGCGCTTTAATGACAAGCTCTCTGAAAGTAGTTACGTCAAGTTAATGACGGATGGCATTCTGCTGGCAGAAACGCAGGGCGATAGATTTTTAAATGCTTACGACACGATCATCATTGACGAGGCGCACGAGCGCAGCTTGAACATTGATTTCTTGCTGGGCTATCTCAAACAATTATTACCAAAACGACCCGATTTAAAAGTCATTGTGACTTCTGCCACGATAGATGCCGAGCGTTTTTCGAAACATTTTAACGGCGCGCCTGTGATCGAAGTTTCTGGCCGTACCTATCCGGTTGAGATTCATTATCGGCCACTTGGCAAGGCTGGCCAAGGAAGTATAGGCCTGACTAAAGACTCCGATTTGCCTGAAGACGAAGAAGATATCGAATTGCTGGGTCAGGATGTGATGGGCGTCAAGCGCAAGCCGCGCGTAGAGTCACGCTGGCTACAAGAAGATGATGAAGAAGAGGCGATAGAGGAAGCCATTTTAGATGCCGCCGATGATTTATTACGTTTGGGTGATGGTGATATTTTAGTTTTTTTGCCGGGAGAGCGTGAAATACGTGATGTTGCTGACCATTTAAGGAAATATCAAGGACGTTCGGCGAAGTTAAAACATATTGAAGTGCTGCCTTTATTTGCGCGCCTGAGTATTGAAGACCAGCAAAAAATATTCCGCACGACGGGGACTAGAAGAATCGTTCTGGCGACCAATGTCGCAGAAACTTCACTCACTGTGCCGGGCATCAAATATGTGATTGATGCTGGCTTGGCAAGGGTGAATCGTTACAGTTCACGCGCAAAAGTGGAGCAATTGCAGATTGAAAAAATTAGCCAAGCTGCTGCTAAGCAGCGTGCTGGCCGCTGCGGACGTGTTTCTAACGGAATTTGTGTAAGGTTGTATGACGAGGCAGACTTTAATGCGCGCCCAGAGTTTACTGACCCGGAAATTTTACGCAGCTCGCTCGCCAGTGTGATTTTGCGTATGGCCTCGCTGCGCTTGGGTGACGTCTCCGAATTCCCGTTTATTGAGGCGCCATCCTCAAGACTCATCACTGATGGTTACCAGTTGTTGCAAGAGTTGGGCGCGGTAGATGCTAATCGCAAGATTACAGATTTAGGTTTGCAGCTTGCTAAATTGCCGCTCGACCCAAAGGTTGGCCGCATGCTGCTGGCAGGAAAAAAAGAGAACTGCCTCGCAGAGATCTTGATTATTGCGAGCGCTCTTAGTATTCAAGACCCGCGAGAAAGGCCGATGGATAAACGCGAGGCGGCCGATCAGGCGCATGCCAAATTTGCAGATGAAAAATCTGACTTTATGGGCTTTTTAAAGTTGTGGCAGTTTTACGATGAAGCGCTGAAAAGCAAGAAGTCGAACAAAGATTTGCTCAATAAATGTCACCAAAACTTCCTTTCATTTTTGCGCCTGAAAGAATGGCGCGAGCTATATGGGCAACTGCTCGAAATTATTGAAGAAATGGAATTTAAACTAAACACTAATGAGGCCAACTTCGAGCAAGTGCACAAAGCCCTATTGGCGGGCTTGCTGGGCAACATCGGATTTAAAGATGGCGAGAGTGAATCCTATGCTGGCGCGCGAGGCATTCGTTTTCACATTGCACCTGGCTCCAGTTTAAAGAAGACGCGTCCAAAATGGGTGATGGCGGCGGAGCTGGTGGACACCAGTAAGTTATATGCGCGCTGTGTGGCAAAAATTGAACCGGACTGGATAGAGCCACTTGCTCGTGGACTGACCGAAAGCCATTACTCAGACCCGCGCTGGGACAGGAAAATGGCAATGGTGAATGCTTGGGAGCGCGTGAGTTTATATGGGCTCACGGTTATCCCCAAGCGCCGCGTGCATTATGGGCCAATTAACCCTCAAGAATCGCGCGAGATATTTATTCGAGAAGCGTTAGCCAATATGGACTTTGATACGCGAGCACCTTTTTTTGAAGCGAATCGACGACTAATTAGCGAAATCGAAGCGCTGGAGCACAAAGCGCGGCGTCAGGATGTTTTGGTGGATGAACATGTCTTATTTGCTTTCTACGATGCGATTGTACCTCTCGGGATTTTTAACGGCGCAAGCTTTGAAAAATGGCGCGAAACGGCAGAAAAGCAAAATCCTCGCCTGCTATATTTGACCAAAGATGCACTGATGCGTCATGGTGCAGCGAGCGTGACCGAGGCACAGTTTCCAGAAACCTTGGAAATCGATGGCGTTACGCTTAATCTCAAATATCGTTTTGAGCCATCGCATCCCTTAGACGGCGTTACCGCGACGGTGCCACTTGCGCTGTTAAACCAGCTCGAGGCAACGCGCACCGAATGGCTGGTGCCTGGTATGTTACGCGAGAAGCTCACTACGTTGATAAAATCGCTACCCAAACAAATGCGCAATGCATGTGTGCCCGTGCCAGATTTTGTGACTGGGTTTTTGGAACATACAAAAGTTGGCGAAGGTGCTTTGTTACTGTCGTTGGGGCAGTATATTCAGCAAAAAACCGGCCTCAAAGTTAGCATTGAAGATTTTAATCTTAATGACTTTCCCGAGCACCTAAAGATGAACTTTAGCGTGGTTGATGAAAAAAATCGCGAGCTAGGCATGAGTCGTGACTGGATTGCGCTTAAAAAACAACTAGGGCAAGCAGCGCAATTAACCTTCCGCAGCAACTCTCCCAGCATTGAGAAAACGGGGATTAAACAATGGGATTTTGGCGATTTGCCGCAAACGCTCACGTTTAGCAAAGATGGTCATCAACTCACAGGCTACCCTGCGCTAGAAGATAACATTGATAGTGTCGCAGTAAAATTGTTTGATACAGAGCAAGCTGCAACTGCTTCACATCGCGTTGGTGTGTGCCGTTTGATGCGCTTTGAGCTTAAAGAGCAAATGAAGCAACTCGAAAAAAGTCTGCCAAATTTTAATCAATATGCATTGCAGTTGCGCAATGTGATGAGCGTGGAAGATTTGAAAGAAGACATGCTCACAGCGATTGCCGACCGGGCATTTGTGGGCGAAGACGAATTGCCGCGCACTAATGATGCGTTTATGAAGCTTAAAGCAAGGGCCAGAACCCGCTTGCCTGCAGTGACAGAGGCGTTATGTCGCATGGTGAACACTATCGCTACTGAATATACATTACTTATAACCCAGCAAGCTAAAATGCCCGCAACGGTGAACAGGCTAAAGCGCGATGTGGAAAGCCAAATCGGCTGGCTGGTGCATAAAAACTGCTTCAGTCAAACACCATGGGAGCACATTGCGCATTTGCCGCGTTACCTAAAAGCTTTGCGTTTGCGTATTGAAAAACAGCCAAATAATCCAGAGCGCGATGGCAAAAATGCTGCCAGTATTGGCTTGCTCTGGCAAAATTGGGAGGCCGCGATGGAGAAGCGACGCAAGCTTGAAGGGGCTTCGCAAGCCTTGCAGGATTTCCGTTGGTTGATAGAAGAGTTGCGTGTGTCGCTTTTTGCACAAGAGCTTAAAACACCATTTCCCGTTTCAATTAAGCGATTGGAAAAAATTTGGGGCGAAATAAATTAGCAGTATCCTCTAACTAATTAAGTTGATTAAAGCCCTTGCTAAATTTCTAAGTTGCATAAATAAATCACTAATCTGATATGTGATTAGAAAGAACGTGGCATAGAAAAAAGGAGCTTGCTTTTCAGACAGCTCATATACTTTTAATGATATTTTATTCACAAACCACGGTTTGTTGGCCAAGTAAATGACTAGCATACCTAGTAAGGCGCCACAGAGGACATCTGTTGGGTAATGTAACCCAAGGTAAATTCTTGGCAGCCCAATAAATAGTAGTGTATAGAGAAGCACCCATCGCCCTAGGTTTTTGGATGCAAAATAAATGCCTATAGCAAGGCCAAATAGCAGTGTGGCGTGATCGCTGGGGAAAGATGTAAGGTGATCAAAACGTAAACCTTCACTATGATATGGAGCAATAAATCCAATATCATCTCTTAGATTAGGTCTTTGTCGGTAGGGAAGCGTTAAGGGCAAAATCCTTGCAAAGAAAACAGCCACTAAGCTACCAAGTAAAGTGGAAATTAAAGCAACACGAACCTTTTTTTGCTCAACACTAGGGCTAAACCATAACCACCAAATAATAATAGATAAGATACCACCTTTGAAAAGCTCATTGTTGGCAATGTTTACAACTATTGAATCAAATAATTCAGAGTGTCTTGCAAACTGGCCTATAAAATTTAAGATGGATTGATCGAAAAAATTCATTTGATTACAAACTGGAGGTTGGGCAATATAATTTGTCTTTACTTGGTAAGATTTAAATTGTTCTTATAAAGAGTAACTCACTGAAAAAACCAGAAAATTGTTACAGTAATATTACACTAAATCTGCGTTAGTAAGGTGCGGATTTTAATTTCGTCCAGGCCTTTACCAATCAGCACAATGCGTGATATTGGCACATCCTCATCCCAACCAGTAAGCAGAGTGGGCGGATATGGCGTAAAGTGCACGGCGTGAATCGCCAATGGCGCAGGCTGATCTTCTGCATGGATAATGCCTTTGAGGCGCAAAAGGTTTTCCCCATAATTTCTGCAGAGCAGATGAATCACCGGTTTGAGATCGCGCCAATTTAGTGGCTTAGGCATGGTGACTGTAAAGCTGGTAATTTCGTCATCATGCACTTTTTTTGGCAGCATCCCGCGCGGCTTGGCGGGCGCACGCAACCAGCGTTCAGGCTCTGCACGTTTGCCTGTGGGGTCAAACAAGCCGACGTCGATAATAAAGTCAGGCTCAATTTCGCCATGCAAAATTTTGTGTTGTGTGGCTCCCGGGTTGATAGCAATAAGTTTTTCTTTTAAAGCACTTAATTGCTCTGGCGAGGATAAATCGGTTTTAGTTATCAGTAACACATCTGCTACCGCTGCCTGTTTGCGCGCTTCTGCATGCTGCTCAATTTGTTGCAATCCGTAAACCGCATCAATCGTCACCACGACGGCATCTAATCGATACACCGATTCAATCACCGGTTCATTCATCAGGTTAGCCAAAATCGGGCCCGGGTCTGCCATCCCTGTAGTTTCTATAACGAGACGGTTGAATTGCGGTATCGCCTCCATGGCACGCTTAAAAAATAGGTCGCGCATGGTGTCGGCTAATTCACTGCTCAAAGTGCAACATAGGCAACCATTTTGTAAAAGCACTGCATTATCAGCCACATAGCTGCTATCTACATTTTGAGCGAGTATGTGGTCTAGCCCTGTTTCGCCTAACTCGTTAATAATCACCGCAGTATTTTTCATACCGCTATGTGCGAGCAGCTTGTTTAATAGTGTGGTTTTGCCTGAGCCTAAAAAACCAGTAAGTAGTGTGACGGGAATTCGATTGTCCATGACTTAATTTTAACTTTAAGCGCAATTCTCACCAAGCAAAATGCGGTGACAGGTTAAAATAGAGGTTATGAACGTATTTTACGAAGAAGAAGGCCATTTCAAGGTGGCTTCGGTGATGACTGAAAATCCTGGCTCGATGCAGGTGGAATCAGCCTCGGGCAAGCGCTCGAAAATTAAATCCAGCGAATGTCTTATTGCAATTTGAAGGCTGCTCTGCAAGCCTTTATGGATGCGGCTACTAGCGAGGCGGAAAAATTAGATATCGAGTTTTTATGGGAGTGCTGTGGTGAAGCGGAGTTTAGCTTTGAAGATTTAGCCAAGGAATATTACGGCGGTAAGCCAACGTCTATTCAGGCTGCTGGCATCGCGATTAAGGTGCATAGTGCGCCCATCTATTTTTATCGCAAAGGCAAGGGGAAATATAAAGCTGCGCCAGCAGAAACGCTGAAGCTCGCGTTAGCTGCGGTTGAGCGCAAAAAACTACAAGCCGAGCAGATGGCAGCTTGGGTGGTGATGCTGAACGAGAAAAAACTGCCAGAAGGCTTTGCAGATAAAGCTGACGCTTTGATTTACAACCCCGACAAAAATAGTTTGGAATGGAAGGCTATCGAAGAAGCAGCGCGAACTTCCGGGCGCTTGGCGCTAAGCGTGATGTTTGATGCTGGCTTGATAGCAAATGCACATGATTATCACTTGGGGGCATTTTTACGCGAGATGTTTAAGGACGGTACGGACTTTGGTGATTTTGATGAAGTGATGATTCCGCAAGATTTGCCGTTAGCTAAAGTGGAGGCTTTTAGTATTGACGATGCTACGACGAACGAGATTGACGATGCGTTTAGTTTGGAGAAAATCAGCAATGGCAATATGCGTGTTGGTATTCATATCGCAGCACCTGCGCTGGGTTTTAGGCCCGATTGCGCGCTCGATTTAATCGTACAGAAACGGCTTTCTACCGTATATATGCCTGGCAATAAAATTACCATGCTGCCTGAAAGCGTGGTGCGGCCATTTAGTTTGGATGCGGGTGAGACGCGACCAAGCTTAAGTTTGTATTGCGAGGTGACACCGACTTTTGAGGTGGTTTCGCATGAGACGAAAATAGAAAAAATTAAAATTGGTGAGAACCTCCGCCACGACAGCCTTGAGCCTCTGTTTAATGTTGATACGTTGGCGGAACACAGCGGACACTCTCACTGGAATGAATTGAAATTTTTGCATGATTTTGCTGAAAGTTTGGAAAAAGCACGTGGCAAATTTGACCCAAACCGCGCGCCACAAATCGACTACAACTTTTATGTGACGGATGGCATTGTCAGCATTGTGCCGCGCGAACGCGGATCGCCAATGGATAAGCTTGTCGCCGAGCTGATGATTTACGCCAATAGCACATGGGGCGAAGATTTGCAGAAAGGTGGTTTTGCGGGCATTTACCGTGCGCAGACTGGTGGTAAAGTATTTATGACCACTGAAGCCACGCCGCATCAGGGTTTGGGTGTGGCGCAATATGCTTGGTCCACGTCGCCATTGCGTCGCGCAGTCGATTTGGTCAATCAGCGGCAAATGATAGCGCTATTGCAAAGTGAGCCGGCACCTTACGCAGTTAAAGATGGCAAACTACAGACCATTATTCGCGACTTTGAGCTTACTTATAACGCTTACAATGATTTCCAAACGCGCATGGAGCGATACTGGTGCTTGCAATATTTGATTCAGGAAAAACTGACTGAAGTGACTGCAACCGTATGGCGCGAGAATTTGGTGCGCATTGATGGCATGTTTTACATTACCAAAGTACCGAGTTTGCCTGAGCTTAAAGTGGGTACAAAAGTGTTATTGGAGATCAAACATATCGACACTTTATTAATGGAGTTAAATTGTAAATTCAAGCAGGTAATAGAGACAGAAGTCGCAGAACTAGTGGAAGTGGAAGATGCTGAGATTTAACCGAAGAATACACAAGAGTGTGGCGCAGGAGAGTGTGGTAGAAGTGACCGAACTGGATGGTGTGCGTGCGCTGCATTTGGGCTCCAGCACAATTCAGAGCGGCATGAAGGTACGTGACCCGTTTGCATTGGAGCTTAATTACTCGCGCGGCATTGTTTGCTTTTTGCTTTTCTCGAGCAAGATCAATCGCGTTTTGACCATTGGTTTGGGCGGCGCATCTGTGACTAAATATATTTATAAATTTTGCCCGCAAATATCACAAACTGTTGTGGAGATTAATGCACAAGTGATTGCAATTGCACGCAGCCATTTTTACTTGCCAGAAAATGATGAAAAGCTGAATGTGATAGAAGGCGATGGTGTGCAATATCTGCTGGAAAACCGCGCTAGCAATGATTGTGTAATTATTGATGTGTTCGACGCGCACGGCATACCGCCAAATTGCTGCACGCAAGATTTTTTTGATAGCTGTTTTGAAGCGCTGACGATAAATGGCATTTTTGTCATTAATTTATGGGGTTCCGATAAAAACTTTGACATCTATTTACAACGTATCGAGCAAACTTTCTCGCGTCGCGTGCTGATAATGCCAACAGGAAAGCCAGGCAATATTATTGTATTTGGCTTTAAAGACGTGCTTAGACTCACGGAAAAGAAATTGCGTGAACGCGCGAAAACTTTAGAACAAGACCATAAAATCGAATTTAGCGAATTTTTAGACAAACTACACGCGCATAATGGCTATGACGCGCTTTACAACTTACTGGAAACCAAATGAATCAACAATATTTTGCCACTTGCCCGCGTGGGCTAGAAGCCTTGTTAGAAAAGGAGTTGCAAGGCATTGGCGCAAGCAATATCAAGCCCACCGATGGCGGCGTTGCCTTTATGGGCGAGATAAGCGTGTGTTACAGCGCCAACCTGCATTCACGAATTGCGACGCGTGTTTTGTGGCAAGTCGCGCGCGGTAAATATATTACAGAGGATGACTTGTATCAAGCGGCTTACAAAATTAATTGGCCAAACTGGTTTGATGTGAAACATGATTTTATGGTGAAAGTAACTGGTGTTAAATGCCCATTGAAAAGCCTAGAATTTGCCACTTTGCGCATTAAGGACGCGGTTTGCGATAAATTCAGGCAAGCCGTTGGTAGTCGACCCTACATTGATACCAAAAATCCAGCAGTAAGAATTCACGCCTACTTAACTGCCGATGAGTATATCTACTATATCGATACCTCGGGCGACTCCTTGCATCAGCGTGGCAACCGCAAAGCCAGTATAGAAGCGCCTTTGCGAGAGAATCTAGCAGCAGGTATTTTACAGCTTTCTGGCTGGAAAGTCGGTGAACCATTGTTAGACCCGATGTGTGGTAGCGGCACGTTTTTGTTGGAAGCTGCGATGATTGCGTTAAATATTGCGCCAGGTTTGAAGCGTAACTTTGGCTTTGAGAAACTAAAAAACTTTGAATCTGACACGTGGAAAAAAATCAAAAATGATGCTTTGAAAAAAGTTAAACCTGCCACTTTCCAGAAACTTTACGGAAGCGACTTGGATTTACGCGCAGTGCGCGTGGCCAAACAGAACTTGCAGGAGGCAGGCTTGCTGGAAGCGGTACAACTCGCACATGTGGATGTGTTGGAAGCCTCGCCGCCTGCAGAGAGTGGTGTGTTGGTGGCAAATCCGCCCTATGGCGTACGCATTGGAGAAGACGCAGATCTGGCAGCGTTTTATCCTAAATTGGGCGAGGCATTAAAGCGCAAATTTGCCGGCTGGAACACTTATTTTCTAACAAATGATTTGCGTATGCCTAAGTTGATGCGATTATCTCCCAGCAAGAAAACACCACTATTTAATGGTCCGTTAGAGTGTCGATTGTTCGAGATTAAAATGGTGGCAGGCTCTAATAGAAAGTAGCCCAACAGAAAGGAAACTCCCAATGGCAGATTCTTTGCATGATTTACGCGGCCGAGTGAACGCGTTTGTGACCGAGCGCGACTGGGCGCAATTTCATACGCCAAAAAACTTGGCGATGGCGATGATAGTGGAGGCGGCAGAATTGGTTGAACAGTTTCAATGGGATACCCCAGACGAAAGCAGGCAATTAGAGCATGCTAAACGTGAGGCTGTGGGCCACGAACTTGCCGACACTTTTGTTTATTTGCTTCGTCTCGCAGAAGTTTTAGAGATTGATTTGATTGAAGTCACAAATAAAAAAATTGACTTGAACGCGCTGAAATATCCTGTGGAAAAAGCCAAAGGCAGTAATGCAAAATACACCAAATACCAATGAACGGTTGTTTTGTAAGTCTGATCACATAACAAAACGGAAAGACATTTTATGAGTAATCACCTTACTTCGGCTGTGACTGACTTGTTGCAAAATCAGGGCATTGCCTTTGAGTGGATAGAAATTCCATTGAGCGAAGATAAAAAGCCAGTACGCAGCTTAGAAGAACTTCTTGAAAGTAAGGGCTTGAATCCTAAGTCAGTGGTTCGCAGCCTGCTCTTTCGGGGTGAGTCTGGAAAGTTTGTGTTGCTAGCGTTAGCAGGTGGCGGTCGTGCAGATTGGAATTTGTTGCGGAAGCAAGTAGATGAGCGAAAATTGCGCATGGCCGAATATGCTGAGGTAGAGGAAGCCACAGGCTATGTGGTTGGTGCAGTGCCGCCAATTGCATTACCTCCGCACGTAAAAGTACTTGTTGATAATAGTGTAAATAATTATGAAGCTGTGGTGATTGGCAGCGGTGTGTTGGGATACGCACTGGCGCTAAAGGGTAAAGACTTACAAAAGCTATTTTCTGGCGCGGATATGGGTGACTTTACTAAAGAATAGTGTATGCAGCATTACAAAAAAGCCCGGAATCACCGGGCTTTTTTGTTGGATTTTGAACGTGTTTTAACTCAATGCAGCAAGTGCTGCGTCGTAATTAGGCTCGTTAGCGATTTCAGGTACTAGTTCTATATATTTCACGATATTGTGCTCATCTAACACCATTACAGCACGTGCACATAGACCCGCAAGCTTGCTACTGTAGATTAGTACGCCGTAATTCATTAAAAAGTCACGACCACGCATGCTCGACAAGTTCACTACATTTTCAATGCCCTCAGCCGCACAAAATCTGCTTTGTGCGAAAGGTAAATCTGCTGAGATATTGAGCACTACGGTATTATCAAGGCTCGCAGCATGCTTGTTGAAAGCGCGGATAGAGGCTGCGCAAGTTGGTGTATCAACGCTTGGGAAGATATTAAGCACTTTGCGCTTACCAGCATAAGTTTCAAGTGTTACATCGGCCAGTGCTTTGTCGACTAAGGTAAAGTTTGGGGCGGTACTGCCAATTTTGGGTAAGTTGCCGGCAACATCCACAGGATTGCCTTTGAGCGTAACTGAGCTTGACATGGAATTCCCCTTTCTAGTTATGATGCGCTATCATAAAACAAAAAGCACCTGATTTGTACAGGTGCTTTTTTTAAATTGCGAAAAATTGTAAAAAAGATTCTAAATAGCTTCGCTTAAATAACCAATCGTCATCGTTTGATTATGTAACACGCTGTCGTTAGTGTGTGGGCGTGGTGCTAACTCGCCATAAGAATAAAAGCCGGTAATACTAGTTTGTGGCCCTAATACTTGCTGCACAAGCTTGACTTCATCGCCCACATTCTCAGCCATGACCAATTTGCGGCCTACACAGCTTACGCACAAAGCAAGCCCAGTTTGATTGGTTTTGTTTCCGGTTAGGCCATCCAGCACCAAGTTGGCTGCTGCGCCTGCACCTTCAACCAAGCGGTCATGGTTGGTTTGACAAAAACGCACAGTTGAGCCTTCTTCAACGTTACCGAAAAAAGTTAAGCTATTATCTGCTGGGCTGAATCCACCCAGTGTGCGAATTTTTTCTACATCTCGCTTGCCGTCTTCAATCACGGCAAGTGGAAATTTTAAGCCCGTACCTGGCAAGCCTCTTGCAAATGCCTCACCAATGTACATTTTGTATAAAGGCAATGCCGGTTTATCATCCATCTCATAAACCACGTTTTTAACTGCTTTCGTGATTTTGCGTGGTGGACCATAGGGTTTCCATCCGCCCAGTGCGCCGTTAGAGGTGATAAGCGCATCACCATACAAACCAACAGCAATTGCCATGCGGTCAGAAATCGTATCGTTGTAAATTTGCAACGTTTTGGTAAATGCGCCGCCATCCCCAGCCAAGCCACCAATAATAGGCACCTCACCCAACACTGATTGGAAACCGTTGAGCAGTTCCGAGCCGTTTGTATTTAGGCCATCTGCAATGACGATAATAGCGCGTAAACTATCCGCTTTCAGCTGTTTTGCGAGATTCACCGCAGTGTCAAACGAGTCTTGCATGGAAGAAGTTTTGACCTGAGCCACGCGTTGCATAACTTTTTGCCATTGGATTGCAGTTATTTGAATGCTGTCATCAAATACGCCACGTGGGCTGATTTCCCCCGATGTGGTGCAGCCGACGATTTGGGCAGCGGGATAGCGTAATTTTAATACGCCTGCTAGCTTGCCCTCATTGAATCTTTTTACTGAGCCAAATACAAGCACAAGATTGGCGCCAGAGAGAGGGGAGTTGTTCGGTAAATCTTTCAAAGACAGTTTTGAGTCTAAAAATTCCTGAGCAATGATCATTTTTTAATTAACCCTTTTAAGAAGTTACGCGATCAAGACATTTGATCGCGTTTACTTAAAAACCTAATAATACTTCTCGTTTTTATTTTGTATTATTAAAGTACCTTATCATGAATATTTGCTAAGGTATTGCAAATTATTACAATATGGGTATTATAAGTAAAGCTTTATTTAGAATTATTAGCATTTAGCTGACAATAAAAAAACGTAATTTAATTTTACAGCGTAGCGATTTATAGCTAAGGGGAATATTAAAGTGGCTCAAGCAAATATTGTTGGTACCAAGGTGATGGTCATTGACGATAGCAATACGATACGTCGTAGTGCAGAGCTATTCCTCAAAGCGGCTGGCTGCGAAGTGATCCTGGCGGAAGATGGTTTTGATGCGCTGGGCAAGATTGCTGACCAGCATCCCCAAGTGATTTTTGTAGATATTATGATGCCGCGTCTTGACGGTTATCAAACCTGTGCACTGATTAAGCGCAATGCTCGTTTTAAATCTACCCCTGTCATTATGCTTTCTAGTAAGGATGGTCTCTTTGATCGGGCTCGAGGCCGTATGGCCGGCTCGGATCAGTATCTAACCAAACCATTTACGCAAGAAACCTTGATCGAGGCCGTGAATAACTATGCAAAAGCATCGTGAAGTTAAATAATTACCAGACTATCATAACGCAGGCAATTTAATAGATTTTTAGGAGAGTGAGATGGCGATAAGCAAAATTTTGATCGTGGATGATTCGTCAACAGACCGGTTTTATCTAACTGAGCTACTTGAAGGCGAAGGCTATCAAGTAGTGGCACTAGAAAGCGGTGAGGCCTGTGTGGAAAAGGCGGCTAGCATTAAGCCAGACTTGATTATCATGGATATCATCATGACTGGCTTAAGTGGCTTTCAGGCAACACGTTCCCTAAGCAAAGACCCTGCAACAGCTAACGTCCCGGTAATTCTATGTTCGGGCAAGTTGCAAGTGACTGACCATACTTGGGCGGCAAAAATGGGGGCAAAAGATTGTATTCAGAAACCAATTGCTAAAGCAGACCTGCAAGCGATTATCGCTAAGTTGTAATTAAGCAACATTCTTAAAAGTTAGATATGGCTGAAAAAGTACAACTACGCGACTATCAAAAAAGTATTCTAGATAGATTGGAAAGTGTTAAAAATGCAGGTACTGCGGTATCTGCAAGCTATTTAGGCGTGGTCATTGGCGGTAAAAATGTGCTGATAGATTTGCAGGACATTAGTGAAACACTGCCGATCGTTGATATTCAGCCGGTGCCGCTGGTAAAACCTTGGTTTTTGGGGGTTTCTAACGTGCGTGGCGTTTTGTACGCGGTGAATGACTTAGCGCAATTATTGGAAAATACATTTACAAGCATTTCATCCAACACTAGGCTCATGCTGATTGGTGAAAGTGTTTCTGCCAATGTAGCTTTTTTGGCAGACAGATTAATTGGTTTGCGTAGTCTGGATGCGATGCAAAAAATGCAAGACGAGACTAATGACAGTATTTGCTTGAAGCCAGAGAGCTATGAAGACGCCGAAAAGCGGGTTTGGCACATACTGGATTGCGATCGATTGGTGCATTCAAAAGAATTTTCAACACCTTATGCAACATAAACAACGCATGTACGGAAGTATCGGTTTTATTAAAATCTATAACGCGAATTACTCAAAATTACTTAATAACTATTTATTAGGTTAAAGGAAATCAACATGGCAATGAATGTTCAGGATTTAATTGGTAAATTAAAATCATTATTCTCTAAGAAATCATCAGCGGCGAGCGGTAGTGCGGGATTGGGGCAAGTTGTTGGTCCAATCGTCGGCTTGATTATACTGACTGCTGTGGCTTTCTTTGCGATTAATCAGGTGCGCGTTGGTGGTCCAGTGTATAACCAAATTAAAACCATTGGCGACTTGCGTGCAGACATGTTGCCGCCACCGCTATTTGTCGTGCAGCCTTATGCTGTGGCTAATGAAATGTATTTGTCTTTAGCCTCCGGTGATATGGCGCGTTCGACCGCTTTGGAAAAAGAGCTAGCGACAGAAGAGAAAGATTTCAATGAAGCTATTGGGCGCTGGGATTCAACTGCCTTGCCTAAAGAAATAGGGGGTTCTTACAAGGCAGTGGTTGCCTCTGGTAAAAACTTTTTTAATATTTATCAAACACAATTTAAGCCTGCATTTAAATCGGGCTCTGCTGAAACAACCTTTGCTGCACTAGGGGAGTTAAGAAAAGCTTATAAAGTAAATTCAGAACTGGTGGAATCGTTCGTTATCGGCTTGGAGAAAAACGCAAAGCAAACCACGTTAGATATTTCAAAACTTTTGCAATATGCCTTGATAGGCTTGGGTTTGCTGGCAGCGCTGATTGCCGGCGCGATTTTCGTATTCGGTAAACGTCAGGCGGAAGCAACAAATAGCGCAATGAAGCTGCTGGAAGAAGACGGTCAAAACAACCAACTTGCGGTTTTGGACTTGCTCGATGAAATGGGCGACCTGTCAGAGGGTGACTTAACTGTGCGTGCGCAGGTGAAGGAAAACATTACAGGTGCGATTGCAGACTCTATTAACTATACGATTGATAGTTTGCGCGACGTGGTGACGGAGATTAACCGAGCGTCAGAGCAGGTGAATACGGCGACGAGTGATGCGCAAGGCACGTCAGTAGCGTTGCTAGAAGCGGCGGAAATGCAATCGCAACAAATTGCTGAAACGACACAAGCAGTTAGTGGTATGACCACTTCGATTTTGCAGGTATCAAGCAACGCGAGTCAGGCGGCAC
Source organism: uncultured beta proteobacterium (assembly GCA_963752495.1). Taxonomy (GTDB): domain Bacteria; phylum Pseudomonadota; class Gammaproteobacteria; order Burkholderiales; family Methylophilaceae; genus CAVVYJ01. Next base: position 82,416 of record CAVVYJ010000008.1, read on the forward strand.
AGGTGGCGCAGCGCTCGTTACAAGCTGCTACACAAGGTGCGCAAGCGGTGCAGAACACGATTGCAGGTATGAACGGCATTCGCGAACAGATTCAGGAAACCTCAAAACGTATTAAACGGTTGGGCGAAAGCTCGCAAGAGATTGGTGAGATTGTGGAGCTGATTTCTGACATTACCGAACAAACCAACATTCTGGCGTTGAATGCTGCGATTCAGGCAGCGTCAGCAGGTGAAGCGGGCCGAGGGTTTACGGTGGTTGCGGAAGAGGTGCAGCGCTTGGCGGAACGTTCATCTGAGGCGACAAAACAGATTAGCGCGATTGTGAAGACGATTCAGACCGATACGAACAGTGCGGTAGCCGCGATGGAAAAATCAACCGAGGGTGTGGTGGAAGGGGCAAAACTGTCCGATGCTGCGGGTCAGGCGCTGACGGAGATTGAAACGGTTACAAATAACTTGGCGCGCTTGATTCAATCGATTTCGACCGCGACAGAAGCGCAAACTGAAGCGGCATCTAAAGTGACGAATAACATGAAACAAATTCAGGAAATTACAACATTAACGACTGAAGGTACCAAGCAAACAACAGCATCGGTTGGACAGCTTACCGCCTTGGCTGAAGATTTGCGTAAGTCAGTTGCTGGTTTTAAATTGTCTTAATTTAAGCTCGACTAACTTTCTAATTCGGCTAGCTTCTTAAATTGACTAAAACCTGGAGTTTTAATTAGGTGTCTGAGAATTTTGACATAGGCCCATTAACTTGGGTAAAAGATGAGATAAATCAATCACTTGACTCTGTTCTGGAAAACTTGAATTCCATACAGACCAATATTCATGACACTTCAGTAATGCGGTTTTCGCAGACTTACTTGTATCAGGCATCGGGTGCGCTAGACATGGTAGGGTTGGAAGGCTGCAAACGTTTTTGTAGTGAGTTGGAAAAACTTGCAGCGAAACTCGAGAAAAAAGAACTAGAAGCAACACCAGAGATGGTTGAGGCTTTTATCAAAGCTGTCAAAACGCTCAAGTATTATATTCAAGAATTACTCAACGGCGCACCGGATATTCCGCTACGCTTATACTCGGTATTAAATCCCATCGTGGCTGCGCAAGGTGAAACCTTGGATGAAAGTGAGTTATTCTTTCCGGACACCAGCAACAGCGCGCCAAAAGATATCCCTAGCAAAGAGTTTAGTGATGAAGAATATGCACATTTTATTGTTGAACAGCGCCTGAAGTATCAAAAATCATTGCTAAGTTGGTTGCAAACCAAACAATATAGCGCCGTAGAGAGTATGCGCGAGGCTGTAAGCAATGTAAGCCAGGCACAACATAAGAGTAGCGCTAAAACATTGTGGTGGGCGGCTAGTGCCTTTACAGAAACATTAGAGCTGCCAGCAATCGCTGAAAATGCGGCCGCGAAAAAGCTATGTCGCAGACTAGACCAAGAGCTACGTCAGCTTGCCGATGGTGTAAGTAAGCCGCACAACAATTTGCTGCGCGACATTTTGTATTTTGTTGCAATCAGTGAGATTGATAAAGATACTGTTTTAAAAGTTAAAGAAGTATTTGCGCTGGATGAATTTGTGGATAAGAAATCCTCAGTACGCGTAAGTGCAAGTATGGCAGATGCTAATGAATTAGCGCTTGTAGAAGAGCTAAAAGTTGAGTTGGAAGCGTTGCGTGAGATTTGGGACGAGGTTTCAAATACTATCGACTTTAACAAGATTGATGCCGATTCTGATCAAACATTGGTCAATCTGGATAATGTGCTAATTACTAGATTTGCAGACAGATTGCAATCCGGACATGATTTAGCAAAAAAACTAAGCCAAGATTCAGTTGTAGACTTGGTCGGTGCATTGCTGCAAGCCAGTAATATCCTTCGCGACGATAAAAGTAAGGCCAGCCATGCTGCCCTCATAGAAGTAGCTGCAGCGCTGCACATACTTGATAGTACGCTGACACATTACCAGCAATTGGATTCTGGTGACGTTCAGCACTTGTTATCTGAAATAGAACGTCTGAATGCTATTGCTACTGGGCTTGATTACGATAAGCTGCAGAGTGATCGCACTGGAGAGCTGGACCGTGACACGGTTGTTGCCGTTGTTAAAGACATCAAGGCGTCATTAAAAGTGGTTGAGCAGGCCTTGGATACTTATTTCCGTAACCCTGCAGAAAAATCCCCCCTAACATTAACACCGACACCTTTAAAACAGGTAGCTGCTATTTTCGATATGCTTAATCTGCCGACGCCAATGCAAATTGCGCACACCTGCGGTAACTTTATTCAATACTTTCAGCAAGATAGCTATGAGCCTAATCAGGCTGATTTTGAGCTCATCGCTGAAAGCTTGAGTATGCTCGGCTTATACGCAGACGAAATGCCGCGTGTACGACCAGAGTCTGAAGTGGCGTTGGATGGCGCACTACAGCGCCTGAACGATTCGCTCTCAGCTACAGGTATGGAGTTTGCTCAACCAGAAAATATAAAAGTAGATACAGCAGTATTGCAAACACATTCAAAAGAAGAAGACTCTGCAGGCGAGGAAGCTACGCAACCTTCGGAAAGCAGTGAAGGCGAAAAACTTCTGGATCAAGCGTTTGATCCAGAGCTATTGGATATTTATCTTACTGAAGCTGAAGAGGTGCTTGCGCACATTGCACAAAATCTACAGGCACTGCGAGTCAATGCAACCGAGCACGAGCCTTTGGTTGAAGTGAGACGCAGTTATCATACGTTAAAAGGCAGTGGTCGCACGGTTGGTCTGGTTGCTTTAGGTGAAGTGGCTGCAAAAGTCGAAACGTTCTTGAATGGCATTTTAGATAAGAAAGGTATTTTAGAACCTGTTCAAATTGTTAAGCTTGAGGAAATCACTGCACAATTTGCGGCTTGGGCCGCAGAGCTAAGAGCCAATAATCAAGTTCAAGTAGCGCAGGCTTACTGGGTTGGTAAAGTGGCAGCACTTTCGCAACCAGCAGAAACGCAAGCAAGTGATAAGAAAAAACCTGCTAAGAAACCAGAATCTCATGTATTAATTGCAGGTACGCGCAAACTTAGCCGGGCACTCTATGATATTTTCATCAACGAGAGCATGCAAAATATCACGATTTTGGAGCAGGATGTCGCCAAGATTACCGAGAAGAAGACCACGCAACCAGCAAAAGCAGCGCGCCATGCTGTGCATACCTTGGCAAGTAACGCCTTAGCGGCAGAATTTACACCCATGGGGGAGCTTTGCCGCGCACTTGAGCATTGGCTTGACGAGGTGCATGGTGCATGGCTACCGCAACATTTGGTGCTTTATGCGAATGTGGTAAAGGTAGTTGCTAGCTCAGTGGCAAAAAGCCTCCGAGCTCAAAAACCCACGCTCAGCAAAAGCGTTGATTAAAGTGCTTAATGATGCTTCAGAGCAGGCTAAGAAAACTAAAGAATTGTCTCAAGAAGCAGAGCAACTATCGCATATTGAGGAAATAGCGGCTGATGAAGTAATGCCGGAAACGATTACGGAAGAAATCGAAAATACGGACATTGAGTTGAAGCTGGTTACAGAGTCACGCCCATTGCGTGCGGATAATCAGCTTGATAAAACAGCTGTCGACCAAGAGTTGCTGACAATGTTTATTGATGAGGCACATGAAATTCTGCCTGAAATCGGTTCGGAATTACGCGCTTGGCGTTCAAACCCAAAAGCTAAAGATCATCCTGAGGCGCTACAACGTTCATTGCATACGCTAAAAGGTAGCGCGCGTATGGCTGGGCAGGCAGTAATTGGTGACATTGCACATGATTTTGAGGAGCAAGTGATACGCTCAATGAAGCGTTCCCCAAGTGCGGACGACTTTGAGCATATGTTCGTTGATCTGGACAAAATCGGTGGATTTTTTGAGTCTACAGTTGATGATGCTCCGGAAGAGACAGTTAATTTACTCAATAATGATGATGCGCAACCCTCAGGTCGTGCCACAGATCGTAAGGCGCAATACTTGCGTATGCGGGCTGATACACTTGACCGGCTAATTAATGAGGCAGGTGAGATTTCGATTATCCGTTCCCGTATGGACAGAGAGCTTGTTGGCTTTAAGCACTATTCCAATGATCTGACCGAAAGTCTGGGGCGTTTACGCGGCTATTTGCGTGAGCTGGAGATTGAGGCTGAAACACAAATGCAGTCGCGCATGAGCATCTTACAAGAATCTAACGAAGCATTTGACCCGCTGGAGTTTGACCGCTTTACACGCCTGCAAGAGTTAACACGGATGATTGCCGAAAGCGTCAATGACGTGGGTACGATTCAGCATGGGCTGCTTTCCAATTTGGATCAGACCGAAGCCGCGCTACAGCAGCAAAACCGTATGAACCGAGATTTGCAACAAGGCTTATTGGGTGTGCGTATGCTGCCGTTTAAGCAAATTGCCGACCGTATGCAGCGTATTGTGAGACAGACCGCGCGTGAACTTAAGAAAAAAGTGGATTTAGAGATTGTTGGTGAAGATACCGAGATTGACCGCAGTGTGTTAGATAAACTAGGCGCGCCGTTAGAGCACCTATTGCGTAATGCTGTTGCGCACGGTATCGAGTTGCCGGCTGAGCGCAAAGCACAAGGCAAGCCGGAAATGGGCACAATACGATTGGAAGTGCGCACACAACATGATGAAATTCAACTTAAAATCAGCGATGATGGTGCCGGCGTCAATTTGGCTAAAGTAAAAGAAAAAGCCATTAAAAATAAACTATTAAATGAAGATGCTGACGTTACTGAACAAGCGTTGCTGGAAGTAATTTTTGAGACAGGCTTCTCAACAGCAGATAAAGTAACGCAGATTTCCGGCCGCGGCGTGGGTCTGGATGTGGTGCGTAACGATATCAGTGGCCTTGGCGGTCGTGTGGATTTGGCAAGTGAATTTGGTAAAGGCGCAGTTTTTAACGTTTATCTCCCGGTAACGCAATCCGTGGCGCAAGTACTGATGGTGCGGGCTGGGGCTGGCGTTTATGCATTGCCAGTGGCCATGATTGAACAAGCGCAGAAAATCAAAAGAAACGACTTGCTAGCTGCATATAGCAGTGGAGAAATTAGTTGGGCAGATAATAAATATCCGATACACCATCTTGCTAAGTTGCTAGACCATCAGGAACACCAAATAGAAGATTCCACTTATGCGTCTGTACTGCTACTGCGAAGCGGTGCTTACACGGTGGCGCTACATATTGATGAGGTAATTGGCAACCAAGAGGTGGTGATGAAGCCCATCGGCGTACAGCTTGCGCGTGTACCCGGTATTGTGGGTGCGACTGTTGCGGGCGACGGAAATATTGTACTCATCATTAACCCGGTGCTTATTGCTAACCGGGAAATACTTTCTGCGGGTAACATTTCGGTTAAATCAGTTAAGCGTGCAACTGCCAAAGTGGTTGAAAAGGTACGTGCGCTGGTGGTGGATGATTCACTTACTATGCGTAAAGTATTAGGCCGACTGCTTGAGCGCGAAGGTTACGAAGTATTGGTAGCAAAAGATGGGATGGATGCCATGCAGATGCTGCAGGAAACCACTCCGGACATTATTCTTACCGATATTGAAATGCCGCGTATGGATGGCTTCGGCTTGTCCAGAAACATCCGTGACGATGTGCGCACCGCCAATACGCCGCTTATTATGATTAGCTCGCGTACCGCTGATAAACATCAAAATCTGGCCAAAGAAATTGGTGTAGATGCATTCTTTGGTAAGCCGGTGCAGGATGAGGAATTGATTAGCAAAATGAAAGAATTGCTCGCAATTAAAAAGTAATTTGAAAAGAAAGACTTAACAAAAAACCGTGTTTTAAGACGCGGTTTTTTTATTTTCAACGTGAATTTTGCGGGTAAAATGTCCGCATGCAAGAATCCAGCAATACACCATCTTTCATTCACCTGCGCTGTCATAGCGAGTACTCGATTGTAGATGGCATCGTGCGCATTGACGATTATGTCTCTGCCGCCAAACAGGACGCCATGCCAGCACTTGCACTGACTGATTTAAGCAATCTATTTGGTGCGATTAAGTTTTATAAAGCGGCGCGCGAACAAGGAATCAAACCAGTTGTCGGTTGCGATATTTGGCTGGAGAACAGCAAAAATCGCGATCAAGCACATCGTGCTTTGCTACTGGTGCAATCGCATGCCGGGTATTTATTGTTGTGTCAGTTGCTGTCACGCGCCTATTTGGAAAACCAATACCGTGGCCGTGCTGAGCTGAAACCAGAATGGTTTGATGCAGGAACCGAAGGCTTGATTTTACTTTCAGGGAATGCCCAAAGCGATATTGGAATACATGCCCTGCAATCCAATATTGATGCGGCTTCTGGCCTCGCTAAAACTTGGTCGGCACGTTTCCCAAATCGTTTTTATCTCGAATTGCAGCGTGTCGCAGAACCAAAGCATGCACCGCAACAGGAGGCGCTGATTCAAAATGCCTTGCACATCGCCAGCAGCCTTGATTTACCCGTGGTGGCAACGCATCCGATCCAGTTTATTCAGCCTGATGATTTTAAAGCGCACGAGGCGAGAACCTGCATTGCTGAAGGTTATATGCTTGCCGATTCGCGCCGCCCCAAAAACTTTACCGAGACACAATATTTTAAATCGCAAGCGCAAATTGGCGAGCTCTTTGCTGATATTCCGGAGGCATTGGCAAATACCATACAGATTGCCAAGCGTTGCAATTTAACACTTACGCTCGGTAAAAATTATTTACCAAATTTCCCTACGCCAAATCAAGTAGATTTAGCAACCTACCTTACAGAGCAGTCACAGGTTGGTCTTGCCAATCGATTGGCACAACTCTACCCTGATGCCGAAATGCTTGAGAAAAAGCGGGCAGAATATGAAAGCAGACTAGCTTTTGAGTGCCAGATAATCAATCAGATGGGATTTGCTGGCTACTTTCTGATTGTGGCCGATTTTATTAATTGGGCAAAAAATAATGGTGTACCGGTCGGGCCTGGGCGAGGCTCTGGCGCGGGATCTTTGGTTGCATACAGCCTCAATATCACAGATTTGGATCCACTTGAATATAACTTGCTGTTTGAGCGTTTTCTAAATCCGGATCGCGTTTCCATGCCCGATTTTGACATTGATTTCTGTCAAGAAGGTCGTGATCGTGTCATTGATTATGTAAAGCAAAAGTATGGCTTGGATTCCGTTTCTCAAATTGCCACTTTCGGTACTATGGCGGCAAAAGCGGTGATTCGTGATGTTGGGCGTGTGCTCGATTTGCCATTTAATTTTGTCGATAGTATTGCAAAATTAATCCCGCTTGAGTTAGGTATTACGCTTGAAAGCGCTTTAGAAAAAGAACCGCAATTGCAAGAGCGACGTGAAAAGGAAGAAGAAGTTGCCGAACTCCTTGAGCTCGCCTTAAGGCTGGAAGGTTTGGTACGCAACGTTGGCATGCACGCAGGTGGTGTGTTGATTGCGCCAGGTAAGATTTCAGACTTTTCGCCTATTTACTGTCAGGCAGATGGCGCGAGTTTGGTGAGTCAGTTCGATAAAGATGATGTAGAAGCAGTCGGTTTGGTTAAATTCGACTTTTTAGGCTTGCGGACACTCACGATTTTGGATTTGGCAGTTAACAACGCTAATGCACAGCGTGCCGCTGAGGCGCTTCCTGCCTTGAGTTTGGAGACGCTACCTTTGGACGACAAAGCGACTTTTGCTTTATTGAAGAAATCAAATACGACAGCAGTGTTCCAGCTGGAGTCTCGCGGTATGAAAGATATGTTAAAGCAAGCCAAGCCGGATTGCTTTGAGGATATTATCGCGTTGGTGGCATTGTACCGACCGGGGCCAATGGACTTGATCCCTGATTATTGTCGCCGCAAGCACGGTTTGCAGCGTGTCGAATATCCGCATCCCTCCACCGAGCCAATTCTAAAAGAAACCTATGGCATTGCGGTATATCAAGAGCAGGTGATGCAAATCGCCCAAGTGGTAGCGGGTTATAGTTTGGGCGCTGCAGATTTATTGCGCCGCGCAATGGGTAAAAAGAAGCCTGAAGAAATGGTGGCGCAACGCGCGATTTTTACCGAAGGAGCGCTTAAAAATGGCCTGAATGAGCGCCAAGCAAGCGATTTGTTTGATTTGCTTGAGAAGTTTGCGGGCTACGGTTTTAATAAATCACATGCAGCAGCTTACGCTCTGGTTGCTTATCAGACAGCCTACTTAAAAGCACATTATCCGGCGGCATTCTTAGCCGCAACCATGTCTGCAGACATGAACAACACAGATAACGTACACATCTTTTTTGATGACTGCGCCGCGAATCAGATTGAGGTCTTGCCGCCAGATATCAACCAAAGCCAATTTCAATTTAAGCCACTTAATAACCAGCAAATTTTATATGGGCTGGGTGCTGTGAAAGGCACAGGCCTAGCCGCAATTGAGGTAATTTTAGCTGCACGTTTGCAAGAGGGGGCGTTTACTGATCTGTTCAATTTTTGTAGCCGTCTAGATTTGCGCAAAGTTAATCGCCGCGTGATTGAATCGCTCATTCGTGCTGGCGCCTTTGATAAACTAGAACCAAATCGCGCGGCATTGCTTGCGGGCGTAGGAATGGCAATCTCGGCCGCTGAGCATTCCAATAATCATGCGGGGCAAAATAGCCTGTTTAGTGAAGTTATGGTTGCACAGCATCAATTACCAGATATCGCTGCCTGGACTCCCGAACAAACTTTATTAGAAGAAAAAGCGGCACTGGGTTTTTATTTTAGCGGGCATCCCTATTTGAGCCACAAAGAAGAGATTGCCCAGTTTGTGCGCGGCTCATTGGCAGATTTGGTGCCGCAGGAACAACCCAAACTCATCGCTGGTGTAGTGATGGGTATTCGCATCCGCATGACGCAACGCGGAAAAATGGCGATTGTTTCACTGGATGATGCGATTGCGCGTGTGGATGTAGTGGTCGGCAGTGAGTTGCTGAACCAGAATGCAAACCTCATTAAAGAAGACCAATTGCTGGTGATTGAAGGGCGTGTGAGTAACGATGAGTTTTCTGGAGGTATTAGAGTAAATGCGCGCAAACTTTTCGATTTGCCCTCTGCACGCAGCGCCTACGCCAGCATGCTTAAAATATCGTGCAATGGACAATCTGATGCGAGCAAACTTACCGCAATTTTAAACCCATACCGCATCAAAAGTAGTGATAAAAAGCTATGCCCGATCAAAATCGAATATCATAATGCACAAGGTCAGGCAAGCCTGATGCTGGGCGATAACTGGCGTGTGGACCTACAAGATGATTTAATCCAGCACTTGCAGTCATGGCTTTCGAAAGAAAACGTAAAAATCCTTTATAATTAGCTAATTGAATTAGTGAGAACACCGCATGAAAGTAAGTTTTTTAGATTTTGAACAATCAATTGCTGAGCTGGAAAAACGTATCGAGGCATTGCAAGTTTCTCATGATGAGCATGAGGCGCTTGATATATCCAAAGAGTTAGAGCAGCTTCAGAAAAAAAATAAAAAACTTCTGGAAGATACTTATCAGAACTTAAGCGCGTGGCAAATTTCACAAGTTGCGCGTCATCCCCAACGTCCGTATACGCTGGATTATATTCAAGCGCTTTTTACTGACTTTCAGGAGCTGCATGGCGACCGAGCTTTTGCAGATGATCCTGCGATTGTAGGTGGAATTGGGCGCTTGGACGATATTCCCGTGATGGTGATTGGCCATCAAAAAGGACGGGATGTCAAAGAGCGCCAGTATCGCAATTTTGGTATGCCGCGCCCCGAAGGTTACCGCAAAGCTTTGCGTTTATTTCGCCTTGCAGAAAAATTTCATTTGCCGATTATTACGCTTATCGACACTCCTGGCGCTTACCCTGGCATTGGTGCTGAAGAGCGCGGGCAAAGTGAGGCCATTGCCAAAAACTTGTATGTGATGAGTGAATTAAAAACCCCGATTATTGGTGTGATTATCGGTGAAGGTGGCTCGGGAGGCGCATTGGCGTTGGGTGTAGTTGATCAGCTCATCATGCTGCAATACGCAACGTACTCTGTAATTTCCCCAGAAGGCTGTGCGTCTATTCTATGGAAAAGTGCAAGCAAAGCGCCAGAAGCCGCTGAAACGCTGGCGATTACCGCTGACAGATTGAAAGCTTTGGGTTTGGTAGATTTGATCGTTTCCGAGCCGCTGGGCGGCGCACATCGAGATCCTGAAATGATGAAATTAACATTGCAACGTGCACTCAGAGAGCAATTGCAACTGCTCCAAAAGAAAAATATCGACAAGTTGCTGGCAACGAGATACGAGCGCTTGATGAGCTATGGTAAATTTAAAGAAGCCAGCGCAAAATAGGCGGTCGGCAAACAAGCGCGGTTCTATCTTAAATCACCTCAAGTTATTTTTAGAGGATGTTTTTTCAGGTCAACAACTCAATAATCCCAAACTCTTAGTCGCGTTCAGCGGCGGTTTAGATTCGGCTGTTTTACTACATGGGTTACATAAAT